>NZ_JBLXFR010000132.1:0-5032 GCF_048261845.1 Stappia sp. | reverse complement strand
GCCGTAATGCAGCCACTCCACCGGCAGACCCGAGGCGCGGGCCTGCCCGGGGTCAAAGGCGTGAAGCAGCAGGTCACGCCATTTCAGCAACAAGAGGGCGCTGACCACCAGCGCGATCAGCCCCGCGGTCCAAAGGTCGCCGGTGCCGACACCCAGCATGTTGCCGAAAAGGATGTGATCAAGATGCGCATCCGTCTCGATCGAGGTGTAGAGCACGATGCCAAGCGCGAACATGCCCGAGAAGACGACGCCCATGACGGTGTCCTGTTTCACCCGGCTGTTGTTGGCCAGGTAGCCGGTCAGCACCGCGCAGCCCATGCCGGCGGCAAAGGCTCCGACGATCAGCGGGATGCCGGCGATGTAGGCCAGTACGATACCCGGCAGGACCGCGTGACTGATCGCGTCGCCCATCAATGCCCAGCCCTTGAGCACGAGAAAGCAGGACAACAGCGCCGTCGGTGGTGCCACGATCAGGCAGATGAGAAAGGCATTCTGCATGAAAGGAAACTGGAACGGCAGAAGCAGGCTCTCGATCATGGCCGCTCTCCCTGCACGCTGCTGCGGGCGCGCCCGCGGGCCAGGGCCTCGGCAGCGCGGGCGCGCCCGGCCAGCATCCCGTGCTTGGGCGCGAAAAGGAAAGTCGCCAGGAACAGACCGGTTTGCAGCAGAACGATCACGCCGCCGGTTGCGCCGTCGAGGAAATAGCTGATGTAAGCGCCGATCGCGCTTGTCACGGTGCCGATGGCAACCGAGATCCAGATCAGCCGGTCGAAACGGTCGCACAAGAGGTAGGCAGTGGCGCCCGGCGTCACCACCATCGCGATGACGAGGAAGGCGCCGACGGTCTGCATCGCCGCCACGATCGATGCCGACAGCAACACGAAGAACACCGCTTTCAGAAAGTCGGGCCGCAAGCCGATCGAACGCGCGTGATTCTCGTCGAAGAATGTGACCATCAGGTCCTTCCAGCGTGCAAGCAGCACGGCAAGCGAGACGAAGCCGATGATCGCCAGTTGCAGCGTGTCGCCGGGCGTGATGGCCAGGATATTGCCCATGGTAATCGTCTGGATCGAGATCGCCATCGGGTTGATCGAAACCAGGAACAGCCCAAGGCCGAAGAAACTGGTGAAGATCAGCCCGATTACCACGTCCACCTTCAGCCCCGACCGGTCCGACAGGAACAGCATCGCCCCCGCGGCCAGCCCCCCGGCGACGAAGGCCCCAAGCGCGAAGGGAAGACCCAGCATGTAGGCTCCGGCGACACCCGGCACGACCGAGTGGGACAGCGCGTCGCCGATCAGCGACCAGCCCTTGAGCATCAGGTACGCCGACAGGAAAGCGCAGACGCCGCCCACCAGCGCCGAAACCCAGATCGCGTTGACCATGTAGCCGTATCCGAACGGCTCGAGCAAAGCGCTCATTCGCGGCCTCCCGTGCCGTCCGGCTCTCCATCGTCGCTTTGCCGGTGGGTAAGGTCGCCGTATTGAACGAAGGGGCGCTCGTCGTCGGTAAGGATGGTGATCGCGCGCGGATCGTCGTCGTCGTGCAGCACATCGCCGCCAAGGGACACGTGGCGCAGCACGCCGCCGAAGGCCGCCTCGAGATTGGCGCGGGTGAATACCTCTTCGGTCCGGCCATGCGCGAGGACCGTGCCCTTGACGAGGATCGTGCGGTCGCAGAATTCGGGGACCGAGCCAAGGTTGTGGGTCGAAACCAGCATGACACGGCCCTCGGCGCGCAATTCGCGCAACAGCGTAACGATTTGCTCTTCGGTCTTCACGTCGACCCCAGTGAAAGGCTCGTCCAGCAGGATTACCTGTCCTTCCTGAGCCAGCGCACGCGCGAGGAAGACGCGCTTGCGCTGGCCGCCGGAAAGCTCTCCGATCTGGCGGTCGCGGTAATCGCTCATGTTGACGCGGTCCAGCGCTTCGGCGACGGCCGCGTGATCGGCGGCGCGGGCGCGCCGCAACAGGCCCATGTGGCCGAAGCGGCCCATCATCACCACGTCTTCGACAAGTACGGGAAAGGCCCAGTCCACCTCTTCGGCTTGCGGCACATAGGCGACGAGGTTGTCGCGCAATGCCTGTTTGACGCTACGCCCCAGCAGGCGAATCTCGCCGCTGGCTGCGGGCACGAAGCCCATGATCGCCTTGAACAGGGTCGATTTCCCGGCGCCGTTCACCCCGACCAGCGCGGTCACCGTGCCGCGCGGAATGTCGAAGCTGGCGTCGAAAAGCGCGGTATGACCATTGCGATAGGTCACCGTAACATCGCGGGCGTGGATGCCGCCGCCGATGGCCTCCGCATCCCAGGGATCGCCCGTGCCCGGGGTTTCTAACGCAGAGTGGCGCATCATCCCTGCTCCTCCGTGCCGGTCAATCCGCGCACGATGGTCTCGGAGGTGACGCGCAGCAGGTCAAGGTAGGTGGGCACTGGCCCGTCCGCCTCGGACAGGCTGTCGACGTAAAGCTCGCCGCCAAAGACCGCGCCGGTTTCGCGCGCGACTTGTTGAGCCGGGGCAGAGCTGACGGTGCTTTCGCAAAAGACCGCGGGAATGTCATTGGCGCGAACTCCGTCGATGACCGCGCGCACCTGTTGCGGCGTGCCGACCTGGTCGGCGTTGATCGGCCAGAGATAGAGTTCCCTTAAACCGAAGTCCCGGGCAAGATAGCTGAAGGCGCCTTCGCAGGTTACCAGCCAGCGCCGCTCTTCGGGAATGTCGCGCAGCGCGTCGCGCAACGGCTCGATCGTGGCACGCAGGCGATCACCATACTCTCGGGCGTTGTTTGCGTAGGTCTCGGCATTATCGGGGTCCTGGGCGCTAAGCGCCTCGCGGATGTTGTCGATGTACACCAGCGCGTTGTCGAGGCCCATCCAGGCATGCGGGTTCGGTTTGCCCGAATAGCTGCCCTCGGCGATGTCGATCGGCTCTATCCCGTCGGAAAGCACGGCGACGGGAATCTCGCCGAGATTATGGAAGAACTGCTCGAACCAGAGTTCGAGGTTGAGTCCGTTCCACAGGATCAGGTCGGCATCATGGGCGCCGACGATATCACGAGGCGTCGGCTGGTAGCCGTGGATCTCTGCACCGGGCTTTGTCACCGATACGACCTCGGCGGCATCGCCGGCGACGTTGCGGGCCATGTCGGCCAGAACGGTGAAGGTTGTTACCACCTTCAGCTTTTCCTTCGCCCAGCCGGTGCCGGGTAGCCCAAGCGCGAGAGCCAGCACGGCCGTGGTGAAAAGGCGGGAAAAAGGGGTCATGCTACGTGGTCTCTCCATTCGATGCGCCTTATGCAAATGCGAACCAGTCGCAAAAGTCAAGCGGGTGCGGCAGGGTGGAAGGCCAACGCCCTGAGATGACCGCGGGTTTCAGCCGAAACCGCGATTCCGACGCGGACCGAACGCTTCATACAACGCGCGCGCAGGCGGCAAGCCCCTTTCACCGCCGCCGCCGACGCGCTAGAGACTTCGCGCATGGCACGCGCGTTCAAAGACCTGTCCAGTCTCATGGACCACGGTTTCGACACCGTTATCGACGTTCGCAGCCCGGCCGAATTCGCCGAGGATCACCTGCCGGGCGCCATAAACCTACCGGTTCTCGACAACGACGAGCGCGCCGAGGTCGGCACGATCTACGTCCGGCAAAGCCAGTTCCTCGCCCGCAAGATCGGCGCCGCCAAGGTGTTCCGCAACGCCGCCGCCCATATCGCCGGGCCGCTGCGTGACCGCGACGGCGGCTGGCGGCCTTTGGTCTATTGCTGGCGAGGGGGTCAGCGGTCGGGCGCATTCGGATGGATGCTGAGCCAGATCGGCTGGCGCGCCGAGACCATCGAGGGCGGGTATCAGGCCTACCGGCGTCTCGTTCACGCGATGCTCTACGAAACCGCCCTGACGCATCGGATTGCCGTGCTCGACGGTTATACCGGTACCGCCAAGACCGAGATCCTGGTGCATCTGGAGCGGCTGGGAATGCAGGTGATCGACCTCGAGGGACTTGCCAATCACCGAGGGTCGCTTCTGGGCGCGCGGGATGAGGGGCAACCGAGCCAGAAAATGTTCGAAAGCCGCCTTGCCGCGCGCCTGCTGGCCCTCGATCCAGCGAAGATCACGCTGGTTGAAGGGGAGTCGAGCAAGATTGGGAACATCATCATCCCGCGCAATCTCTGGGCGCTGATGAAGACCGCGCCGCGGGGCGAGGTCACGGTCCCGATCGAGGCGCGCACCGCCTACTTGCAGCGCGCCTATGCCGACATCCTTGCCGATGGCGAGAGGATGGCCGAGCGCCTGTCGCACCTGCGGCGCTTTCGCGGACATGAGATCGTCGACGGCTGGCTCGAGATGATCCGCAAGGGCGATCGCGCGGGCCTGGTGCGCGCGCTGGCCGAGCAGCATTACGACCCGGCCTACGATACCTCGCGCGGCGCGACCCGGCGCAATCGTCGCGCACAGGTTCGCGCGCGCAGCCTCGACAGCGAGGGGCTGGAAGCGGCGGCACAAGAGATCGTGGAAGCGGTGGAGGGTTTCACCTATCCGCCGCGCGTCATGATCTGACCTGCATCTTCGGTCATGCGCCCGATAATCCGGGCGGGATACCCGGCCTTGATCAGCCCGGCCAGGATGTCATCTGCCGCATTGGCGGCAACCGAAGCCAATAGGCCACCGGCGGTCTGCGGGTCGAACAGGATGGCAGCAATGCCCTCTGGCGCAATTCCCGGCACGAGCGCGGCGTTCTGCGGAAACAGTGTCGAGTTTATGCCATCGCTTTGTAGTGGAGCCGCGCCGTCCATCACCGGCAGCGCGCCAAGGTCGATCTCCGCGCCGGTGCCCGAGGCCTCGCAGATGCCGAGCAGGTGACCGCCCAGGCCGAAGCCGGTGACATCGGTCATCGCGTGTGCGCCCGCAAGGAGGCGCGATGCCTCGCCCTGGCCCTGCAGCATTGCGTCTATTGCCGACGCCACCCAGGCGCCACGGGCCAGCCCGCGCATCTCGGCGGCCATGATCACGCCGCTCCCCAGTGGTTTGGTCAGCA
>NZ_JBLXFR010000131.1:0-5043 GCF_048261845.1 Stappia sp. | reverse complement strand
CGCGGCCGGGCCGGAGGGCGCGGCCCCCGCCACCCCCCCCGGCGCGCCGGCCGAGCCCGCCGCCACGGTGAAGCTGCTTGCCGCCCATGGAGCACGGGCGGCCAACGCACTTTCCCCGAATTACCACCGGTGGTCCGATGCCGACGTTTCCGCGACGTTGCAGGCCGGCCGACCGGCAACATTGCGTCTTCTGGGACCTGGCAGCCTCGGCGTCGCCTCCCCTCTCGTCAGGATGTCGGCGCATCTGGGTGCCTGTGACGCGCATCCCGGCGACCTCGCCTTCATAGCCCGCTCCGGCACGGTGGCGAACGCCACCCTCTCCTGGGCGGCGGCAAACGGGGTCGGCTTTTCCGGCGTCGCATCGCTCGGGCAACGCGCCGATATCGACGTCTCGGACCTGCTTGACTGGTTCGCGCTCGACCACCGCACCCGCGCCATCCTCGTTCACCTGGAAACCATCGCCAATCCGCGCAAGTTCCTGTCGGCGGCGCGCGCCGCCGCCCGTTCCAAGCCCGTGGTCGTGTTGCGATCCGGCGCCAGCCGCGAGCAGGGCGGCGAACGCGTCACTCACGCGGGACGGATCGCGGTCGCCGACGCGGTTTACGACGCGGCCCTTGCACGCGCCGGCGTCCTTCGGGTCGAGGATATCGACGAGATGTTCGAGGCGGTGGAAACCATCAGCCGGGTGAGGCCGGTCAGCGGCCGGCGGCTTGCCATCGTCGCGACCGGCGGCAGCCTGGCGACGCTGGCCGCCGATCAGTTGCAGCGGCAGGGCGGCATCCTCGCCGAGCCGCAACCGGACACCGTCGCAGCCCTCGCCTCCAGCCAGCGCGCCGGACAGGCGACATCGAACCCCCTGTGCCTGTGCGAGACCTCCGGCGCCGAGGCCTATGCGCAGGCCGCCAGCACGCTGCTGGCGGACAGCAATGTCGACGCGGTGCTCGCGGTTGTCGCCCCTTCGGCCTTCACCCGGCTGGAAGACACCGCCGACGCACTGGCGAATGTGGGCGCCGGCGTGGGGTCGGTTTACCGCCGCCGGAAACCGCTGCTGGTGGCGCTGGCGGCCGGCGCGCCCCTGCCGCGCAAGGCGCTCGATCGCGCCCGCATCCCCTGTCACGGCAGCGCATCGGAAGCGGTGCGCGCCTTCATGCATCTGGTGCGCTATGCGGACGGACGCGACATGCTGATGGCCGCGCCGCCCAGCCTGCCGGGAGATTTCGAGCCCGATGCCGAGACGGCCCGCAACGTTGTGAGCACCGCGCTTGCGCGTGGACAGCAATGGCTTGCACCTCAGGAAATCCGGAAGGTGCTTGCGGCTTATGGCATCGCACAGGTGGAGACCCGGCTGGCGCAAAGCCCTCAAGAGGCGGCATCCATCGCCGCGAACCTGATGCGGACCGGCGACAGGGTCGCCGCAAAACTTGTATCCCCCCAATTGCCCTTCAAGTCGGATGTCGGCGGCGTCCTGCTCGACCTTGATACGCCGGAGGCGGTGGAGAGCGCCGCAAGGGACCTGCTCGCCCGCATCACCGAAACCCACCCCGGCGCCGAGATCACCGGCATCGCGCTGCAACCGATGCTGCGCCATGCCCATTCCAGCGAGGTGTTCATCGGCCTCGCCGACGATCCCACGTTCGGCCCGGTCCTGCTCTTCGGTCATGGCGGCACCGGCGTCGAGGTGATGGGAGACATTTCCATCGGCCTGCCGCCCCTTGATCTCAACCTTGCGGAGGCGATGGTGCGTGGAACCCGCATCAGCCGCCTGCTGGAAGGTTTCCGCAACCGCCCGGCGGCGGACATGCACGCCATCGCCCTGACGCTGGTCAAGGTGGCCCAGATCGCTGTCGACATTCCCGAAATCCGCGAGCTCGACCTCAACCCGCTGGTCGCGGACCGCCAGGGCGTGACGGTTCTCGACGCGCGCATCGCCATCTGCGAGGCGCGGGTGCATCCCGGCCGCAGCCCGACGTCGCGGCTGGCGATCGCCCCCTATCCGAAGGAGTGGGAACGGGACCTGACGCTGAAGGACGGGACGCGCGTCGACATTCACCCGGTCCGGCCGGAGGACGAGGAGCGTTATCGCCGTTTCTTCGAGAAAGTGTCGCCAGAGGACCTGCGCCTGCGTTTCTTCGCGCCGGTAAAGGAGTTCAGCCACGCCTTCATGGCGCGTCTCGTGCAACTCGACTATTCGCGCGCCATGGCCTTCGCCGCGTCCGACCCGGAGACCGGCGACCTTCTCGGTGTGGTGCGGCTGCATGCCGATCCCGATCATCGCACCGGCGAATACGCGATCCTGGTTCAGTCCTCGCTGAAGGGACAGGGGCTCGGCTGGGCCTTGATGCAGATGATCATCGACTATGCCGCGGCCGACGGCATCGAGACGATCAAGGGCGAGGTGCTGAAGGAAAACACCACCATGCTCGCCATGTGCACGGCACTCGGTTTTTCCGTCCGCTCCTCGCCCGGGGACGATTCCATCGCCGAGGTGACGCTGCCGGTCTCCCCGGCTGGAAGACCTGCCGGTTGAAGCGCCGCCTCAGCCGGCGCGAATCTGGCTGAGCGAACGGGCCGGCGTGATCGCCTCCGGGTCGAGCTTGAGGTGAAGCAGGGCCGGCTTGCCGGAGGCGGCCGCCCGCTCGAAGGCCGGACCGAATTCGCCGGCCCGCTCCACCGTTTCCGCATGGGCGCCATAGGCGCGGGCGAAGGCCGCAAAATCCGGATTGACCAGGCTCGTCGCCGAAACGCGGCCGGGGAAGTCGCGCTCCTGATGCATCCGGATGGTGCCGTACATGCCGTTGTCGACGACAACGACGATGATCGCCGCCCCTTCCTGCGCTGCAGTGCCGAATTCCTGCATGGTCATCTGCAGGCACCCGTCGCCGGCAAAGCAGACCACGGTGCGCTCCGGATATTTCAGCTTGCCGGCAATGGCAGCCGGGAGGCCGTAGCCCATCGAACCGCTGGTCGGGGCAAGCTGGGTATTGAGGCGGCGAAAGCGGTGGAAGCGGTGTACCCAGGTGGCATAGTTGCCAGCGCCATTGGCCAGGATCGCGTCATCCGGAAGATGCTGCTCGAGCCAGTCCATCACCTGCGACATCTGAAGTGCACCCGGCACCTCGGGGCGCGCACCGGACCAGGCGAGGTAGTCGTCGTGAGCGGTTGCGGCGGTTCCCTCCCAGGCGATGGCGTTCGGCGGTTGCAGGGCCTCGAGCGCGGCGCAGAAGCCGTTCGGCGTCGCATGGATGGCAAGGTCCGGCAGATAGACGCGGCCGAGCTCCTCGGCGCCTGCATGAACGTGCACCAGCGACTGCCGGGGCAAGGGAATATCCAGAAGCCCGTAGGACTGGCTCGGCATCTCCGAAAGACGTCCGCCGACAAGCAGCAGCAGGTCGGCCTCGCGTACACGCTCCGCCAGCTTCGGATTGATGCCGATGCCGACATCGCCGGCATAGTTCCCATGCAGGTTGTCGAACAGCATCTGGCGACGGAAGGAGCAGGTGACCGGCAGTTCGAAGCGCTCGGCAAAGCGGGTGAACGCGGCCCGCGCGGCTTCGCTCCAGCGGCTGCCGCCGAGAATGGCGAGCGGCCGCTTCGCCGCCCACAGGCGCTTCTGCAGGTCCGCCATCTGGGCCAGCGAGGGATGGGTTTCCAGCGGCGCGAATGCCGGCAATTCCGCCACCTCGGCACTCTCCGCCAGCATGTCCTCGGGGAGCGCCAGAACGACCGGCCCGGGTCGGCCGGACGTCGCCACGTGATAGGCGCGCGACAGCATTTCGGGGATGCGGGCGGGATCCTCGATCTCGGCCACCCATTTGGCCATGCCGCCGAAGAACTGGCGGTAGTCGACCTCCTGGAAGGCGTCGCGCCCGCGCATGCCGGTCTCGATCTGACCGACGAACAGGATCATCGGCGTGGAGTCCTGCTGTGCGACATGGACACCGGCGGCGGCGTTGGTGGCGCCCGGACCGCGGGTCACCATGCAGATCCCCGGCCGGCCCGTCATCTTGCCGAAGGCCTCCGCCATCATCGCGGCGCCACCTTCCTGCCGGCAGACGGTGACGGGGATCTCGGCATCATGCAGCGCATCAAGGACCGGAAGATAGCTCTCCCCGGGAACGCAGAAGATGCGGTCCGCGCCCAACTGTTCGAGCGCCCTGACAAGCAGGACCCCACCGGTGCCGGCGATCCGGCGCGCCGCACGCTTTTCCATGTCGATTGTCCCCGATCAAGCAAAGTGTTGCCCTGCCGATATACAACGGCGACGCGGATCGGCGCAAAGGCACGAGACTCCGTTTCCAATTCCGAAGCGGAATGAACTTCATCCCCGACTCGGAAAATCAGAGATCCTGTACGGTCACGACCTGGAACGTGTGCAACTCGCCGTCCTCGTCCTTGATCGAGACGTATTCTCCCGGGCGAAAGGGATGCGCGCCGAAGCGGTAGCCGGCCTCGTCATCCTCATCGCCGTCGATATCGTAATGGAAGGCCCAGGAGCCGCCCGGACGATGGCGGAGGTGCCCGATATCCTCCTCTTCGTCGGCCCAGAAACGACGCACCCGACACTGCTCCCGATGCTTCTTCCATTCCCCCGGGTCGATGTGATCGTCCGCATCGAGCGGTGCAATGAATTCGTAGCCATGCCGCGCCGAGCCATTCGGGAACTCCCGGGTGCGGGCCAGGTTGAGGCGGATCTTCTTGAGGCCTGAATGGGTGGTCATGAATGTCGGAGCTCCTGCTTTGCGCTGGGCAAATATTAGCAGTCTCAACGGGATCCGGCATCCTGCAATGAGCGAGATCAAATCCACCCCAAAGCTCCCTGCCGGACATGAAAAGGCAAGGGCCGGAACACCGGCCCCCTGCCGGCACATGCCGGACATGAAAAAGGCGGGGGGCCGGAACACCGGCCCCCCGCCGGCACGTGCCGGACATGAAAAAGGCGGGGCCGGAACACCGGCCCCCTGCCGGCACGTGCCGGACATGAAAAAGGCGGGGCCGGAACACCGGCCCCTGCCGGCACGTGCCGGACATGAAAAAGGCGGGGCC
>NZ_JBLXFR010000130.1:0-5330 GCF_048261845.1 Stappia sp. | reverse complement strand
CCCGCTATGGCACCGTGGCGCTGGCGACATTGCAGGCCTACGGCCTTGCCGTCAGCCTCGAGGCTGGCGACCTGGTGACCGACCCGGGCCTGTTCTTCCGCATGTCCTGCATGGTGACGCTGGTGGGCGGCACCATGTTCCTGATGTGGCTGGGCGAGCAGATCACGGCGCGCGGCCTCGGCAACGGCATCTCGCTGATCATCTTCGTCGGCATCATCGCCGAGGTTCCGGCGGCGCTGGCGCAGTTCTTCAGCCAGGGCCGGTCGGGCGCGATCAGCCCGGCGGTCATCATCGGCGTGATCGTCATGGTCGCGGTGACCATCGCATTCGTCGTCTTCATGGAGCGCGCGCTGCGCAAGATCCATATCCAGTATCCGCGCCGCCAGGTCGGCATGAAGGTCTATGACGGTGGTTCGTCCCACCTGCCGGTCAAGGTCAACCCGGCGGGCGTGATCCCGGCGATCTTTGCCAGTTCGCTGCTGCTGCTGCCGACCACGATCTCGACCTTCTCGGGCAGCCAGACCGGACCGATCATGTCGACGATCATGGCCTATTTTGGCCCCGGCCAGCCGCTCTACCTGCTTTTCTTCGCGGCGATGATCGTGTTCTTCACCTTCTTTTACACCTTCAACGTCTCCTTCAAGCCGGAAGAGGTCGCCGAAAACCTGAAGAACCAGAACGGCTTTATCCCCGGTATCCGTCCGGGCAAGCGCACCGAGGAATACCTGGAATACGTGGTCAACCGCATCCTTGTTCTCGGCTCGGCTTACCTGACGCTGGTCTGCCTGCTGCCCGAGGTCCTGCGCTCGCAACTGGCGATCCCCTTCTACTTTGGCGGCACCTCGGTGCTGATCGTGGTCTCGGTGACGATGGACACGATCCAGCAGGCGCAAAGCCACCTGCTTGCGCACCAGTACGAAGGGCTGATCGAGAAGTCGCAGCTGCGCGGGCGCAACAAGAAACGGACACGCAAAGGGACGGCACGCAGATGAACATCATTCTCCTCGGACCTCCGGGCGCGGGCAAGGGAACCCAGGCCCGCCACCTGGTCGAGACCCGCGACATGATCCAGCTTTCGACCGGCGACATGCTGCGCGAGGCCAAGGAGAGCGGAACCGAGATGGGCAAGCGCGTGGCCGAGGTGATGGCGCGCGGCGACCTGGTAACCGACGAGATCGTGATCGGTCTGATCCGCGAAAAGCTCGAGGGCGACAAGAAGGGTGGCTTCATCTTCGACGGCTTCCCGCGCACCCTGGCACAGGCCGACGCCCTGGGCGAACTGCTGGCCGAGAAGGGCGAGACGCTGCACGCAGTGGTGGAGATGCGTGTCGACGACGACGCGCTGGTCCAGCGCATCACCGCACGCTCGACCTGCGGCAATTGCGGCGAAGTCTACAACGATATCACCAAGCCCTGGCCGGCTGACGGCAAATGCGTCAAATGCGGCTCGACCGATGTCAAGCGCCGCGCCGACGACACCGAAGAGGCGCTGCGCCAGCGGCTGATGGAATACTACAAGAAAACCTCGCCCCTGATCGGCTATTACTACGCCAAGGGTGACCTGCGCACGGTCGACGGCCTCGGCACGATCGACGAGGTGCAGAGCGAGATTGCCGCCGCGCTTGATAAGGCCTCAAGCTCTGCGGGTGCATGACAGCCTGTCTGGCCCTGCTTGCGAAACGTCAGGGCAGGGGGCACGGTGCATTGGCCCATTCCGGATCGACTGAAGGAAGGCGGGTTTCCGGCCACGTGCCCGCCTGACACCTCCATCGCGCAGGACGATCGCCTCTATGGACCGGCGCCCGGGACGTAGGAGGTGAAAGTGTTGAAAAACAGGCGCCGGGCGGCTCTGGACGCGCGGCCGGGGCATGCCCGCGCGGGACGTCTTGACGGCCCGATGAAAACCCCCTAACCAGCACCATCTGGAAACAGAATCAATTCGCGGTACCGGGTCGCGCCCGGTCTGCACGATCACCTCTCAGCCGGGCCCGGAGCGCCAAGTCGCCTCGGGCTGATGTTGTGAAAAAAGGGTCTGGCATCACGGACCCGCAACGAAAAGGAACATGTCACGTGGCACGTATTGCCGGCGTAAACATCCCGACCCACAAGCGGGTCCCGATCGCCCTTACCTATATCACCGGAATCGGCCCCGCCTCGGCGAAGTCGATCAGCGAGGCCGTGGGCATCGACCCGTCGCGCCGCATCAACGAGCTGTCCGATGCCGAGATCCTCGCCATCCGCGAGCACATCGACGCCAACTACACCGTCGAGGGCGACCTGCGCCGCGAGCGTCAGATGAACGTCAAGCGCCTGATGGACCTCGGCTGCTACCGCGGCCTGCGTCACCGCCGCAACCTGCCGGTTCGCGGTCAGCGCACCCACACCAACGCTCGCACCCGCAAAGGCCCCGCGAAGGCCATTGCCGGCAAGAAGAAATAAGGGGGGCTGATCCATGGCACGTGACAAGACTCGCACCAAGAAGAAGGTCTCCAAGAACATCGCCGCAGGCGTGGCGCATGTGAATTCCTCCTTCAACAACCCCAAGATTCTGCTCTCCGACGTCCAGGGCAACGCCCTCGCCTGGTCCTCGGCCGGCACCATGGGCTTCAAGGGATCGCGCAAGTCGACCCCCTATGCCGCCCAGATGGCTGCCGAAGACGCGGGCCGCAAGGCGCAGGATCATGGCGTCAAGACCCTCGAGGTCGAGGTCCAGGGCCCCGGTGGCGGTCGCGAAAGCGCGCTGCGCGCCCTCGCCGCCGTCGGCTTCAACATCACCTCGGTCCGCGACGGGACCCCGATGGCGCACAACGGCGTGCGCCCGCCGAAACGCCGCCGGGTCTGATCCGCCTTCAGCAGATTGCGGGGCCGGGCGCGATGCCCGGCCTCGATACGCCATTTGAAACCTCGGGCGTCTTGTCCTGAACGGACATGGGGACAAGACAAGTATGGAGGGACGCATGATCCACAAGAATTGGGCCGAACTGATCAAGCCCGCACAGCTCGATGTGAAGCCGGGCAACGATCCCACCCGCCAGGCCACCGTCGTCGCCGAGCCGCTTGAGCGGGGCTTCGGCCTGACGCTCGGCAACGCGCTGCGCCGTATCCTGATGTCGTCGCTCCAGGGCGCGGCCATCACCTCGGTCCAGATCGACAACGTCCTGCACGAATTCTCTTCGGTCGCCGGCGTGCGCGAGGACGTGACCGATATCGTTCTCAACCTCAAGGGTGTCGCCCTGCGCATGGAAGTCGAAGGCCCCAAGCGCCTGTCGGTCAATGCCAAGGGTCCGGGCGTCGTCACTGCCGGTGACATCTCCGACAGCGCCGGCATCGAGGTTCTGAACCGCGAACACGTTATCTGCCACCTCGACGATGGCGCAGACCTGTTCATGGAGCTGACCGTCAACACCGGCAAGGGCTATGTCGCCGCCGACAAGAACAAGCCCGAGGATGCGCCCATTGGCCTGATCCCGATCGACGCGATCTATTCGCCGGTCAAGAAGGTCTCCTACGACGTGCAGCCGACCCGCGAGGGCCAGGTTCTGGATTATGACAAGCTGACCATGAAGGTCGAGACCGACGGCTCCATCACCCCGGACGACGCCGTGGCCTATGCCGCACGCATCCTTCAGGACCAGCTGTCGATCTTCGTCAACTTCGACGAGCCGGAAAGCGCGCGCCAGCAGGACGACGACGACGGGCTGGAGTTCAACCCGCTGCTGCTCAAGAAGGTCGACGAACTCGAGCTTTCGGTGCGTTCGGCGAACTGCCTGAAGAACGACAACATCGTCTACATCGGCGACCTGATCCAGAAGACCGAAGCCGAGATGCTGCGCACTCCGAACTTCGGCCGGAAATCGCTGAACGAGATCAAGGAAGTGCTCTCGGGCATGGGTCTGCACCTTGGCATGGATGTCGAGGACTGGCCGCCCGACAATATCGAGGATCTGGCGAAGAAGTTCGAAGACGCCTTCTGATAACTCGGGGCGCGCCCGCAAGGCGCGCCCCGGCAATTGCCCGCGCTGGCGGGGACGAACAGGGCAGGAAGCCCCAAGGAGAGCGGCTGACACGCATCGGCCGCCGGACAAAGCAAAACACGTAGGAGAAGACACATGCGTCACGCAAGAGGCTACCGCCGCCTGAACCGTACCCACGAGCACCGCAAGGCGCTGTGGGCGAACATGGCCGGCTCGCTCATCGAACATGAGCAGATCAAGACCACGCTGCCGAAAGCCAAGGAACTGCGCCCGATCATCGAGAAGATGATCACGCTCGCCAAGCGCGGCGACCTGCACGCCCGCCGCAACGCCCGCGCCCAGCTCAAGCAGGATGCGCATGTGGCGAAGCTGTTCGAGGTTCTCGGCCCGCGCTACAAGGACCGCCAGGGCGGCTATGTCCGCATCCTGAAGGCAGGCTTCCGCTACGGCGACATGGCCCCGATGGCGATCATCGAATTCGTCGACCGCGACACCTCGGCCAAGGGTGCCGCCGACAAGGCGCGCCTGGAAGAAGCCGAGGCCGCCGAAGAGTGATACCGGCGCCGATCCGGCACCGATGACAGCGCGCTGCCCTGACCGGGCGGCGCGTTTTTCGTTGTGCCGGCGCGGTGCGGCGCGCCTTGCATTCAGCCGGCACGGCGCGCATATCTTCACCCCCGAGATCCCCGACCCGAGGCGACGTCGACCGATGCTGCGCATTCTGTCCCTGTCCGTGATGCTGGTGCTTCTGGCCGCCGCTGCCCCGGTGCCCGCATCTGCCGAGACCCGGGTGCCGCAAAGCGCCGAGGAGATCCGCCTGTCCTTCGCGCCGCTCGTGCGCGAGGCGGCGCCGGCAGTCGTCAACATCTACGCCCGCCGCGTGGTTGCCGCGCGCCGCAGCCCCTTCGCCGACGATCCCTTCTTCGGCAGCTTCTTCCGCGATTTCGGACAGGCGCAGCCCCGGGTGCAGAACTCTCTGGGCTCGGGTGTCATCCTGTCCGAAGACGGCATCGTTGTCTCCAACTACCATGTCGTCGGCCAGGCCACCGAGATCCGCGTGGTTCTGACCGACCGGCGCGAGTTCAACGCCGAGGTCCTGCTGGCGGACGAGGACAGCGACCTTGCGATCCTGCGCCTTGATGGCGCGCACGACATGCCCCATCTTCTCTTGCGCGACAGCGACGGTGTCGAGGTAGGCGAGCTGGTGCTCGCCATCGGCAACCCCTTCGGCGTCGGGCAGACGGTGACCAGCGGCATCGTCTCGGGCCTGGCCCGCTCGGGCATCGCCACGGGCAATTCGCGTGGCTATTTCATCCAGACCGATGCCGCCATCACCCCCGCCACCTCGGGCGGCGC
>NZ_JBLXFR010000129.1:0-5340 GCF_048261845.1 Stappia sp. | reverse complement strand
GTGATGTAGAAGGGCGCGCCGAAGACTCCGCGCTCGACCGCCTCTTCGAGGTTGCGCGCGTAGGTCTCGGCCCCGGCCAGCAGCCCGCTGTCGGCCAGCGCGGGATCGAAACCTGCCGCCGACAGGCAGTCGCGGATCACCGCGTCATCGGCAATGTCGCGCTCTTCAGCCCAACAGGCACGCAAGAGCCCGTGCACCAGCGTGCCCATATCGCCGCCTCCGGCCTCCTGCGCGGCGATCACCGCGTAGGAGGAGGGCGCGGAATTGGTGGGGAAATGGGCCGGCTTGACGTTGACCTCCATGCCCAGCCTGCGCGCCTGGCGCTCGATCTCGACCGCGCGGTAGGACTGGCGCGCCGGGTGACGCTCGGCCGGGGCCGTGCCGCCGGTACGCGCGAACAGCGCGACGACATCGAGCGGCTTGTAGACGATTTCGGCCCGATGACGCTTGGCGATATCCTCGAGCCGGGTGCCGGCGAGGTAGGTAAAAGGGGAAATGGTGGAGAAAAAGTAATCGATTCTGCTCATGCCCGGCACTCCTGTCCGCTGGATGTTTGCCCGACGCTAACGCCGTGCTAAGCGGTGTCAACGTCGCGAATCTGCCATGTTCACCGCCGGGGACCCTTGCACATGCCATCCACTTCCGAGCCGAAGCTGATTTCGGGCAACGCCAACCTGCCGCTCGCCCGTGCCATCGCGCGCCGCATGTCCATGCACCGGGGGATCGACCTCGAACTCTGCGACGCCCGCGTGGAACGCTTCAATGACGGCGAGATCTTCGTCGAGGTCTTCGAGAACGTGCGCGGCGAGGACATGTTCATCATCCAGCCGACCTCGAACCCCGCGAATGACAACCTGATGGAGCTGTTGATCATGGCCGACGCGCTGCGCCGGTCGTCGGCGGCGCGGATCACCGCCGTGATCCCCTATTTCGGCTACGCCCGCCAGGATCGCCGCAGCAAAGCGCGCACACCGATCAGCGCCAAGCTGGTGGCGAACATGATCGTCGAGGCCGGGATCGAGAGGGTTCTGACCATGGACCTGCACGCCGCGCAGATCCAGGGCTTCTTCGATATTCCCGTCGACAACCTCTATGCCAGCCCGATCTTCGCGCTCGACATCAAGGCCCATTTCGCTGGGCGCCTGGACGAGCTGATGGTGGTCTCGCCCGACGTGGGCGGCGTGGCGCGCGCGCGCGAGTTGGCCAAGCGCATCGGCGCGCCGCTCGCGATCGTGGACAAGCGCCGCGAGAAGCCGGGCGAGGTGGCCGAAATGACCGTGATCGGCGATGTCTCTGGCAAGTCCTGCCTGATCGTCGATGACATCTGCGACACCGCGGGCACCCTGTGCAAGGCCGCCGAGGTGCTGATCGAGAACGGCGCCAACGAGGTTCACAGCTATATCACCCACGGCGTTCTCTCCGCCCCGGCGGTCGAGCGGATCACAAAGTCGGTGATGAAAAGCCTGGTGATCACCGATTCGATCATGGCACCCGAGGCGGTCACATCCGCCAAGAACATCCGCATCGTGCCGACCGCGCCGATGTTCGCCCAGGCGATCCTGAACATCTGGAACGGCACCTCGGTCTCGTCCCTGTTCGAGACCCGCACGCTGGAGCCGATTTACGAGGGCATGTACCGCGGCTGAGCGTGCCAACGCGGCAGGGCCGCGCCCGGCTCAGTAGAGATCCCAGTCATCGGCGTGGTGAACCTCGCCGAAGGCGATCCAGCCGACGCGGGCACGGGCGACGCGGGTGTCGCCCCAGGTGCGGAAGACGAGATCGAAGCCCTCTTCGGTGACGTTCTCGGCCGCGATCTCGGCGCGGGTGTTGGTGGCCTGGTCCACATCCCACATGGTCAGCGCGCAATGCACCATAGGCGCGTCGCGGAATCGCTCGGAAAATCGGATGGCACGGCTGCGCTCGCGCGGGCCGGTGCCCGTCCACATCTCGCCGCCGTCCTCGTAGTCCGAGAACAGCACGTTGTCGCCCTGATCGATACCGATAGCCTGGCTTCTCAACCGTTTCATGCCGGATCACCCGTTGACGGCGCGCCGCGCCCGCGTTCGCCGAGTATGCCCAAACACAAAGGCCCCGCAAGCGGTCAACCCGTCACGTCGCGGGCACACGCCTGGCTCGCCCCCCTTTTACCTGCGGAGCCATGCTGGACAAGGGTCTTGGGGACAATCTTCGGGGAGCGATTGATTTAAGGATGTCCGGACGGAAGAGCGAAGCTGACGTTGACTGCGGACGCACAGCTTCCGCTGAGGGTGCGACGACCTCGCGGAGGAGTGGGCGGAGACCGGACTTTCGCTGCGATCAGCGTCAAGGTCCGCTGTGCGGGACTTTGCCGCCATTCGCTGCGCATGCACCAATGGCATCTAAGCGCAAATTCTACCAGTAGCCCGATGTGCGCTTTGGAGTAACTGCAAACACAACGGCATGTGGCGGGCTTGAGTTGCCTCCAGCCGCAATTTATCGGAGAATTTAGTCGGGGATTGACGGGTTGCTGCACTCCGTTCAATGCAGGCGCTCTAGTTCGGACGATACCTGAGCGACAGATCAGAATGGGAGACAGAATGGCTGACAATCACTGCACCCGCAACGTCGTGCTGGAAGAACATACCAGCTGGACGACCCACTCCAACACTCCCGGCGCGGTCGTCGTTGAATGGAATGAATATCTGAAGTTGCGATCCATTCTCCCTCTGTGCCTGCTGATCGCCACCCCCGCTTTCGCCCAATCCGCCGCCCAGGAGAAGCGATTCCGTGACGCGATACAGGCAATGGCGGTGCGGACCTATGCCTTTTACGTCTCAATTGATCCCCGGTTCGCTTCGCTTCTAACGCCAGTAGCGGAGGATCCGTCCTTTCGGGATAGCCAGCGCTGTTTCCTGACCCGGATCGAAGAAGAAGGCGGGCCAGGCATGCTTGAAGAGTACATCGCAGGTATGGAATTTCAGGGCGAGAAAGAGATAACTTCTCTGATCGAACTGGCTTCTCGCGAGCTGTTCCTTCGGGTGATGAGGTCTGGCGGGATTCGTAGTGCAAGCTGACAAGGGTTTATCGGTATGAAGAGTTTCCTGGGCGGCCTTACAGTTCTGGCAGTGATTTCGGTCGCTGTGGGCCTTTGGCTGCGCGGCGAACAATACACATGGTACCAGATCACTACGATCAATGTCGATACGCCGGACGGGCCGGTATCGGGCTCGGGCGAGGTTCGTGTCAGGCTGACCGTACCTCCCAATATTTCATTCATGGGCAGCGCGTACGAGTGGCAGATTACGGGCGAGGCCGCCGTCGTCGACCTGCCGGACGGACGGCACGTGTTTGCCATGATCGTCGACGAGACCGAACGCGAGTGGCCCGATGTTATCGCACGTCGTGTTGCGCGCAGGACGATGGGATTGGAGCGGCTAACACGCGAAAATGCCGGAAGCTGGGTTGCGACCGTGTTGTCCGAAGGCGATCGGGACATTCCTCTGACGGATAGAGAAGTGCCGACGTTGGTGACCTTTCTCAATGAGAGCGAGCCTGCTTCAATCCAAGACTTGGCCAATACCACCGCCGTGCGCGAAGTGCTTGGCGAGGGCTTCGCGGTTCTTGGGGTCACGATAAGATTCTCCGAGGTATCCACGGAACCCGAACAGGTGCTCGCGGCGCTGCCATGGCTGGAGTCCAAGCAAGGCTTGTTTTCGCGTAATGGCCAACCGTGCGACGTTTGCCCGCGACAGGGCAGTTTCAACTCCGATCCTGAATTCAGTGATCGCATTCATTCCGGACATTTTGTGAGGCCCATGCCATGACCCATGTTCCCGGCGAACAAGACCTTCTAGCTGCATTGCTTTCGATGGACGCCTACAATCAAGGCGGCGGCCCAACAATCGCACACGGAAAAACGAGTGTGGGCACTGCGACACGGGTCGATACTCATAACGGGAAACTCGGGTTTTGGCCACCACTTGCCACAGCTGCCATTCGCCGCATCGCAAGAGTGAAGTAACAAGGGCTCGAAGCTGCTACTCGCCGCAGACATCACCAATGCGCGCTAAGGGCCGTGTTCGGCAAGGTATCCGATGCTGCAAATGCGAAGAGTTCCATGCCGGGCAAAGTAACAAGGACTCGAAGCCAGTCATCGGCTGCACGCCCCTGCACCGCCCGCCACGAAACGAAAAAGGCCCCGCAAGCGGAGCCTTGATCCTGTTTTCCTGAACGGTGCCGATGCGCCGGTGCGGCCGGTCTCAGCCGCCCACGGCGACGCGCAGTGCCTCGAGATCGGCAAGCTGCTTCTCGGCGAGGTCGCGCGCGGCGCCCTCGGTATCCTTTACCTCGGCGCGGGCCTGTTCGATCATCGGGTCGATGTCTTCGGGCTTGGCGTCGGCCAGGCTCATCGCCATTTCGGCCAGGACCGAGGCCCCGTCGGCCGAGACCTCGGCGAAGCCGCCGGTGACCAGGTAGACCTGCTCGCCCTCGTCGCCCTGCACGCGCAGGACGCCGGGACGCAGCGTGGTGATGACGGGCGCGTGGCCCGGCATCGCCGTCAGGTCGCCATCGGCGCCCGGGATCTCGATCTCGCTGGCCGCGTAGGACGCAAGGCTGCGCTCGGGCGATACGAGGTCGAACTGCATTGTCTCAGCCATATTGGCCTCCCTCAAGCCGCGTCGGCGGCCATTTTCTCGGCCTTGGCGACCACGTCGTCGATACCGCCGACCATGTAGAACGCGCCCTCGGGCAAGTGATCGTATTCACCGGCCACGACCGCCTTGAACGAGGCGATGGTATCCTCGAGCGGAACCTGCACACCGTCCGAACCGGTAAAGACCTTGGCCACGTCGAAGGGCTGGCTGAGGAAGCGCTGGATCTTCCGGGCGCGGGCCACGGTCAGCTTGTCCTCTTCGCTCAGTTCATCCATCCCGAGAATGGCGATGATGTCCTGCAGCGACTTGTAGCGCTGAAGCGTTTCCTGGACCTGGGTGGCGACGCGGTAATGCTCTTCGCCGATGACGGCGGGGTCGAGCAGGCGCGAGGTCGAATCGAGCGGGTCAACGGCGGGGTAGATGCCCAGCTCGGAGATCGCGCGCGACAGAACCGTGGTGGCGTCGAGGTGGGCGAACGAGGTTGCCGGCGCGGGGTCGGTAAGGTCGTCCGCTGGCACGTAGATCGCCTGCACCGAGGTGATCGAGCCGGCCTTGGTCGAGGTGATGCGCTCTTGCAGGGCGCCCATGTCGGTGGCCAGCGTCGGCTGGTAGCCCACGGCCGAAGGAATACGGCCCAGAAGCGCCGACACCTCGGAACCCGCCTGGGTAAAGCGGAAGATGTTATCGACGAAGAACAGAACGTCGG
>NZ_JBLXFR010000128.1:0-5478 GCF_048261845.1 Stappia sp. | reverse complement strand
TGTCGAAGGCCAGGCCCGGGTGGTGGCGGAAAAGCGCCCATAGCTCCGAGCGGTCGAAGACGCAAAGGGTCATCGCGGTCGTCGCCTCGACCGAATGGCACATCTCGCTCATCACGCCAGCCTGCAGACCAAGGAAATCGCCGGGAAAAACGAAGCTCACGACGTGGCGCCGCCCGTTCTCGAGCAGCTTGTATCGCAGGCCCAGACCCGAAAGCACGGTGAAGACCTGCGGCGTGTTGGTGCCCTCGGACAAAAGCGGCGTGCCGGGAGAGACCGACATCTCGCCGACCTTGAAATTCTTGAGAAATTCCAGCTCCGCATCCGTGCAATCGACGAACAACGGCCGCTGGCGCAGGGGGCAATGCTCGCAACTTGTGACCACGGCTATGTCCTCGGTATGTCGTAGTTTAATGCGCCCGTTCGCGAATGGTTCCATTGTGTGACATTCCCGGACGCAAGGCGGGGGTAAGGAGTTAGGCTATTCCCATGGGACAGGTGTCAGTATTGAAAGACCGGGACAGGAGCGAGCCCATCCAGATGCCGCAAGACGGCCAAACGGGCGACAACATGGCCGCGATCATCTGCTCGGATTCGATCGTGGCGCAAGACCTCGGTGACCTCGTGCAGGCACACCTGGGTGCGCGGGTCGCGATCTTCGGCGATGCCGGGGCGGGCGCCTGTTTCGTGCGCGACTCGCCGGGCGTGAACCTGATGCTGCTGTACATGAGCCGGCAGGAAATGGACGAGACCACGCTCTTTGCCTGCGATGCGCAGAAGTGCCATGTCATCCTGATCGCCCACCGCGCGCCCGATGGCTGGATCGAGCGCGGCGCCGGGCGGCATCATTTCATTCACGAGCCGTTCAACGAACGGATGCTCCAGCGCGCGCTGGAAGAGGTCAGGACCGATCTCGACGCCGCCGCGCGGCCGTCATCCCGATGATGAAGGCCTCGGCCACGGTCGCGATGGTCAAGCCGGTGGTCGCCTGCGCCTGCGGCGGCGGCGGCGGTCGTTTCCCGACGCTGGCCGCGATGGCGAAGACCGCGCCCGACAGCAGCAGGTAGAACCCGCCGATTATCAGCGCCGCGATTGCCGGTCCAAGTGCCGCGGCCAGCGCGATCCAGGCGGCGGCGGTCAGGAAGGCGAGGCCGGTGAGCATCAGCACCCCGCCGACAAGACCGAGCGCGGTGACACGCACGGCGCGCCCTGCGCGGGCGGTATAGGCCGCGAACATTCCCGCGCCCCTAGCGCCGCGACGAGATGAGGCCGATCAGGAAGCCGGCACCGGCAGCGATGCCCAGCGCCGTTCCGGGGTTCTTGGCGACGAACTCTTCCGCCTGGCGCCCGGCGTCGTTGGCCTGGGTGCGCAACAACTGGAACTGTTCCTCCCCCGCACGCCTCATGTCGTCGGCGCCCTTGCGGGCCTCGGTTGCAAGGTAATCACCCTGCGCCTTGCCAAATTCGGTCAGTGTCTTGGTCAGCGCCGCGATGTCGGCGCGGATCGTGGCGACCTGGCGGGCAAGATCCTCGGTGCTGGGCGCGGTATCGGCAGTCGACGCCGAGGCGCCGGACGGATTGGATTTACTGGTGGCCATGAGCGATGCCTCCCCAAATGCTGTAATATGTCATATGACACTCAACCCCGATCGGCGGCTGATTGTTCCGCTCGCACGGCAAAATTTCGCCACTTGCGCAAATTCCCCGCGGTAACTGCGCATCTGCCGGGAACTGTGGCCGCTGCGCCATGTTTACCTTTCACAAACGCCGGTAATGACAGCAAAACGAAAGGACCAAACATGCTCTACTGGGCACTGATCTTTCTCGTCATCGCGCTCATCGCTGGCATCTTCGGTTTCGGGGGCATTGCCAGCGCATCGGCCGGCATTGCTCAGATCCTGTTCTTCATTTTCCTAGTGCTCTTCGCGATCGCCCTGATCATGCGGTTTGCCCGGAAGTGACAACGCGGGTTACCCCGGTTCTGACGCTGCCACCCCAGGGGTTCGCGCGGCATTATCAACGGCCATGTCCGGCCGGTCGCAGAATCTACGGCGCGGAAACCAAACGAAAAAGGGCGGCCCCGAGGGGGCCGGCCTTTGATGTGTCCGAAAGAACTGGCTCAGGCCAGCAGCGTCTCGGTCGAAGAGAAGAACATCGCCTGCGAGGCCGCGAGCCGCACCTGCTCTTCGGTGTAGGGCTTGGCGATCAGGAACGCCGGCTCGGGCTTCTCGCCAGTCAGAAGGCGCTCGGGGAAGGCGGTGATGAAGATCACCGGCATGTCGCCGAGGTCGCCGAGCAAATCGTTTACCGCGTCGATGCCCGAGGAATTGTCGGCAAGCTGGATGTCGGCCATGATCAGATCGGGCCGCTCGGCCTTGCCGAGTTCGACCGCCTCGGTCCGGGTGCGTGCAACGCCGGTGACCTTGTGACCCATCTCGGCGACGATGCTTTCGAGGTCCATGGCAATAATCGCCTCGTCCTCGATGATCATCACCTTGCCGGTCACGCTCTCGGCCAGTTCGCGCTGCGCGATCGAGACCAGCTCTTGCGCCTCGTCCTGCTCGATCCCCATGATCTCGCCGATCTCACCGTAGTCGAAACCCTCGATCGAATGCAGAAGCAGCGCTTCGCGGGTGTTCTGGGTCAGGCGGCTGAGATGGCTTTGCGCCTTGGCGGCAATCCCGCCCTCGCTTTCGTCGATCGGAGCGCCCGAGCTGGTCCAGATCGCATGGAAAGCGCCGAACAGTCCCACCTTCGCGGACTTGGACCGATCGACCAGGTCGGGATTTTCGAGCATCGCCTCGAGAGTCGCCGCCGCGTAGTTGTCCCCGGAAGTCTGATTGCCGGTGAGGGCGCGCGCATAGCGGCGCAGGAAGGGCAGCTCTTTTGCAACGGAGGTCACAAAATCTTGGCTGTCTTCGGTCTGGTTCATGTCGGGTGTCACCTTTTTTCGCTTTTTTCAGGAACTCAACGCAAGGCTTGCGCGTTAGGTTCCGACGATCGTATCAATCGGGTGGAAAAAGTTGTACTGAAGGCATGATGACTCAAGAACACAATAACGGCAACAACAGCAGCGTGCAGCGACAGATCGACGAGAATCTGCGCCGCGTCTACAAGGAAAAGCTGGAGGAAGAACTTCCAGACAGGTTTCAGCAGCTGCTTGCGCAACTGAAGGCTCAGGACTCCGGAAACGAGCCGGACAAATGAGTTCACCCGATCCCCGCGACGAGATCGTGGAGCACCTGCCGGCGCTCCGGGCATTCGCCATGAGCCTTACCCGCAACGGTGCGGCCGCCGACGACCTGGTGCAAGACACCATCGTCAAGGCATGGAGCAAGTTCGACAAGTTCCAGGAAGGCACCAACCTTCGCGCCTGGCTGTTCACGATCCAGCGTAACACGTTCTACTCTGGCCGCCGCAAGGCCAAGCGCGAGGTCGCCGATACCGATGGTGCCTTCACCGACCGGCTGGCCTCCAAGCCCGATCACGACGGCCGACTCGCGATGGCCGATTTCCAGAAAGCCTTTGCCCAGCTTCCCGACGAGCAGCGCGAGGCGCTGATGCTGGTCGGTGCTTCGGGCTTTTCCTACGAGGAAGCGGCCGATATGTGCGGCTGCGCCATCGGCACGATCAAGAGCCGCGCAAACCGCGCCCGGGTCCGGTTGGTCGAGATGCTTGGGATGGACGAAAATTCGGAGATGGAACTGACGGATCAATCGACGCTCGCAGTGCTGAGTGCAAACTCCGGCTCCGTCGGTTAAGGAACTTCCCCCGAATGAAGGCGCGTATTTTCGAAAGCCTGGCGTTCAAGATCGTCGCGATGCTGTCGCTCGCGCTGCTTCCGCTTGGCGCCATCGCCCTTTACCAGACCTCGAACGTGGTGCGTCAGTCCGACGAGTTGACGATCTCTGCGCTGGTGGGGCGCAACCTCGTCGCGGTCGAGCCGCAGCGCGACCTCATGTACCTCGGCTTTGCCGGGGCGCGGGTGCTGGGCAATGCCGTCACGCCCTTTCTGCGCGACCGCGAACAATGCCACGAGCTGATGCGCGATTTCATCCGCACCAACCCCGACTACTCGCTGGCGATGTTCGTGCCCGAAAGCGGCGTGACCTCCTGCAACTCACGCGGCGAGGCGCTTGATCTGCGCTCGAGCCGGGTCTTCGCCGCCTTCCAGGACGAGCACCGGCCGCGCGTTCTTGGCATCGAGACCGCGCCGGTCACCGGCGAGCCGGTCCTGGTGCTGGCGCAGCCGGTCTTCGTCAACGGGGCCTACGCCGGGTTTGTCTGGCTGTCGCTGCCGCGCAGCAACATCCGCCTGCCCAACGCGCTTGAGGCGGCCGAGCAGCCGCTGTCCCTTGTCACCTTCAACCGCGAGGGCGAGGTGCTGCTGTCGTCCAGCCGCGACCCTTTCGAGGAACTGCCGCGCAACCGCTCGCTCGCCGATCTGCGCCAGACGCCCTCGGTTTCGTTTGCCGGTCGCAACCCCGCGGGCGAGCAGCGGATCTATACCGTGACGCCGATCATCCGCGGCGTGGTCTACAGCCTCGGCACCTGGCGCCGCCCCGAGGTCAACGATGCCGGCACCCTGTCGGGCCGGATGGCGCTGCTGTTCCCGATCATCATGTGGCTGACCAGCCTCGGCGTTGCCTATATCGCGGTGCATCGCCTCGTGGTGCGGCACGTGCGCTCGTTGCGCGGCAAGATGCGCCGCTTTGCCAGCGGCAGCCGCACCTTTTCGCCCGCGGTGGTGCGATCGGCGCCGGTGGAATTGCGCCAGATGGAAGAGACCTTCAACGAGATGGCCCAGACCATCGCCCGCGACGAGGCCGAGCTCGAGGACGGTCTGCGCGAGAAGAACGTGCTGCTGAAAGAGGTGCATCACCGGGTCAAGAACAACCTCCAGCTCATCGCCTCGATCATGAACATGGAGATCCGCAAGACCCAGGGCAACGAGGCGCATAACGCCCTGCGCCGGGTGCAGGACCGGGTGCTTGGCCTCGCCACGGTGCACGGCAACCTCTATCACACCGTCAACCTTGCCAGCGTCCAAGCCAAGAGCCTGCTCAGCGACATCCTGAACCAGACGCTGGTCTCGGCCCTGCCCGAGGACGGCAGCGTCAGCATCTCGATCAAGGTCGACGAGGTCACCTTGTTTCCCGACCAGGCGGTGCCGCTGGCACTGCTGGTGACCGAGGCGGTCTCGAACGCCGTCAAATACGTCGGCCGTCCCGCCGACGGCACGCCGCCCCGGGTCGCGGTCAACCTCGAACGCCTGCCCGATGCGCGGATGCGGCTGACCATCGAAAACACCGTCGGCGAACGCCTGCTGGCGCCCGAGCGGCAGGACAAGAGCACGGGGCTGGGCACCCAGCTGATCACCGCGTTCGCCCGACAGCTGGGAAGCCGTCCGGTGATTGAAACCGATGAGCAGCTTCACAAGTTGACGCTTGAGATGACCGTGGCCGAGTTCGAGCCGGCGGC
>NZ_JBLXFR010000127.1:0-5496 GCF_048261845.1 Stappia sp. | reverse complement strand
CTTCGATCCGCGGCGTCAGACCGCTTGACCGGGGCCCGCCCCCGGCCATCGCGGCCTTTCTGGCGGATCATTGCCGGACCGGACGCCGTTTCCGGCACAATTGTGAGTCCACGTCCTAGCGTTTCACGGCGAGCCAAACGATGTGCCGCGCGCCACCTGCGCGCACGCGCAACTCCTCGACCTCAAGACCGGTTTGCCGCAGGCGGTTTACGAACCGTTGGTCGGGGGCCGCGGACCATATGGCCAGAACGCCGCCGGGATTGAGCGCTGCGCGTGCGGCGGCCAGTCCCTTCGCGTCATAGAGCCGGTCGTTGGCTGACCGGGACAGCCCGTCCGGGCCATTGTCGACATCGAGCAATATGGCGTCGAACGGCCCGTTGTGGCTGATCACCGGTGCAACGTCGCCTTCGTGAAGGATGACACGGGGATGCGCCAGACTTGCGCCGTGGACGCCGGCGAGCGGACCTTTGGCCCAGGCGATGACGGCCGGCACCAGTTCGGCGACGATGATCTCGCACTGCCCGGGAAAATGCGCGAGCGCTGCCCGCAGCGTGAAGCCCATGCCAAGTCCGCCGATCAGGATCCGGGGCCCCTCCCGCTTGCCCAGCCGCCGGGCCGCCAGGATCGCCAGCTGTTCTTCGGAACCGCCCCGGCGACTGTTCATCAACTCGGTCGCGCCCGACATGATGGAAAACTCGTCGCCCCGTTGCATGAGCTTGAGTTCGCCCCCGCCGGGGACAGAGGTGCGATCCACTTGTTTCCAGGCCAGCATGGCATGCCTTCGTCGATCGGGAAAACCGGGTTGTAATTACGGGCCTGTCACCTTCACGACTTCATGAAAGAGGACGGCCCTTGGGCATGTTCAGCCCGGACGCCTCGGTTTGCCCTTGTGCTTGCGGGTCTGGCCGGGATCGGCCGGCGCGGCCTTGCCACGGTGCGCAGGCTTCTTCCCCGGCTTTGCGTCTTTGCGGACCTTCGCTTTCGCCTGCCGCGCTGTCCCGGGGACCTCTCCGGCCGGAGAGATGACGATACCGCGCTCGGTGCCGCCGGGCCGGTTGACCTGCTCCGCAAACGCGGCCGCCTTGTCGCCGGCAATCTCGAACCGGGTCTGGGCATCCTCGATCCGGATCGAGCCGACATCGCGCTTGGTCACGCCGCCGGCCTTGCAGATCATCGGCAGCAACCACTTCGGGTCGGCGCGCTGCTTGCGGCCGAGGGAAAGCGTGAACCAGACGCCGTCCTCCATGTCCGGTCCGCGCGGCTCTCGCGCCGGGGCGGGGCCGCGCTCGTGCCCGGTCTTTTTGTCGTACCGGGGCTTTTTCGCGAGGAGCTCGGCGGCAGGCAGAGGGGCAAGGTCTTCCGGCACGGGGCGGGAGGCGAGTTGCTGGCGCAGGAAGGCTGCGGCGATGCGCTCGGGTGCGACCTTCGCAAGAAGGTCCGCCACGAACGCGGCTTCTGCTTCGTCCGGTTCGGCGGCGGTGAGCACCGCGTCCATTATGTCCTTGCGGTAACGTGCCTCGATCTCGGCGATGCCGGGCGCGGCACGCTCGACCGCGGTCAGCCTGGCCAGCGCAAGGACGCGTTGCGCCGCGCTGCGCCTGTGCTGGGGCACGACAAGGACGCACACGCCCTTGCGGCCTGCGCGTCCCGTCCGCCCGGAGCGGTGGAGAAGCGTTGCGGGATTGCTCGGCACGTCCGCGTGGATGACGAGGTCCAGATTCGACAGGTCGATGCCGCGGGCCGCGACGTCGGTCGCCACGCACACATGCGCCCTGCCGTCCCGCATTGCCTGCAACGCGTTGGAACGCTCGGACTGTGCCATTTCGCCCGAAAGCGAAACCACGGAGAAGCCGCGGTTGGCGAGGCGTGCGGTCAGGTGGCGCACGGCCTCGCGCGTGTGGCAGAACACCAGCGCGCTCGTGCTGTCGGAGTTGAGCAGCGCATTGATGACCGCGTGCTCGCGCTCGTCGCGCCGCACAAGCATCACCTGGTATTCGATGTCGGCGTGCTGGTCGGTCGAGGCGGTTATCGCCACGCGTTGCGCGTCCTTCTGAAAGGTCTTCGCCAGGTCCGCGATGCCACGCGGCACGGTTGCCGAGAACATCAGCGTCCGGCGTTCCGCCGGAGCCGCGCCGAGGATGTATTCAAGGTCTTCGCGGAAGCCGAGATCGAGCATTTCATCGGCCTCGTCGAGCACCACGACGCGCAGCGCCCCGAGGTCCAGCGCGCCTTTCGCGATATGATCGCGCAGGCGCCCGGGCGTGCCGACGACGAGATGCGCGCCGCGCTCAAGCGCGCGGCGTTCCTTGCGCATGTCCATGCCTCCGACGCAGGTCGCAGTCTGAACACGCGCCGACCCGTAGAGCCAGTCGAGTTCCCGCTGCACCTGAAGCGCCAGCTCGCGCGTCGGCGCGATGATCAGCCCCAACGGCCGGTCCGCGCGATCGAAATGGTTCGCGCTGCCGAGGAGGCTTGAGGCGATGGCGATGCCGAAGGCAACCGTCTTGCCCGAGCCGGTTTGCGCAGAAACCAGAAGATCGG
This sequence comes from Stappia sp., assembly GCF_048261845.1. Lineage (GTDB taxonomy): Bacteria > Pseudomonadota > Alphaproteobacteria > Rhizobiales > Stappiaceae > Stappia. The sequence continues at coordinate 2,955 of NZ_JBLXFR010000127.1, read as the reverse complement.
TCCCGGCATAGCGTTTGTCCGCCATCTCCAACTGGACCGGCGTGAGTTCTCTGTAACCCTTCGCTTCAAGCGCGGAAGCAAGGGACGGATGGATGGGGGCCGGCAAAAAGTCGGCGTCGTGAACTGGAGCCATCTGGGGAACCTCTGTGAGCGCGCCGCATACCATAGCCGGTGCGTGGATACCTAAGGATTCTTGACATGCCCGACCGTGATGGCTGTTTGAGCCATGGTTGCATCCCGGATGCAGGGCGGTTGATTTCGCGGCAGCTCAAATGTCCGGGAGTCGAAGCGTCCAAAGGCCGCCGTTTTCGTATTTCCCGACAGGAGCCGATTTTTGAAGACCAAACCCGGCAGGGGAGTGGACGACGTTATTTCCAAAGACCGGATGTCGCGACAAGGCACCGTGTTCCGCTGAAATGCCGCGAGCCTCTTGCGGCAAAAAACCCGGCGGAGAACTGCCAGAACATCCGGATGTGGCTCGTCCCACGCTGAGAGTTTGGCGCTATCATTATAGTCACGTCTCATGAGCGGACCGTTGATATTCAGCGGCATCGCTCCCGTGACCATCACTTCGCCCTGAAGGATTGCCGGCCGATGCTATCATGCATGGGCTCCGAACAGACACAACGGATGCTGGCGGCTGCCTGGTGGGCATCGCCGGGGGGAAGCCTTGACCATCCCCGTTCAGCCTTGTACTTGGCTCGGCTGGGGAAAATGGTAGGTTGGCAACCGCATGCAGTCGGTGCCGCAAAGGCGGCAGGCGGTGTGGGTCCGGGATATCCGCAAGGTCGGCAGTATTCGCGCGCGCTATCCGAGACACTGCCGGGTGAAATCTGGTTTTACGTTTCAACACAAGGCTATACGGACGGTCCTCCAGGATTTAAAATTCCCCGGCCTTGCGCCATGCGGGTTCAAGCCCCGCCGTCCGTACCAACAGCCGGAGGCGGCTGCGAGACGAATTGATCGCGAACCGTAGACGACGAAAGACGCCCGCACCGTGATTTCACTTCGTCCCGTCCTCAATGTCCTCGGCTTCCTCTATGTGGGCCTTGCGACCGCCATGCTGATCCCGGCGATGGTCGATGTCGCGGCGCGCAACGCCGACTGGCAGGCCTTCGTCATGTCGGCGCTGATCACCGGGCTGATCGGGTTGCTCTTGTCGGTCGCCGTCGGCGGGTCGCTGACCCAGGGGCTCGACCTGCGCCAGACCTTCGTGCTGACGACGCTGGCCTGGCTGACCCTGCCGGCCTTCGGTGCGCTGCCCTTCCTGTGGCTCGGCATCGGCTATGCGGATGCGGTGTTCGAGGCGGTCTCAGGTTTCACCACAACAGGCTCGACGGTGCTGTCGGGGCTCGACGGGCTGCCACCGGGGCTGCTGGTGTGGCGCTCGCTGATGCAGTGGATGGGGGGCGTCGGCATCGTCGTCATGGCCATCGTGCTGCTGCCGTTCCTGAAGATCGGCGGCATGCAGCTGTTCCAGACGGAGAATTCCGACCGCAGCGAGAAGATCGTCGCCCGCTCCATCGAACTGGTGCGGCTGATCGGCGTCTCCTACCTGTTCCTGACGCTGGTTTGCGCGCTGGGCTACTGGGCAACGGGCATGACCGTTTTCGACGCGGTCAACCATGCCTTCACGACGATCGCCACCGGCGGCTACTCGACCCATGACAGCTCCTTCGGCCATTTCACCAATCCGGCAACGTCCTGGATCGCGATCCTGTTCATGGTGATCGGCTCGCTGCCCTTCGTGCTGATCATCCAGGCACTGCGCGGCAAGCCGCTGTCGCTCTGGCGGGACCCGCAGGTGCGGGCGTTCTTCGGCTTCATCGTTCTGGTGTCGCTTGCCGTGACCGTCTATCTGGGGCTGGAGCACCGGGTGCCCTTCGGCGAGGCGCTGCGCATCTCGGCCTTCAACATGATCTCCATCGTCACCGGCACCGGCTATGCCTTTGGCGACTACACGACCTGGGGCGCTCCCGTGGTCGTGCTGGCGCTCTTGCTGAAATTCGTCGGCGGCTGCACCGGGTCGACGACCGGCGGCATCAAGATGTTCCGCTTCCTGGTGTTCTTCGGCACGGTGCGCGCGCATCTGCGCCGCATGGTGCGTCCGAACCGGGTGCTCTCGGAGGAATATGGCAACACGCGCCTGACGCAGGACCTGTCATTCTCGGTGCTTGCCTTCCTCGTCGTCTACATGGGCACGGTCGGGGTGCTGACGCTGGTGCTTGCCGGCTTCGACCTTGATCTGGTGACGGCGCTTTCGGCCGCCGCGACGTCGGTCGGCAATGTCGGCCCGGGCCTCGGTCCGATCATCGGGCCATCCGGCAATTTCGCGCCGATCCCCGATGGCGCGAAATGGATCCTCTCCTTCGCCATGCTGATGGGCCGGCTGGAACTGTTCACCGTGCTGGTGCTGCTCGACCCCGATTTCTGGTCGCGCTGATCCGGCGCGGGCCGTATTTTTCCTCAGGAGGTTGCCTTGCGCTTTTCCTCGCCGCTCGTCTCCGGCCGTCTCGTCAAGCGCTACAAGCGCTTTCTCGCCGATGTCATCCTCGACGAGGGCGGGGAGGCCGTCACGGCGCATTGCGCCAATCCGGGCTCGATGCTCGGCCTCAAGGACGAGGGATCGCGGGTCTGGCTTTCGCGCTCCGACAACCCGGCACGAAAGCTCAAATTTTCGTGGGAGATCATCGAGGCGGACGGCGCGCTCGTCGGCATCAACACCGCGCATCCCAACGGGCTCGTCGAGGAGGCGCTGCGCGCGGGCCTTGTGCCCGAGCTCGACGGGTTCGCCGGGCTGCGCCGCGAAGTGAAATACGGCAAGAACTCGCGCATCGACATCCTGCTGGAACAGGGCGAAGGCGGCCCGCCGGTCTATGTCGAGGTGAAGAATGTCCACCTGATGCGCGAGGCGGGGCTGGCGGAGTTTCCCGATTCCGTGACGGCACGGGGCGC
>NZ_JBLXFR010000126.1:0-5497 GCF_048261845.1 Stappia sp. | reverse complement strand
GCCGGTGTTGGTGACCTCGATCTTGTAGGCGATCTCGTCGCCGACCGCATCGGCGAGCGCATTGCCGTTGCCGCCGCTGATGCCGGTGACGCTCTTCTTCACGTCGAGGCCGGGCAGCAGAAGCAGGGGAACGACCTCGATATCCTGAACCGGGTTGGTCTGGTCGCTGTCGGCCACGGCGGTGTTCTCGATCAACCCGTCGCCGCCGCCGTTGCTGTCGAGGTCGGCCTGAGTGACCGAGTAGGTGACGCCATAGATAGTGTAGGACTCGCCCGGGTCGAGGCTGACCGGCAGCAGTTCATCCGTGCCTGTGAGCGGGTCCACAACGGTTATGTTGGTCAGCGTCTGGTTGCCGGTGTTGAAGACCGCGATGTCATAGGTGATCACGTCCCCGGCCGCGTCGGCCTTGCCGTCCTTGCCATCGCCGCCCACGTCGATGACGGTCTTCTGGATCAGCATGCTGGGGCGCGGGATGTAGTTGCCGATCGGATCAACGGTATAGAGCTGGCCGGTCTCGGATACGGTGATGGTCTCGAAGGCGCCGGTGGTCTGGGTTTCGCCCGGCGGAATGATCTCGTCGATCTGATGGGTGCCGAGGGTCACGCCGAAAAAGGTATAGCTGCCGTCGGCGGCGGTGACGGTCGAGCGTTCGCCCGGGTCGAGCGTGCCGTCCTTGTCGGTGTCGATGAAGATGGTGACGCCTTCGACGCCGTCTTCGTCATCGCCGGTGCCGGCGACGCCGTCGGTGCCCAGCGGCTCCCAGATGCCGTTGCCGTTCCAGTCCTGGAACTTGTAGCCGGTGATGGCGCCGGCGGTCTGGACGTTCCATTCCTCAAAGCCGCCGTCCTCGTCATATTCGCTGGGCGGGCCGAGGCGGCCAAGCTCGGTATCGAGGTAGATATAGGTGGTCAGCGGATCGAGGCCGTCGAACTTGGACACCGGCACGAGCACCGAGTAATCGTCGGTGCCGCTGCCGGTCGAAACCTCGGTCATCAAAATCGTGACGTCAGAGCCGTATGCGGCATCCATGTCCCAGACCAGGTTCGAGGATTCCAGCGTCGTGCGGTCCTCGATGGTGCTCGAAGCCGACGAGTAGAGGGTGAACTGGTTCAGCGAGATCTGCGCGTCGGGATTGGAATTGCTCTCGTTCAGGTCGAGACGGAACTCGTAGTATTCGACGCCGTCGACCAGGATGATCGGGATCGAGCCGAGCAGCAAGGTCTCGGTCTTCGAAAGATCGACCTCGGGATTCGAGGGATCATTGCCGCCGCTGTCATCCGTATTGAAGCCGCGAACCACACCGTCGTTTCCCTTGAGGGCAAGGAAGGTGTTGTAGTTCCCGGTGCCCGATCCGATGTTGGCGGAGTCCTGGAAGATCACGCCGTCGATATCGGCGGAAGAGCCTGGTGCCTCAATGGAAATGTCAGTCATAGCAAAGACCTCGCAGCAAAATCGCCGCTTCCCAGGTCTTGCCAAAAATCAGCCTCGTCACCCTGACCGCGTGCAGGCACCGCCTGTCGCAGCCGAATTTGGAGCGCATTGAAATAGGCTGGAAAAAACTACCGGATACGCCCACGCGTCAATTGCGTGGTGGCACTAAGCCCCCTTCTCACCCGCGCAACAGAGTGGCGGATTCTCGTGTTATGTCAAGATTTATCGCCGCGGGACGCCTTGCGCGACTCCCGGATGGAGGGAAGATCGGGGCGCGGCGGGTCCGCTCAGATCGACATGCTCGGCTCGGTCAGCCGGAAGGTCGAGATGAACTCGCGGTGCGCGTTTAGGTTGGCCGCATCGTTGTCCGACCCGGTGCTGGTCAGGAACTGCAGCGTCACCTGGTCGGCCACGAGAACCGAGTGGTGCACCTGCAGATGGCCCTGCCGCAGGTCGAGGTCATAGGCCAGGATGCCGAGGTCGGCTTCGGCGCCGTCGTCGGTCTCGTAGTCGCCGAACGAGACCGCCTTGGGGTCGGGCAGCGAGGCGCGGACGCTTCTCTTGATCGTGGCGATGATCTGGTCGAGATCGGGGGCGGTGCCCGAGGCGTGGGCCTCAACGATGACCTTGGCGGTGACGTCGCCGTTCTGCCAGACCATGATGCCCTTCGGCAGTTCCAGGTCCAGCCTGTCCCAGCTTTCGGAAGGGCAGAACGAGAAATCCGACAGGATCGACTGGCAGGGCTCGGCCGCGAGCGGCAGGGCGCTGGCCAGTGTAATGGCGGCGGCGGTCAATATGGTGCGCATTCGAATGTCCCCGTTTTCGTGCGACGGGGTAGGTTCATGCGCGGCCCGAAGCGCCGATACGGCACCGGCCGGGCACGTCGTGTCCCGTCATTTGTCCCGCCTCCAGTAGAGGCGGTGCGGGCGCGCGCGTCACCCCCGGAGGCGGTGGCCGGCGAAATCTTGCGGGTGTCCTGTTGCAGCTTTGCCGCGCTTTTTGACACACAAGGACTTGTGGTGGAGGCGCGCGCGCCCGCATTCCCTAGCGTAAGGCGTTCCGTTCAGGGTCAATCATGTGGCAGAGGGGGCAGCCTGCGCAGACGACATGCCTCAGAGGGGGAAGCGCGCCTCGAAGACGAAGGCGCCGTTGTCGATCCGGCGCTCGCAGCAGCCCTTGAGCGTGGTTTCGATCATCGCGCGGATCAGGGTAGTGCCGTAGCCCGTGGTCGGCGACAGCTCGGTCCGCTCGGTGGGGGTCTCGCGCCAGATCAGGGTAACGCGTTGCCTGTCCGCGTCGCCGGTCATCGGCTCGGACTTCCAGGTCACCTCGAGAGCGCCGTCCTCGAACCAGCTGCCATACTTCAGCGTGTTGGTCACCAACTCGTGGATCACCACCGTGATCGGCAGGATCGACTGCGCCGGCAGGGCGATCTCGGGACCCGAGGTGCTGACCCGCTCGGTGTCGGGCAGCAGGTCCAGTTCATCAGCCACGATCGAGGCCAGCGTCACGTTCTCGCGGCGGCTGGTTGAAATCAGGTTGTTGTGCGCGCGGCTGACCGACATCAGCCGGGGTTCGAAACTTTCGAACAGCTCTTCCCGGTTCTCGGTCGAGCGGAAGCAGCGGCGGAAGACCGATTGCAGGATGGCAAAGCTGTTGGAGGCGCGATGCGCGAGTTCGCGGCGCAGCACTTCCTGTGCGGCGGCATCGGCCTTGCGCTGCAGGGCGACGGCGATATGGCCGGCGATGGTGCGTGCGAAAAGCTGCAACTCGGTCTGGTCGCGGGTGCTGGCGGGGGCGAAGAATTCCATCACCCCGGCCAGGCCTTCGCGGCTGCGAATCGGGATGGCGAGGCCCTTGGCGAGATCGAGCGCCTCGAATGCCTCGCGACGGCTGAAGTTGTCGTTGCCGATGATCGGCAGGACCACCACGTCATCCCGCTCCCAACAGGTGCCGGGCAGGCCCTCGCCTTTTTCGAAGCTGTATTTCTTTGTTTCCTCTACGGCCTGCGCGTAGCGATCCTCGCGGATGTGCCAATGCTCGGTCGGGCGCAGGCGGGCCGGGCGCTCTGACTCGTCCAGCGTGTAGAAGTGGCCCAGCGGCCAGCCCGTCGCCTCGCAGATGCGGCCGATGCAGAAATCTATGAACTCGCCCGCGCTCTCCAGCTGAATCTGCGCATCCGAGATCGAGGCCATGGTCTCGGCCAGCCGGCGGCGCATCTCGCGTTCGCGGGCGATGGCCTGCTGTTCCTCGAGGCTGCGGATGAAGGCGAAGAACACCGTTTCGCCCTGGGAGGAGATGTCGGTGATCGACAGCTCGATCGGAAACTCCTCGCCCGAGCGGCGTAACGCGGTGATGTTGATCTTCTTGTTGAGAACCGGGCCGTCACCCGTCTCGCAATAGCGGGCAAGGCCCTCGGCATGGGCGTCGCGATGCTGGGGGGGCACGATGACGTCGCCCATCTGCCGGTCCAGCACCTCGCTTTGCAGCCAGCCGAACAGGCGTTCGGCACTGGCGTTCCAGGCGATGATCCGGCCGTCCGCATCCATGCCGACGACGGCATCGAGCGCCTTGTCGAAGAAAGTCATGAAGACGGAGGAGTCGATCGAGGGGAACTTCGTCAACAGCGTGCAGCGTCCAACCAAAGAACATCAAGAAGGCGGCCGAAACCGCAACCCGAGAGTCCCTGATACATCAAGACCGGCACTTGGCAACATCAAATGACATCCCTCCCGATTTACGCGGGGGAATGCCGCCCGTCTGGGCGCTGCGGCGGAGTTTCGCCTATTCTCCGGGCTCGGCCTGCGCGTGGCGGCCCGGTGCCGCCTTGCGCTGAAGCTCAAGCAGCTTGTCGCGGTTTTTTTCCTGCTCGCGAAAGGCCTGGGCGCCGCCGGAAAGATATTGCTTTGGCCACATGCGCTTGTTCATGGCGCCATACCACGCGGCGGCCTGGTGGGTGAAGAAGGGGTTCCACAGGTGCACCCGCCCGATGGCAACGAGGTCGGCGCGGCGGGTGTGCAGGATGGTATTGACCTGCGCCGCCTCGGTGACCGCGCCGACGGCCATGGTGGCGATCCTGGATACGTTACGCACGGCTTCCGCGAACTGCACCTGGAACATGCGTCCGTAGACCGGTTCCTGGTCGGGCACGGTCTGGCCGGCGGAGACATCGATCAGGTCGCAACCCGCCTCGCGGAAACCCTCGGCGATGGCGATCAGGTCGGCCTCGCTCAGCCCGCCATCCTTCCAGTCGCTGCCCGAGACGCGCACCGACATCGGACGCTCGGCAGGCCAGGCGGCGCGCATCGCCGTGAAGACCTCGAGCGGGAAACGCATCCGGTTCTCGACGCTGCCGCCGTAGTCATCCTCGCGCCGATTGGTCAGCGGCGACAGGAAGGAGGCGAGCAGGTAGCCGTGGGCGCAATGCAATTCGAGCATGTCGAAGCCCGCGCGTGCCGCCCGCTCGGTGGCGGCGGTGAATTCGTCGCGCACCCGGTCCATGCCGGCGCGGTCCAGCGCGGCCGGCTGATCGCTCACGCCCTCGAGCCAGGGCAGGGCCGAGGCCGAGACCAGCGGCCAGCGCCGCGACGCATCGGGGATCGGGTGGTCGGCCTTTTCCCAGCCCAGTTGCGTCGCGGCCTTGCGCCCGGCGTGGCCAAGCTGCATCGCGACCTTCGCCCCGGTGTTGGCATGGATGAAATCGACGATCTCTTTCCACTGCGCCTCTTGCCGGTCGCTCCACATGCCGGGGCAACCCTCGGTGATGCGGGCGTCGGGCGAGGGGCAGGTCATCTCGGTAAAGATCAGCCCCATGCCGCCGGCGGCGTGGCCGCAGTAATGCACCTTGTGCCAGTCGGTCAGGTCGCCCTCGGGCGTGGCGCTGTATTGCGCCATGGGCGACATCACCACGCGGTTGGCAAGCTCCATCTCGCGCAGGCGGAAGCGCGCGAACATCGGCGTCGGGCGGCGTTCCCGCAGGTCCTCGCCGGTCTCGCGCAGGTGGCGGGCGTACCATTCGTCGTCGGCGCGGCCCACGAAATCGGGGTCGCGCAGCAGCAGGTTGGCA
>NZ_JBLXFR010000125.1:0-5731 GCF_048261845.1 Stappia sp. | reverse complement strand
CGGCGCGCCGCGTCAGCCTGCTTGTCTCGGACCCCGTTTGGCGCGCCCGTGTCGAACGGACGTTTGCCATTCGTGAACTGATCGAACGTGCCGGGTTCGGTGATGCGCGGCGGCGCTATTTCCAGGGAGATGCATCGCCGCGCCGCTACGAGACCGTGCGTTCGGGAGCGCGCCGCGCGATCCTGATGAATGCGGCGCCGCCGCCGCCCCAACCGGTGCTGCGTGACGGCCTGAGCTATCGCCAGCTCGTGCATTTGGCGGACGGCGTCGATGCGGTGGTTGCCGTGGCGGAGGCGTTGCGGTCGCGCGGCCTTGCCGCTCCTGAAACGCTCGCTGTCGATCTCGCGGAAGGTCTCGTCCTGCAGGAGGATCTCGGTCGCGGCGCCATCGCCGAAAACGGATCTCCCGTCCCCGAGCGCTACCTGGCTGCCGCCGACCTTCTTGCGCACCTGCATGATGCGCCGCCGGAACCGGCGCTGCCGCTCCCCGGCGCGGGCGATCGCCGGTATGCCCTGCCGGAGTTCGATATCCGTGCCCTGATGGTCGAGGCCGAACTGTTTCTCGACTGGTATCTGGCAGGGTCGGCGGCACAGGGCGATGCCGCAGTGAGGCAGTCCTTTGCCCGCGTGTGGCGGCCGCTGCTGCAGCAGGCGGTATCAGGTTCGCGAAACTGGGTACTGCGCGACTTCCACTCGCCCAATCTGATCTGGCGGGACGGGGAAAAGGGGCTTTCCCGGCTCGGCGTCGTCGACACGCAGGACGCGATGATCGGCCCGGCAGCCTACGATGTAGCATCCCTTGCCATGGATGCGCGGGTCGACATTTCCCCGACATTGGAACGCGATATCGTTGCACGCTATGTCGGTTTGCGTGCCTCGGCGGACAGCGCCTTCGATGAGCAGGAGTTTCGCCGGCAATATGCAATCATGGCGGCTCAGCGTGCCACCAAGATCCTGGGTGTGTTCAGGCGTCTGGCCGCGCGTGACGGCAAGCCCGCATATCTTGTCCACATTCCGCGGGTACGCGATTATCTCGCCCGGGCCCTCGCTCATCCCGAGTTGCAGGAACTGGCGGACTGGTTCTCGGCGCATGCGGATATCGGGTGCGGCGGTGAATGATCACGCAAGGCTTGCGACGCTGGAAGAAGGACAAGGATTGGGTGACGAACGCGATTGGCAATAACAAGCCCGGTTCGCAAGAGGGCATGCATCGCCCTCGTCGCGCCATGGTGCTGGCCGCCGGCCTCGGCAAGCGCATGCGGCCGCTGACAGAAACAACGCCGAAGCCGCTCATTCCTGTCGCCGGCCGGACCCTGATCGATCGTGCCTATGACAAGCTCGTTCCGGCCGGGGTCGAGACGATCATCGTCAATGTCCACTATCTGGCCGACATGGTCGACGCCCATGTTCGGGCCTGGCCTGCCCCGACGAACGTGCTGGTATCCGATGAGCGTGACGAACTGCTGGAAACCGGCGGCGGTATCGTCCGGGCGCTGCCGTTGATCGGCGAGGACCCTTTCTATCTGGTCAACTCGGACAGCACATGGATCGAGGGCGTGACCCCCAACCTCGATCATCTCGCCCGGACCTGGGATCCCCGGCGCATGGATGCGCTTCTGCTCTTGTCGGAACTTGCCGGTGCGGTCGGATACGACGGGAAAGGTGACTTCACGCTGGATCCGGCCGGCCGGCTGGAGCGGCGCGGCGAGCGCGTGCTCGCACCGTTTGCCTATGCCGGGGCGGCGATATTGCATCCGCGTCTCTTCGACGAGGCGCCTGCGGGGGCCTTTTCCCTCAATCTGCTCTTCGATGTGGCGATCGCGCGGGGCACGCTCTACGGTGCGAAGATGGAGGGCGTTTGGCTGCATGTCGGCACGCCGCACGCGATCGAGGCCGCCGAACAGGCAATTCGTGACAGCACCGCCTGACGCACCGGACGCCAAAGGGGAGGCAGATGACAACACGGCGTCGCGACGGCGTTTACACCATTCCGCCGTCGGTCCCCTTCTTGCCCACGCTTGTGGAGGCGCTGTTCGACGGGCGGCTGGTTGAAGGGTTCGATCCCGTTGGTGACCCGCTGGCGCTTGCGGATGTCACGCTCTATCTGCCGACACGGCGTGCTGCCCGTGCCGTCATGCCTCTGATCCGCGACCGTCTTGGCGGCAGGGCGAGCCTGATGCCCTCGATCCGGCCCCTTGGCGACGTGGAGGAGGACCTGCAGCTTCTCGCCGGCGGTCCGCTTCTCGATGGGCTGCCTCCTGCGATTTCCGGGATGGAGAGGCTTTTCGCCATGACGCGTCTGGTCGGCGCCTGGGAAGGGGCGATGCGCCGGGAAGTGCTGAACCTTCCGGAGGGCGCGGTTCTGCGCGCGCCGGCCTCCGCCGCCGACGCGGCGTGGCTTGCCGGCGACCTTGTCGCGCTGATGGACGAGATGGAGACCGAGGAAGTCTCCTGGCAGGGGCTCGCCACTCTCGTCCCGGAAGACCATGCCCGCTACTGGCAGATCACGCTCGACTTTCTCAAGATCGCCATGGAGCACTGGCCCGCCTATCTCGGCGAACGCGGGGCGATGGATCCGAAGGCCAGGCGGTCGGCGCTGCTTCGTCGCGAAGCTCGCCGGTTGCGTGACACGCCTCCGCGCGGTCCGGTAATCGCCGCAGGCGCGACGGGCTCGATCCCTGCCACGGCGGAACTGCTCGCGGCGATCTCGCAACTGGAGAAAGGTGCGGTCGTGCTGCCGGGCTTCGACCGGGACATGGACGAACGGTCATGGGCGGCACTGGTCGGCGATCAGGAGACTGCCGGTAGCCCGAGCCATCCGCAATACGGCATGGCCCGGCTTGTCGGAACGCTCGGGCTTGAGCGGGGCGAGGTTCGGTCCCTGGCATCTCCCGCAAATCCTGGCGACGCGCTTCGCAGCCGCCTTGTCGCCGAGGCCTTGCGGCCGGCCGAGACGACGGATGCCTGGCCGGTCGTGGCCGCAGAGTTTTCCCGCGATGCGGTCGAGGCGGCTTTCGCCGGTGTCGACCTGCTGGTCGCGCGCAACGAGGCGGAAGAGGCGCTCGCCGTCGCGACAGTCCTGCGGCAATCCGTGGAGGACGGCAAGACGGCGGCTCTGGTGACGCCGGACCGGACGCTCGCCCGGCGGGTTGCCGTCGAACTCAGCAGGTGGGGCCTTCAGGCCGACGACAGCGCGGGGCGGCCGCTCGACCAGACACCGCCCGGCGTTCTGGCGCGTCTGGCTTCGTCCCTGGCGCTCGAAGGGCTGGAGCCGGTGGCTCTTCTTGCATTGCTGAAGCATCCTTTGACGCGACTTGGTTTGCCGGCAAAGAATATACGGGCGGCGGCGCGCGCGCTGGAACGCGCCGTGCTGCGCGGACCCAGGGGGCGGGCCGGAACGGCGGGCCTGCGCGATGCGGTTGCCGCAGCACGCGAGCTGGCCGAAGACGGCGAGCAGCGGCGCATGCCGCGCTGGCAGATCCTGCATGACGATGACTGGGACGATGTCGCCGATCTCGTCGAGCGGCTGGCGGATGCGCTGTCCCCGCTTGAGCGCCACAGCGGCATCCGTGAACCGCTCGATGTCTCCGTGCTCGTTGCGGATCTTGAAGAAGTGCTTCGCCGTCTTGCCCGTGATGCCGACGGTGACAGCAGCGAACTCTATGCCGGGGAAGCGGGAGAGGGACTGGCGGCCGCATTCAGCGAGATGCTCGCGGCGGCACCGGCGGGCCTTGAGGTGCCCCCGGTTGACTGGCCGGCGGTTTTCGTCGCGCTTGTCTCGGGCATCAATATCCGGCGCCGTCTGCCCGGCGATCCGCGGATCGCGATATTCGGCCCCATGGAAGCCCGTCTGCAGGTCTTTGAAACCGTGATCCTGGGCGCGCTCAATGAGGGCAGTTGGCCGCAATCGACCCGCAACGATCCATGGCTCAACCGGCCGATGAAGGGCGGGCTGGGGCTGGATCCGCCAGAGCGGGGCATCGGAGCCGCGGCGCATGACTTCACCCAGGCGCTGGGCGCGCGCCATGTGGTGCTGTCGCGGGCCGAACGCTCGGGCGGGGCGCCAACGGTCGCCTCGCGCTGGCTGCTGCGCCTGACGACGCTGCTCGGGCGCGACGTGTCCGCCCGGATGCGCGCGCGCGGCGCCTCGCTGCTGGCTCTCAGCCGCCACATCGACCGGGTTTCCGGCGAACCGGAGCCTGCACCTCGTCCGCAGCCCGCGCCACCGGTTGCCGCAAGGCCGCGCCGGATCTCGGTGACCGAGGTCGAGACACTGATCCGCGACCCCTATGCGATCTACGCCCGCAAGATCCTTGTGCTCGACCCGGTGGAGCCGGTGGGCGGCGATCCGGGTGCTGCGGAAAAAGGCACCCTGATCCATGATTGCCTTGCCGAGTTTCTTGCCGGCTGGCGCGGTCCGCTCGACGACACGGCTCTGGCGCGGCTGCTCGAAATCGGCCGTGCGCGCTTCGCCTCGCTTGATGCCTTTCCGGCGGTGCGTGCGGTGTGGTGGCTGCGGTTCGAGCGCATCGCCGAGGCGTTCATTCGTCACGAGAATGGCGTTTCCGCAAACATTGCCGAGCGGCATCTGGAGATCGGCGGAGTTCTTGACCTCGACCTGTCGCCGGGCGGTGTCGTGACGCTGTCGGCGCGGGCCGACCGCATCGACCGCTTGCGTGACGGCACGCTGGCCGTCATCGACTACAAGACGGGTCAGGCCCCGAGCGACAAGGAGGTTTCCTCGCTTCTCGCGCCGCAATTGCCGCTCGAGGCGGCCATGATCGCCGGCGGCGCGTTCCCCGGCATAGACCGGCAGGCGCCCGTCTCGGATATTGCCTATCTCCGTCTTTCCGGCGGCCGGCCGCCGCTCGAATGGAAGCCGCGCGTGCCGAAGGAACGCAGTGTGGAAGAGTTGGCGACCGAGGCCCTGGCGCGTACGCGCAATTTGTTTGCCGGCTATCAAAATCCCGAAAAGGGATATCTTTCGAGGGCGCGGGTGCGCAAGGAGTCCGAACTGGGTGGCAGCTACGATCACCTTGCGCGGGTGCGGGAATGGTCGCTCGACGGGAGCAGCGACGAATGAGTGCCTTCGAGATCCCGCACGCCACCCGTGCGCGTCAGGCGCTTGCCGCCGATCCCTTGCGGTCCGCCTGGGTCAGCGCCAATGCGGGCTCCGGCAAGACATTCGTGCTCGCCAGGCGCGTCATTCGCCTGCTCTTGTCGGGCACCGCACCATCGCGCATTCTCTGCCTGACCTTCACCAAGGCTGCCGCGTCCGAAATGGCCAATCGCGTGTACGAGACGCTGGGCGCATGGACGGGACTGGACGACGACGCCCTTGGCCTCGAAATCGAGGATGTCGAGGGGCATCGTCCCGACCCGGCCCGCCTGGCGCGGGCCCGGCATCTGTTTGCCACCGCGCTTGAAACTCCGGGCGGGTTGAAGATCCAGACGATCCACGCGTTCTGCGAGGCCTTGCTGCACCAGTTCCCCTTGGAGGCCAATGTCGCCGGCCACTTTCAGGTGCTCGACGACCGGCAGTCGGCGGAGCTTTTGACGGGTGCACGTGCGCGGGTACTCACCGCCGCCGAACGCGCGCTCGGCAGCGATCTCGGCCGGGCGCTTGTGTTTCTTGTTTCCGAAATGCCGGACAAGACCGTGGAGGCCGCGCTCTCGGAGCTCGTGTCGCGCCGCGATGCGTTGCGACGCTGGTTGCGCGAGGCCGGTTCCGT
>NZ_JBLXFR010000124.1:0-5910 GCF_048261845.1 Stappia sp. | reverse complement strand
ATGTAGCAGGATGTCATACTTGCGGCAGATCTCCTGCACGCGCTGCCAGTAGCCCTCGGGCGGGGTGATGACGCCGCCGCCCGCCGTCACCGGCTCGAGGCAAAGCGCGCCGACGGTGTCGGGGCCTTCGCGCAGGATCGTCTCTTCGATCTGGTTCGCGGCCCATTCGCCGTAATTCTCGAGGTCAGCGCCCTCCTGTTCGAAGGCGCGATACTCAAGGCAATGGGGCACGCGCACGAAACCGGGGGTGAAGGGGCCATATTGCGCGCCGCGCTCGTCCTGGCCGCCGGCCGACAGGCAGCCGATGGTCGTGCCGTGGTAGTCGCGATCGCGGTAGAGGATCTTGTGCTTCTTGCCGCCATAACGCTTGTGCGCGATCTGGCGGACCATCTTGAAGGCCTTTTCGTTCGCCTCGGAACCCGAGTTGCAGTAGTAGACGCGGCTGAGGCCCGGCATCTTTTCCAGCAGCTTTTCCGAGAACAACGCACCGGGGATCGAGCCGGCGGAGCCGGCGAAGTAATTCAGCTTGACCAGTTGCTCGCGCACCGCGTCGGCGATGCTTTCGCGCCCGTAGCCGACGTTGACCGTCCAGACCCCTCCGGAAACGGCGTCGAGATGCTCCTTGCCCTTCTGGTCCCAGACCCGCATGCCCTTGCCCTCGACGATCACCCTCGGATCGCTGGTCTCGTAGGGCTTGTGCTGGCTCAGGTGATGCCAGACGTGGGCGCGGTCGGCCGCGACCACCTTGTCGATATCGTTGTCGAGAAACTTGCCGTCCATGTCGAGGCTCCATCTGAAGGCCCGCCCGCGAGTGCTCGCGGATTCGCGCGGGGTCTGAATTCCTGCTAGGATATCACGTCGGTTCGCCGGCCAACAGTTAGGGCCAGTCCGGGATGAAGTATAGCGCCAGTGCCGCATTGCGCGCATGTCAGTGCGCGGGACAAGCCGTTGCGTTCAAGACATTTTCTGCATCCGCCGACCGCGCCTCGACGAAGATGTCATACATTTTCACCGGCTTCCGCGGCGGGGTGACCGGGACAAGGGCATTGATCGGTCGCGGTTTTTCCGTTTCGATGAAGCCGAAAGGCCGGAACGTGTTCAGCCGGTCTCGTGCCGCTCCGAAGGTGCCGCGTATGACGGTGCCAGGACGGTCCGCGAAAAAATCGCGGATGAAATTCAACCGGGAGACCTTCACGATATGACACTCAGCAAAACCCTCCTTGCCGCCGTCGCCGCCGTCGCGACCCTTGGCGGCGCGCAGACCGCCCTTGCCGCCGGTCACGGCGAGATCACCGTCGGCTATTTCCTCGAATGGCCGATGCCTTTCGAGTATGCCAAGCAGATGGGCACCTATGACGAGGCGCTCGGCATGAAGGTGAACTGGGTCAGCTTCGACACCGGCACCGCGATGAGCGCGGCAATGGCCTCGGGCGATGTGCAACTGTCGGTCAGCCAGGGCGTGCCGCCTTTCGTGGTGGCCACGAGCGCCGGCCAGGACCTCCAGATCCTCGACGTGGCCGTCAGCTATTCCGAGAATGACAACTGCGTCGTCTCCTCGGGTCTCGAAATCGACAAGGACAGCGCCTCCGAGCTTGCCGGCAAGAAGGTCGCGGTGCCGCTGGGCACCGCCGCGCACTACGGCTTTCTCAAGCAGATGGACCATTTCGGCGTCGATCTCGCGAGCCTCGAAGTGGTGGACATGGCGCCGGCCGAAGGTGCCGCGGCACTGGCGCAGGGCAGCCTTGACATGGCCTGTGGCTGGGGCGGGGCGTTGCGGCGAATGAAAGAGCACGGCAACATCCTGCTGACCGGCGCCGAAAAGGAAGAGCTGGGCATCCTGGTCTTCGACGTGACTTCGGCGCCCGCCAGCTTCGTCGCCGAGAATCCCGACGTGGTGGCCAAGTTCCTCAAAGTCACGGCCGATGCCAACGCCATGTGGAACAGCGGCGAGAATCGCGAGGAAATGCTCGAGGTGATCGCCAAGGACGCCGGCATGGATCCGGCCGATGCCAAGTCGACGATGGACACCTTCGTCTTCCCCGACATCGACACGCAGCTGTCGCAGAAATGGCTCGGTGGCGGCAGCCAAGAGTTCATGAAGGGCGTGGCACAGGTCTTTGTCGACGCGGGTTCGATCGACAAGGCGCTCGACAGCTACGAGGGCAACGTCAACATCGGCCCGCTCGAGGCCGCCAAGGGCATGTAAGCAAGACCGTGCGGCGTGCCGGGACGGCGCGCCGCACGGGCCTGCCGGGCGCCGTGGCGCCGGGCGGGGCCGGAACAGGCACAGGCGATGGGGGACTTGCCGCGATGTCGGGACTGTCGATCGAAAACCTTTCAATGCGCTTCGAACTGCCGAACGGGACTCACGTGCAGGCGCTCGAAGACGTGACCCTGAAGATCGAACCCGGAGAGTTGATGTCGGTTCTCGGCCCCTCGGGCTGCGGCAAGACCACGCTGCTCAACATCATTGCCGGTTTCCTTGCCCCGACCGACGGGCGCGTGGTGCTGAACGGTCACCGCGTCACCGGCCCGGACGCCGAGCGCGGCATGGTCTTCCAGCAGGGCGCGCTGTTCGAATGGATGAGCGTGCGCGAGAATGTCGGTTTCGGCCCCTCGATGAAGGGAATGCCGGCAGGCGAGAAAAAGCAGATCGTCGATCACCTGCTCGACGTGGTCGGCCTGGGCGATTTCAAGGAAAAAGCGGTCTACGAACTTTCCGGCGGCATGCAGCAGCGCGTGGCGCTGGCCCGTTGCCTTGCCAATGACCCCGACGTGATCCTGATGGACGAACCGCTGGGCGCGCTTGATGCGCTGACGCGGGAGAAGATGCAGAGCCTGGTGCTGAAGCTCTGGAAGGAGACCGGCAAGACCATCATCCTCATCACCCACTCGGTGGAAGAGGCGCTGCTTCTGGGCGAGCGCCTGCTGGTCATGGCGCCGCGCCCGGGCCGCATCCATCGCGAGTATCGTCTGCCCTTCGCCGAGATGGGGGTCGATGCCGACCTGCGCGAGGTCAAGAAACACCCCGAGTTCGCAGAGCGGCGCGAAGAGATCCTGGCGATGATCTGGGACATGGAGGAAGAGATCATGGGCCGTGTGGAGGTTGCGCAGTGATCCCGTTCCTCATTTACGCCGCGATCTTCATCGCCTCTTTCGTGCTGGCCAAGATGGTCGCCGCCGGTGTCGCGCGCAGCGACTTCGGCTCGCTCAAGACCGTGACCTTCGGCGACGAAAGCGCGGTTTCGCCGAACCGGGTGGCCAGCGTGGTCTCGCTTGTGACGCTGTTCCTGCTCTGGGGCGCCTTCACCGGCTCGAAACTGGTGCCCGGCTTCCTGCATGCGCCCGGTCCCTTTCTGGGCGACGGCAGCTTTGAATATACCGTCGCCGCGCCCGACGGCAGCACCGACGACGCCACCGTCGCCGTGCGCGTCTTTGCCACCGGCACCCAGCCTGAGCAACTGGAGGTGGACGAAGGCACCGGGCTTGCGCGCAACGACGCCCTCGCCGTGGCCAGTTATCGCAGCAAGCTGCTGATCTGGGACGCGAACGACGAGGTGACGCGCAAGGACGGTGCGCGGCTGGTCGCTGTGAATGGCCAGCCGATCGAGGACGGCGGCACCGTCCAGACCGACTTTGCCCGCGTCGCGCTGACGCCCAAGGGCACGCTGAACATCGAGCCGAACAAGGGCTGGCAGATGGAGCCGCTCTACTTGCCGCCGCCCGAGGATGTCTGGGGCCGGGTGATCCAGACCGCGCGGGAGGGTTTTCGCAACACTGGCCTGTTCGAGCACCTGGGCTATTCGCTGTTCCGCGTCATCGTCGGCTTCCTGCTGGGCGCGCTGGTCGGCATCCCGCTCGGCTATGCGATGGGGCTGAGCAACTGGTTCCGCGGCTGGTTCGACCCGATCGTCGAATTCATGCGCCCGGTGCCGCCGCTGGCGCTGATCCCGCTGGTCATCATCTGGGCCGGCATCGGCGAGGCTGGCAAGATCATCCTGCTGTTCCTCGCGGCACTCTGGATCATGGCGATTGCCGCGCGCTCGGGCGTGTCGGGCGTCAACATCGCCAAGGTGCATGCCGCCTATTCGCTGGGGGCCAGCAAGTGGCAGATCATGCGCCACGTGATCGTCCCGAACTCGCTGCCCGAGATATTCACCGGCGCACGGGTCGCCATGGGCGTCTGCTGGGGCACCGTGGTCGCGGCGGAACTGGTCGCCGCCGAGAAGGGCGCGGGCATGATGATCATGGTCGCCTCGAAGTTCCAGAATACCGATATAGTCGTCATGGGGATCATCCTGATCGGCATCATCGGTTTCGGCATCGACATCCTGATGCGCTGGGCCGAAAGGCTGCTGGTGCCGTGGAAGGGGCGCTCGTAGCCGGCGGAAGCCGCCAAAATGGGCATCCCTCGACGCGATCGGCATCTTTTGGCCAGCCTCCGGCAAAGCCTTGCCGAGCCTGTCTGCGAATCCCTCTATGATCGGAACCGTTCCATCCAGGTCGTGTTGCGTCACATAGAAGGAGAGAGAATTATGAAGCATTTTGCCAAGATTTTCGCGCTCGGATCCATGATCGCGGGCAGCGCACTCCACGCCCAGACCACCACGCAGGAGACCGTCATCGGTGCCAGCGGCGATCCGGTCTACAGCGTCCAGATCGTCGGCGCGAACGGCGTCGTCTACAACTGCCTGCCCGATCTCGTCGTCAAGGACGGGCTGACCGTGCGCCAGTGCCGCCGCGTCGGCTCGGGTGGCAGCGTCACGCTCGACGGCACCGGTCCCGCCGCGATCGCCGCCGGTCTCGTGCTGGTTGCCGTGATCTCGGCGGACGACAGTACCGACTGATCGTGCCAGCCGGGGCGCCAGCCCAATGATATGCGCGGCCCGTCAACCGCTGCCAAACGTGCGCCGACGGTCCAATTGCTGCCCGCGGTCTCTCCCCCTTGTGAGGCCGCGGGCTTTGCGTTCTAACTCCGATCATGGACAGGGCCGAAATCGTTCACGAGGCTTTCGTGTCGCGCATCGCGCGGCGCGACTTTCCGCGCGGGTCAGAGCCCTCCGGCCCGCTTGAGCCGTCGCTCGCGGAAACGGTTTTTCGCGCCCAGGTCCTGAGCCGCAACCTTGATCGCACTTCGCGCCGGATGCAGGCGGCGGGGCAGGGCTATTACACGATCGGCTCATCCGGGCACGAAGGCATGGCGGCAGTGGCCGCGGCGTTGCGGCCTGACGACATGGCGTTCCTGCATTACCGCGACGGCGCCTTCCAGGCGATGCGCGCCGCCCAATGCGGAACGGACCCGACTCGCGACATGCTGTTGAGTTTTGCCACTGCGCGGGACGATCCGATCTCGGGCGGACGACACAAGGTGCTGGGCTCGTTGTCGCTGGCGATTCCGCCGCAAACTTCGACCATCGCGAGCCACCTGCCAAAGGCGGTCGGCGCGGCCTATTCCATCGGCGCTGCCCGGCGCGCAAGGCCCGAGCACGCGCGTCTTGCGTCCGATGGAGTCATCCTCTGCTCTTTCGGCGATGCCTCGGCCAATCACTCGACCGCCCAGGGCGCGATCAACTCTGCCTGCTGGACCGCCTACCAGTCGGTGCCCATGCCCATCGTCTTCGTTTGCGAGGACAACGGAATCGGCATCTCGACCCGAACGCCGCGCGGCTGGATCGCGGCGAATCTCGCGCAGCGCCCCGGGCTGAAATACATCGCCGCCGACGGTCTGGACATCTACGACAGCTACCGCGCGGCGCGCGAGGCTGCCGATTTCGCCCGCACGCAGCGTCGGCCGGTATTCCTGCACCTGAGCACCGTGCGCCTATATGGTCATGCCGGTTCCGACGTGCAGCAGGCCTATCTCGACCGAACGGTCTTCGAGGGGTGGGAGGCCGAAGATCCGCTTTTGCA
>NZ_JBLXFR010000123.1:0-6008 GCF_048261845.1 Stappia sp. | reverse complement strand
CAGCGTCGCGGTGACGGTGATGATGACGAAGGGAATGCCCAGCGCTGCATGGGCAAGTACCACGCCGAAGTAGGTGCCCTGGAGTCCGATGCGGCTGTAGAAGAAATACATGCCGGCCGCCGAGATGATTAGCGGCACGATCATCGGCGAGATCAGGATCGCCATGATCGCACGGCGGAAGGGCACGTGGCTCTGGCTCAGCCCGATGGCGGCAAGGGTGCCGAAACTGACCGAGAGGATCGTCGCCATTGGCGCGATCTTCAGCGAGTTCCACATCGCGGCCTGCCAATCGGAGTTGCTGAAGAAATCCTGGTAGTGCTTCAGCGAATAGCCCTCGGGATCGAAGCGCAACATTTCGGGTGTGAAGGTAAAGAAGTTCTCCGCGTTGAAGCTGAGCGGGATGATCACCAGGATCGGTGCGATCAGGAAAAAGAAGATCAGCCCGCAAATCACGCGGAAAGTGTAGTGCCAGACGCGCTGGCCGGTGGAGGCATATGGAGGAAGTGCGCTCATGTCCGTTATCCCAGCTTCACGTTGTCGATGCCCACGATACGGTCATAGGCCCAGTAGAGGATCAGCACCGCCACCAGCAGGATTGTGCCAAGCGCAGCGGCGAGGCCCCAGTTCAGCGAACTGGAGATGTGGTAGGCGATCCGGTTCGAGATGAATGTCCCGGTGTTGCCGCCGACAAGTTCGGGCGTGATGTAGTAGCCGATGGCAAGGATGAAGACGAGGATCGAGCCCGCGCCGATGCCCGGCACGCTCTGCGGGAAGTAGACGCGCCAGAAGGCCGTCCAGTCCGTCGCGCCCAGCGACTTGGCCGCGCGCACGTAGGAGGGGTTAATCGTCTGCATCACGGAATAGAGCGGCAGGATCATGAACGGCAGAAGGATATGCGTCATCGCGATGATCGTGCCGGTCTGGTTGTTGATCAGCACAAGGCGGTCGGAATCGCTGACCAGACCGATCCACACCAGTATGTCGTTGATCACGCCCTGGTTCTGCAACAGCACCTTCCAGGCCGAGGTACGCACCAGCAGCGAGGTCCAGAACGGCAGCAGCACCAGGATGAGCAGGACGTTCGCCTTGCTGGTCGGCAGGTTCGCCAGGAGGAAAGCGACGGGGTAACCCAGCACGATACAGCTGAGGGTGATCACCACCGACATGAAGATCGTGCGCTTGAACAGCGTGATATAAATGCGCTGGTTCTCGTCCTGCTGCTCGATTCCCGCGGGCGTCAGCTTGAGATCGATGGCAGTCAGGAAGTAACCGGAGGTGAAGGTGGGCGAATAGGCCTTGATCGTGCCCCAGGTGGACAGCGCGGTCCAGTCTTCGTCCACATCCTCGAACTGCTGGCGGATCGATACGGTCTCGAAACCGGGCACGGCGTCGGCGGCCTGCTCCAGCAGTGCACGCATCGGCCCCTCGATCGATTCGGGCACGGTCTGCTGCGCGGCGAGATCGCGATAGAGCGCGGTATAGACGAAGTCCCACGGCTGTTCCTCCGCCGGGTCGTCGCCCTCTTCTTCGACCATGACGCGCGCCCAGCCGTCATAGGCGGTCGCGGTTTCGGGCAATGCGTCACCGGCGACCTCGCGCAGCGCGACCCAGGTGCCCGGGTCTTCCCAGGCCGGATCGAGCGCCACGAACTGATCGGTATATATGTCGGTGTCAAAACGGTCGACGCGGCGCCCGGTCTTGCGGAACAGCGACGAGATGCCGGTGGTTTCATAGTTCAGCCGCGAGCCGAGCCGCGTGTGGGTCTTGAACTCCGCCGCGACGACAAGATCGTAGTAAAGCGCGGCAAAGACGTCCTCGTCCGGCACCTCGCCGGTATCGTATTCCCAATCGTCTAGCGCATCGACCGTCCGCGGCAGGGTCAGTTCGACGATGTCGTTCTCGACCGAGCGGAACAGCATGTCGGCGATGGGCGCGATGAATGTGAGCAGGATGAACAGCAGCAGCGGAGCAATCAGCATCAACGCGCGCAGTTTCTGACGGCGCAGGGCACGGCCCAGGCTGGCCTTGAGGGGGCGGCCGTCTGCGGCGACCATCTTGCCGCTCTCGGCCTGGCGTTCGGCGTCGCGGATGGCAGTGTCGGGCGTCGGGCCGGTCATCTTTTCGGGATGGGAGGTCGCGTCGGACATTCAGGGCTCCGCTTCTGTTCTGCGGTTTTGCGGCGGGGTGGCCGGGGGCGAATTCCGCCCCCGGCCCGTGTCTCTGGCGGGATTACTTGGCCAGCCAAGCCTGGAACTTGGAATCCAGGTCATCGCGGTAGTCGGCCCACCATTCGTAGTTGTAGAGGAAGGTGTTGGTGGCGTTGGCCGGATCGGTCGGCATGTGCGGCGCCATGTCGATGCCAAGCTCGGCGTGCTGACCAACCAGCGGCGCAGAAGATTTGCGCGCCGGGCCGTAGGAGATGTACTTGGCCTGGTCGGCAAGGCGCTGGGTGTCGGTGGCGAACTTGAGGAAGTCCATCACGCGCGCCTTACGATCCTCCGGCAGACCCGCGGGAACGATCCAGCCATCCAGGTCGAACACCTGCGCGTCCCACAGCATGGCGACGGGTTGGTCCTGTTCCTCGATGACCGAGAACAGGCGGCCGTTGTAGGTCGAGCCGATCACGACTTCACCGTCGGCCAGGAGCTGCGGCGTGTCGGCGCCGGCCGACCACCACACCACCTGGTCCTTGATGGTGTCGAGCTTGGCGAGTGCCTGGTCCTGGCCCTCTTCGGTCTCGAGCACGTCATAGACATCATCCTTGGCGACGCCATCGCACAGAAGGGCCCATTCCATGTTGTTGATCGGACGCTTCTCGAGGCTGCGCTGACCGGGGAAATTCTCCAGGTCGAACACGGCGCAGATATCCTCGGGCTCCTTGCCGCCCCACTCTTCCACGTCGGTACGGTAGCCGAAAGTGGTCGAATAGACGATCTGCGGAATGAAGCAGTCGCTGACCAGCAGGTCGCCGAAGTCATCCGAGGCAGAGCTGCCGTCACCGCCGCCCGCCAGGACCTCGTCGTGGTCGATCTCCATCGCGAGACCCTCGTCGCACAGACGGATCGCGTCAGAGGCGACGACGTCCACGAGATCCCAGGTGATGTTGCCGGCCTCGTTCATGGCACGCAGCTTCGCCACCGCCTCGGCCGAGCTTTCGTCCCAGATCACGTTCACGTCGGGGTTCTCGGCCTGGTAGGGCTCGACATAGGCTTTGAGCTGGCTGTTCTGGTAGGCGCCGCCCCAGGAAACGATGGTCATCTCGTTGGCCATGTTGCCGTGGCTCTCGGCCCAAGCGCTACCGGCGATCAGCATCGCGCCGCCCGACATGAGGAGGGTTTTCAGTTTCATACTCATTCTCCTTGTTCTCCTAATAAGCCCGTTATTCTTTTGCGCCGGCCCGTTCTCGGGCTGAAAGGACCGGCAGACCGGTGCTCAGGCGTCCAGAGCGCGGCAATCTTCCGGCTGCCACCCGATCTTGATCTGTTGCCCCGGCTGCAGGCGCACCTGATCGGCGCTGTTGCGGGTCTTGACGATGAAATCGTCGCGTCCCGCCACCTTCAGCCGGGTGCGGAAGATGTCGCCCATGTAGATGAACTCCAGCACCTCGGCATCGAGGAGGTGGGCGTTCTCGTCCAGGCGGCTGCGGTCGAACTCGACCCGTTCGGGCCGGATCGAGACGCGGGTGCGCTCGCCCGGGCGCGAAACATTCACCGGCATAGCGTCGATCAGGCTGCCATCGTCAAGCTTGACGAGGCAGATATCGTCGCGGATCTCGAGAACCTCGCCTTCAAGCGTGTTGTTCTCGCCGATGAACTGGGCGACGAAGCTGTTCTGGGGATGCTCGTAAAGGTCATCCGGCGGGGCGATCTGCTGGATCACGCCATCGTCGAACACGGCGACGCGATCCGACATGGTCAGCGCCTCGGTCTGGTCATGGGTGACGTAGACCACGGTGATACCCAGATCGTGCGCGAGGTTGGTGATTTCGAATTGCAGGCTTTCGCGCAGCTGCTTGTCAAGCGCGCCAAGCGGTTCGTCCATGAGCACCAACTCTGGCTCGAACACCAGCGCGCGGGCCAGCGCGATGCGTTGCTGCTGCCCGCCCGAAAGCTGCGCCGGGCGACGATTGGCAAAGTCGCCCATCTGCACCCGGTCAAGCGCGCGCTTGATCTTGGCCTCGCGCTCGGGCTTTGCGATCTTGCGCACCTCGAGCGGAAAGGACAGGTTCTCGCCCACGGTCATGTGCGGGAACAGTGCGTAGTTCTGGAACACCATGCCGATACCGCGCTTATGCGGCGGGATGTTGTTGATCGGCTGGCCGTCAAGGCGAATTTCGCCGTGAGTGGCCGTCTCGAAACCAGCCAGCATCATCAGGCAAGTGGTCTTGCCCGAGCCCGATGGGCCCAGCATGGTCAGAAACTCGCCTTTCGGCATTTTCAGGTTGAGGTCTTTGACGACCAGCGTCTCGCCGTCATAGCTTTTCTGCACGCGTTCAAATTCAACGAACGCATCGTCGGTCCGGTTCACAACCAAGTCAGACTCCCCGTCTGTCATTTATCGCGGCCTAGTTGAACCGCGTTTTTTCACAGTAAACAGACTCACTACGGGACATGCAACACAATCGCGCCACATTGCGGGAAAATCGCGTGACGTCACGCCCGTGCCTGACTTGCCGTCCGACCCCCATCAGGCCGGCAGCACCGAAGTCACGGCGGCGCGCGTCTTGTCGATGATCCCGCCGGCCTCGCCCTCGCTCAGGCATAGCGGCGGGGCAAAGCCGATGATGTCACCCTGCGGCATCGCGCGGGCGATGACACCAAGGCGCCCCATCTCGGTCACGACGCGGGCGCAGATGCCATCGGCGGCGTCGAAACCGGCGCGGCTGTCGCGGTCGCGCACCAGCTCGACCGCGCAGAGCATCCCGTCGCCGCGCACCTCGCCGACGTTGGGATGCGCCCCCAGCGCGTCGCGCATCCCCTCGATCAACTTCGGTCCGACCTGCCGCACGTTGTCGACCAGCCCGAGGCTGTCGATCAGCTTGAGGTTGGCGATGCCCGCCGCCGCGCCGATCGGATGGGCCGAGTAGGTCCAGCCGTGACCCAGCGGGCCGTTTTCGTCCGTGCCTTGCTCCAGCACCTTCCACATCCGGTCGCCCACGATCGAGCCGGAGAGCGGCGCATAGGCCGAGGTCAGCCCTTTGGCGATGGTGATCAGGTCGGGGCGGATGCCGTAGTGATCCGAGCCCATCATCGTGCCCATGCGGCCAAAGCCGGTGACGACCTCGTCGGCCACCAGCAGGATGTCGTGCTTCTTCAGCACCGCCTGCACCTGCTCCCAGTAGCCCTCGGGCGGCGGGACGATGCCGCCGGTGCCGAGGATCGGCTCGCCGATGAAGGCGGCGATGGTATCGGCGCCCTCGCGCTCGATCAGCGCCCCGAGTTCGGCGACGAGATGGGCGGTGAACTGCGCCTCGCTCATCGACGCATCGGGCCGGCGGT
This sequence comes from Stappia sp., assembly GCF_048261845.1. Classification (GTDB taxonomy): domain Bacteria; phylum Pseudomonadota; class Alphaproteobacteria; order Rhizobiales; family Stappiaceae; genus Stappia. The sequence continues at coordinate 510 of NZ_JBLXFR010000123.1, read as the reverse complement.
AGTAATAGGGCGAGTCGGTGTGGATGACCTGCGTCAGCGGCAGGTCGAATTTCTTGTGAAACAGTTCAAGGCCGGTCAGCGAACCGGTCATCAGCCCGGAGCCGTGATAGCCGCGCCAGCGCGAGATGATCTTCTTCTTCTCGGGACGCCCCAGGATGTTGTTGTAATACCAGATCAGCTTGACGTTGGTCTCGTTCGCGTCCGAGCCGCCGAGGCCGAAGTAGACCTTGCTCATCCCTTCGGGGGCGCGGTCCATCACCATCTTGGCTAGGGTTATGCTGGTCTCGGTGCCGTGGCCGACATAGGCGTGGTAATAGGCCAGCTCGCGCGCCTGCCCGGCAATCGCCTCGGCGATCTCGGTGCGGCCGTAGCCGACGTTGACGCAGTAGAGGCCGGCAAAGGCATCAAGAAAGCGATTGCCGTCGCGATCGGTGATGTAGCAGCCCTTGGCGGTGCTGATCACGCGGCCCGGCTTGTCGCCGCGCGCGTGCTGGGCAAGGTGCGTCGACT
>NZ_JBLXFR010000122.1:0-6129 GCF_048261845.1 Stappia sp. | reverse complement strand
CCCGCGATCAGCACGCCGCGCCGCCCGTCGTCGAGCCGGAACGTCATGGCGTAGCGATCGCGCCGGTTCTGCGAGGCAACGGGGCGAAAGCCGAGGCCGTCGGTCTCGGCCTCGGGGGTGGCGAAGCGCAGGGTGCCATCGCCGGGTAGCGCGAGGCTCCAGAACGGTTCGGTGCCGGAACAGTGTCGCATCGGCGGCACCGCGCCCAGCCATTGCCCCGGCTGCCGGCGCAGGTAACGCAGGGCCGCCCAGCCCCGTCCCTCGGCGGTATTCACGAGGCCCCAGCGGGGGTTGTCGCTGGGTGCGATGACCTCGATATCGGTCGCATCCGGGGCAAGACCGCCGACGATCTTTGCCCCGGCGTCGGGTGCTGCGCGGATGTTGAGCACGTCGCCCGCTTCGACGCCGCTTACATCGTGCAGCGCAGGCCATGCGTCCTGGGTGGCCAGGGCGGGCCGCGCCGCGGCGAGGATGATAAACAGAAGAGCCGCGGCCAACCGTGTCATCGGCGCGCACCCCAGCTGATCGAGGCGTGGCGGCGGGTGTAGAACTCGCCCATCAGACCGACCATCAGCAGCACCAGTCCGACCATCAGCGGATATTCGACCGAGCTGTAGCGCGGCGCGTAATTGATGAAGGCGAAGCCGCGAGCCTGGTCGATGGCGTGGAACAGCGGGTTCCAGTCGAACATCGCCAGCATGAAGCCGGGCAGGGTGTTGGCCACGAACATCTTGCCCGAGGCGATCATGTTGGCACGCATGTATATGGTCTGGAAAATCGACACGAAGGTCGGGAACCAGGGCTTCAGCGCCAACAGCACGATCCCCAGCGCGCCGCCTGTGAACCATGCGACCAGCAGCATTCCGAAGGCGGCGAAAGGACGCTCGATCTCGAAGGGGGTGACGCCGACATGGTAGCCGAAGAGGATTACGACCAGAGACAGCACCTGGATGTAAAGCGTGCCCAGCGCCGCCGCCATGATCGAGATCACGGTATTCATCGGCGCGTGCTGCATCATCGGCGAGGCCGGTCCCTCGGCGCCGGCAACCGCGCCCATGGTCTTGACGTGGGTCATGTAGAGAAAGATCCCCGACATGATGTAGATCAGGAAATCGCCCCGGATCGCGGTGCCGCGCAGATCGAGGATCGCGAACAACACGTAGAAGGCCAGCACCATGATCGCCATCTGCAACAGGTTGATCCCGATCGACATCAGCGCGTTGCCATGGGTCTTGCGGATGTTGCGCACGATGCTGTGGTATATCAGCTCGGCCAGGATAAAGGCCGAGGTCAGCATGGATCGGGGTCTGTGTTGCTCGAACATCGCTCGGCCTCGCGCGGGGCTTGGGGCTGCCAGTATCGCAGGGAAATCTTGCCGTTCCCTTGGGCCGCGATCATAAAGGAAGCGGATTTAATATCAATGATGCCGCGGGCCGTGACGCGCGGCCTGCGGGCAGGAGCAGAAGTTTGGACTACGACAAGTTGAGCGCCGTGATGCGCAGCCTCGCCATCAAGGCCGGGGCGCGGATCATGGAAATATACGAGGCGGATGATTTCGAGGTGCGTGCAAAGGCCGATGACAGCCCGGTGACCGAGGCCGACCTGGCCGCCGACGGCATCATTTCGGCCGGGCTGCGCGCCGCCTTTCCGGAGTTCCCGCTCGTCACCGAAGAACAGGCGACGACACATGAGCAGTCGGTCGATACATTCCTGATCGTGGACCCGCTGGACGGCACCAAGGAGTTCGTTCACCGGCGTGGCGATTTTACCGTCAATATCGCGCTGGTCGAAAACGGTGAGCCGTCGCGCGGCGTGGTCTACGCGCCGGCAAAAAAGCGCATGTTCCTGACCGACGCAACGGGCGCGGCCTTTGAAGAAATCGGCGACCTCGACCCCGAAATGCCGGGCGAGATGCGCCCGATCCGCGTGGCGCAATCAAACAATGACGCGCTGCTCGTCGTCGCTTCGAAATCGCATCGCGATGCGGCGACGGACGCCTATATCGGGAAATACGCGGTCGCCGACATGCGCAGCGCCGGGTCATCGCTCAAGTTCTGCCTCGTCGCGACGGGCGAAGCCGATCTTTACCCGCGCGTCGGGCGAACGATGGAGTGGGACACGGCCGCCGGTCACGCCGTGCTGCGCGGGGCGGGCGGGCGTGTCGTGCGTTTCGATGATCACGCGCCACTTCGCTACGGCAAGCCGGGGTTCGCCAATCCGTTCTTCATCGCCCATGCGCCCGACGTGCAACTGAGGACTGCCTGATGCCGGTCGCGATCGTCATACCCGCGCGCTACGAGTCGAGCCGTTACCCGGGCAAACCGCTGGCCGTGCTCAAGGGCGCGACAGGGCGGGAACAGAGCCTGATCGAGCGTAGCTGGCGCGCCGCCTGCCAGGTCTCTGGGGTCGACCGCGTGGTCATCGCCACCGACGATGCCCGCATCAACACCGCCGCGCAGGGCTTTGGCGCCGAGGTTGTCATGACTCCGGAAAGCTGTGCCAACGGCACCGAGCGCTGCGCCGCCGCGATCGCAGAGATGGACGAGGAATTCGAGATCGTGGTGAACCTGCAGGGCGATGCTCCGCTGACACCGCATTGGTTCGTCGAAGAGCTGGTGGCGAGCCTGCGGGACGACGCCGAAGCCGGCATGGCGACTCCGGTGCTGCGATGCGACGGGCGGGCGCTGAACGGGTTTCTCGCGGACCGCCGCGCCGGACGTGTTGGCGGCACCACGGCGGTTTTCGGCGCCGAGCGGCAGGCCCTCTACTTTTCAAAGGAAGTGATCCCCTACACCGGCGACACTTATGACGACCGCGAAGAGGCGACGCCGGTGTTTCACCACGTCGGCGTCTACGCCTATCGGCCCGATGCGCTGGCCGCCTATGCCCGCTGGCCCTCCGGTCCGCTTGAACAGCTCGAGGGGCTTGAGCAGTTGCGCTTTCTCGAGCAGGGCAGCCGCATCCTCTGTGTCGAGGTCGAGGCGCATGGCCGCCAGTTCTGGGAGTTGAACAACCCCGAGGACGTGCCCCGCCTCGAGGCGATGATGCGCGAGATGGGCATGGAATGAGCGCGCCGGCGGTCAGCGTCGTTATCGTCAGCCATGGCCGCCCGACATCGCTGCGCCTCTGTCTCGAAGGGGTAACGCGTCTGCGCTATTCCGCCTTCGAGATCGTTGTCGTCGCCGACGCGGCGGGGATCGCTGCGATCGATGAATTGCCGGGCCGAGACCGGGTCAAGTCCGTCGCTTTCGAAGAGCAGAACATCTCGGCGGCGCGCAACCTTGGCATCGCGGCGGCGGCCGGTGAGATCGTCGCCTTCATCGACGATGACGCGGTGCCCGAGCCGACGTGGCTGATGCATCTCGCCTCAGGGTTCGATCTGCCGGGCGTTGCAGCGGCCGGCGGCTACGTGCGCGGGCGCAACGGCATCTCGTTTCAGTGGCGGGCGCGCGTGGTCTCGGACGAGGCGCGGCACCGCGACCTCGATATCGACGGCGACGAAGCCCGCGTGCCCCAGCCACCCGAGGGCTGGGCGCCGAAGCTCGAGGGCACGAACATGGCCATCCGGCGCGAGGTCCTGGCCCGGATCGGCGGCTTTGATCCAGCCTTTCGCTTCTTCCTCGACGAGACCGATCTCAGTCTGCGCCTTGCCGCCGCGCGGCAGACCGTCGCCGTCGTGCCGCTGGCCGAGGTTCACCACGCCTTCGCCGCCAGCCCCCGACGCGCGCCGGACCGGGCGGTGCGCGACCTCTTCGAGATCGGGGCGAGCATGGCCGTCTTTCTGCGCAAGCATTGCGCCGAGGCAGAGGCGCGCGCGGCACGCTGGCACGGATTCCAGGGTGAGCAGGGCGCGCGGCTGCGCGACCAGGTGCGGCGCAGGCTTATTTCTACCGGCGAGGTCGAAGGACTGATGCGCGGGTTGCGCGAGGGATACGAGGCCGGCCTTGCGCGCAACATCGCACCGCTGTCACCCCTTGCACAGCCCGACACGTCGTTTCGACCCTATCCAACCAGAACGCGCGGCCCGACGACGGTGATCTCGGGGCGAACCTGGCAGGTGCGCCGCCTGCGCCGCGCCGCGGTGGCGGCAGCAGAACGCGGCGAGGTCGCGACCCTGATCCTGCTGTCGCCGACGACGTTGTTTCACCGGCTGCGCTTTGTCCCCGAGGGCTACTGGGAGCAGCGCGGCGGCGTGTTCGGACGCAGCGACCGCGCACAGCCGCTTCTGCGCCTGACCGGCTTCCGGCGGCGGGTCGCGGAAGAGGTCGCGCGGGTGGCCCGTCAGCGCGGCATTGATGCAGATTTATGACAATTCAGGTAATTTGACCGAATCGAACGGTTGCTCCTGCGCGTGGGCAATCTATTTTGACTATGTGGGTTCGAAAGCAGCGACTCCGGGGCATAGTCGGGGCGGCAAGGCGCGGCCTCGGGTTGCGCCGAAACGAAGGGCAGGACGATGCGTAGAAAAGTGACCAAGGCGATTTTCCCGGTAGCCGGCCTGGGAACGCGCTTCCTTCCGGCCACGAAATCGGTTCCGAAAGAGATCATGACGCTCGTCGATCGGCCGTTGATCCAATACGCCATCGACGAGGCGCGGGCGGCCGGCATCAAGGAATTCATCTTTGTCACGTCGCGCGGCAAGGGCGCGCTCGAAGATTACTTCGACCATAACCCGGTGCTCGAGAGCGATCTGCGCAAGAAGGGCAAGACCGAGCTTCTCGAGATCCTGCGCGGCACCGACATGGAAAGCGGCGCCATCGCCTACATCCGCCAGCACAAGGCGCTGGGCCTGGGACACGCAGTCTGGTGCGCCCGCCGCCTGATCGCGAACGAACCCTTCGCGGTCATCCTGCCGGACGACGTGATCGCCGCCGAGAAGCCTTGCCTGCAACAGATGGTCGAGGCCTTCGAGGATATCGGCGAGAACATGGTCGCCGCGATGGAAGTGCCGCGAGAGCAGTCCTCGGCCTACGGGATGCTCGACATCGGCGAAGAGAACGGTCCGCTGGTGCGCGTCAAGGGCATGGTCGAGAAACCCGCGGCCGAGGACTCGCCCTCGAACCTCGCGGTGATCGGCCGTTACATCCTGACGCCGAAGGTTTTGCAGAACCTCAACAAGCTGAAAAGCGGCTCGGGCGGAGAAATCCAGCTGACCGACGCGATTGCAGAGGATATCCGCCAGGAGCGCGAGGTTTACGGCTACCGTTTCCGTGGCCGGCGCTTTGACTGCGGCAACAAGTCGGGCTTTTTGCGCGCCACCGTCGCCTTTGGCCTGGCCCGTGACGATTTGCGCGACGACCTGATGGCCTATCTTCGCGAGTTGCAGCACGTCGACCGGGCGGCGGAATGAGCGAAACGACCTCGCGCACGGTGCTTGTAACCGGCGGCGCAGGATACATCGGCTCTCACGCATGCAAGTCCCTCAGGGCCGCGGGCTTTACCCCCGTCACCTATGACAACCTGTCGACCGGCTGGCGCGACGCGGTGCGCTTCGGCCCGTTCGAAGAGGGCGACCTGCTGGACCGCGCGCGGCTGGACAAGGTCCTCGCCACGCATCGGCCGGCGGCGATTATGCATTTCGCCGCGCTCAGCCAGGTCGGCGAGAGCATGAGAGATCCGGGTCTTTACTGGCGCAACAACGCTCTCGGCTCGCTGACTCTGATCGAAGCCTGCATTGCCGCTGGATGCCGCGACATCGTCTTTTCCTCGACCTGCGCCACCTATGGCGATCAGGACAACGTGGTGCTGGACGAAGACAGCCCGCAGCAGCCGATCAACGCCTATGGCGCCAGCAAGCGTGCGATCGAGGAGATGCTGCGCGACTTCGCGCATTCGGACGGGCTGCGCCACGTGATCTTCCGATATTTCAACGTCGCCGGCGCCGACCCCGAGGCCGAGGTGGGCGAGTTCCATCGCCCGGAAACGCATCTGATTCCGCTTGTGCTGGACGCGATCGAGGGCAAGCGCGACGCGCTGACGATCCACGGCGACGACTATCCGACCGATGATGGCACCTGCGTGCGCGACTACGTCCATGTCATGGACCTGGTCGAGGCGCATGTGCTGGGCCTGCGACACCTGCTGGACGGGGGCGAAAGCCGGGTCTTCAACCTCGGGTCCGGCCACGGC
>NZ_JBLXFR010000121.1:0-6173 GCF_048261845.1 Stappia sp. | reverse complement strand
GAGGCAACAGCGCGCTGGTGATGACGCCGATGCTGCGCGCCTCGCTTGCCGGAGCCAGGGTGTTCGGTGCGCGCGGCGAGTTCATCGGCACCGTCCTCGGTGTCAGCGACGACGGCGCGCTGCGCGTCGCGACCAAGCTGTCCGGCACGCTGGAGCTTGTCAACGCCGTGGCCCGCATCGACAACGACCGCGTCTGGCTGCGCACGTCCGAACAGGCGCTCGCGCCCTATCTCGACGACGACTTCACGCGGCTGCGCCTTGAGTAACGCAACGCCCTGATGACGGCGGCGCGCCACCCGCCGTTCCCAAAGCGGAAACGATCACGCCCGGGCGCCAATATTGGCGCCCGGACGGCGCGCAATTCACCATTCTGCCCCCGCTCTGCCGCTTCGGCGTTGCCATTGCGCATAACTGGCTGTAACCCTTCGTGAAATTTTTTGCCGATCGTGCAGCATTCCGATGCCCGCACATTAGGGAGGTCAGGCTTTTGACGAGTGACAGTGACGCGATTCAGCCGGTTTTCGAACGTAGCCTGACCTTCGACATCCCCGCATCCCGCGGCCAGAGCGGGGTACGCCTGAAGGTCACCGAGACGGCGGACGGCACGCTGTTGTTCGAGCTCGATCTACTTGACGGGGCGCGCCGCAAGGCCGACATCCAGGCGCTGTTCTTCGACACGTCCAGCCTTCTCGACCCCGGCAGCTTCGCCGCTGACGGCCCGCATGTCCGCTCGACCGCACATGGGCGCGTCAAGGATGCAGGCTGGGGCCAGAACGTGCACGGCCAGCCCGCCTCCTTCGACTTTGGCGTCGGCCTGTCGCCGCGCGGGAAAGAGGGCCTGGCGGTTCAATCGACCTCCTTCACCCTGTCCTCGGAGGCCGGCGCGCTCAGCCTCGACGATATCGGCGGCATGGACTTTGCCGCCCGCGTCAACGGCATCGGCAGCCGCCCGGTGATGGTGACCACCGCGCCCCATGCGCCCGACGCCGTGGCCGACAGCTATTCCATCTTCGAGGACGGCGCCGCCGGCCTTGATGCGCCGACGCATACGCCGACGGGCATCGTCTTTACCCCGCTCGACAACGATACCGACGGCGACGGCGACACGCTGACGATCACCGCCGTGCGCGGCGCGATGCACGGCACCGTCGAGATCATCGACGGCGACGATGCCGACGACATCGCCGGCGACGCGATCCTCTACACGCCCTTCGCCGATTACAGCGGCGCCGACCACTTCGAATACCTGGTCAGCGACGGCGACGGCGGCACCGATTTCGCCGGCGTGGACGTCGCGATCGAGGCCGCGGCCGACGCGCCCGACCTCTCGGTCGAGGTGCTGGCCACCGAGGGCCCCGAGCAGATGATCATCCGCGTCAGCGCAGATCAGACCGACCTCGACCTGTCGGAATACATCGACCGGATCGAGCTGACGGCGACCAATCCCGACGGCTCCGTGCGTGACCTGACCGGCTACCTCTCGGAAGTTCTCTACGACCCGGCCAGCGAAGAGGCGAGCCTGCATCGCGACTTCCTGCTGACGGTGCCGGGCGCGTCGAGCACGAATTTCGACCTGACCGTGCGCGCGGTGTCGACGGAACGCGCCAACGGCGACGAGGAAAGCACCAGCCAGGTCATTCACGTCGAGACCGTGGCGCAAAGCAACGCCTTCTCGCAGGGCTTTGCCGCGCGCAACCAGAACATCTGGGAAAGCGGCAGCGAGGACGGCGGCGATGTCTCGCTCGACCTCGGCTTCCGCCTCGATGCGCCCGACCAGAGCATCTCGCGCGGGTTCTACTTTAACGGCAGCGACACCGGCTTTGGCTTCCGCACCGACAACACCATTGCCGTGGGAGTCGAGAACCTGACCGTCAGCGCCTCACTCGGCCTCAACCTCTCGGTGCGCGGCGGCGCGGTCGATGCGACGGTCGAATACGATGGCCATGTCAACACACTGCACAACAAGACCGTGGACCAGCTGCGCTTTACCACCTCGGCCGAGGCCGACATGGCGGCATCCTCTTTCACCGCCAGCACCCCGGAACTCGGCTTCGACCTGGCGCTGAAGCAACTTGGTCTCAGCTTCGACTTCACCGCCGGCATGTGGGGCTACGTCACCTTCGACGCGGCCAATACCTCGGCCGGAACGGTGCATTACGGTGCGGGCGACTTGTTCGATCTGCCGATGAACCTCGGCATTCCCACCGGGCTTCTCGGCCCCGGCGGGCTGAGCCTTGCGCGGCTCGAGAATGGCGAGCTGAAGCTTGCCGAGGTGCCGGGCCTGCCCGAGCAATTCGTGCTGACCACCGACAGCTACACCGGCAACGTCTTCAGCGACCCGTACAAGAACGACCTGGTGGAATACACCTTCTCGTACCCGCATTTCCCCGTCACCAAGGAATGGGCGAACGAAGAGACAAACGTTCTGGGCGGCAACAACGGCGGCGACCTCGTGGTGCTGCGCTACGATCTCGACGGGATCGCGGCGACCGCGCTTGGCCTGGCCAACCCGCTGAATCCGCTGATCTTCCACTACGAGAAGGCGGGCGTCTTCACCGCCCGCGCCTCGGCGCATCTGCTCGACTACGACCTGGTGAACGGGCTGCAATACATCCAGGACCACGCATTGCGCGCGGGCGACCTCAAGGGCACGATCGTCTTCGAGGACGACAGCACCGAGGAGTTCATCTTCGGCGACAGCTTCGTGATCGACAACGCCTCGTCGCGCGATGCCAACGGCGACGGGGTCATCGGCTACCACGTGCTGATGGACGCGGCGGCGCAGTTCAGCACCGACGCGGGCTTCTCGATCGGGCTGCGCGATGAACTGGACGTGCTGAAGCTCAACGCGACGATCACAGGCTTCGACATTCCCGCGATCGTCGCCGGCGACGGCATCAATGGCAACGCCATCGACACGAGTTTCTACCGCTCGGTCGCCTATGAGACCGCCGAGCTCGATTTCAACGGCGCGCAGAGCTACGACATGATCGCCTGAGCACGGCGGGCGACACGGGGCATTCTCAAACCCGCGCCCAGCGGTTAGGACTGGTGTGAGACACGTCAATCTCCCGGAGCCAGCCCATGCCCAGCGACCGTTTCGACACCGGCATGAAAACCCGCCGCGCCGTGCTTGGTGACGAGCATGTCGATCGCGCCGAGGCGGCGAGAACCGATTTCGACACGCCCTTCCAGACCCTCATAACCGAAGGCGCATGGGGCACGCTTTGGAGCGATCCCGCGATTTCGCTGCGCGACCGCTCGATGCTGACGCTGGCGCTGCTGGCCGCGACCGGGAACTTCGACGAGATCCCCATGCACATACGCGCCACCGCCCGCACCGGGGCCAGCCGCGAGGACGTGATTCAGGCCTTCATGCATGTCGCGGTCTACGCCGGCGTACCGCGCGCCAACCACGCGATCAAGCTGGCCAAGGCCACTTATGCGGAAATGGAGGCCGAGGCTTGAGCGCGCGGTCCGGGAGACACGAAAGGCCGGCAGGCTGATGGCACGGACGTATCTCAAGACCGCGCGGCTGACCGCGCAATCGGACGCCGGGGACGTGCAGGACACCGTCCGCGCGATCCTGGACGACATCGAGGCCGGCGGCGAGGACCGGGCGCGCGCCTATGCCGCCAAGTTCGACCGCTACGACGGCCCGATCCTGCTGTCCGAAGACGACATCGCGGCCGCCTGCGACCGGGTTCCCGAGGGTCTGAAAGGCGACATCCGCTTTGCCCATGACAACATCCGCCGCTTCGCCGAGGCCCAGAAAAACAGCCTTGCCGATTTCGAGATCGAGCTGTTGCCGGGGCTGACCGCCGGGCAGCGCGCGATCCCGGTGTCGGCGGCGGGCTGCTATGTGCCGGGCGGGCGCTATAGCCACATCTCCTCGGCGATCATGACGGTCTGCACCGCCAAGGTCGCCGGCTGCCCGCATGTCACCGCCGCCTCTCCGCCGCGCCCCGGCACCGGCATCGCTCCCGCCGTCGTCTATGCCGCCCGGGTCAGCGGCGCCAACCAGATCATGGCCATGGGCGGCGTGCAGGCGATCGCGGCGATGGCCTTTGGCCTGTTCGGCCTGCCGCGCGCCGACATCCTGGTCGGTCCGGGCAACCAGTTCGTGGCCGAGGCCAAGCGCATCCTCTTCGGGCGCGTCGGCATCGACATGATCGCGGGGCCGACCGACAGCCTTGTCCTCGCCGACGGCACCGCCGACCCCGCCATCGTCGCCGCCGATCTCGTCAGCCAGGCCGAGCATGGCTACAACTCGCCGGTCTGGCTGGTCACCGACGCGCCGGCGCTGGCCGAGGCAGTGCTGGCGCGCGTGCCGGGCCTGATCGACGCGCTGCCCGGGACCAACCGCGACAACGCCCACGCCGCCTGGCGCGACTATGCCGAAGTCATCCTCTGTGACGACCGCGAGGACATGGCCGCCTGCGCCGACGCCTACGCGCCCGAGCATCTGCACGTGCAGGCGGCGGACCTCGGTTGGTGGCGCGAACGGCTGAAATGCTACGGCTCGCTCTTTCTCGGCGAAGAGACCACCGTGTCCTACGGCGACAAGGCGGCCGGTCCCAACCACGTGCTGCCGACCTCGGGCGCGGCGGGCTATACCGGGGGGCTGTCGGTGCACAAGTTCATGAAGGTCGTGACCTGGCAGCAGGCCAGCCGCGACGGCTCGCGCCGGCTGGGGGAGGCTACTGCGCGGATCTCGCGCCAGGAGGGGATGGAAGGACACGCCCGCGCGGCGGACGTGCGGATGGCAAAGTATTTCCCGAACGACAAGCTCGACCTCGGTACCGGAAACTGAGCACCGGGACGCGTCGATTCTTCGGTCACCTCAGGCCCGCTTCAGCTCTCGATGCTGTTCGGCGCGCGCAAGGACCGGCTGCATGATGACCTGCTCACGCAACTCCGCGAAGGTCAGGTAGCGCGAACTGTCCGGATAGCGCTCGAAATATTGCGCTGCCTCGTCGCCCAGGCCCTCTTTTTCGAACTGCTCGATCAACTCGTCGGTGGCACGTTGCATCATCGCACTCCCTCTGTCGCCGGTTCGATCCTTGCTTTGATCCTTGCCGAATTGGTTTATGAGAAGGTTAACGCCCCGGGCCGCGTCCGGTTCCATCGGCGCGCGTTTGCGCTGCCCCGCCCCACTCTTCGTCCATCCGCACGTCATCGCGAAGGGTTTCGCACCTAGGTCGCGACGATCCCGACTCGCGCCTGTCCGGCTGGCTTTTCGCAAATAGGAAAAATCTCCCTCGGTCGCGTGGCCTTGACGGGTTCACAACCGGGCAAGTGGCGGAGGAGGTGGGATTCGAACCCACGGTAGGCTTTCACCTACGTCGGTTTTCAAGACCGGTGCAATCGACCACTCTGCCACTCCTCCGACGCCCCTGAGTAAACGCGGGTGGACGATTCTGGAAGGTTGGGGATGGGAAAATCCGCCGAAGGCGGCAGGGGTGCTTTTCTTGCCTCCCTCATGCCGCTAGACTGCCGCCCACCGGGCCTGACGGCAAGATCTGGGCCGGACAAGAGCAGACAGTCGGGCCGCCCGGCGCCCGGGGATGGGCGCCGCCGGCGGGACGAGGGGCATGAGATGACATTTTCCAATGCGGGCAATCGGTTGACCGGACGCGCGGCGCGCCTCGCCTGTGCGCTGGCCCTCGCGGCTGCGCTTGCGGGTTGCGAAGAGAGCGGCGGCTTCAGCCTTGGCGGCGGCGGCGCGGACAGCGAGGGCGCGCCGCAACCGGCCAAGTCTACCAAGCTGGTCGAGCGTGACGTCGAGGCGCCCGAGATCTTCCAGGTCACCGACGAGGGCCTCTGGGACGGGCGGCCATCGCTCGGCGGGGTCTGGGTCGCCCATTCCGACGTCAAGGACCCCGAGCGCGTGATCATCCGCAACACCGCCAACGGCAAGTTCGTAATCGGCGCGCTGTTCAGGCGCGAACGCGAGATCCCGGGGCCGCGCTTCCAGATCTCCTCGGATGCCGCGGCCGCGCTGGGGATGCTCGCCGGAGCGCCGCAAGAGCTGAATGTCACCGCCCTTCGGCGCGAAGAGGCCGCCCCGGAACCCGACGCCGAGGCCGCGCCCGAGGCCGCCGGCGCCGCGCCGGACGCGATCGAGGAAACCACGCTCGACCCGGTCGCCGGCGCCAGCGCCGCCATCGCGC
>NZ_JBLXFR010000120.1:0-6178 GCF_048261845.1 Stappia sp. | reverse complement strand
GAGTGTTTCAGGCGGCGGCGGGCAGATCCGGCCAGCGCAGGCGCCCGGCCATGATCTCGCCGGGCTCCTGTTCCGCGAGCGCGCCTGTCGCCTCGCGCAGATAGGCCGCGATCGCGTTCGCGGCAACCGTGTTGCCCGCCTCGGCGAAGAGATTGCGCTCGACGACGTCGACGAGTTGCTGGCGTGTGTCGGAGGCCAGCGCCTCGGCAAGCGCCGCTGCGCGGCCGTAGAAGGCCTCCGCCATCTTCTTCACTTTCTTGGGGACACCCAGGTCACCGACCCCCATCTCGCGCAACGAGCCGTCCATGTCGGCGAAGAACAGGTCGAACAGCTCCTGGGAGAATTCGCTCACCTGCCCGCCCTCGCCCCGCAGCCTGTTCAGCACGAGGATCATGTGCAAGATCAGCATCTCGAAACGACCGTCGATCGTGTCGGGAACCTGAAGCCGGCTGTAAAAACCGGTTTGCCGCGCCTGCGCCACGATCGCGGTATATGTGGCATGCACTTCCGGATGACGACGCTGGCGGAAGAGACCGAAAACCATTGGATGCCTCGCTTGGACGAAGGTTGCCAAGTGGCCTAGCGCAGGTTAGGGACTTTGCCAAGGATGCAGCGACAGGGACGATGCCCCGGGCCGGCGGCATTCCCTGCCGGAGACCGTTTCGCCGGGAGCCTGTTTTCCCCCGAGAATGCCTCGCGGTCGGAAACCGGCGCCAGAAAGCAACAGGACACGCTTCAATGAAGACATGGATTCGCGGAGCAATCGTGGTCGGTGCGCTGGCCCTGCCGCTGGGTGGCTGTTTCACCACGACGCTGAACCACGGACACGTGATCCCGTCGGAACGGGTGCGCGACATCCAGGTCGGTTCCAGCCGCGAGCAGGTGGAACTGCTGCTCGGGTCCCCGTCCACCGTTTCACGGCTGAACGGCGAAGCCTACTACTACATCTCCCAGACCACCGAGACGACCGCCTTCCTGTCCCCGGATGTGGTCGAGCGGCGCGTCGTGTCCATCTATTTCGACGAGGACGGCTTCGTCCGCGACACCGGCTACTACAGCCTCGAGGACGGCAAGGTGATCGACGTGTTGACCCGCAAGACCCGTACGGGCGGCTCCGACTACGGCTTCCTGACGCAGATCCTGCGCGGCGCCAAGAACCCGAGCCTCAACCTGTAAAGGGCGGATCGCATCGCGCCGGCGATGCGAGAGTTCTGTATCCGAGACACAAAAGGCGCCCGCCGAACCCGGCGGGCGCCTTGTTTTTTGTCAACTCGCGATCCGTCAGTTGTGGGCGAGAACCGCCAGCAGAAGCAACGCGATGATGTTGGTGATCTTGATCATCGGGTTGACCGCCGGTCCGGCGGTGTCCTTGTAGGGATCGCCGACCGTGTCGCCGGTGACAGAGGCCTTGTGCGCCTCGGACCCCTTCTCGTGCTTGACGCCGTCCTTGTCGACGAAGCCATCCTCGAAGGATTTCTTGGCATTGTCCCACGCGCCGCCGCCGGCCGTCATCGAGATGGCGACGAAGAGGCCCGTGACGATCACGCCGAGAAGCATCGCGCCGAGCGAGGCAAAGCCCTGAGACTTGCCGGCAATCGCGGTGATCACGAAGAAGATCACGATCGGTGACAGGACCGGCATCAGCGAGGGCACGATCATCTCGCGGATCGCGGCCTTGGTCAGCATGTCGACCGCACGACCGTAATCGGGCTTTTCGGTGCCTTCCATGATGCCCGGCTTCTCGCGGAACTGCCGACGAACCTCCTCAACCACCGCGCCGGCAGCGCGTCCGACCGCCGTCATCGAGATGCCGCCGAAGAGATAGGGCAGCAAGCCGCCGAACAGCAGGCCGACGACGACATAGGGGTTGGAGAGCGAGAAATCGACGCTGACGCCGTCGAAGTAGCTTCCCGGCGCCGCGTTGGCCGCGAAGAACTTCAGATCCTCGGTGTAGGCGGCGAAAAGCACCAGCGCGCCAAGGCCCGCCGATCCGATCGCGTACCCCTTGGTCACCGCCTTTGTCGTGTTGCCGACAGCGTCGAGCGCGTCCGTGGTGACACGCACCTCCTTCGGCAGGCCGGCCATTTCGGCGATGCCGCCGGCATTGTCGGTGACGGGACCGAACGCATCCAGCGCCACCACCATGCCGGCGAGCGCCAGCATCGTCGTCACCGCAATGGCGATGCCGAAGAGACCGGCCAGGTTGAAGGCGGCAAGAATGCCGGCAATGATGACGAGTGCCGGCAGCGCGGTTGCCTCCAGCGAGATCGCCAACCCCTGGATCACGTTGGTGCCGTGACCGGTGACCGACGCCTGGGCGATGGAGCGTACCGGACGGTACTCCGTGCCGGTGTAGTATTCCGTGACCCAGATGATAAGCCCGGTCACGACAAGTCCGACAAGCCCGCAATAGAACAGATGCCGTCCGGCGAAAGTGACACCACCGCTCGTCGTGTACTCGGTGGCAAAGCCGAGCCAGAAGAAGACGATGCCGAACAGGGCCACGGCGGACAGCACGGCAGTCGCGATGAAGCCCTTGTACAACGCGCCCATGATCGAGTTGTTGGCACCAAGCTTGACGAAGAAGGTGCCGATGATCGAGGTGACGACGCAGGCGCCGCCGATGACGAGCGGCAGCAGCATCAGTTCCAGCGCCGCGGCGCCGGTGAAGAAGATCGAGGCCAGAACCATGGTGGCAACCACGGTCACGGCATAGGTCTCGAACAGGTCTGCGGCCATGCCGGCGCAGTCGCCGACATTGTCACCGACATTGTCGGCGATGGTGGCCGGGTTGCGCGGATCGTCCTCGGGGATGCCCGCTTCCACCTTGCCGACGAGATCGCCGCCGACATCCGCGCCCTTGGTGAAGATGCCGCCGCCCAGACGGGCGAAGATGGAAATCAGCGAGGCGCCGAAGCCAAGCGCCACGAGGGAGTCGATCACCGTGCGGCTCTGCGCCTCGTAGCCGAGACCGCCGGTCAGGATCGCGTAGTAGACGGCAACGCCGAGCAGCGCCAGGCCGGCGACCAGGAGCCCGGTGACCGCGCCCGACTTGAAGGCGATCTCGAGGCCCGCCGCAAGCGACGTGCTGGCCGCCTGCGCCGTGCGGACATTGGCCCGTACCGAAACGAGCATGCCGATATAGCCGGCGGCGGCGGACAGCACCGCGCCGATGGCGAAGCCGATGGCGACAAGCATGCCGAGCAGCCATGCCACCAGGGCGAAGATGACCACGCCGACGATGGCGATCGTCGTGTATTGCCGGTTGAGATAGGCCTGCGCGCCTTCCTGAATGGCGCCGGCGATTTCCTGCATGCGGGCATTGCCGGCATCAGCCGCCATGACCGACTGGATCGCCCATGCGCCATAGGCGACGGACAGGAGACCACAAAGGATTACAATTACTAGCTCGAGCATTCTTCCCCCCAATGAAGGACGCGAAAGGACCGTTGGTTCATTGTTATCCGGTCCCTGAGGAGAAGAACGGTATCCGTCCTGCGCCTCCCGTCAAGGACGAGTTTCCACCCTGTCACGATGGCGCAAGAACGGTCCGTCACGGCCTGACGGGCTTTCGCTGTCAGCCGATGGCGCGGCCCCTCTCAAATCTGACAAGCCAGACGATGAGGCCGAGACAGGCCAGCGTGAAGGGGAAGACCAGCGTGTTGATCGTCGCCCAGCCCTGGTACTGCAACAGCGCGCCGGAGGAGAACGACGCGGCGGCAACGAAACCGAAGACGAGGAAGTCGTTGACCGACTGCACGGTGTTGCGCTCGCTCGGGCGATAGACGTCCGTCAGCATCGCGGTCGCTCCGATGAAGCCGAAATTCCAGCCCAGGCCAAGGAGGATCAGCGCGATCCAGAAATGCGCGACCTCGATGCCCGACAGCGCCACCACGGCACAGGCGGCGAGCAGCGAAAGACCAAGAATGACAATGCGTTCCTTCCCGAACCTGGCGATCAGGTGGCCGGTGAAGAAGCTCGGCCCGAACATCGCCAGAACATGCCACTGGATGGCATGGGCGGCGTCTGTCTGGGTCAGGCCGCAGGCGATCATGGCAAGCGGTGTCGCCGTCATCACAAGGCTCATCAGGGCGTAGGATGTGATGGCGCAGGCTGCGGCGACGATGAAGCGCGGCTGCGCCATGATCACCGCCAGCGGGCGACGCGATCCGTCGGCGACGGGACCGCGCGGCGGCCTCGGGATCGACACGAAGGCGACGATGCACAGACTGACAAGCGAGAGCGCGGCCTGGGCCACATAGGTCCCGGCGAACATCACCGGCTCGAACAGGTCCGCCGTGTTGATCACCGTTTGGGGCCCGACGATGCCGGCCGCCACGCCGCCGGCAAGGACGAAGGAAATCGCCTTCGGCTTGAACGCCTCGCTTGCCGTGTCGGCGGCAGCGAATCGGTACTGGTGAACGAAGGCGCTGACCATGCCGCTGCCCATGGTGCCAAGGCAGAAGAGCAGGAAGTTCGCCTCGAAGATCGCGTGGGCCGACAGGAGACCGGCGAGAATGCCGAGGGCGGCCGATCCGACGAAGCCCGTACGGCGACCGAAACGGTGCATGATGGCGCCTGCCGGCAGCGCGCCGAAGGCCGTTCCCAGAACGAAGCAGGAGACCGGCAGGGTCGCGAGAGACTTGTCGGCGCCCAGGAGGCTTGCCCCGACAAGCGAGCCGGACGCGATGACGATGGAGGCCGATGCACCGCCAAGGGCCTGCGCGCAGGCAAGAAGCACCGCGTTGCGGCGGGCAAGACCGTCATTGACGAGAGAGGCCGGGGCCGACACGTTTGCGCCTTGGGCGGTCATCTGGATCTGTCCTGCGGGTCAGTCTGGCGGGGATTCCGGTATCGTCCGGAACGTGCGCAGCCTAGTGCAGGCAACAGGCAAGGACAACGGCAGCGCGGCTATAACGGTCATAGCCGCAGGTCGTTCCCCGTCGGGCCGCCCGCGATCAGGCGCCCTCGCCCGGCTCCTGCGGCGCAGACGGTTCCTCCGCGGCCGGCGCCTCGGCGGGCTTTGCCGGCGTGTCGAACTCCGTTTCCCGGAACTCGCGGGCAAGCTTGTCGAGAACACCATTGACCATGCGGGGCTCGTCTTCCTCGTAGAAGGCACGAGCGACATCGATGTATTCGCTGATGACCACGCGCCCCGGCACGTCCTTTCGGCGCATCAGCTCGAAGGCACCGGCGCGCAGGATCGCCCGCAATGTCGTGTCGATACGCTTCAGCGGCCAGCCGGCGACGAGCGAGCGGTGAATGACCGGATCAAGCGTGCGTTGCTCTGCGACGACACCCTTGACGAGATCGCGGAACCAGGCCGGATCCGCCTCCCGGTACTGCTCGCCGTCGAGTTCCGCGCCAAGGCGGAACGCCTCGAACTCGGCCAGCACGTCGGCCAGCGAAGAGCCGCCGACATCCATCTGGTAGAGCGCCTGGACGGCGGAAAGACGCGCCGCGCCCCGCTTGTTGGCGGGGCGGGCTGCAGGTTCCGTCCGGGCTTCGTTCTCGTCACTCATGTCTCAGACCCCGAGGCGATCCCGGACCGCGATCATGTCGAGCGCGGCCTGTGCGGCGGCACCGCCCTTGTTCTTCTGCTGGACGTCGGCACGAGCCCAGGCCTGCTCGCGGTTCTCCACCGTGAGAATGCCGTTGCCGAGCGGCAGAGCCGCGTCGATGACCAGCTCCATGACGGCGCGGGCGGACTCGTTGGCGACGATGTCATAATGGCTCGTCTCGCCACGGATGACGCAGCCAAGCAGGACGAAGCCGTCAAAGTCGGCCTGTCCGCTCTCCATGGCGGCGAGCGCCATCGCCAGGGCGGCCGGGATTTCAAGCACGCCCGGGACGGAGACGCGGGTCACGTCGGCGCCCTGGCCTTCGAGAACCTCCGTCGCGCCCGCAAGAAGAGCGTCGGCGATGTCCTCGTAGAAGCGGGCGTCAATGATCAGGATGCGGGGAGTCGTCATGTCGCTCTCGTCGCTTTCGTGGTTCTCGGGCCGGTCGCGTGAAGGGCGCCCAAAGGCGCGCGGGATGCCGGCCGGTCAGCCGGCAAGGCCAGCTTCAGGGTGCCGGTAGGAACCATGTCGGGCAGCGTTTGTCCAGCGCGGATTGCCCGGGGCTGCCATGCCGCCAACCGGGGATCGGCGCAACGCCCGCGTTCAGCTGTATTCGG
>NZ_JBLXFR010000119.1:0-6238 GCF_048261845.1 Stappia sp. | reverse complement strand
GGTTGCTGCTCGCTGACCGCGCCCGCGACCGGGAGCGGCGCGGCGGCGGACTAGTCCACCACCCGCAGCGTCAGGTTGATCCGCCCGCCCCCGTCGAGCAGCGAGGCCGACCCGAAGCGGATTCGATCGACGCCGTGATAGGTCAGCCTCGCCTCGCCGCCCATCACCGCCACGTCGCCGCTTTTCAGCCAGATCGACTCGGTCTTGCCGCCGCGCGTGGTGTTACCGATGCGGAACAGTCCCTCGTCGCCCAGCGAGATCGAGACCACCGGCCAGCGAAAATCTGCCTCGTCCCGGTCCTGGTGCATCCCCATCCGCGCATCCTCGCCGTAATAGTTGACGAGGCAGCAGTCGGGCTGGCGCAGAACACCCGCGACCGCGTTCCAGACCGCGAGAACCTCGGGCGGGATCGGCGGCCATGGGCTGCCGTCGGGATGCTGTTCGACATAGCGGTAGCCGCGGCGGTCGGAGTACCAGCCGTATTTACCGGCCGAGGTCATCCGCACCCGCATCGGCTTGCCATAGGGCGTCTGGGGCGAGAACAGCGGCGCCTCGCGCGCTACCTCGCGCAGCGCGGCAACCATCGTTTCCTGGGCCTCGGACGACAGGAAACCCTGGAGTATGCGAAACCCGCGGATGGCGATTTCACCCATGATTCAGACCCTTGTGGTGCACCCGCGCCGGGAGGCGCGCGAAAACCGGTAAATTTGCCACATCTGCCCTTGCCCCCGGCTTGCAGGGCTATGGAGGCCTCCTTATATACGCCGGGAAGGTGACGTCAGCCCCCTGGCGTCGCATCGAGCACCGGGACACGGATGCCGGAACGGGTCCGCGTTTCGTATCATCGCCTTAAGTGAGAAGGGATCTAAGAACCATGGCCAAAGTAATTGGTATCGACCTCGGAACGACCAACAGCTGCGTCGCCATCATGGATGGCAGCCAGCCCCGCGTGATCGAGAACGCGGAAGGTGCACGCACCACGCCCTCGATCGTCGCTTTCACGGATGACGAACGCCTCGTCGGCCAGCCGGCCAAGCGTCAGGCCGTCACCAACCCCAACAACACCATCTTCGGCGTCAAGCGCCTGATCGGTCGCCGGTTTGACGACCCGGATCTGGCCAAGGACAAGAAGAATCTGCCGTTCACCGTTCTGGACGGCGGCAACGGCGACGCTTGGGTGGAAGCCAAGGGCGAAAAGTACAGCCCCAGCCAGATCTCGGCCTTCATCCTCGGCAAGATGAAAGAGACCGCCGAAAGCTACCTCGGGGAAGAGGTCAGCCAGGCCGTCATCACCGTGCCTGCCTATTTCAACGACGCCCAGCGCCAGGCGACCAAGGACGCCGGCAAGATCGCCGGCCTCGAGGTGCTGCGCATCATCAACGAGCCGACGGCCGCCGCGCTGGCCTATGGCCTCGACAAGAAAGAAACCCAGACCATCGCCGTCTATGACCTTGGCGGCGGGACTTTCGACGTCACCATCCTGGAAATCGACGACGGTCTGTTTGAGGTCAAGTCGACCAACGGCGACACCTTCCTGGGTGGCGAAGACTTCGACATGCGGATCGTCAACTACCTTGCCGACGAGTTCAAGAAAGAGAACGGCGTCGATCTGACCAAGGACAAGATGGCCCTTCAGCGCCTGAAGGAAGCCGCCGAGAAGGCCAAGATCGAGCTGTCGTCCTCGACCCAGACCGAGATCAACCAGCCGTTCATCTCGATGGACCCCAACGGCGGCCAGCCGCTGCACCTGGTGATGAAGCTTACCCGCGCCAAGCTGGAAAGCCTCGTCGGCGACCTGATCAAGCAGTCGATCAAGCCTTGCAAGGACGCGCTCAAGGATGCCGGTCTTTCGACCAGCGACATCGACGAGGTCGTTCTCGTCGGCGGCATGACCCGCATGCCCAAGGTCGTGGAAGAGGTGACCAAGTTCTTCGGCAAAGAGCCGCACAAGGGCGTGAACCCGGACGAAGTCGTGGCGCTTGGCGCGGCGATCCAGGCCGGCGTTCTTCAGGGTGACGTGAAGGACGTGGTTCTTCTCGACGTGACTCCGCTGTCGCTGGGCATCGAGACGCTGGGTGGCGTGTTCACCCGACTGATCGACCGCAACACGACGATCCCGACGAAGAAAAGCCAGGTCTTCTCGACTGCCGAGGACAACCAGAACGCCGTGACCATCCGGGTCTTCCAGGGTGAACGCGAGATGGCGTCCGACAACAAGATGCTTGGCCAGTTCAACCTTGAGGACATTCCGCCGGCACCGCGCGGCATGCCCCAGATCGAGGTGACCTTCGACATCGACGCCAACGGTATCGTGTCGGTTAGCGCCAAGGACAAGGGCACCGGCAAGGAGCAGAAGATCACCATCCAGGCATCGGGTGGCCTGTCGGACGACGACATCGACAAGATGGTCAAGGACGCCGAGGAGAACGCCGAGGCCGACAAGCAGCGCCGCGAACTGGTGGAAGCCAGGAACCAGGCGGAAAGCCTCATCCACTCGACCGAGAAGTCGATGGAAGAGCATTCCGACAAGGTTGACCCGTCGACCATCGAGGCGATCGAACTGGCCATTGCCGCGCTCAAGGACGAGCTTGAGAACGACAATGCCGACAAGATCAAGGCCGGCATCCAGAACGTCACCGAGTCGGCGATGAAACTTGGCGAGGCGATCTACAAGGCCAGCCAGGACGAAGCCGCCGAGGACGAGCCGAAAGCCGCGGACGAGGCCGGTGGCGACGACGATATCGTCGATGCCGACTTCGGGGATCTCGACGACAACAAGCGCGCGTAAGCACCGCGTTGGAATGAGTCAGGCCGGCCCGGCATCGCGGGGCCGGCCTGAACGTTCCACACAGGGGACCGGCAATGGCAAAACGTGACTTTTACGACGTGCTCGGGGTCTCGAAGGGCGCAAGCGCCGACGAGATCAAGAAGGCCTACCGCCGCAAGGCGAAAGAGCTGCACCCCGACCGCAACTCGGACGACCCCTCGGCCGAGGCGAAGTTCAAGGAGGCCAACGAGGCCTACGAAATTCTCAAGGACGCCGAGAAAAAGGCCGCCTACGACCGCTTTGGCCACGCCGCCTTTGAAGGCGGCATGGGCGGCGGCGGGCGTCATCCCGGCGGTATGCACGGCCAGGGCGATTTCGCCTCGGCCTTCTCGGATGTTTTCGACGATCTCTTCGGCGACTTCATGGGCCAGCGCCAGGGCGGCGGGCGCGGACGCGCCGCGCGCGGCTCCGACCTGCGCTACAACCTGCGCGTCACCCTGGAAGAGGCCTATTCGGGCCTTGCCAAGACGATCAACGTGCCGACCTCGGTCGCCTGTAAATCCTGTGACGGCTCCGGCGCGGAAAGCGGTGCCGAGCCGACCACCTGCCCGACCTGCTCTGGCATGGGCAAAGTGCGGGCCCAGCAGGGCTTTTTCACGGTCGAGCGGACCTGCCCCACCTGCGCGGGCCTGGGCCAGATCATCAAGAATCCCTGCAAGACCTGCGGCGGTGCCGGCCGGGTCGAGAAGGACCGTTCGCTTTCCGTCAACATCCCCGCCGGCGTCGAGACCGGCACCCGCATCCGTCTTGCCGGCGAAGGCGAGGCCGGAATGCGCGGCGGGCCGGCGGGTGATCTCTACATTTTCATCGAGGTCACGCCGCACAAGCTGTTCGAGCGGGACGGCAACAACCTCTACTGCCGCGTGCCGGTCTCGATGATCACCGCAGCACTTGGCGGCGATATCGAGGTGCCGACCATCGACGGCGGCCGCAGCCGGGTGAAAATACCCGCTGGCAGCCAGTCAGGTCGCCAGATGCGCCTGCGCGGCAAGGGCATGCCGGCGCTGCGCGGCGGCCCCGCCGGCGACATGCTGATCGAGATGGCGGTCGAAACGCCGGTGAATCTTACTGCGCGCCAGAAAGAGCTCCTGCGCGAGTTCGAGGATCTTTCGGAAGACAACAACCCGGCTGGACAGAGCTTTTTCTCGTCGGTCAAGCATTTCTGGGACAGCATGAAGGGGTAACACTCGGACTGTGTGCGACAGCGAGGCGCCGGGGGTTCGATCCCCCGGCGTTTTTGCTTCGTTAACCATTCTTTCACGCCTGTTCACCATCTTCGCCTCATGGCGCGCCGGCATCAATTCCGGGAATCACCGCTGCCCCTGTTCGGGCAAAGGGGCGAGGTATGCGCCGAGACCCGGGACGAGGTGCAGACCCCCGAGGCACTGGCGCCGGGCGCGCGGCTGCCCTCTTACATTCGCGATCACCGCAAGCGTCTGCGCGCGCGGTTCATGTCGGGCGGTGCCAATGCCCTGCCCGATTACGAGTTGCTGGAACTGCTGCTGTTCCGCGCCATCCCGCGCCAGGATGTCAAGCCGCTGGCCCATGCGCTGATCGCGCGCTTCGGCGATTTCGCCCGTGTGGTCTCGGCCCCCGCGGCGCGGCTGCAAGAGGTTTCGGGCGTCGGCGATGCCGTGGTGCTCGAGCTGAAGCTGGTCGAGGCGGCGGCGCAGAGGCTGGCACGCGGCAAGGTGATGCAGCGCCCCGTGATCTCGAGCTGGGATGCGATCCTAGACTATTGTCACACCACCATGGCCCACCGTGAGACCGAGCAGTTTCGCGTGCTTTACCTCGACCGCAAGAACGTGCTGGTCGCCGACGAGGAACAGGCGCGCGGCACCGTCGATCACGTGCCGGTCTACCCGCGCGAGGTTGTGAAACGCGCACTCGAGCTCAACGCCTCTGCACTGATCCTCGTGCACAACCACCCCTCGGGCGATCCCAGCCCCTCGCCCTCCGATATCGCGATGACGCAGCAGGTGCAGGCGGCAGGAGAGGCCCTGGGGCTGGTGCTGCACGATCACCTGATCATCGGCAAGTCGCGCGAGCTCAGTTTCCGTGCCGAGGGATTGCTCTAGGTGGCTCGGCCCAGAGTTCGACCCGTCGGCCGAGATGGCGGCCTAGCGCGCTGTCCTCGCAGATGACCGGAAGCGCCGCGCCAAAAGAGGCGACAGCCGTCTCGCCCGGCACCGCGCCTGCAGCGATCAGCCGCGCGCGCAGGGCGTCGCGGACCGCCGCCGCCAACCTCTCGCCGGCGTCCGGGGCGGCGTCGTCCACGTCCACGCGCGCGTCTACGGGGCGCGGATCGTCGGGCGCGAAGCCGACGAAGACCAGGCGGCGTTCGTCGAACCGGCCGTCCAGAACCGCCCGCACCAGATGATCGAGGTTGGCCGCCGACAATGCATCCAGCCGCTCGACCCCGGGTTCAAATCGGAAAGTCAGGGTCTGGCGCGGTGCGCGCATCATGTGCCGCGCGAGGCGCTGCACCTCGAACAGCCCGGCCTCGCCTTCGGCGCGCTGCAACGCGATCGCCAGCCGCGCGCCCTGGCCGGCAAGCGCGGTCTCCTCGGCAAGCTGGTCGATGAAGCCGGCGCGCCGGACCACGAGTTGCGCAGCGGCGCTGCGGGTATAGGCCATGAAGCCGCGCGCGAGAGGCGGCAGGCGGCGCATGGGCTGGTAGAGACGCAGCGGCACGACGAGGGGATAGTCGTCGCTCGCGATTTCGCGCGCGGCAGGCGGGATGGCCGTGCCGCAACCGGTGCCAAGCGCCAGCGCCGCCGCATCGCCAAGGTCCGAGCGCAGAACGAAGCCCAACGCCCCCGGCGTGCCCGCGACGGTCTGCGCCAGGTGCGCGCCACCCTCCAGTCGCCTGGCCGTGGCGGCGAACGTGGCGTCGGCAGGTTTCATCAGCGTCGCTTGCAGGATCTGCGCCAGGTCCGAGCCATCTACGGGCAGGTGCAGCGCGATCGGGCCATCTCCCGGAAGCCCCAAAGCCGGCCACCCGGTCTCCGCGCCCGAAAGTACGCGAACGAGAGCCGCAAGTCCTACCCGACGCAGCGGCTGCCCCGGTGCCACGGCGACGACCAGCGCATCGCGCGCAAGGATGCGGCTGTGGCCGGGCGCCGCGAGGTCGCCCAACCCGGCCTGATCCGCCCTCTGCACTTCGTCCGGTCGGATCGCGCGAAGCGACATCACGATATCGGCCTCATCCGCCAGCAGATCGGCAAACCCCTCGTCGCTGCTGGTCAGCCGAAAGGCAAACCGCGCGCGCTCGGTCCCGCTGTCGCGGTCGGAGAGAATATAGACAAAGCCGGTGTCACCCTCTTCGCGCTGCGACTGCAGGCCCTCGCGCAGTGCGAAGCCCTCGACAAGCGCGGGCATCAGGATGCGCCCGATGCTCGCCGCGCCGGA
>NZ_JBLXFR010000118.1:0-6298 GCF_048261845.1 Stappia sp. | reverse complement strand
CGCCCCGAGGTCGCTGCCGGCTTTCGGGTCTTCGACCTGTCGACGCCGCTATACTCGCCCGAGGCTCGTGCCATCGGTGAAACCTGGTTCGACCTGATCGAGCACACGCTGCGCCGCGGGGTGCATATCCGTATGTGGCTGTCGGATTTCGACTGTATCGTCGGCACCGAGCTGCACCAGGGAAGCTGGCACAGCGCGCGCCAGTTCTACGCCGCCGCCGAGCTTGCCGGGCCTCGCTCGCACCTCGAGCTATATGTCTCGCTGCACCCGGCCGAGGCCGGCACCCTGTCGCGCCTTCTGCTCTGGCCGCTGGCAAACAAGCGGCTGCGCGACAGGCTCGAGAAGATGTCGCAAAAGGATTTGCACGCGCTTCTGGACGAGCTGCGCGAGATGCCGGCGCTCGACTCTATCACCCAGCGGATCGGCGCGCGGTTGCAGAAACGCGGCATGGGCCCGCTGCCGCTTGCCCCGGCGACCCATCACCAGAAGCTGGCGGTCTTCGACCGCGAGAAGCTTTACATCGGCGGGCTCGATCTGAACGAGCGGCGCTACGACACCAAGGAGCACGACCAGCCCGCCGAGGAGACCTGGCACGATGTGCAGGTCCTGGTCGAAGGCGCGGTTGTCGGCGACGCGCTGCGCCACCTGGAAAGCTTCTCGGAAGTCGTGGCCGGCCACCGTCGACCCGAGCCCGTGCGCTCGGGCGCCTTCTTGCGCACCCTGTCGCGGCGCCGGATTTTCGGGCCGACCAGCATTGCGCCGGTCAGCGTCTGCGACGATTTCGTCGCCGCGCATCGACGCCTGGCGGTGGACAGCCAGCAGCTGATCTATTTCGAAACCCAGTATTTCCGCGACCGCCGCCTGACCCGCCACCTGGCGCGGGCGGCGCAGGACAACCCGAACCTGCGGATGATCCTGATCGTTCCCGCCGCGCCGGAAGAGGTGGCTTTCGACCACAACTACGGCATCGATTCACGCTTTGGCGAGCATCTGCAGGCACGGGCTTTCCGCCAGTTGATCGCGGTGTTCGGCGATCGGCTGTTCATCGGCTCTCCGGTGCAGAGGCGGCGCGAGATCGCGAGCGACCGCAGCACGCTGGCGGCGGCGCCCATCGTCTACGTCCATGCCAAGGTCTCGATCTTCGACAGCAGCGCGGCGATCATCTCGTCCGCCAACCTCAATGGCCGTTCGATGCGCTGGGACACCGAGGCCGGGCTGCTGTTCCGGCGCGAGGCGCATGTCCGCCACCTGCGCGAACGCCTGTTCGGCCACTGGTGGCCCGATGCCGACCCGGCGGGAGAGCTTTTCGATCCTGCGACCGCACAGCAGGCCTGGGCGCATCACGCGCTGGCCAATGTCAACAGCGTGCCGGAGCGGCGGCATGGGTTCATCGTTCCCTACGATCTGCATCCGGGCGAGGAACTGGCCGAACCGCTGCCGATCGCGCCGGAAGAGATGGTCTGAGTCGCACCTGCCCACGCCCGTGGCGCCGCCTCCGGCGGGAGTATTTTCGGCACTGGAAAGCGCGGGCCGACGCTTGTGCGTCACTCGTGGGGCACGGCGCCGGACATGACGAGGCCCCAGAGCATCACCGGGATGGCGACGAAGCCGCCGAGCGGGCCCCAGAGCCAGAGCCAGAAGACCAGCGACAGGAAGACCAGCAGCGGGTTGACCGACAGTCGCTGGCCGACCAGCGCCGGGGTGACGAACTGTCCTTCGAGCATGTTGAGCGTGAGGTAGAGCGCCGCCGGGGCAGCCACCATCGGCCCGTTGAAGGTGACGACGCCGGCCAGCAGCAGGATCACCGCCAGCGAGATCGGCCCGATATAGAGGATGTAGTTCAGCAGCATCGCCAGCAATCCCCAGGTCAGCGGCGAGGGCATCCCGATGGCAAGCATCGCCGCCGCGATGACCACGCCGAAACCCGCGTTGATCATGGTGATGGTCAGGAAGTAGCGCGCCACCATCTTCTCGGAGAACAGCAGCCTCTGCTCGAGTTCGTCGCCCTTGCGGAAGACCTTGCCTGCCCAGGCGTAGATCTGGTTGCGCGACAGCACGAAAAAGAACAGCGCGCCGACGAATACCATGACCTGCGCCGCGATTGTCGGGGCGAAGGCGAGGGCATCGGAGGCCGTGGGGACGGCGATCTGCTCTTCCTTGGGGGCCGCATCACCGTTGCCGTTGTCGTTGGAGATCGCCTCGGCCACGTCCTTGGAAACATCCTCGAGCCCGCGCATGGTTTCCTGCAGCGAGATCACGGTGCTGCGCACCTCGATCCAGATCGTCGGTATTTTCGACAGTGCGTTGCTGACCATGGGTTGCAGGAAGAAGGCGAGGGTCAGCACCCCGAAGACGAACATGATCAGAACGCTGGCCGCGCCGATCACCGGCGGCATCCCGATCTTGTCGAGAAAGCGGGTCAGCGGCGAAACCACGATGCCTGCGACGAAGGCCAGGACCAGGGGCGCGAAGATCGATTCCCCGATCTCCAGCGCCGCCGCGGCGGCAATGATGGCGATCAGGATCGGCGCGCGGTCCACGAGCGTGTCGCGCAAGCGTATTTTGTTCATGTCGAAAATTTCCTTTGGACTGTGAACACGCGAAATCTTGCCGGGTTCCCGGCGCCCCGGAACTTTCCCAACAAGGTGGTGTTGGAAAGACACCCACGCGGTAACCAGTAAAGGAGAGACACAATGAACTGGGATGAAATCGAAGGCAACTGGAAGCAGTTCAAGGGCAAGGCAAAGGAACAGTGGGCGGACCTCACCGACGACGAGCTTGATCGCGCGGAAGGCAAGCGCGACCAGTTGGTCGGCCTGGTGCAGGAGCGCTATGGCCGTGCCCGTGACGAGGTCGAACGCGAAGTCGACAACTGGCGCGCCCAGTACTGATCGGAGATCGCGATGTCGAGCACTGACACAAACCCCGATGACGTGAAGCGGCAGCTGTTCAGCCAGCTCGACGATGTAAGGGCCGGAATGCTGGGCGTCGATGGCGCCCGGCAGCACATGCAGCCGATGACGCATCATGCCGATGGCGAGGCCCAGCAGATCTGGTTCATCACCTCAGCCAAGACCGACCTGGTCGAGGCGATCGGCGGCGGCGGAACGGCTCAATACTGCGTCGTCGGCGAGGATCACGACTACTTCGCTTGCCTGCGCGGTCCCATCGAACAGGTCGAGGACGAGGCCAAGCTCGACGAGCTTTGGAACGCCGTTGTCGCCGCCTGGTTCGACGACGGACGCGAGGACAGCGACGTGACCCTGTTGCGGATGACGCTGAATGACGGCGCGATCTGGACTGCCACCGACAGCGCCGTCGTCTTCGGACTTCAGATCGCCATGGCCAACATGGACCGCGAGAAGAAGCCCGATGTCGGCGAGCACCACGTGGTCCAGTTCAACCGGGGCTGACGGCCGCTTTGCTACCGCTTGTTTACGAGTACCGCCCCGCTGCCCACCTGGCAGCGGGGCTTTTTCATGTGCGACCGACCGACTTACCCAGAGTTGATGCCGCTGGCGACCAGCCAGAGTCCGCCTCGTGCAGGCCGTTGCCGGCGCGGTGTTTGACAGATGGCACCGGGTGGCTGACCCTTGGGCAGCCGGCGATCCGAGGCGACGACTTGGCGACGCGCCTCCTGCACGCGCGCGCAGCCGGCGGCTGAGATGACACGCACGAAAGGACCTTGGACATGGGCACGTCAGGTGAGCCGCAACGCCGGCCGAGCGAAATGGACGTCTTCCTCGGCGAATGGGAGGCAGAGGGCACGTCTTTCGGCGGCACCGATCAGTCGCACGACGCCCCCAGGGCCAACGGCGTGCGGTGGCAGAGCAGTCACAAGGCGTGGTGGCACACCGGTGGCTTCTTTCAGATCGAAGACGAGCGCGCGCGACCCGGCGGCCCGGTCTTTGACACCCATTGGGTCAGGGGCATCGATCCGGAAACGGGAAGGATGTTCGCCAGCTCTTTCGAGAACCACGGGTACACGCGGATCTATGAGCTGACGCGGAACGGCAACGTCTGGACGCTGAGCGGCGCGCATGAGCGTGCGACGATCACCTTCAGTGAGGACGCGCGCCGACAGGACATCGTGTGGGAGTGGAAACCCGAGGGCAAATGGCTGCCGCTTTGCGATCGCACGGCGACGCGGCTCGATTAGTCGCGCAACGCGGGCGCGTGTCCGCGGCGGTGCGGCTCTGGCCTGATGCGGCACAGACCACGACCGACCACGAGAAAGGGGCCGGAGAAAACTCCGGCCCCGATCATTCGGTCAGATGGTCAGAAGGGGATTACTTCTCGTCCCACTCCGGCATCGACTCGAGCTCTTCCTCGGTCGCACCCACGTAGATGCGCAGGTCGTCGCCATCGACTTCTTTCTGGATCGACAGCTCCTGGAAGTCCATCGAGACCGGCTTTTCGCCGATGCCGAGGAAACCGCCCACGTCGACGATGGCGTTGGTGATCTTGCCATCCTCCGACACGATCAGCTCGGAGACTTCGCCGACCCATTCGTCGTTGGCATCGTAGACGGGCGCGCCGGTCAGCTCTTCGCTGGTCATGTCGGCGATCTTGACGCCTTCGTAGCCGTCACGCTCGATGCGCGGTGCCATGATGTCGTTTTCGGCCATCTCGGTCTGCGCTTCGGTCTCGGCCTGGTCAGCCTCCTGGGCCAGCTCGGTCGTGGCTTCGTCGGTCTCCTGCTTCACTTCGGCAGTGGCCTCTTCGGTCTCCTGCTCGACTTCGGCAGCGGCCTGCTCGGTCTCGGTCTCGATCTCTGCGGCAGCCTGCTCGCTTTCCTGCTCAAGCTCGGCCGCGGCCTGCTCGGTGTCCTGCTCCATCTCGGTCTCGGACTCGACTTCGACCTCGGCAGTGTCCTGCTCGATCTCGGTTTCGGTCTCGGTCTCGGCCGAGGCGTTCACCTTGTCTTCCTTCATCGCGTCTTCCTCGAAGGTGAACTCCGGGGCTTCCTCGATGGCGGCCTTGTTGCCGGTGAAGACGATGAAGTAGTCGTCGGCGTCGTCACCGTCGGAGACGAGCTTCAGCTCGTCCATGTTCACGGCGACCTGCTTTTCGCCCATGCCGAGGAAGCCGCCAACGTCGACCAGGATCGCCTGGACCGAACCGTCGCGGTTCATCAGAACGTCGTTGATCTCACCGATGTCTTCCCAGTCCTTGGACGCTTCGTTCATCGGCTCCATGTCGTCCTGAAGCTCGGCCTCGGTCACGTAGACGCGGCTGCCGATGAATTCGGAGGCGCGGATTTCGTTTTCCATCACGCTGTCGCGGAAGGGGCTTTCCATCGAGTGGGTCTCGGCCAGCGCCGGGCCCGACATCAGCGCCACGAGGGCGGTGGTAGTAAGGATGCGTTTCATGTTTCTCTCCTTGGTTCGGTGGTCGGCGCACACCTCATGCGCACTTGACCTTCCAACACCCTCGGAGCGGCCTCTGTTCCTATGCAGATGTGAAAAATAATTGCTCGCAAAGCGGGAACCGACCCCGCGGTTCGGGCGTTGAGTCAGGATGCGTTCGCGCCTAATCCCTTGGAGGGCGCGCGCGCACGATCCCTGTTATATAGCGGTATTCACGTCTTTATCGGGCTTCCACCGGCGAATGCGTTGCCCTCGGCATAGTTGCAGGGGGCCTCTTGCATCTCGAGGTGCAGGCCGGTGCCGGTGAAGGGGTGCGCGCGCGCCAGCGCTTCGTCCACTTCGATGCCGAGACCGGGGCCGGCGGGCGCCTCGATAAACCCATCGTCGACGCTGATCGCACCGCCGATGAGATCGCCGTGAAAGGCGGTCTCGATGGTTTCGCACATCAGCAGGTTCGGGATTGCGGCGGCCAGGTGCAGGTTTGCAGCCCATTCCACCGGGCCGGCATAGAGATGCGGGGCCATTTGCGCGCCGAAGCTTTCCGCCACGGCGGCGATCTTGCGCCCCTCCCAGATGCCGCCGGCCCGTCCCAGCGCCGGTTGCAGGATCTCGGCGGCGCCGGCGCGCAACCCGGCGGTGATCTCCGCCCGCGTGCTCAGCCGCTCGCCAGTTGCGACGGGGATGCGCACGCGCCCGGCGACCCGCGCCATCGCCGCCACATCGTCGGGCGGAACCGGTTCCTCGAACCAGAGCGGCGAATAGGGCTCGAGCGCCTGGCCCAGCCGGATCGCTCCGGCGGCGGTGAACTGGCCGTGGGTGCCGAACAGCAAGTCGGCTCGCGTGCCCCCCGCCTCGCGGATGGCAGCGCAGAATGCCACGGACTGCGCGATGTCCGACATCGCCGGCATGTGCCCTCCGCGCAGCGTGTA
>NZ_JBLXFR010000117.1:0-6414 GCF_048261845.1 Stappia sp. | reverse complement strand
GCCTCGACGGTGGAGAGCACGTCGGCTGCGGCCGGCAACGTGCTCGACGCCTCCGGCGCCATGAGCCGCAACACCGACGCCCTGCGCGAGGAGATCGACCGCTTCCTCAACCGCGTTGCCGCCGCCTGAGGCACCCCTTGACGAGAGCAGCATTCACGCAGGCGGGGCGGCATTCATTGCCGCGCCGTTCCCTTGCCAAGCTGCTGGAATCGCAAAAGTTGTCGGTACGGGGAAAATTGATCGCACTTTACCTAAGATTCACGGAAAGCCGCCTAATGTCGCTCAGCTAATACGTGTGGAGGATAATTGATGTCCCGGATTCTTGGCCTGGTTGGCAATCTCGGGTTTGCCGCGAAGATCGGCGGCGGCTTTGCCGTCGTGTTGTTGCTTGCTGCCGTTGTCGGCGGCGTCGGCACAATGGCGATCGGCGGCCTGACCAATCAAATGGAAACGTCGAAGATTGCCACAGGGGTCATGGCGCGGCTGCAGGATGTATCCGCGCTGCGGGAGACCTTCCTGCAAAGCCGCAACGCGGCCGATGCCGAGGCAACACGGGACGCCGTCTCCGATCTGGAAAGCGAACTCCAGGCGCTGAAGGCATCCGTCGCCAGCGACGAGGCCGCCTCCAGGGCAGTGTCCGCGGCAGTGGCCTCCGTCTCCGTCATGCGTGAGGACTTCGCCAAGGTCGGCGAGGAGATTGCCCGCCAGCAGCAGCTTTCCAACGACCTTGCAGGCGCCATCGGCAAGCTTGGCGATCTGGCCAGCCAGATCAACAGCGACATGCAGATCGTGCGCCGCGACGCCAAGCGCGAAAGCCTGCGCGCCGCCGCCACCCGCCGCAAGGCCGACGACATCATCCGCTTCGTCGTCTCGCTTCAGGAAGAAGCCCTGAGGGCACAATTCCTCTTCCTGCGCTCGACCACCTCGACGGCCGCCAACCTGTTGGACGAGGCTGTGCTGGAGGCGAACAAGCTCGCGGACAATGCCCGGGCCCTCACCAATGCCCGTGTGGACGGCGTCGACCAGAAAAGCGTCGAGGCCCTGGCGGCCCGGTCGGGCGAACTGCAGGGCTATTTCACCCGGCTGCAGGAAACGTCCTCCTTCGCCGAGGTGCACAAGCTGCGCCGTGAGATCAATGTTGCTCTCGAGGAGATCGTCGGAGCCTCCAAGGCGGTGCAGACCTCCGCCTATTCGGCCATCGACCTGGTGCAGAAGGAAGTCCAGGCCCGTGACATCGACCTGATCAAGGTCGACCTGGTTTCAACCAATGCGGGCGACCTGTCGAAGCAGGCACTGGTGGTCAAGGCGACGACGCTGGAATTCCTGACAGGCCTCGGCACTGTCACTCCGGACAATGTCGCGCGCGGGATCGCGGAACTGAGCCGCGTCGCCGGCACGCTCGCCGCCTCCGCCAACCAGTTTCCGAAGGTTGCCGAGACGGTCAAACTCGCCCAGCAGGAGATCGAGTCCTATCGTGGCGCCTTCGACAACATGACCGCCAGCATCGAGGCGGTGCGCCTGTCCTCGTCCGAACTCAGCAATGTCGCTTCGGAAATGCGGAGCAAGATCACCTCGCTGGCCAGCGAGCAGGCCGACAAGGCCGCGAGTTCGGGTGCTGCCAGCTTCTGGACCATCGCCGTCACCCTGGTGACCGTCGTCGGTCTCGGCATTGCCGTCGCCTTCGTGCTGTCGCTCGCCATCACCCGCCCGACGCGCCGCCTGACGGATGTCATGGGCCGGCTGGCGGAGGGTGACACCGATGTCGAGATCGCCGGCACGGAGCGTGGCGACGAGATCGGCGCGATGAGCCGCACGGTCGAGGTGTTCCGCGACAATGCCCGCGAGCGCGCCCGCATGCGGGAAGAGCAGGAGCGCGAGCAGAAGGCGGCTGCGGTCCGCCAGGCACGCGTCGACGAACTGATCGGAGCCTTCCGCGCCCAGGTGCAGGAGCTGCTGTCCTCGGTCGGCGACACCGCTGCCGGGATGGAGGCCACCGCCCGCGACCTGACCCGGATCGCCAGCGAGAGCGCCGGCAAGGCAGAGGAGACGACCCATGCAAGCGGCGCTGCCACGAGCAATGTGGAAAGCGTCGCAACGGCTGCGGAGGAACTCGCCGCGTCAATCAGCGAGATCGCCCGCCAGGTCGGCCAGACCACCGAAGTGGTCAACCAGGCCTCGCATGGCACCCGCCAGACGAACGAGAAGGTTGCCGGGCTTGCCGCCGCAGCGAACAAGATCGGCGAAGTCGTGACCCTGATCCAGGCGATCGCCGAGCAGACCAACCTCCTCGCGCTCAACGCGACGATCGAGGCCGCCCGCGCCGGCGAGGCCGGCAAGGGCTTCGCGGTCGTTGCCGCGGAAGTCAAGGAACTGGCCAACCAGACGTCCAAGGCAACCGAGGAGATCGGCGCGCAGATCGCCGCCATCCAGGGTTCGACCAAGGAAGCCGTCGAGGCGATCGGGGCCATCACCCAGACCATGCAGGAAGTCGACAGCTACACCTCGGCGATCGCCGCGGCGGTCGAGCAGCAGGGCGCCGCGACCAACGAGATCTCGCGCAATGTCCAGCATGCAGCCGAGGGCACGACGGCGGTGACGGCCAATATGGGGCAGCTCTCCAGCGCGGTCGCCGAAACCAACGCCTCGGCCGACATGGTTCTGGTTGCCTCCGGCGACGTCGGCGACAAGACCCGCGAGCTGCGCACGCAGATCGACCGCTTCCTGGCGGACGTGGCTGCCGCCTGAACGGTCGCGCTCGCAGGACGAAAGATGCAAAACGGCCCGGGGTTGGTTTTCCCCGGGCCGTTTTGGTTTTGCGGGCCTGTTCTGGGGTGTTTGTTTGTGCGGTGTTTGCTTGTGTGTGGGGTTCAGGGGGCGAGTTTTGCGATGGCGCGCTTTGCCATGACGGCGATGAGGTTGGCGCGGTATTCGGCCGATCCGTGGATATCGGCGATGAGGGTGTCCGGGTCGGTGGTGACGCCGGCTGCGGCCTGCGGCGTGAGGCTTTCGGCGAGCGCGGCCTCCAGTCCCTCATGGCGGAAGACGCCATTGGCGCCGGCGCCGGTGACGGCAGCGCGGATGCCGGCATCGGTCCTGGCGATGAACACCCCGGCCATGGCGTAGCGCGAGGCGGGGTTGGGGTATTTGGCATAGGCACACGAGGCGCATGCGGGGAAGGCGACCGCGGTGACGATCTCGCCCTCCTCCAGCGCCGTCTCGAACAGGCCGGTGAAGAAGTCGGCGGCGGCGATCTCGCGCCGGTCGGTGACGATGGTCGCGCCGAGCGCCAGGGCGGCGGCCGGATAGTCGGCGGCCGGGTCGTTGTTGGCCAGCGAGCCGCCGATCGTGCCGCGATGGCGCACATGCGGATCGCCGATATGGCCGGCGAGGTCGGCAAGACCCGGCGCCAGGCGGCGCACAAGGTCGGAGGCCGCGACCTCGGCATGGGTTGTCGCCGCGCCGATGCGCAAGGCCCCGCCGGTCTCGGCAATGCCCTTCATCTGCGCCACATGGGCGACGTCGATCAGATCCGAGGGCGCGGCAAGGCGCTGCTTCATCGTCGGCAGCAAGGTCTGCCCGCCCGACAGGATCTTCGCCTCATCGCTGCCTGCAAGCTTCAAAGCCGCGTCCGCCACGCTCGTTGCCCGGTGATAGGTCGTCTCGTACATGTCCCTCTCCCTCGTTGCGCTGCCGGCTTGCGCCCGGCGCCCGTAATGCAGGGCCGTCGCCGGCCCGATCTTCTCTTCCCGCCCGCGCGGCCTGACCGGCGTCGTCTGACCGGCGACGCCTCGCCAAGGCGGCCGGCCAATGCGGCCTGATCCGTGCCGCCTGACCCGCGTCGTCTGATCCCGGCGGCACGCCGCCGGTCCCTCTTCTGGCCTGGCGCGGAACACCGCGCTGCTTGTCCCTTGGCGCAGCGCGGAACACCGCGCTGCTTTTGTCTGGCCCGTTCTTTATAACCCGACGCGGAACACCGCGTCGGGGGGGCGGAACACCGCGCTGCTTGTCCCTTGGCGCAACGCGGAACACCGCGCTGCTTGTGCCGGTCCGGCGGTCTTCCGCAGGTGGCCTATTCGGCGGCCTGTGCCGGCTGCGCGCCCTTCAGCGCCCGCCACACCGCCTGCGGCGTTGCCGGCATCTCCAGCGCATTGGTGCCGATCGCATCGGTGATCGCGTTGATCACCGCCGGCGGCGAGCCGATCGCACCCGCCTCCCCGCAGCCCTTCATCCCCAGCGGATTGCCCGGACATTCCGTCACCGTCGTCATCAGCCGGTAGGACGGCACGTCGTCGGCACGCGGCATCGTGTAGTCCATGTACGAGCCCGACAGAAGCTGCCCGTCCCCGTCATAGGCGGCGTTCTCCATCAAGGCCTGGCCGATCCCTTGCGTCAGACCGCCATGCACCTGACCTTCGACGATCATCGGGTTGATGATCGTGCCGAAGTCGTCCGCCGCAACGAAGTCGACGATCTCAACACGGCCCGTCTCCGGATCCACTTCCACCTCGCACGCATAGGTGCCGGCCGGGAAGGTGAAGTTGGTCGGGTCGTAGAACGCCCCCTCCTTCAGACCCGGCTCCATGCCCTCGGGCATGTTGTGCGCCGTGTAGGCCGCAAGCGCCACCTGGAAGAAGGGAAGCTCCTTGTCCGTCCCCGCCACCTTGAACGTGCCGCCCTCAACCGTGATGTCCCCTTCCGAGGCCTCCATCAGATGGGCCGCAAGCTTCTTCGCCTTCGCCTCGACCTTGTCCAGCGCCTTGACGATCGCCGACATGCCGACCGCCCCCGAGCGCGAGCCGTAGGTGCCCATCCCGAACTGCACCTTGTCCGTGTCCCCGTGCACGATCGAGACCGTGTCGAGACCCACCCCGAAGCGCTCCGCAACAAGCTGGGCAAACGTCGTCTCGTGCCCCTGGCCATGGCTGTGCGAGCCCGTCAGAACCTCGATCGTGCCGACCGGATTGACCCGCACCTCCGCCGATTCCCACAAGCCCACGCCCGCCCCAAGCGAGCCGACCGCCTGGCTCGGCGCGATGCCGCAGGCCTCGATGTAGCAGGAGAGCCCCAGTCCGCGCAGCTTGCCCCGCCGCGCCGCTTCCGCCTTGCGGCCTGCAAAGCCCGCATGGTCGATCGCGGAAAGCGCCGCATCCAGCGAAGCGTCATAATCGCCCGCGTCGTAGCACATGATCACCGGCGTCTGGTGCGGGAAGGAGCGGATGAAGTTCTTGCGCCGGAACGCGGCAGGCTCCATCCCCACCTCGCGCGCCGCCGTCTCCATCATCCGCTCGACAAGATAGGTCGCCTCAGGACGCCCCGCCCCGCGATAGGCATCGACCGGCACCGTGTTGGTGTAGACCGTCTTCACATTGGCGTGGATCGCCGGGATGTCGTACTGGCCCGACAGCAGCGTTGCGTAGAGATAGGTCGGCACCGACGAGGAGAACAGCGACATGTAGGCGCCGAGATTGGCCACCGTCTTCACCCGAAGCCCGGTGATCCGGTTGTCCGCGTCCAGCGCCATCTCCGCTTCCGAATAGTGGTCGCGGCCATGCGCGTCGGTCAGGAACGCCTCCGCCCGGTCGCAGGTCCACTTCACCGGAACCCCGGTCTTCTTCGACGCCCACAGGCAGACCATCTCTTCCGGGTAGATGTAGATCTTCGAGCCGAAGCCCCCGCCCACATCCGGCGCGATCACCCTGAGCTTGTGCTCCGGCGCGATGTTGTAGAAGGCCGACAGGACAAGCCGCGCCACATGCGGGTTCTGCGAGGTCGTCCACAGCGTGTAGTGCTCCTCCGCCTCGTCGTAGTCGGCAAGGGCCGCGCGCGGCTCCATCGGATTGGGCACCAGCCGGTTGTTGCGGATCTCCATCCGCGTCACATGCGCGGCCGAGGCAAAAGCCGCGTCGGTCGCGGCCTCGTCGCCGATCTCCCAGTCGTAGATCAGGTTGCCCGGCGCTTCCTCGTGCAGCTGCGGCGCGCCCTCCTTCAGCGCATCCAGCGCATCGACCACCGCCGCGAGCGGCTCGTAGTCGACCTCCACCGCATCGGCCGCATCGCGCGCCTGCGCCTTCGTCCCGGCGATCACCACCGCCACCGCCTGGCCGACATGGCGCACATGCTCGCTCTCCAGCGCCCGCCACGCCCCCATCTTCATCGGGCTGCCGTCCTTCGAGTGGATCATCCAGCCGCAGATCAGGTTGCCGACACCGTCCGCCACAAGCTCCTGCCCGCTCAGGACCGCAATCACGCCGGGCATGGCGCGCGCCGCCGCCGCGTCGATCCCCCTCACCTTCGCATGGGCATGGGGCGAGCGCACGAACACCGCATGCGCCATCCCCGCAACGCTCATGTCGTCCGTGTAGCGCCCCTTGCCGGTGATGAAGCGCTTGTCCTCGCGCCGGCGAACCCGCGCGC
>NZ_JBLXFR010000116.1:0-6441 GCF_048261845.1 Stappia sp. | reverse complement strand
CCCCCACAGCCGGCGCGCGGCCTTGCAGCCCCGGATCCCCCTGGCCGCCGGAGAGGCCGACCGCGCCATCGCAATCCTCGAATCGCTGCCGCGGCGCGCGTCCCCGATCCCTGCTCTTCTGGGCAGGGCCTATCTGGAAAGCGGCGATGCGGGACGGGCTCTCGAAGTGACTGGAACCGGAGCGCAGGAAGACGCGGAGCCAGCACAGGCCCTCAACCTCGCGAAGCTGCGCCTGAAGGCGGCAGCCGCCCTTGGCGACGGAAACCGCGCCGTCGAGGTCGTCGAGCCGATCATCGCGCGGTACCGGAGCGATTCGGCGATCCAGCGACTCGCCCTGCGCGCGCTGCTCGCCAACGATGCGATCGAGGACGCGGCGCGGCTGATCGCCGGTCTCGAGCCACAATCGGCGCCCTCTGACGCGATGCTCGCCGGTTTCATCGCGCGGGCGCTTCGGGGCGGGCATGTTGCCGCGCTTGTCGCCAGCCTGCCGGCGCTCGAGCGCCTGACCGCGTCCCGGCTCGATACCTTGCTGGCGCGTGGCTGGAAAAACGTCGGCAGCGCCGAGGACCGCACGCGTGCGGTGGCGGCGCTGGGCGAGATGGTTGCGCAAAGCGGCTCGCTCATGTTGAGCGTCCAGGCAAGCTGGCTGCTGAGTGCCGAAGGGCGGGTGCAAGAAGCCGTCGACCTTGCCCGTCGCATCCGCGCGCAAACCGCCTCGACCGGTAATGAAGCCGCCTTGCAGATCGACCGGGCCGAGGCCGATGGACGGCTGCCGAAGATCCCGAATGCCGACGTTCTGATGAACTGGCTCGAGAT
Organism: Stappia sp.; assembly: GCF_048261845.1. Taxonomy (GTDB): domain Bacteria; phylum Pseudomonadota; class Alphaproteobacteria; order Rhizobiales; family Stappiaceae; genus Stappia. The sequence continues at coordinate 5,625 of NZ_JBLXFR010000116.1, read as the reverse complement.
ACCCGAGGCCGAGCGGGAAACCTGGCAGCGCTCAGTCGGGCTGGCGGCTTTGGAGCGAAAGCGCAGGCGGGCGCAATGGATTGCGCAGCCCGAGACATGGGAAGAGTTCGTAGCGGCAGTGACGCCGAAGGCCGCACCCGAGCTACAGGCACTGAGCGCCGCCGGCAAACCCGGCATCCTGGCCATTACCCATGCCGGAGAATTGATGGGCACCCTGGCCTGTTTCCTTCATTGGGGCGTTCCGGTCGAGATCATCGGCGGCCATCCTATTCACAAGGCGTTGTTGGACGGAGGCGAGCATTTCAACCCGCTCGAACCGAATGCATCCGGTACAAGAATCGCCCGCGACGTCGTCCGCCACCTGCGCCAGGGGCGGATCGTCGGCCTGGCGGGCGACGGCCGGAACGGAAGCACCTTCTACCCGGTCGAACATCGGGGCGCCCGCTTCGATCTACCGGATTCGGTTCCCCAGATCGCGTACCGCAAGGAGGTTCCGATCTTCTGGGCGGCGACATACTGGCGCGACGGCAGGATTGAATGCGATACGAGGCCGGGGCCAAGCCCGCGTCCGGGCGAAAGCTACGAAAACTTCCGCGCGCGCTGGTTCGATTTCGTGCTCGAGGCCAGCCACGCGATCTGCCGCGCCGATCCGGCGAATGTCTTTCCCATCGCCTCGCGGATACGCGCCGCGAGGTGACTGCCGGGCGCGTAGACGATTTGCCTACCGTCACAGCAGGTGCAATCGGTGCAACGCTCAGATACGACGGCCCTCGGCGTCGAAAAGCATCGCGTCGGAATCGTCCCAGTCGATTTCGAGGGCCTGGCCCTCGGGGGGGATCGGCTGCGCGGCCTCCTGGCGCAGGGTGATCTGGGTGCCGTCGGCGATGCGGCAATGCACCAGCGTTTCGGCGCCCAGGGCCTCGGTATAGGCGACGGTCGCGGGCAGACGACCCTGGTTCACGAGGCGCAGATGCTCGGGGCGAATGCCGACGCGCGCGCCCGCTTCGGTGCCTTCGACCAGCGCGCCGTCGAGGAAATTCGTCGGCGGCGAGCCGATGAAACCGGCGACGAAGGCGGTCTGCGGGTTGGCGTAGACCTCGAGCGGCCTGCCGATCTGGTCGGCGACGCCGTCGTTCATCACGATCATGCGGTCGGCCAGCGTCATCGCCTCGACCTGGTCGTGGGTGACATAGAGCGAGGTGACGCCCAGCTCGCGTTGCAGTGCCTTGATCTCGAGGCGCATTTGCACGCGCAGCTTGGCGTCAAGGTTGCTGAGCGGCTCGTCGAATAGAAAGACCGCGGGCTTGCGTACGATGGCGCGGCCCATGGCGACGCGCTGACGTTGCCCGCCGGAGAGCTCGCGCGGCTTGCGCGCAAGGTAGGGTTCGAGCTGTAGAAGTTTCGCCGCCGTGGCCACGCGCTCTTCGATCTCGGCGCGCGGCAGCTTCGCGATCTTCAGCCCGTAGGCCATGTTGTCGAAAATCGACATATGCGGGTAGAGCGCGTAGTTCTGGAAGACCATGGCGATGTCGCGGTCCATCGGCTCTTTCGCGTTAACCACCTCGCCGTCGATGCGCACCTCGCCCGAGGTGATCTGCTCAAGCCCCGCGACCATGCGCAGCAACGTGGATTTTCCGCAGCCGGAAGGGCCGACGATCACGATGAACTCGCCCTCGGCGATGTCGATGTCGACGCCGTGGATCACCTCTGTCTTCCCGAAGGATTTCCTGACGTCCGTCAGGGTCAAGCGCGCCATGCGATCCGCTCCTGTTCTGCCGCCTTGTCGCGGTCATTGCCGCGGGAAAGGCCTGTATTCGCTGCCGAAACCCTCATTTCTCGCTGTCCACGAGACCGCGGATGAACAGACGTTGCATCCCCACCACCACGATGACCGGCGGCACCATCGCCAGGATCGCGGTCGCCATGATCACCGGCCAGTCAGCGAAATCGTCTCCGCTGGGGAACATCTGCTTGATCCCCATGACGATGGTATTCATCTCCGGATCGGTGGTGATCAGCAGCGGCCAGAGATACTGGTTCCAGCCGTAGATGAAGAGGATCACGAAAAGGGCGGCGATATTGGTGCGGCTCATTGGCAGCAGGATATCGAAGAAAAAGCGCATCGGCCGCGCCCCGTCGACGCGCGCGGCCTCGGCCAGCTCGTCCGGGACGGTCATGAAGAATTGCCGGAACAGGAAGGTCGCCGTGGCCGAGGCGATCAGCGGCAGGATCAGCCCCTGGTAGCTGTTGAGCATTCCGAAATTCGCGGCGACCTCATAGGTGGGCACGATACGCACCTCGACCGGCAGCATCAGCGTCAGGAAGATCAGCCAGAAGAACAGGCGCCGGAAGGGAAAGCGAAAATAGACGATGGCAAAGGCCGACAGCAGCGAGATCACGATCTTGCCCAGCGCGATGCCCATCGCCATGATCAGCGAGTTCAGCAGCATCCGCGCCACCGGCGCGTTGATCCCGGAGGCCAGCGCCTTGGAGTAGTTCTCGACCAGTTGGTCGCCGGGAAGCAGCGGCATGGGCGGGCGGATGACCTCGGCATTGGTGACGGTCGAGGCGACGAAGGCGAGCCAGATCGGGAAGAAGATGAAGGCGACCCCGATGATCAGCCCGAGATGCGTCAGCCAGAGCCCCGCGCCGCGCCGTTCGACCATGCCGCCTTGCCCCGCCATCAGTAATGCACCCTGCGCTCGATGTACTTGAACTGGACCACGGTCAGGATCGAGACCAGCACCAGCAGCACCACCGACTGCGCCGCGGACGAGCCGAGGTCCTGGCCGACGAAGCCGTCCGAGAAGACCTTGTAGACAAGGATCGTCGTCGCCTGTTGCGGGCCGCCGCCGGTGATGGTGTGGATCACGCCGAAGGTCTCGAAAAAGGCGTAGATGATGTTCACCACCAGCAGGAAGAATGTGGTCGGCGACAGCAGCGGCCAGACGATGGTGCGAAAGCGGGTCCAGAAATGCGCGCCGTCGATGGCCGCGGCCTCGATCACCGAGCGCGGGATCGCCTGCAGGCCGGCGAGAAAGAACAGGAAGTTGTAGCTGATGCGCCCCCAGGCGGAGGCGACGACGACCAGGCCCATGGCCTCGCCCTCGTTCAGAACGTGGTTCCAGTCGTAGCCGAGTACACCCAGATACCAGGCGACGACGCCGACGCGGGTGTTGAACATGAACAGCCACAGGACGCCCGCCACTGCCGGTGCGACCGCGTAGGGCCAGATCAGCAGCGTGCGATAGGCGCCCGAGCCCTTGATCAGCCGGTCGGCGAGCACGGCGAGGTAGAGCGCGATGCCCATCGACACCACCGTGACCAGGATCGAGAAGACCGCCGTGGTCACGAACGAGGCGCGGTAATAGGGATCGTTGAAGAGAAACTTGAAGTTGTCCAGCCCCACCCATGTCATCGACAGCCCGAAAGGGTCGGGGATGAACAGCGACTGCCAGATCGCCTGTCCGGCCGGGTAAAAGAAGAACAGGGCCGTGATCACGATCTGCGGCAGAACCAGCAGGATCGGCAACCATATGCCCTTGAATGTGACGCGCTTTTCCATGCGGTGAGGCGCCGCCCCGGTCGGCCCGGGGCGGCTGTCATCGGCTTAGCGCGAAGACTGCTCGAAGCGGCGCAGCAGCGCGTTGCCGCGTTCCGCCGCGCTGTCGAGCGCGCTTTGCGCGTCCTTGTCACCGGACCATACGGCCTCGAGTTCCTCGTCGATGATGCCGCGAATCTGGTCGAAGGACCCCAGGCGCAGGCCCTTGGAGTTCTTCGTCGGCTCCTTGGCCGTCATCTGCGTCACCGCGATGTCGGTGCCGGGGGTCTCTTCGTAAAAGCCCTGCGACTTGGTCAGTTCGCCGGCCTCGGCGGTGATCGGAAGATAACCGGTATCCTGGTGCCACTTGGCCTGGATCTCGGCACTGGAGAGGAAGTTGAGGAAGGCCGCGACGGCCTTGTATTCCTCGGGCTCATGCCCCTCCATCACCCAGAGCGAGGCGCCGCCGATGATGGTGTTCTGCGGCTCGTCCGCGAGGGCCGACCAATAGGGCAGGGGCCGCACCCCAAAGTCGAACTCGGCCTCCGACTTGATGCCGGCGTACCCGGCCGAGCTCTCGGTGTAGAGCGCGCATTCGCCGGCGCGGAAGTTGGCGCCGCCCTCGTTGCGGCGTCCGGCATAGACGAACTTGCCGTCGCGGGCCCATTCGCCCATCTTCGAGATGTGATGCACCTGCGCTTCGCCGTTCAGCGCCAGCTCGGTATCGGTGCCGCCAAAGCCGTTGTCCTTGGTGGCGAAGGGCGTGTCGTGGTAGGCCGACAGGTTCTCGAGGTGAATCCAGCTTTGCCACGCGGTTGTCATCGGGCAGTCGACGCCGGCCTCCTTGAGCTGGTCGAGAACCTCGCCCACCTGCTCCCATGTCGACATGTCGGTGTCGGGGTCGATCCCGGCCTCTTGCAGCTTGTCGCGGTTGACCCAGAGCACGGGCGTGGACGAGTTGAAGGGAAGCGACAGCATGTTGCCGTCGGGCGAGGTGTAATAGCCCTTGACCGAACCGATGTATTTCGACTGGTCGAAGTCGGCGCCGGCCTCGGCCATGACCTCGTGCACGGGCTTGATCGCGCCCTTGGCGCCCATCATCGTCGCGGTGCCGACCTCGAAGACCATCAGGATATGCGGCTGTTCGCCGGCGCGGAAGGCGGCGATCCCCGCGTTCAGCGTCTCCGAGTAGTTGCCCTTGTGGCTGGCGTTGACCTTGTAGTCGTCCTGGCTGGAGTTGAAGGTCTCGACCTGCTCGGCGACAAGGTCGCCCAGGCGACCGGTGAAGGCGTGCCAGAAATCGATCTCGGTCTGCGCGGCGGCGGTCTGCGCCGAACAGAGAATCGCGGCGCCCGCGATAAATGATTTGGTGGAATTCATCGTGTCTCTCCCTTTGTTCTTTGTTCCGGCAGCGCAGCAAGGCCGCTTTCGAGCCCACGGTCTTGCGCGAACTGCGCAAAGCCTAGCGCGATGGCGGCAACCGATCCACTGCGAATTTGACCAATCGTTCAATAGTTCGACTTGCGTCGCCGAAAATACCTTCGCGTTTCCAGGCGCTTGGCCCTGTCGCGCCGCCGTCGGTAAACGCCTTCGCCGCGCCAGCGCCGGCTCAGTCCGGGCGGTGTGCCACGAGGTCGATCAGGGCAGAGCGGCCGGAATGGTGCGAGCCTTCGCGAAGCTCCTCCTCGTAGGCCTCGAGACGCTCGATCTGCCAGTCGGCGAACCGGTCCGCCAGCATTTCGCGCGTATACATGTTCTCGGCATGGGGCGGGCCCCCGGTGCCATGATTCAGCTGTTCCGGCGTGTAGCCGTGCAGCAGCAGAACGCCGCCGGGTTTCAGCGTGCGCTCGATCCCGTCGAAGATCTGGGCCCGGAAGGCAGGGCCGGCGAACTGGATGAAGATCGCCGCGACCACGTCGAAGGCAGCCTCGCGCCAGTCCCATTCATCGAGGTCGGCTAGCCGGAAATCGACCGTGACACCCCTGTCGCGCGCCAGCCGCCGGGCCTTGTCCAGCCCCACGTCAGAGCTGTCCATCGCCACCACGTCGAGCCCCCGTTCGGCCAGGAAGACCGAATTGCGCCCC
>NZ_JBLXFR010000115.1:0-6555 GCF_048261845.1 Stappia sp. | reverse complement strand
GTCGGCGTGGATCTTGCCGTCCTCGCGGAAGATCAGGGTATTCGCCGCCCCGATCAGCGTAGCCCGGTCGGTGACCAGGTCGGCCATGGCGAGGATCTTTTCCTTGTGAGGGATCGTGACATTGGCACCTACGAACCCCATGCGCGGCAGCGTGCGCACGACCTCTTCCAGGTGCTCGGGCCGCACGTTCAGCGGTACGTAGTGCCCACGCAGCCCGTTCACCTTCAGCCAGTGCCCGTGCAGTTGTGGCGAGCGGGAGTGCCCGACCGGATAGCCGATAACGCCCGCCAATGGGATCTTGGCCGGATCATTCATCCCTCGATATCCCCCCTCGTCGTCAGGAAATTCAACAGCTCAAGCAGGGGCAAGCCGAGAACGGTGAAGTAATCGCCCTGTACGGATGCGAACAGCCGCACGCCCTCTTCCTCCAGCTTGTAGCTTCCGACGCTGTCGCCGATCCCGGGCCAGCACCGGTCGAGATAGGCTTCGAGATAGTCATCGGAGAAAGCGCGCATCGTCAGGCGCACCACTCCGACGTGTCGCCAGAGCGGCTGGCCCCCGCGACAGATGACGGCAGCTGAATACAGGGTATGCGTGCGACCACGCAGGCGGCGCAATTGCGCGCCCGCCTCGTCGCGGTCTTGCGGCTTGGCCAGAACATCGCCCTCAAGGCCGAGCACCTGGTCACAGCCGATAGCCATGGCCTCGGGCGCGCGCGCCGATCCGCGCTGGGCTTTCATCTCGGCAAGAGTGTCGGCGATGTCGCGCGGCGCCGCGCTCTCGGCCAGCATGGCATCGCGCGCTGCATCTTCGTCGATCCGCACCGGCGCACAGTCGAATGACAGCCCCGCCTGTCGCAGGAGCCGCGCGCGGATTTCGGAGCCAGAGGCCAGAACGATCGGAACCGCCATGTGAATAACCTGCGTATAAATCCCTGCAGTCGCAGCGCAATCTCTGTGCGCAATTCTGCCGCGTCATGCAAGGGCGGGACAGTTCGCTGATCTCGCCCTTTCTTCGCCCCCGGTCCTCCCCTGCGGAAAAGAATAAGCCCGCGGCGTACACAACTCTGTCAATGCGGATTCCATGCCCTTGGATGCCGTGTTTTATCCACGGATTATCTACTGTAACGATATGTTTTCATTCATTAAAATTCTGTTATCCTAAGCCCCTCTGTGCGCGAATCCCCCGTGCTCTTGCGATGTGGAGAATTGCGTTGAAGCACCGATAATCCCCAGAACCTGGCTGCCCTACAAAACCATCAACCTTCTTTATTCTTTTCTTTATTATTTATAGGACCGGACCGAGAGCCCGGAACAAGGACGCCCCGAATGCTGGATTGGCTGGCGCAGTACCATGCATGGATCAAGGCCGCGCATATCATGTCGGTCATCGCGTGGATGGCGGGATTGTTCTATCTTCCCCGGCTCTTCGTCTACCATGCCGAAACCTCGACCACGGGCGATCAGGCCGACGGGATGCTTCAGATCATGGAGCGGCGCCTGCTGCGGGCGATCATGAATCCAGCGATGATCGCGACCTGGGTCTTCGGCCTCGCCCTGGTGTTTACGCCCGGCATCGTCGACTGGTCGATGGCCTGGCCCTGGGCAAAGGCGGCATCGGTGCTGGCGATGACATGGTTTCACCACTGGCTCGCCCGCAGACGCAAGGATTTCGCGGCCGGGGCGAACCAGCTTGAAGGGCGGCGGTTTCGCATCATGAACGAGGTTCCGACGCTGCTGATGGTGGTGATCGTGCTGGCCGTGGTGGTGAAATTCTGAGGTCGTTGACTCCGCGGCCCCTTCGTCCTATGAGCGTTGAACGGCCCGTCCGGGCCCCGAGCTTTTCACACCAGCAGTAAGACCGCGCGCCAGCTTTGCCTGGGCCGCTCACGGGATAGCCTGATGACCTCCGATACCATGACCACTGAATTCGCCGAAGATCCCAGCGAGATCGAGCGCCTGAACCTCTCTGACCTCAAGGCGAAAAGCCCCAAGGACCTGCTGGCGATGGCCGAGGAGCTCGAGATCGAGAACGCCTCGACCATGCGCAAAGGCGAGATGATGTTCTCGATCCTCAAGGAGCGGGCCGAGGATGGCTGGGAGGTCTGCGGCGACGGTGTGCTCGAGGTACTTCAGGATGGCTTTGGCTTCCTGCGTTCCCCCGAGGCGAACTACCTTCCCGGTCCCGACGACATCTACGTCTCGCCCGACATGATCCGCCAGTACGCGCTGCGCACCGGCGATTCCATCGACGGCGTGATGCGCCAGCCGGAAGAGAGCGAGCGGTACTTCGCGCTGACCAAGGTGTCGCATATCAATTTCGAGGATCCCGAGAAGGCGCGTCACAAGATTGCCTTCGACAATCTGACCCCGCTTTATCCCGACGAGCGGCTCAAGATGGAAATCGAGGACCCGACGATCAAGGACCGATCCGCCCGCATCATCGACCTGGTTGCGCCCATCGGCAAGGGCCAGCGCTCTCTGATCGTGGCGCCGCCGCGCACGGGTAAGACCGTGCTGCTGCAGAACATCGCCAACTCGATCGAGGCGAACCACCCGGAATGCTACCTTATCGTGCTGCTGATCGACGAGCGGCCTGAAGAGGTGACCGACATGCAGCGCAGCGTGAAGGGCGAGGTTGTGTCCTCTACCTTTGACGAGCCGGCAACGCGCCACGTCGCCGTCGCCGAAATGGTGATCGAAAAGGCCAAGCGCCTGGTCGAACACAAGCGCGATGTCGTTATCCTGCTCGACTCGATCACCCGCCTCGGACGTGCCTTCAACACGGTCGTGCCGTCTTCGGGCAAGGTTCTGACCGGCGGTGTTGACGCCAACGCGCTGCAGCGCCCCAAGCGGTTCTTCGGCGCCGCACGCAACATCGAGGAAGGTGGCAGCCTGACGATCGTGGCGACGGCCCTGATCGACACCGGCAGCCGCATGGACGAGGTTATCTTTGAAGAGTTCAAGGGCACCGGCAACTCCGAGATCGTCCTCGATCGCAAAGTCGCCGACAAGCGCGTCTTCCCGGCGATGGATATCCTCAAGTCCGGCACCCGGAAAGAGGATCTTCTGGTCGACAAGGTTGATCTGCAGAAAACCTTCGTGCTGCGCCGCATCCTTAATCCGATGGGCACAACCGACGCGATCGAGTTCCTGCTGTCGAAGCTTAAGCAGACCAAGACGAACTCCGAGTTCTTCGACTCGATGAATACGTGATACTATAATAATTTCAATGGATTAGACGATGGATACGATTTTTGCACTGGCCTCGGCGCCGGGCAAGGCGGGCGTATCTGTCGTCAGAATTTCCGGCCCCCGGGCCTGGCCCGCTGCCGAGGCATTGTGCGGCACACTTCCCCCCCTCCGGCAAGCCGGGGTCCGGCGCCTGCGCACGGACGATGGCGAGGTTCTGGATGAGGCGCTGGTACTCCGTTTTGCCCGCGACGGAAGTTTCACCGGTGAAGACGTGGTCGAGTTGCACCTGCACGGCAGCGTGGCGATCATCGGGGCCGTGCTTGGGTGGCTCGACCGGCAGGACGATCTGCGCCAGGCCGAGGCCGGAGAGTTCACCCGCCGTGCGCTGGAAAACGGTCGCCTGGACCTCGCACAGGTCGAGGGACTGGCTGATCTTATCGATGCCGAGACCGAGATGCAGCGTCGGCAGGCGATGCGCGTCCTGTCTGGAGAACTTGGTCGCCGCGCCGAGGCCTGGCGCCGCGATCTGATCCGCGCGGCCGCACTGATCGAGGCCAGCATTGATTTCGCTGACGAAGAGGTACCGCAGGATGTGACGCCGGAAGTGGCCGACCTGATTTCAAGGACCAAGGACGCGCTGGAGCGCGAGATGCGCGGCGTCGGGGCGGCCGAGCGCGTGCGCAGCGGCTTCGAGGTGGCCATCGTCGGTGCCCCGAACGTCGGTAAGTCGACCTTGCTGAATGCCATCGCCGGACGCGAGGCCGCGATTACCTCGGAATATGCCGGAACCACGCGCGACGTGATCGAGGTGCGCCTTGAAATCTCGGGTCTCGCGGTCACGCTTCTGGATACCGCCGGATTGCGAAACTCCAGCGATCACGTCGAAGCGATCGGGATCGAGCGGGCCCGGCAGCGTGCCAACGAAGCAGACCTGCGCGTTTTCCTTCTGGGGCCGGATGATCAGCCGCAGATGGTGCCCCAACCGGGCGACATCGTCATCGGTGCGAAATCCGACGTCACCGGCGACGCCGATGGAATTTCTGGAAAAACCGGCGCCGGACTTGAGCGATTGATTGATCGGATCGGCAACATTCTGACAGAGCGCACGGCGGGCAGTGGCATTGCCACACGGGCGCGGCATCGTGATGCGATGGAGCGCGGCGCGGCTGCGCTCGCCCACGCCCTTTCCCTGGTCGAAGGCCCTGAGGATCTGCGAGAGTTCGCGGCGGAAGACCTGAGAAGCGCGGTACGTGCCCTTGATTCTCTAGTCGGGAAAGTCGATGTAGAGAATCTTCTGGACGAGATCTTCACGAGCTTCTGCATCGGCAAGTAAGGAGTGTTTCACGTGAAACATTTTGACGTCATCGTTATCGGCGGCGGCCACGCCGGCGCTGAGGCTGCGGACGCCGCGGCCCGCGCCGGCGCGGCGACATTGCTGGTGACCCTGGAGCGCGCCGGGATTGGTGTGATGTCGTGCAACCCGGCCATCGGCGGGCTTGGCAAAGGCCATCTCGTTCGCGAGGTTGATGCCTTTGATGGCGTCATGGGGCGGGTCGCCGACCGCGCCGGTATCCAGTTTCGACTGCTCAATCGTAGCAAGGGCCCGGCCGTGCAAGGCCCGCGGGCGCAATCCGATCGCCATATCTACCGTGCCGAGATGCTTTCAGCGCTTGAAGCCCGCGCAGGACTGGAGATTCTGGAGGGTGAAGTCAGCGGGCTGATACTGGAGGGTGACCGCGTGGCTGGCGTGCGCCTGGCCGACGGTAGTGAAATTCGCGCAAGGGCCACGGTGCTGACCACCGGCACTTTCCTGCGCGGCGTCATTCATATCGGCGACAGCCAACGTCCCGGCGGTCGAATGGGCGACGCTCCTTCGGTCCAGCTCGCGCATCAAATTGACGGTTTCGGCCTCCCCCTCGGGCGCCTGAAAACCGGCACCCCGCCTCGGCTTGACGGGCGGAGCATCAACTGGGATGGCCTTGAGATGCAACCCGGGGACGATGATCCGGTGATGTTCTCTTTCCTTTCAACCGCGCCGACTGCTCGGCAGGTGTCATGCGGGATTACCCATACGAACGAGCGGACGCATGATGTTATCCGCGACAACCTTGCGCGGTCGGCGATGTACGGCGGGCAGATCGAGGGGATCGGGCCGCGCTACTGCCCGTCCATCGAAGACAAGATCGTGCGATTTTCCGAGAAAACCTCGCATCAGGTGTTTCTCGAACCCGAAAGCCTGAGCGATACGACGATTTATCCCAACGGGATCTCGACCTCCCTGCCCCAGGATGTTCAGGAGGACTATATCCGGACCATTCAGGGGCTTGAACATGCGAAGATTTTGCAGCCGGGTTATGCAATTGAATACGACTATGTCAATCCACAGGTCCTTGACGCGAGACTGTCTCTTATAGATGTGCCAGGCCTGTTCCTTGCCGGACAGATCAATGGCACCACGGGATACGAGGAAGCCGCCGCGCAGGGCCTCGTCGCCGGGTTGAACGCCGCGCGCGAGGCGCAGGGGCTTGAGCCGATCGTGTTCAGCCGTGCCGATAGCTACATCGGCGTAATGATCGACGATCTGATCACGCGCGGTGTGAGCGAGCCATATCGCATGTTCACATCGCGTGCCGAGTTTCGGCTGTCGCTGCGCGCGGATAACGCCGACCAGCGTCTTACGCCGATGGCAATCGCGGCGGGCTGTGTATCGGAAGAGCGCAGAGCGGCCTTTGAATGCAAGATGGAGCGCTTGGACGCAGGCCGCGATCTTCTTCAAGGTATCGAGCACAGCCCCAAGGCGGCGAAGGAAGCCGGGATTAACGTGAACCAGGACGGCAAGAAGCGCACGGCGTATCAGCTTTTGTCTCTTCCGAATGTCAGCTTCGATCACATCCGGCTTCTGCAGCCGGAATCGGCGGAACTGGACGCTGAAATTCAAGAGCAACTGGTTCGCGACGCGATCTATGCGAACTATATCGAGCGGCAGACGCGAGAAGTTGAAGCGTTGCGGAAGGACGAGAATGTCGAGATTCCGCAGGATTTTGACTACTTCGCAATCAGGGGCCTGTCGACCGAACAGCCCGGCAAGCTCGTCCAGCAACGGCCCGGAAACCTGGCTCAGGCGGCGAAGATCGACGGGATGACGCCGGCCGCCCTTGTTTTGATTCTCGCACGGTTGCGCCAGGCAGCGCGTGAGAAGTCGGCGTGAGCCGCGACGACTTCGAGCGCGATGTTTCACGTGAAACATTCGAGCGTCTTGACCACTACGTTACGCTGCTGAACAAATGGAACCCCGCGATCAACTTGGTCTCGCGCAATACGCTCGACGGCGTCTGGGTGCGGCACATCGCCGATTCCGCAC
>NZ_JBLXFR010000114.1:0-6648 GCF_048261845.1 Stappia sp. | reverse complement strand
GCCACCTGGCGGACGTCGCGATTGTACTCCTCCACCTGTTCGAGCGCATCGCCGATCGGCTCGTTGCGCGGGATATGGGCGAGCGAGGCAAGAATCACCCGGAAGAAGCCGGGAAGCGCGGCGGCCTCGCCCGCCTTCTTCGCCTCAGGCGGCGCGGACTCGGCCGGGTCGTCCGGCATCGGGTCCACATAGACGATCTTGCGCACCACCTCGCGCGCCGCCGGCCGGCCCGCAATCGCCTCGATCAGGGGCTGGAACGGCTTGTTCATCACCACGCTGCCATCGACCAGCACCCGCGAGGCCGCGTCCCCGCCAAGCTGGCCGAAGGCCCTGTGCAGGAAGATGCCCCTGAGCGGCCATTCCTCGCCGCGCTGCGCCAGCACCCGGTCCATCTCCGCCACCGTCATCGGCGGAAACGCGCCGGGGAAGGCCGAGGTCGCCCGGGCCGAGAAGACAAGATCGGGAATGCGCGTGTCGGCAAAGTCGGAGACAAGGTCGCCATTGCCCCGGCAGGAAGCCGAATAGCGCAGGATCAGCCGGTGCTCCGTCTCCTCCACCTCGACGGGATCGTCGATTGCGAAACGCCGCCGCGCGCCGTGGAAGTCCGTCATCGTGACGAAGAGATCGAGCGACTGTCCCTGCGGGATCAAGGTCTGCGCGGCGCCGGGCACGGCGTCCTCGCGCATGGCATGGGCGGCGTCGAGCATCCAGCCGACATAGCGCTCGCCGGAAAACGGGGGCGTGAACCAGCGCGCCTGCATGAACTGGCGCAGCTTCATCCGGGTTTCCGGATCGGTGAGCTCGGACTTGAGGGTCATGCCCACGAGCCGGTCGAGCACCGGCGCGATCGAGCCCTTGAGATAGCGGGTCAGGCCCACCGGCTCGTTGGCAAGCCGGGTGACATCGGCATTTTCCAGCCAGAGGTTGCGGTGGCGATCGAGCGACAGGTTGTGGGCAAGCGCGCGCGCCAGCATGACGCCGTTGACGCCTCCGGCCGAGGCGCCGGAGATCACGTCGACAACGACACGCAGGTCGAGCGCAGGCGCGAAGAGTTGCAGGAAGCGCTCATAGGCCGCCGTGCTCCCCCCTGCACTGCCCCCGGCATTGCTGCCGGCCGGTTTCGAACTGGTGCCCCGTCCCCTGCCCTCACGGGCCTCGAGTTGCCGCGAGGCGCGGACAAGGTTGAGGAATTCGCGCGTGATGCCGTGCATGTAGACGGCAAGCGAAACGCCGCCGTAGAGAACCAGCGCAAGGCGCAACTCGATCTGTTTCATGGTCGATCCGGTAATCCCCCGTTCGCCATGCTCCGCTTATTCGTGCTGTTCCGCAATGGGCGTTGCGATCACGCCTGATCTCGCCGCGGTAACGAGCCGTCATTGCCTGCGGGAAACCGCCGGCTCAGCCGCCGCGCTCCTTGCGCAGCCGCTCCCAGTAGTCGAGCCTCTTGCGGATCTCGCGCTCGAAGCCACGCTCGGGCGGGTCGTAGAAGCGGGTACGGCCCATGCTCTCGGGGAAATAGTCCTGGCCGGAAAAGGCGTCCGGCGCGTCGTGGTCATAGGCATAGCCGTCGCCATAGCCTTCCGACTTCATCAGTTTCGTCGGCGCGTTGAGAATGTGCTTGGGCGGCAACAGCGACCCGTTGGCCTTCGCCGCGCGCAGCGCCGCCTTGTAGGCGGTGTAGACGCCGTTCGACTTCGGCGCGGTGGCCAGATAGACGACCGCCTGGGCCAGTGCCAGTTCGCCCTCCGGCGTGCCGAGCATCTGATAGGCGTCGCGCGCCGCATTCGCCTGGACAAGCGCCTGCGGGTCGGCAAGCCCGATATCCTCCACCGCCATGCGGATGAGGCGGCGCGCCAGGAACATCGGATCCTCGCCGCCGTCGAGCATGCGGCAGAACCAGTAGAGCGCCGCATCGGGATCGGAGCCGCGCACCGACTTGTGCAGGGCCGAAATCAGGTTGTAGTGGCCATCGCTCGACTTGTCATAGACCGGCGCACGCCGCTGGACGAGCGCCTGCAACCGCTCCGCGTCGAAGATCTCCTCGCTGCGCGCCGCCCGCCAGACATCCTCGGCAAGCGTCAGGGCGGCCCGCCCGTCTCCGTCGGCCATGCGCAGGAGCGCTGCCCTGGCGCCCTCGTCAAGCGGCAGCGCCTTGCCCTCCTCCGTCTCCGCCCGTGCCAGAAGCCGCTCCAGGGCGGCTGCATCGAGGGTGCGGAAGGTGAGCACATGCGAGCGTGACAGAAGCGCTGCGTTCAGCTCGAAGCTCGGGTTCTCGGTCGTCGCCCCGACCAGCGTCACCGTGCCGTCTTCCATCACCGGGAGGAAACTGTCCTGCTGGGCACGGTTGAAGCGATGGATCTCGTCGACGAAAAGCAGCGTGTTGCGTCCGACGAGGCGCGCCGCGCGCGCCGCCTCGAACACCTTCTTCAGCTCCGCCACTCCTGAGAAGATCGCCGAGATCTGTTCAAAGCGCAGATCCGTCGCGTCGGCGAGCAGGCGCGCCACGGTCGTCTTTCCCGTGCCAGGCGGCCCCCAGAAGACGAGCGAGCCGAGCGTCGCCGTCTCCAGCATCCGGGTGAGCACGCCGTCGGGGCCAAGGAGATGGTCCTGCCCGACGACATCGCCAAGGCGGGCCGGGCGCAGCCGGTCGGCAAGCGGCCGCCGCGCGTCCGAGCCAAGCCCGGCCGACTGGAAAAGATCGCTCATGTCACCCGGCCCGCGCCGACCCGTGTCCGCAGGATCATGGTCAGCCCCGAAGCGCGATCCGGAGCACCCGCCCGCCCCGGCGGATCTCCAGCCGCCAGACGCCCGGGTCCGACTTTGCCATCCGCTCCAGCGAGCGGGTGCTGTCGACCGACCGGCCATTGATGCTCTGGATGATGTCGCCGGCCTGCAGACCGACCCGTGCCGCCGTGGAGCCGGGCGCCAGCGCGGCGACCACCACCCCGTCCTCGAAACCGTCGAGACGCAGCTCCTCCGCGACCGCCGGCGACAGGTTCATCACGGTCGCGCCGGAAAAGGGCGAATACCCCTCGATGACGCGCTCGTCGCGCGGCACTGTCTCCGGTGCCGGCTCGAGCATCACGGCCAGCGTCGTCTCGCCGCGCGGGCGCAGGACCGTCAGCGTTGTCGTCGACCCGATCGGCCGGGTTGCGAAGCGGTAGCCGAAACTGTCCGGGTCCGTGACTTCGGCATCCCCGACCCGGGTGATCAGGTCGCCGACCTTGAGCCCGGCACGTTCGGCCGGGCTGCCCTCGCCCACCTCCGTCACCAGGACACCGCTCGGCCTGTCGAGACCGAGCGCCTCCGCGATCTCGGCACTGACGCTCTGCATGCTGGCCCCGAGCCACGGCCGGCGCACGGTGCCGCCACCTTCCGCGGCCTGCACCACGAACCGGACCATGTTGGAGGGAATGGCGAAGCCGATGCCGTTCGACCCACCGGAGCGCGAGAAGATCGCCGTGTTGATGCCCACCAGCCGCCCCTTCATGTCGACCAGGGCGCCGCCCGAATTGCCCGGATTGATGGCCGCGTCCGTCTGGATGAAGAACTGGTAGTCGGTGACGCCGACCCGGGTGCGCGCCAGCGCCGACACGATGCCCTGCGTCACCGTCTGCCCGACGCCGAACGGATTGCCGATGGCCAGCACGATGTCGCCGACCTGAAGCGTGTCGGAATCGGCGAAATCGATATGCGGGAACGTCTCGCTGGCGTCGCGGACCTTGAGAATGGCGAGATCGGTACGCTCGTCCTTGAGCACGATCTCGGCGTCGAACTCGCGCCGGTCGGACAGCGCCACCCGCACCGCGTCCGCCCCGGCGATGACGTGGTTGTTGGTGACGATGATCCCGTCGGAGGAAACGATCACGCCGGAACCGAGCGAGGATTCGACCCGCTCGCGCGTCCGGCCCTGTCCGGGACCGCCCCCCGGACCGCCCCCCGGACCGCCGAAGAAGCGGCGGAAGAAGGGATCGTCGAAGAACGGCGAGGTCGGCCGGCTCTGCACCGTACGGCTTGCATAGACATTGACCACCGCCGGCGCCGCCTCGCGCACGATCGGCGCGAAGGACAATTGCAGCTCGGCCGCATCGCGCGGCGCGGCGCGCTCCTGCGCGGCGGCAGGCCCGGAGGCGATTGCGAGAAAGGCGAGCGCGGCCAGCGCCAGAAGCGTGCGGCCCGCGAAAGCGTTTGCGGTCATCCCAGGATCCCTCACCCGAATGCCGGCAACCGGCCCGGCAGGCCCCCGCCCGCCCGACTCACGTGCCAGCCGATATCCATCGAGCCAAACCTAACAAAAAAGGCGACCCGAGGGCCGCCTTTCCTGAAATCGTGAAAGCGATCGTGAAGCAGGCGTTACGCCGCAGCTTCAGCGCCTTCCGCAGCCTCGTTGCGCGCGCGGTCGGCGGCGCCCTTGGCATTGACGTCGCGATCGACGAACTCGATCACGGCGAGCGGCGCGTTGTCGCCATAGCGGAACCCGGCCTTGAGGACGCGGGTGTAGCCGCCGTTGCGGCCCTTGTAGCGCTCGGCCAGCGTGTCGAACAGCTTGCGAACGAGGACGACGTCGCGGATCTGCGCGATCGCCTGACGGCGTGCGTGCAGGTCACCGCGCTTGCCCAGCGAAACGAGCTTCTCCACGATCGGCCGCAGTTCCTTGGCCTTGGGAAGCGTCGTCACGATCTGCTCATGCTCAATCAGCGACGCGGACATGTTGGCAAACATCGCCTTGCGATGGCTGGATGTCCGGTTGAGCTTGCGGCCGCGATTGCCGTGGCGCATGGCTCTCTCCTTTTTCTGTGACGGCGGGTGTATGCCGCCTCTTGCCCGTTGGAAGACCGCGCTTTCGCGCGATCAGTACTGATGATCTTCGTAGCGCTTGGCGAGCTCGTCGATGTTCTCCGGCGGCCAGTTGGCCACTTCCATGCCGAGATGCAGACCCATCTGGGCGAGAACTTCCTTGATCTCGTTGAGCGACTTGCGGCCGAAATTCGGCGTGCGCAGCATCTCCGCCTCGGTCTTCTGGATGAGATCGCCAATATACACGATATTGTCGTTCTTCAGGCAGTTGGCCGAACGCACCGACAGCTCCAGCTCGTCGACCTTCTTCAGAAGCGCCGGGTTGAACGCGAGCTCGGGGACGGTGTCCTCCTTCACTTCGCGGCGCGGCTCCTCGAAATTGACGAAGATCGAAAGCTGGTCCTGCAGGATGCGGGCGGCGAACGCGACCGAATCCTCAGGCGTGACCGAACCGTCGGTCTCGACGGTCAGGGTCAGCTTGTCATAGTCGAGAACCTGGCCCTCACGGGTGTTCTCGACCTTGTAGGAGACCTTCTTGACAGGCGAGTAGAGGCTGTCCACCGGGATCAGGCCGATCGGCGCATCTTCCGGACGGTTGCGCTCAGCCGCGACATAGCCCTTGCCGGTGTTGACCGTGAACTCCATGCGGATCTCCGCGCCCTCGTCGAGGGTGCAAAGCACGAGATCGGGGTTCAGGACCTCGATGTCGCCAACCGTCTGGATGTCGCCGGCCGTCACCACGCCCGGCCCCTGCTTGCGCACGACCATGCGCTTGGGGCCCTCACCCTGCATGCGCAGGGCGATTTCCTTGATGTTGAGGACGATGTCGGTGACATCCTCCCGCACACCCGGGATGGACGAGAACTCGTGCAGCACGCCGTCGATCTGCACCGCCGTCACGGCCGCGCCCTGGAGCGACGACAGAAGGATGCGGCGCAGGGCGTTGCCAAGGGTCAGGCCGAAGCCGCGCTCCAGCGGCTCGGCGACAACCGAACCCAGAACGCGCGCGTCGTGACCCGGCTTCACCTCAAGCTTGTTCGGCTTGATCAGTTCCTGCCAGTTTTTGTTAATGCTCAAATCTCTTCCTCCGGCTGTCCCGCCGGCCACCAGGGGCCGGCCATGCTGTGCCATGAGAACGACAGGTGTGCGACTGGGCGTCAGACGCGGCGGCGCTTGCGCGGACGGCAACCGTTGTGCGGGATCGGCGTCACATCGCGGATCGAGGTCACCATGAAGCCGGCAGCCTGCAGCGCACGAAGCGCCGACTCACGACCCGAACCCGGACCGCGAACCTCGACCTCGAGGGTGCGCATGCCGTGGTCGGCCGCCTTCTTGGCAGCGTCCTCGGCCGCAACCTGCGCGGCGTAAGGGGTCGACTTGCGCGAACCCTTGAAGCCCATCGCGCCGGCGGACGACCACGAGATCGTGTTGCCCTGCGCGTCGGTGATGGTGATCATGGTGTTGTTGAACGTGGAGTTCACATGCGCCACGCCGGAGGAAATGTTCTTTCGCTCGCGGCGGCGGACGCGCGTGGTGTCTTTTGCCATTTGTCTGTCCTTTGGTCGATCTCGTCACCGCCGTAGTGCGGCGGCTCCACCGGGCCGAGTTGCCAGTGAATTACTTCTTCTTGCCGGCAATCGGCTTCGCCGGACCCTTGCGGGTGCGGGCGTTCGTGTGGGTGCGCTGGCCGCGCACCGGAAGTCCGCGACGATGGCGCAGGCCGCGGTAGCAGCCAAGGTCCATCAGACGCTTGATGTTCATCGCGGTCTCGCGGCGCAGGTCACCCTCGACGATGTAGTCGCGGCCGATCGCCTCGCGCATCGCCAGGACCTCGGCGTCGGAAAGCTCGTT
>NZ_JBLXFR010000113.1:0-6856 GCF_048261845.1 Stappia sp. | reverse complement strand
GGCGGCCGATATCGTCCGCCATTTCGACCGGTTCCGTGCGCCGCTCAGCGAAGCCGACCTGGCGAGGCGGAACCCGGAACGGCTCGCTCCGCCCTTGCGCGCCAATCTGGAGGCCTGGGGCTATCCCTATATTTTCGACGCATTCCGCTTTCATATGACGCTCACCGAGCGGCTCCGCGCCGAAGATGCCGCGCGGGTTCTTCCGGTGCTCGAGGCGCATTTCGGCGACGTGCTGGCCGAGCCGGTGGCGATGGACCGGCTGGCGCTCTATGTCGAGACCGCGCCCGGTGTCCCCTTCACATGCCTTCACGAGGTGGCGCTTGCCGGCGTCGCCGAGCCCGGCCGCGAGATGGCCGACCTGCCTGGAAAGACCGAAACATGGACATGACGCTGACAAACGCCCGGATCGTGCTGGACGGGGAAGTGATCGAGGGATCGCTTCATGTCCGGGACGGCAGGATTGCCGGCATCGACAGCGGGCCCTCGACGGTTCCCGGAGCCGAGGACATGGAGGGCGATCATGTCATCCCGGGTCTGGTGGAGCTGCATACGGACCATCTGGAAAACCACTACGCGCCGCGCCCCAAGGTTCGCTGGAACCCGATTGCCGCCGTATGCGCGCATGATGCGCAGATCGCGGCCAGCGGCATCACCACCGTCTTCGACGCGCTGCGCGTCGGTCTTGACGAGGACACGGACATCACCTCGCAGGACATGCGACGGCTGGCGGATGCCATCGAGGCGGGGGTCGCCAAGGACCGGCTGCGCGCCGATCACTTCATCCACCTGCGCTGCGAGGTGTCGGCGCCCAATTGCCTCGAAAGCTTTGCGGTTTTCGACAATGATCCGCGTGTGCGCATCGCCTCCTTGATGGACCATTCGCCCGGCCAGCGCCAGTTCGCCAGCCTGGAGGCCTATGCGGTCTACTACAAGGGCAAGATGAAGATGAGCGATGCGGAGTTCAACGCGTTTTGCGAGCGCCGCATGGCGGAGTCGGCGGAATGGTCGGACGCCAATCGCAAGGTCGTCGCGGAGAAGTCCCGCGCCCGCGGCATCGTGCTGGCGAGCCATGACGATGCCACCAATGCGCATGTTGAGGAGGCCATCGGGCTCGGCATCTGTGTCGCCGAGTTTCCGACGACGCTGGAGGCCGCGCGCGCCTCGAAGGATCAGGGGCTGGCGGTGCTGATGGGGGCGCCCAATGTCGTGCGCGGCGGCTCCCATTCCGGCAATGTCTCGGCCCGGGAACTGGCCAGCCACGGCCTGCTCGACATCCTGTCGTCGGACTACATCCCCTTCAGCCTGATCCAGTCCGCCTTCTTCCTTGGCGAGGTGGTGGAGGAAATCGACCTGCCGCAGGCGATCGCCATGGTGTCGAAAACCCCGGCGCGCTCCGCCGGGCTCGATGATCGAGGCGAGATCGCCGTCGGCAAGCGCGCCGATCTGGTGCGTGTGCGGGTCGAGGAGCATATCCCGATCGTGCGCACCGTGTGGCGCGAGGGGCGGCGGGTGGTGTGAGCGCCGGGGACCCCGCCATGACCGATCCGCAAGGCCGCCTCGTCGCTGTGGTCGGCCCCAGCGGCGTCGGCAAGGACAGCCTTCTGGCGCTTGCCCGCGAGGCTTTTGCCGACCGGCCGGAACTGCTGTTCGTGCGAAGGACGATCACCCGGCCGGCCACCGGCGATGCGGAGGCGCATCTGCCGATGAGCCGGGAGGAGTTCGACCGGGCGGAAGCCGAAGGCGCCTTCGCATTCTGCTGGCGTGCGCATGGCCTGGGCTATGGCTTGCCCGCCGCGCTCGGCGACCATCTGCAGGCAGGCCGTCCGGCAGTCGTCAACGGCTCGCGCAAGGTTCTGGCGAAAATGGCGGAGCGTTTCCCTGGCCTTGCCGTCATCTCGATCACCGCGAGCCCCGAGGTCCTGGCCCGCCGCTTGTCGGCGCGGGGCCGCGAGAGCGCCAGTGAAATCGCGGACCGCATTGCGCGGGCGAGCGAACCGCTGCCCGTGGAGCCGGCCGCGATCATCGACAACAGCGGCACGCTCGCCGATGCCGGTCGCCAGATGGTTGCCGCCATCCACGGCCTGACCACCTGAACCGGCGGCTTTCCCCCTTGCCCGTTTTCACGGTTTCTTCCGCATCGGGGCCCCTTGCCAGAGCTTGCGAGCTTTGCGACAAGGAGAAGGTCGAATACGCGCAATGCGAGTATTGTAATAATTACCTATATTTGGTTGCAGAGCCGTCCTTGACGCCGCGTCGTCGAAGAAAGGGCACGGATCGGGCAGTCCGGCGGTGCGGGCGGCATCGGCCGAAGCGGTGACAAGCACGAGGGAGTGAACAGGATGTCGGGACAGCTCGTAACCCATGGTACCAGCGGACTGGTGCTGAGCCTCGACGAGGAGGTCGCCAACGAGCGGATCGTCACCGAGATCCGGCGCGGCCGCTACGAGGCTTCGGAACTCGCCATGGCCTCGCGCTTCGTGCGGAAGGATGACCGGGTGCTGGAGCTCGGCGCCGGCGTCGGCTTCATTTCCGCCGGTGTCATGCGCAATGTCGGCCCGGCCTATTATGCCGCCGTGGAGGCCGATGCACGGCTTGTCCCTCACATTCGCGAGACGCATGTCCGCAACGGGGTCGAGGGCGTCGAGGTGATCAACGCGGCCTTCGTCACGGATCCGCAGGTGCTTGAAAAGGGGTTCGTCGAGTTCACCCTGCATCGCGAGTTCTGGCGCTCCGGCATCGGCCAGGACCAGGACGGGGTGACCGAGACCGTGCGCGTGCCGGCCGTGGATGCCTCCGCCTTCATCGCCGACAAGGGGATCACCGTGCTGATTTCCGATATCGAGGGGGCGGAGCTGGACCTGTTGCGCAACCTGCGAAAGGGCGGACTGCAGCGGATCATTCTCGAACTGCATCCCCAGCGCATCGGCAAGGCCGGGGTGATCGAGATCTTCTCCGGCCTGTGCGCGGAAGGCTTCGCCTACAACGTCAACCTGTCGGAAGGCTCCGTCGTCTGCTTCGAGGCGGTCGGCGATGCGGAGGCGGACGAGGCGGAGCTGTTCACCCGCTTCGCATGACCTGCGCGTGCGGGTCCTCTCTCGTCCTTTAGTCCGCTTGCCGGGCGCTGCGGGCTTCGTGAAACTTGCTCTCCAGCGGGTGCCGGACTGTCCGGCCCCGTCACGGGTCGCGCCGCGCCGCTTTCAACATGCGGCTGTCGGTGTGATGGTCGGAGCGAGCGAGATGACAGCAGATGCCGGCATAATGACGAAGTTCCTGATCATCGACGATCACCCGCTGTTCCGCGAGGCGCTGCACAGTGCGGTGACGCTCGCCTATCCGGATGCGGAAACGCTCGATGCCGCCTCCCTGCCGGAGGCATGCGACATCCTGGCGGGCGAGTGCGGTTTCGACCTGGCCCTGCTCGACCTCAACATTCCCGGCGTGCGTGGCATGGACGGGCTGCTGCATCTGCGCACCCATTTCCCGCGCCTGCCGGTGGTTGTCGTCTCTGGTCACGAGGATCCGCGGGTGGTGTCCCAGGTCATTGCCTATGGTGCCGCCGGCTTCATTCCGAAATCCTTCAAGAAGGCGGCCCTTGCCGATGCGATCCAGAAGGTGATCAACGGGGCGGTGTTCGTGCCGGAGAATCTGGCGGTGGCCGGCGAGGCGCAACTCGACACGCGCGCGCGCGACATGATCGCCCGGGTCGCAAGCCTGACGCCGCAGCAGCTGAAGGTGCTGGGCATGATCCGGGACGGCTTGCTCAACAAGCAGATCGCCTATGAGCTGCAGGTGGGGGAGACCACGGTCAAGGCGCATGTTTCGGAGATCCTGCGCAAGCTCGGCGTTCACAGCCGCACCCAGGCGGTCATCGAAATGTCGCGGCTTGACCAGATCTCCGACCTTGACCCGGCCGATCCCTTCGGCAGCGCGGCGGGGTAGCGGGGCCTCGCCTGCACGCCGCGCTTGTCGGGGCTTCAGGGCGCGCGGGCGAGCATGTGGGCCATCAGGGCCCGCAGCTGCGCCGGTTTCACCGGCTTTGCCATGAACTCGGCACCCAGCTGTGCCGCCTGGTGCATGACCGTTTCGGTGATGTCGGCGGTGGCCAGGATCACGGGCAGGTGGCGGCCGAGCCTGTGCAGCAGCACGGCCACGGTTCGGGTGCCAAGATCGCCATGGTCGAGATGCTGGTCGGCGATGACAAGATCCGGCACGAAGCCCTGATCGAGCACGCCCAGGGCTTCGCCCTGACTGGCCGCGGACCGGTGATCGCAGCCCCAGCCGTCGAGCAGCACCGACATGGCGCGGGTCACGTCCGGGTCGTTCTCCACGAGCAGGACCCGGCGGCCGGACAGGGTCGCGTCGCGGGGCTGGTGCGGTGCCGGCGAAGGGGGCGTGTCCGCGCCCTGCATGGCCTCGCAGCGCCTGGCGAGGATGCGGAACCGGCTGCCCTTGCCGACTTCCGAGGTCAGGCTGAGCTCGTGGCCGAGGGTGGTGACCAGCCGCTTGACAATCGACAGGCCGAGGCCGAGGGCGCAGTCTCCGTCCCGCCCGGTGCGTTCCCTGGCCGGGGAGCCCCGGTGGAACTCGTCGAAGATCCTTTCGCGCTGGTCGAGGGGGATGCCGCAGCCGGTGTCGACCACCTCGATCGCGATCATGTCGCCGCGTCGGCGGGTGCCGATCAGCACGCCGCCGCGGTCGGTGTAGCGGATGGCGTTCGAGATCAGGTTCTGCAGCGCCCGGCGCAGCATCGTGCGGTCGGAGCGGACATGGTCCCCGGCGATGGCCGTCTGCAGGCGCAGGCCCTTGGCCTCGGCGATCGGCCGCAGGTCGGAAAGCAGCGAATCGATCACCGGGGTCAGCGGCACCGCCGAAAGGCTCGGCACCATGACGCCGGCATCGAGGCGGGAGATGTCGAGCAGCGTGTGCAGCAGCTCGTTCATCGTGTCCAGGGCCCGCTCGACCTGGGTCACCATCGCCCGGCCGCGCTCGTTTTCCTGCAGGTCGTGCAGCGCCGACATGGTCAGTTGCGCGGCATGCAGCGGCTGCAGCACGTCATGGCTGGCAGCGGCCAGGAAGCGCGTCTTCGACTGGTCTGCGCGTTCGGAGATCTCCTTCTGCCGGGCGAGCTCGGCATTGGTGCGCTCCAGGTTGCGCAAGGTGGAGGTGAGCTCGTCGGTGCGCCGGCGCACCTGGCCCTCGAGCGCGATCGCCGTCTGGAACAGGGAGAAGGCGTTGCGCTGCTGGTCCATCGCCCGCTCGACACGGTTGAGCAGCGCGTCGTTGATCTTCTTCAGCCGGTCGACGTCGTCGATGTCGAGGATGCTCATGCGCCGGCCTCCCGCGCCGTTCCGGGACCGAAGGCGATGCCCGTGAAGGTCTGGTTCAGATGCATCGACAGATACTGTTCGCCGTAGGTGTTGAAGCCGATGACGTTGTTGTCGCGATAGATCTCGGCGATGCGATGGGTCACCTGCCGGTTGCGGGCATCGATCCGGCGCAGCACGCAGTCGAAGCCGAGGACGAAATCGATGCCGCCGATGCGCTCGCGCACCGCGTCGAAGGCGGCCCGCGTGGTGCGCGTCATGCCGGCCGGCTCGGCGACGGTCATGACGATGCCGTCGTCGATGGCGCAGAAGAAGGAGAGCGATCCGTCGCCATTCATTTTCTGCACCGACCGGCAATAGTACTCGCCTCCGACACGCACGACGAGCGGATGCGAGGCGAAGCTCATCGGCGACAGGCTGCCCGGGTCGATGCCGATGACCCGGGCGTATTCGCTTCCCGCCGGCGCGGCGTTGAACTCGTGCACGATGCGGCGGTCGGGATCGGACCGGGTGACGACCAGCTTGTTCGGCGTCGGCACGAAATTGTCGGTCTTGAAGATGTGGAAGGGAACCGGCGTCTCGACAAGGATCAGGATCGCGGCGTCGCTGGCCGGTTCTCCGTCGAGGATCAGCGTGGTCGCACCGAAACGCATGTCGTCGCCGGCCGATCCTCCCAGCAGCGGCACGTCGTCGAGGCCCCAGTGGAGGGCGGCGGTCGCCGCTTCCTCGGCAAAGGAAAGCCCGTCGATCAGGCAGAGCGCGAAGCGGCTGGCGCTGGTTTCCGTCTCGGGCGCGCCGGCTGCGATGAAGGTCCGCTTGGCCTCGCTCACCTGGGCGACGATGCGCTCCATTCCGGCATTGCGCAGGTCGCGGACGCACAGCGCCTCGATACGGAAACTCGCCGCCGGAAACAGGATGACGACGAGATTGCCTTCCGAGACGCCGGCGCGGGTGATCTCGCCGGCCGTCGAGCAGGCGGCATAGCGCAGACCCGGGCAGGCATCCGCAAGGGCCGCGCCGAGCGGGCCGGCGGCGAAGCGGGAGGACGAAAAGAACCCGAGTGCAAAGCCCGCACCGACACGCATGCGCGCCTCGGCGACACGCGTCCAGAAACAGGCGTCGTGCGGATCGTCGCATTCGAGCGCGACGATGCCGCAGGCCTGGTCGATGCCGCCATTCGGCTGCACGTTTTCCTCCCTCTCGCCGCGATGGCCCTGCCCGGCCGGCACGAGGGTGGCCGGGCGCGGCTGCGCGACTGGGGTTCACTCTAGGGCTGACGCCTTCGTTCTGACAAGCGTGGCGCATCGGGGGACGTTCGACCGAAAGTACAGTGTACAAGGCCGGCTGCCTGTCCTTTCCTGAGGGTGGCCGCAGGGAGGCCCGTCGTCGTCAGGACGCGGGTGCCGGCCAGGACCCGCGGGCTCGGCGCGGGTTCGCCGAAGCCGGGAGGGTTTCCATGGATTTGGTAGGTGAGTACCGTTTGTTTGCAGGTCGTGGTGTTGTGTGGGAAGCGTTGAATGACGCGGATGTTT
>NZ_JBLXFR010000112.1:0-7026 GCF_048261845.1 Stappia sp. | reverse complement strand
GGGCCAGGGCCGTATAGGGCGTCTCGTGCGAGGGATGGATGAGCCCGGTGCAGCCGGCGGCACGCGCCGCAGCCGCCTTGCGCGTGATCATGGCGCAGGGAAAATTCCACGGGGTGACGAGGGCGGCGACGCCGACCGGCTCGAGCCAGGTCTCAACCTCGGCATCGGCAAGATGCGAGGTGACGCCCTCGACATTGGGTCGGCGCGCTTCCTCGGCGTAAAATTCGATGAAGGCGGCGGCATAGTCGATCTCGCCGCGCGCCTCGGAAAGGGGTTTGCCCTGTTCCAGCGTCATCAGGCGGGCGAGGTCTTCGCGATGGTCCAGAACGAGGTCGTGCCACCGACGCAGCACCCTGGCGCGGTCTTGCGGCAGCAGCGCCGACCAGCCGGCAAAGGCCCGGTCGGCCGGATCGATGGCGGCACGGGCCTCGCTCGCCGAGAGGCTTGCAACGTCGCCGAGCCGGCTGCCATTGGCGGGATCGCGAACGGTGAAGCTCCGTCCGTCCCCGGCGGCGCACCAGCGCCCGTCGATATAGGAAAACTGCCTGAGCAGGCGCGCATCGCCCAGGGCGGGCTGCGTGCGTTCGCCGGTGCCGGTCACGGTCGTCATCATCCGTCCTCCTCGTTGCGTCGCGGCCAGGGGGCGGGCCGGGGGCCCGTCTGCATGGACAGGATGCGTCGAAACAGGGCGAACAAGCGTCTTTAACGGGCGGGGCCGCCAGACGATTCGTCTTTTTTTGCCGCCCTCGGGCGACCGTTCAGCCTGCTCCGCCGAGCAGCATCTCGAGGGGAGGGGCGTGGCCGGTCTTGACCGGCTTGGTGACGATGTAGGTGTAATAGCGGGCGAGGCCGAGGCCCTGGTCGAGCAACCGGTCGATCAGCCGCTGGTAGCTGTCGACATCGCGCGTCACCACCTGCAGGAGATAGTCGAACCCACCGCCAAGCGCCCAGCACTGGACGATCTCGGGATGTGCCTCGACGGCCCGCTCGAAGGCCTGAAAGGCCGCGGCGCTGTGGTTTTCCAGCTCCAGCGTAACGAAAACAGTGACATGGGCGGCTGTCTTGCGCAGCGCGATCTCGGCCCTGTAACCCTCGATCACGCCGGCCTTTTCCAGCCGCTTGAGGCGCTCCCAGCAGGGCGTCGGACTGAGATTGATGCGCCGCGCCAGGTCCGCCTTGGACAGGCGGCCCTCGCGGGAAAGCACTTTCAGGATGGCAATGTCGCGGTCGTCGAGGCGGATCATGGTAGCGTCATAGCGGGCAAGGGGCAGGAGAGTCCATCTACTGTGGCGCCCGCTCGCGCGACATGGCCCGCGAGGCGCTTGAAAAATCATGCTGTCCAAGCGCCGAGGCGGCTGTGTAAAGATCGCCCGAAGCTGCAATGCGACGCATGGAGGAGAAGGCATGCCGGCAACCGAGCTACCGTTTACCGACGCGGAATTCTCCCGGCGCCTTGAAAAGGTGCGCGCGGCGATGCGCGAGAAGGACATCGACGTGCTTTTCGTCGAGGATCCCGCCAACATGGCGTGGCTGACCGGCTATGACGGCTGGTCCTTCTACGTCCATCAGGGGGTTCTCGTCTTCCACGACGCCCATCCGATCTGGTGGGGGAGGCGGCAGGACGCCAACGGGGCCGTTCGCACCGTGTGGATGGATGACGACCGGGTTGCCGCCTATCCCGACCACTATGTCCAGTCGAGCTCGCGCCACCCGATGCAGACGCTCGCCGCGCTGATCCGGGAGCATGGTTACGGGCGCTCGCGGGTCGGCGTCGAGCTGGAGAATTACTACTTCTCCGCCAAGGCCTTCCTGACCATGCAGGAGGAACTGCCGGACGCTTCCTTTGTCGACGCCACGGCGCTGGTCAACTGGCAGCGGGCGGTGAAGTCCGAGGAGGAACTGGTCTTCATGCGCCGGGCGGCGCGCATTTCCGAGAAGATCATCGACGGCGTCTTCGACCGGATCCGTCCCGGCATGCGCAAGACCGACCTTGTCGCCGACATCTATGCCGACGCGATCCGCGGAACGGAGGATGCCTGGGGCGACTATCCCTCGATCGTGCCCTTGCTGCCGAGCGGGTCGGACGCGGCCGCGCCTCATCTCACCTGGGACGGGCGGCATATCGAGCCCGAGACGGCGACCTTCTTCGAGATCGCCGGGTGTTACCGCCGCTATCATGCGCCGTTCTGCCGGACGGTGTTTCTCGGCACGCCGCCGAAATACCTGCGTGATGCGGAGGCGGCGCTGGTCGAAGGACTGGAGGCAGGGCTCGATGCGGCGCGCGCCGGCAACACGGCTTCCGACATCGCCCGGGCGCTGGGCGCGCCGCTGGAGCGGGCGGGCATCGACCGGTCCGCGCGTTGCGGCTACCCGATCGGGGTCTCCTATCCGCCGGACTGGGGCGAGCGCACGGTTTCGCTCAGGGTCGAGGATGACACGGTCCTTGAGGCCGGCATGACCTTCCATTTCATGCCCGGCCTGTGGATGGACAGCTGGGGGCTGGAGATCACCGAGAGCATCGTGATCATGCCTTCGGGGCCGGCGGAATGCCTGTGCAACAGGCCCCGCGCGCTTTTCGTCAAATAGCAGCACGCGGGGACGGAGCGGCACGATGGCACTCATCGACGACACCAAGGAGATCCTGGGCGAGCTGATCGCCTTTCCCACGGTCTCCAGCGACAGCAATCTGGAGCTGATCGCCCATGCGGCCGACCGGCTGGGCGCGCTTGGCGCCGAGACCCGGGTGCTGGTCGACGAGACGGGGTCCAAGGCCAATCTCTTCGCCACGATCGGGCCGGAGCGCGATGGCGGCATCGTGTTGTCGGGCCATAGCGACGTGGTGCCGGTGGCCGACCAGGACTGGTCGGCCGATCCCTTCACCATGCGCGAGGCCGACGGTCGTCTCTATGGGCGCGGGACTTGCGACATGAAGGGCTTCATTGCCGCCGTCCTGGCGGCGGCGCCGTTGTTCGCATCGCGCCCGCTGTCGCGTCCGCTGCATGTCTGCCTGACCTATGACGAGGAGGTCGGCTGCCTTGGCGCGCGCAAGCTGGTCGGCGACCTTGCCGCGATGGACATCCGCCCCGCGCTGGCGATCATCGGCGAACCGACGGAAATGCGCATCATCGAGGGTCACAAGGGATGCTGTGAATACACGACCGTGTTTCGCGGCCTTGAAGGGCACGGTTCGGTGCCCGATGCCGGGGTCAACGCGGTCGAATATGCGGTGCGCTATGTCGCCCGCCTGATGGAACTGCGCGAGGTGCTGAAGGCGCGCACGCCCGACGGCAGCCGGTTCGAGCCGCCCTGGACGACGCTGCAGGTGGGGCGGCTTTCCGGCGGCGTGGCGCACAATGTCATTCCCGGTCTTGCCAGCGTCGACTGGGAAATGCGTCCGGTGAGCGAGGCGGACAGGCATTTCATCTGCGAACAGGTCGATGCCTATGTCGCCGAAGAGTTGCTGCCGGCGATGCGCGCGGTGCACGCCTCGGCGGATGTCGTGCGGCATGTCATCGGCGAGGTCGCGGGGCTGGAGCCCGTCGATGACAACGAGGCCCGACGCATCGTCGCGGCCCTCACCGGGGCGAACGGCGCGGACGTCGTCTCCTTCGGCACGGAGGCGGGGCTCTTCCAGCAGTTCGGCATGTCGGCGGTGGTCTGCGGGCCCGGATCGATCGCCCAGGCGCACAAGCCGGACGAGTTCGTCGAGATCAGCCAGCTTCAGGCCTGTCTCGCCATGCTGACGGGCCTTGCCGGCCAGCTCGCCGCGAGCTGAGCGTCTGCCGGTTCCTTCCGCCGTTTCCGTCTCGGAACATTTCGGTGTTTCGGGTGATTGAAATTCAGAATCCGAGATATCGCTGTTCTGCCGGAAAGGCGGTGCATCCGGGCATTGAAACCCCTGAAAATGCACCCGAAACGATTGCTTGCGTCGGAGGGCGTAGTAGGATGCCGGCTGGATCGGCCGATGCGCCCAGCTTTGGCCGAGGCATGCCACGGAGATATTGATGGCGGAATCCCTGCACCCCCTTGCTCCCCATCACATCCCGTTCTTTCTGCCGGATGCCGATGGCGGCGACCGGCTGATGACGACAATGTTCGTCGGGCTTGTCGTGGCGGTTGTCGTGCTGGGCTCGCTCTACATGCGCCTGCACTCGCTGCCCGAGCGGATCGCCCACGGCAACGACCGCATGCAGTTCGAGATCGTCGCGATCCTGGCCTTGCTGGCTCTGTTCACGCACAACAACCTGTTCTGGGTGGCGGCCTTGCTGCTCGCCTTCATCCGGCTGCCGGACTTTGTCACGCCGCTCGGTTCGATCGCCGATTCGCTGGGCACGCTGGCGCGCCGGGAGCGTGTTGCGCGGACCGTTGCAGGGACGGTGCCCGACGATCCGCCGGATGCCCTGCGCTCAGATGTCCCGCCACCGGATGCCCCCGTGTCGGATATCCCCGTGTCGGATGCGCCGCCGGCCACCGCGGCCCCGGCGAAGACCGCTGTTGAAGACCAGGCTTCTGTGACGGACGCGGGCGGCGCCGAACCGGCCCGGCCCGACGCGCAGAGCCCCGGGAGACCCTGAGCGATGTTCGAACTCATCTTCTGCTCGCTCGTGACGATCCTGCCCGACTATCTCTATCGCCGTTACGTCCAGGGAAAACGGATCGGCCGGGAAATCACGCTGTACTCGGTCTGGTTCGAGCTGCGCTACGGCATCGTTACCTGCGCCATGTTGACCGTTTCGGTCATCACGATGGTCTTCTACTATCATCCGACGGCAACCGCTGCCGTTTCGGTCTACCGCACCGTCCCCATCCTGCCCGACAGGCCCGGCCGGGTCGCCGAGATCTTTATCGACCTGGGGCTGGATTCGCCGATCAAGGCGGGTGAACCGATCTTCCGGCTCGACAGTTCCCAGCAACAGGCCGAAGTCGAGATCGCCACGAAACAGATCGGAGAGATCGAGGCGGACCTGGCTCTCGCCCAGGCGGAGCTGCGGGTCGCGCAGGGACAGGTCGACCAGGCCACCGCCGCCCTGACGCAGGCGCGAGAGGAGCTCGACAGGACCCAGGAACTGATGGCGCGCAACTCCAATGTTGTCGCGCAGCGGGAGGTCGATCGGCTCAAGAACACCGTCAGCAATCGGGAGGGCGGACTGGCGGCCGCGATCGCCAATCGCGAGATGGTGGAGACGAAGATCTCGGTTGCCCTGCCGGCGCGGCTTGAAAGCGCAAGGGCCCGGCTGAAGGAAGCGGAAGTCGTCCTGTCCAAGACCACCGTGCATGCCGGGGTCGACGGAACCATCACCCAGTTCAACCTGCGGGTTGGGGACATCGTCAACCCGATCATGCGTCCCGCCGGCCTCCTGATCCCGGTCGATACGGCGCATGCGCGCATCGCCGCCGGCTTCGGCCAGATCGAGGCGAAGGTGATCAAGGTCGGCATGGTGGCGGAGATCGCCTGCGCCGCGGTGCCCTTCACGGTCATTCCGATGGTGGTCACCGAGGTGCAGGCGAGCATCGGGTCCGGGCAGGTCGCCGCGAGCGACCGGGTCCAGGACGTGACGCAACTGGCGCGGCCGGCTTCGATCACCGCATTGTTGGAGCCGCTCTATCCGGGCGGGCTGGACAAGGTGCCGTCGGGCAGCCAGTGCATCGCCAATGCCTATACGAGCAACCACGAGCGGCTGGCCACGGACACCTCGCTTTCGACCGGCGAATACGTGTTCCTGCATGTGGTCGATACGGTCGGCGTCGTTCATGCGGCGATCTTGCGCCTGCAGGTCCTGCTGTTCCCGATCCGCACGCTGGTGCTGTCCGGCCACTGAGCGGCGCGCCGCCGCCTTGCAGCGTCAGGGCAGGTCGGTTGCGGCCCCGTCCCGGGCGACGGAAAGCGTCACCCGGTCGGCGGCGAAGCGGCTCCGGCTTGCCTGGATCGGATGGCCTTGCGGATCGGCGTTGACCGAGCGCGTCAACAGCACCACGGCGCCGGGTTGCAGGGCAAGGTCCTCGCGGTCGGCGCCGGTCGCGGGGGCGGCCGAGATCTCCGTCGAGACACGGACATAGTCGGGAACCCCGCAGGCCGCGAGCGCCCGGGTGATCGAGCCTTCACGGCCATAGGCCTCGACCAGCCCGGAAAAGCGTTCGGCATCGAACCAGTGGACGGCGCGCGAAAGCGGCATGCCGTCGGCCTCCCCGAGCGTTTCCAGGCGTAGCAGCGATGCTCCCGGAGCCACATGCAAGGCCGTGGCAAGATCCTCGCCGGCGGCTTCGGTCGAAGCAGAGATGAGCCGGGTCGTGGCAAGAGCCACCTGACCGCCAAGGCCGGCCGAAAACCGGGTGCGCGCGCCAATCGGATAGGTGACGCGCCGGCGCGGCACGATCGTGGTGCCACGACCTTGCACGGTCTCGACGACCCCCTCGCGTGCAAGGGCCGCGACCGCCTGGCGCACGGTGTGGCGGTTGACGTTGAAACGTGCCGCCAGCGCCGCCTCGGTCGGCAGGCGGCCGTCCTCGTGGTCGCCATTGCCGATTGCCGCGCGAATGTCGTCGGCGATCTGGCGCCAGAGCGCGACGCCTGTCCGCCGTTCGATGCCGCTCATCCCGTTCCCTTCCCATGTCCGCCAGACCCTGCGGCGGATCCTTTCCCTTCTACGCAGCCACGGGGGCGAACGGCAAGCGCCTGCACGGATCGTGGCCGCAGGGGCGAAAGGCGGTTCATGGCCGGACGTTCATCGTGGCGTCACGAGGGACTTGTATCGTTTCAGAATGTCGGTTGTCTATAATACTAGACAAATAACGACGACGGGTATAACACGGCCGCAAGGGCCGACGGGCCCGGTTGCTACGGCCGACCTTCGCGGGCCGCGACGCGCGAAGCGGTGGAAACGGCTTTGAACCTTGAAGGCATGGAGCGGGACATGGCGGCATCACAGACGGAGCAGACCTGCGCGGCAGGCGGGAACGGGGACCCGGGCCGGGAGCTGAAGGGGCGGAGGGGCGGTCTCGCGGCCGCCCCCGGGGCGGGGTGCGCGG
>NZ_JBLXFR010000111.1:0-7198 GCF_048261845.1 Stappia sp. | reverse complement strand
GAAGGCCGGCCACAAGGGCGACGGGCGCTCGCTCGATGCCCATATGGACACCCTCGGGATCGACAGGGTGGCGGTGCGCGCCGGCCGTCCGCTGATCGGCCTGTCCCGGGTCGCGGCCTATCTCGAGCTGCATATCGAGCAGGGCCCTCTGCTTGTCGGCAAGGGCATTCCGGCCGCCGTCGTCTCCGGCATTCGCGGCAACATCCGCTACCGCTCCGTGCGCTGTATCGGCGAGGCGGGGCATTCCGGCGCCGTGCCGCGTGCCTTCCGCCGCGATCCGGTGCTGGCCATGGCCGATCTTCTGGTGCGTCTCGACGAAAGCTGGGCGACCATCCTGGCCAAGGGCGACGACCTGGTGCTGACCAGCGGCATCGTCGGGACCGATCCGAAGATGCATGCGATGACGCGCATCCCCGACCAGATTTCCTTCAGCCTCGACCTGCGCAGCCAGAGCGCGCGGGTGCTGGACGAGATGCGGGACCTGCTCAAGACCGAGATGGCGCAGATCGAGCGCGACCGGAAGGTGCGCTTCGAGCTCGACGAGGAAATGCGGGTGGAACCGGCGCTTTGCGATCCCTCCCTGGTCTCCGGGCTGTCCGCCGCGATGCGGGACGCCGGCCAGGAGCCGTTCGTGATGGCGAGCGGCGGCGGTCACGACGCCGCTGTCTTTTCTGCCGCAGGGGTGCCGGCAGGCATGGTATTCGTGAGGAATCGCAACGGCTCGCATAACCCGCAGGAGGCGATGGAATTGCCGGACCTGCTGTCGGCGACCGACATTCTCCACCAGTATCTGACGGATACACCATGAACCAGCTGACCATCACCAAGCCCGACGACTGGCACCTGCACCTGCGTGACGGGGCGATGCTTGCCGGCGTTCTGCCCCACACGTCCGCGCATTTCTCCCGTGCGATCATCATGCCCAACCTGGTGCCGCCGGTGGTGACCACCGTCCAGGCCGAGGCCTACCGGCAGCGCATCATGGCATCGCTTCCCGAGGGGCACGACTTCACGCCGCTGATGACGCTGTACCTGACCGAAGCCACCGACGCCGGCGATGTCGAGGCGGGTTTCCGCGACGGGCTCATCAAGGCGGTGAAGCTCTACCCGGCCGGGGCGACGACCAACTCGCATGCCGGCGTGCGCGACATCGACAAGGTCACCCCGGTGCTGGAGCGCATGGCGGAGATCGGCCTGCCGCTTTGCGTCCACGGCGAGGTGACGAACCCGGAGATCGACATTTTCGATCGCGAGGCCGTGTTCATCGAGACGGTTCTCGATCCGCTCCGCCGCCGCGTCCCGGGCCTGCGTGTCGTCATGGAGCATGTGACGACGCGCAACGGCGTCGACTACGTCCGCTCGCAGGAGCGCGACATGGCCGCGACGATCACGGTTCATCACCTGATGATCAACCGCAACGCGATCCTCGCCGGCGGCATCCGGCCGCATTACTACTGCCTGCCCGTGGCCAAGCGCGAGGAGCACCGGCTGGCGCTGCGCGAAGCCGCGACCTCCGGCGACCCGCGCTTCTTCCTGGGAACCGATTCCGCTCCCCATACCGATCCGCTGAAGGAAAGCGCCTGCGGCTGCGCCGGCATCTTCACCGCGCCGAACGCGATGGCGTGCCTTGCTCATGTCTTCGAGGAGGAGAACGCGCTCGACCGGCTCGAGGCTTTTGCCTCGCTGAACGGACCGGCCTTCTATCGCCTGCCGCCCAACGAGGGGCGGCTCACGCTCCTGCGGCAGGACGCGCCTTGTGCGTTCCCGGACAAGATCGATACGGGAGACGGGGTCGTGACCGTTTTCGATCCCATGGTCCCGATCCACTGGAGCGTCACGCCCGACAATTCCTGACGGCCGGCAGGCTTGCCGGCGAGAAACCTTTGTCAAAGGAGTGCCATATGTTCATTGAGCTTGCGAATGGTCTGAACGAACAGGCGGCGAGTGTCCGCGGCTTTGAGGCCTGCGCACGCGATGCCCGTGCCCGCATTTCGGACGATCCGGACAATGCGGCTGCATGGTTGCTCGTCTCCCGGGCCGCCCAGCTCTTCGTCGAGGCCTATGACGACCAGCCGCTGACGCTTGACGTGGCCGGCAAGGAGCTGGAGCAGTTCCGCGAGATCCTTCAGGTCCTGGACAATGCCCATGCCGGCGGTTCGGCCGATGCCAAGCTCGAGGCGCTGAACAAGGTCGCCCTCAAGCTGATGAAGGTTTGATCCGGGGGGCGGAAGCCCCCTTCGTTCCGGACCAGACCCGAAACCCGCGTTCGAAAGCGGAACCGAGGGCTGCAGCCCTGAACGGCTGACGCGTCATGGGAGGCAATCGCCGGGCGTCTGGTGCGGTTCGGCAAAACTTTGTCGTGGCGCGCGGCGTGACTTCGATTACCCTTGGGGGATGTGGTGGAAAACTCCGCTCCCGTCCCCGATCCGAGCCGTGGCGAGCGTCGTCGCCGCGGCCCTCGCGCTTGCCGGGCCGCTGCCTGCCCTGTCGCAGGAGCCCGGCCGGCCCTTTGTCGACGTGGCGCTGGTTCTGGCGGTCGACGTGTCCCGCTCGATGTCGCTCGAGGAGCTGCGGATCCAGCGAAGGGGCTATGCCGAGGCCATCGTCAGCCCCGAAGTGCTGCGGGCCATTTCGACCGGCGCCCACGGGCGCATCGCGGTGACGATCTTCGAATGGGCGGCCGACCACCACACCCGTGAAATCCAGCCATGGACACTGATCGGGACGGCAGCGGATGCCCGCGCCGTCTCCGACAGGCTTCTGGAGCAGGACAGCCGTGGCGAGCGGCGCACGTCGATTGCGGGCGCGATCAGGCATGGGATCATGCTTCTGGAAACTGTCCCCTATCGGGCCGAGCGGCTGATCATCGATGTTTCCGGTGACGGGCCCAACAACCAGGGCTTGCCTGTAACCCTGGAGCGGGACCGCGCGGTCGCCCGGGGCATCACCGTAAACGGCCTGCCGATGATGACGCGCGATGGTGCGGGGACGCTCTTCGGCATCGACGATCTCGACGACTATTACCGTTATTGCGTGATCGGCGGACCGGCAAGCTTCATGGTTCCGGTCAACGGCTGGGACCAGTTCGCGGAGGCCGTTCGGCGCAAGCTGGTGCTGGAGATCGGCGGACTGGCGCCCGGCATGCCGGACGATCCCTGGCGGCAGCAGGATGAGGACCGGCGGCGGGTCCTGCCCGCCGGTTTCATGCATCGGCCGGTCGCGCCCGGATCCGCCGCGCCCGATCGGATCATCCCCGTCCAGCTCGGCAACGCGGCGTCCTACGATTGCATGATCGGGGAAAAGATCTGGAACCAGCGTCGGTGGATCTTCGACGGCGACAGCCGCTGAGCCCGTTCCGGGCAGGGTCTGCTATCCCCGCCGGCGCCTGCGGCGGCGCGTGCCGTCCTCCTCGCCATCGCCCGGCTCGGGCATCTGACGCGGCTCCGGAAGCGCGACGGCCTGGCGCAGGCGAGGGAAGGGGTCGACCTTGTTGGGGATCGCCATCGCGTTGACGAAATGCTCCTGGAACTTCGGTTCCAGCGCCGTCTCGATCTTCTCGATCTCGCGCACCACCCGTTCGATCGTGCGCCGCTCGCCGCGATTGACCAGTGCCATGCGCGCGCCCGTGCCGGCGGCATTGCCGATGCCGGAGACTTCGGCCAGGTCGCAATCGGGGATAAGCCCGAGGATCATCGCGTATTTCGTGTCGATATAGCTGCCGAAGGCTCCTGCGAGCCGGATGCGTCCGATCTCCGGGTTGCCGAGCTTGTCGGACAGCAACTTGATGCCTGCATAGAGCGCCGCCTTGGCAAGCTGGATCGCCCGGATGTCGGTCTGACCGATGGTCAGCTCGATGCCTTCGCTCGCCACCACATAGGCATGGGTGCGCCCTTTTTGCACGACACGCGGCGAGCGCGCCGCTAGGGCGCCGTCGATCAGCCCGTCGGTGGTGATGACGCCGGCAAGGTAGAGTTCGGCCACCGCCTCGATGATGCCCGATCCGCAAATGCCGGTGACGCCGACCTGGTCCTTCTTCTCCGCGAATTCCGGGTCGTCCGACCATTCGTCGAGGCCGATCACCTTGAAGCGCGGCTCCAGCGTTTCCGGGTCGATGCGGATGCGCTCGATGGCGCCGGGCGCGGCGCGCTGGCCGCAGGAAATCTCGGCGCCCTCGAAGGCGGGACCGGTCGGTGAACTCGCTGCCAGCAACCGCTCGCGATTGCCGAGCAGGATTTCCGCATTGGTGCCGATGTCGACGACCAGCGTCACCGCCTCGGCCTCGAACGGGCGGGTGGAAAGTGCCGCAGCGGCGGCATCCGCGCCGACATGGCCGGCAATGCAAGGCAGCATGTAGACCCGCGCGCCGGGATTGAGCTCCAGCCCCACGTCGGCGGCGCGCGTGTGCACCGCGCCGGCCACCGCCAGCGCGAAGGGCGCGCCGCCGAGCTCCGTCGGGTCTATGCCGAGGAAGAGGTGATGCATGATCGGGTTGCCGACGAAGACCGCGTCGACGACATCCTCGCGGGTTGCGCCCACATCGGCGACGAGTTTTGCGACCAGCGCGTCGACGGCCGCGCGCACGCTTGTGACGAGATCGGGCAGCCGCGCCGGGTTCATCTGCACATAGGACACCCGCGACATCAGGTCCTCGCCGAAGCGGATCTGCGGGTTCGACGTGCCGGCGGAGGTCACGGTGCGCCCGTTGCGCAGGTCGCACAGATGCGCGGCGATGGTGGTCGAGCCGATATCGACGGCGAGCCCGTAGACGGTCTGCTTGTCGCCCGGCCACAGCGCGATGACGCGCGGGGCATGGATGTCGTCCTGCCAGATCGCGGCGGTGACGCTCCACTTGCCCTTGCGCAGGATCGCCTGGACGCGCGGCAGCAGGGCGGTGTCGAGGGACAGCCCGCTCTCGCCGCTTTCGGCAACGAGCGCCGCCAGCAGACGGTCTGCATCGCCAAGCGGCTGTTCCATGTCCGGTTCGCTGACGGTGACGGCAACCAGCCGGACGGCGCTGTCGGGGGCGATGGTGACGTTCTCGGCGCGCTTGCGCACCACCTGGCGGTTGGTCTGGGCATCGACGGGAACATCGACCACCATGTCGCCCTGGATCGTCGCCTGGCAGGAGAGGCGGCGGTCGCTGGCAAGCGCGCGCAGCCGCGCGTAGCGGGCTTCCGCTTCGGTGACGGGGCCCAGATGTTCGGCCGAGCTGGTCAGTTTCTCCTTGGCGAAAGCGCCTTCGGAGACGGACACCTGGCAGCGACCGCAGATGCCGCGCCCGCCACAGACCGATTCCACATAGACGCCAAGCGCCCGCGCGGCATCGAGCAGCGGCGTGCCGACAGGGAAATTCCCCCGCCGGCCGCTCGGCTGGAAGACGATCCTCGCCGTTCCGGGATGTTCTGTCATGCGCGCGCTTCTGCCTTCACTGTGCTGCCGGAGGAAACCGGTTCTCCCGGCTCAGACGCCTGCCCGCCGGCGCCCCTCGCGCCCGCCGCGCCGTCCGGACCCGCCGCCCGGAGCTGCCGCCACCGGTCCGGTCTCCGCGCCCGGCTTGTAGTCGCGATAGGTCATGATCCACTCGGAACAGTTCGGGTCGTTGCCGGTCAGGACGTTGGCACCGCGCACCGCTTCCATCTCCTGCGGGCGACAGGGGTTCATGATCGCGCTGGTCATGCCCGCGCCGATCACCATCGGAATGAACGCGGCATTGATGCCGTGCCGGTGCGGCAGGCCGAAGGAGATGTTGGAGAGCCCGCAGGTGGTGTTGACCTTCAGCTCCTCGCGCAACCGGCGCAGCAACTGGAACACCTGCCGGCCCGCCGTTCCCATCGCGCCGATCGGCATGACCAGCGGATCGACGACGATGTCATGCGCCGGGATGCCGTAGTCGGCGGCGCGCTGGACGATCTTCCGCGCGACCTCGAAGCGCACGTCCGGGTCTTCCGAAATGCCTGTCTCGTCGTTGGAAATGGCAACGACCGGCACGTTGTATTTCTTCACCAGAGGCAGGATCGCCTCGAGTTTTTCCTCCTCGCCGGTGACGGAATTGACCAGCGGCCGGCCCTTGGCGACCCTGAGGCCCGCCTCGATCGCCGCCGTCACGGAGCTATCGATGGAAAGCGGCACGTCGACGAGGCCCTGCACGATCTCCAGCGTCTTCACCAGCAGCGGCGGCTCGGTCTCGTTCGGGTTGACGGCGGTGACGCCGGCATTGACGTCGAGCATGGTGGCGCCCGCCGCCACCTGCGCCAGCGCGTCCCGTTCCACCGTCGAGAAATCGCCCGCGGCCATCTCGGCGGCGAGCTTCTTGCGTCCCGTGGGGTTGATCCGTTCGCCGATCACGCAAAAGGGCTGGTCGAAGCCGATGATGATCTCGCGCGTGGCCGAGGCCACGATGGTCCTGGTCATTGTTGCGCTACCTCTGCAGGAAACGGATGGGAACCGGCGTCGGCGTAGGACCAACTGCCGCGGGCAGCGAGCCAGTCGGCGGTCTTGGTCAGTCCGCCGAACGGAAACACATGGATCTGCTGGAGCTGGGTGTGCGGGCGCGTCTGCACGCGCGCCTCCAGCGGCGCCAGCATGGTCTCGGGATCGTAGCCCGCCAGCATCGACACCACCGCCCCGCCGCGCTTCCTGAGGAAGGCGAGCGAGTTCTCGACGCCGGCGAAGGCGGCATACTTGATCAGGGTCGTCATCTTGGCCGGACCCGCGACCCCGATATGGACGGGAAAACGGTTGCCCCAGCCGGCGATCTCGTCGAGCCAGAGATTGACCTTGTGCGGGTCGAAGCCGAACTGGGTGACGATGTGGAAGCTGGCATCGCTCTGCGCGGCCAACTCGTGCTTGCGCATCAGGAAGGCGCGGATCGTCTCGCGCGGAATGTCCGGCGCACCTTCCGGATGGCCTGCAACGCCGATGCGCTCGACGCCGAGCCGGTCGAACAGGCCGGTCTCGATCATCTCGACTGAGGAGCGAATGGGGCCGGGCGCGGGCGCCTCGCCGGCAACCGCAAGCACGTCGCGCACGCCGGCCTCGGCCACCAGCCGGGTCAGCCGTGTCTCGAACGCGGCGAAGGAGGCATAGCGCCGGGCGGCCATGTGCGACACGGCGACGAGCCTGGCATCGGTGACCCGGCGCGCGGCCCGGGCGATGGCGTCCTCGCCGACATTGCCGAGGTCGGTCAGGTAGGCGCCCG
>NZ_JBLXFR010000110.1:0-7309 GCF_048261845.1 Stappia sp. | reverse complement strand
GGCGGCAGAAGACCTTGGACGTGACCATCCCATATCGCGGCTCCAAGGGGGCGATTCACCTGCTCGTCGATAGCACCGGCATCAAGGTGGAAGGTGAAGGCGAGTGGCACGCGCGCAAGCATGGCGGCTCCAAGCGGCGCGTAAGGCGCAAGATCCACCTCGGAATTGATGAGGAAACGCTGGAGATCCGGGCGGTCGAGGTCACCTCAAGCAATGTCGGCGACGCCCCGATGCTGCCGAACCTTCTCGCCCAGATCTCGGCGAACGAGGACATCGCCACTGTCACGGCTGACGGTGCCTACGACACCCGCGCCTGCCACGATGCCATTGCGGCCCGTGGTGCAGCAGCGATCATTCCACCCCGTCGAAACGCCCGGCCTTGGAAGCCGGACACGGCAGGAGCTCGCGCACGCAACGAGATCCTGCGAGCATCGAAGCACCTGGGCCGGGCCCTCTGGCGGAACTGGAGCGGGTACCACCGGCGCAGCAGGGTCGAGACAAAAATGAACTGCGTGACGCTGCTCGGCCAGCGGCTGATGTCCCGGGAATTCGACCGTCAGGTGGCGGAGGTCCAGATCCGGGTGGCGGTCCTCAACTGCTTCACGGCACTCGGCATCCCGATGATCGTGGCCGCAGGATAGGTGTGCCCGGGGAAAGGGGGATTGCGCTCGCCAGCTGATTTATCCAACAGCGCCTCGTCGGGGGCGACGTTCCGCCCGGTCGGTTCCTGCCCGTGGGCGAGACCGATTGCGAATCGTGCGTTTTGCCTCCTTCTGGACCAGCTCGAGGTCCCCAGGCGCGCCGCCGAAGGGGCCACGCCGCCGTTGGCCGAGAGGCTCGGTCTCGTGGCGGGTTTCGCGGCCGAGCTGCGCCGCCTCGGGCCGGCCAACTTCCTCTATGCCGATGGCGATCACTTCGCCCATGCCCACCCGCGCCGGACGGAGCCGGCATGACGCTCACCGGCGCGGCACAGGAGGTCTGCCTGCTCGCCAGCGTGCCGCGGAGCGACGAGCCTTGGCAGCCGTTGGACGAGGGCGAAGTGATCGCCGTGGTCCAGGGCAAGATCGCGGCGCGGCATCCGCGGGTCTGATCCGGGCGCGCACGTCTATCCTTTCGGGATCGGTGCGCCGAGCGGTTCCGGAATACGGACGCCCAAAAAGGTCGAGGGTAGAAAAAGGTATCGGCCGCCGCAGAAGGTCCTGGCCTTGCCGCCCGACTGTAACCGCTCCAGCTGCCGAGATCATCTGTGGACGGAAAACTCAGGCGTTCAGTCCCGACCGCCTGATCATGAGACTTCCGACCACAATGCTCGCACCAACCGCGAGTAGGATAGGGCCGGCGAATTCCTCCGCAACAATGCCCGACGCCGAGGAAACCGATAGCAGCATCAGGCTGAATTCTCCTCCGTGGGCCAGGATGATTCCGGTGCGCAATGAGGTCTGAAACGACTCGCCGAATAGTCGGGCGACGACCATAACAATCAGCGTCTTGCCCACGAGAAGAATGACAAGCCAGATCAGCACGACAGGCCATGCAGAAGGAATGATCCAAAGTGGCAATTGTGTTCCGATGCCGAT
The DNA here is from genome assembly GCF_048261845.1 of Stappia sp. Lineage (GTDB taxonomy): Bacteria > Pseudomonadota > Alphaproteobacteria > Rhizobiales > Stappiaceae > Stappia. The sequence continues at coordinate 5,732 of NZ_JBLXFR010000110.1, read as the reverse complement.
AAAGAAAATCCCGACAAACAAATCGCGGAAGGGTCTAATCTCGTTCTCGACCGCATGGCGCGCGTCGCCCTCGCCGATAATCATGCCGGCCGCAAATGCGGCGAGTGCCGGAGAAAGGCCGGCGGTGGCCGCGACAATCGCAGAGCCTAGTGCAATGGTAAGCGCGAGGAGTTGGGCAAGTTCCGGATCGCCACGCGACGCTACCCAACGGGCAAGTATCTGCACCGGGCCACGGGCAATGAACAGAGCTGCAACCATTGCCGTTGCACCGGCGGCGACCGTTATCACGGCATACCCTTCGGCGGCCCCGCTCATTGCATCGTGAAGAAGCAGAAATGCGACGGCTGCCAAATCCTGAAACAGAAGCACTGCAATGGCGAGGCGCCCTTGGGCCGATCCTAGAGCGTTCACGCTTGCGAGCACCTTGAGGCACATGGCCGTGGACGACATGGCAACGGCCCCGCCGACAAGGATCGCGGCGACGGGCGCGAGGCCGAATGCCAGACTTCCCACGACCGCAGCGAGTATTGTCGTGATCGCGACCTGCGCGCCGCCGACACCGAAAACGTGATGCCTGAGCGTCACAAGCTTCTCGAACGAGAATTCGAGGCCGAGCGCGAACAGCAAGAGTATCACGCCAATCTCGCCGATGTTGGTGAGGGCGGTGCTCTGAGCAAGCAGGCCGAAACCGGCCGGCCCAATCAACAGACCGGTCAGGATGTATCCCACGATGCTGGGCACGCCGACCCGTGAGCACGTCGTGACGAACACGAATGCCACACCGACCAGCAGGGCCGCACTTTCGAGAAATCCGGTCACGCTGTGCATTTGACTTATCCAAATCGCATGGCGCAGGGAAGGCCAGGAGCCAAAATCATCAGAGCCACGATTGCGCCCATTGCGCAATCTGGGCGGCAGACATCGCGCCGCTGTGGCGCGCGATTTCCTTGCCGCCTTTGAAGAGGATAATGGTGGGAATGCCGCGGAGCTCGTAGCGGCCGGCGATCTGCTGTTCGGCTTCCGTATCGAGCTTGCCCAGGCGGACACGGGGTTCGAGCGAGCGCGCCGCCGCTTCGAATTGGGGCGCCATCATCTTGCATGGCCCGCACCACTCGGCCAGAAATCGACGAGGATTGCGCGGCGAGACCGACAAGACCCCAGTCCTCCAGAACATGGGCATGAAGCTGATACTGGTGTGTGGCGCTGATCTCCATCCTGAGCGCTTTGTTCAGGTTCTCAATTGTCTTGGTGTTAGACATTTCGTCTCTCCTCGGTTGGGGTGTGGCAAAGTCTCAACTCTTAAGGCGGGGCGTCACGTCTTGCGCCGCCCCGCCGCGACGGTCACGCCCGTCCAGGCCGGCGGATCAGAAGCGGGGAAGGATTCGAGATCGGCCTCAAGCACCGGATCGAGCGGGCGATCATCGGTCCCGGACAGATCCCGCGGGCCATCTTGATCGACCGTCCTTCGCAGGCGGTGGTCCGAATGCCCCTGACCCGTCCCGGAGGAGACCCGAAAGGCCCCCGGCGCATCGGCCCCCTTGTAGAGTCGGTGCCTTTCCTGCCCCCGCCAGGGGTTGGGCGCGGTGCGGTGCGGGGCGTCCTCGCGCACGACATAATGCCAGTCCTGCCGCTCTGCGAAGTCCACGGCGCTATCGCGGTCGGGGAATTTCAGCCGGATCGGGCGATAGGGATCGTCGCTGGAGGGTCCCATCAGCGGGTCGATCTGCGGCGGCCGGGACGGCTCGAACTCCAGGACCCAGTAGTTGGGCCGAGGCGCTGATGTCATCGCGGAACGGGCAGGACGGTAGATGATTGCCGTTGGCACGTCCCAGGATGGCAGATCGGTTCCGGGAATTTTCGGCGGGAATGGTGGACGATTATGGCCGCGCATATCAGTTCTCCCGGGTGTCGGTGGATACGAGAAGGTGACGTTCGAGATCGTCGAGTTTTTCCATTCGCCTCGAATTCAGGCGAACGGCGCGTTCGGTGTTCTGCGAAGGAAAGGCAGCAGCGTGAAGGACGTCCGACCGCATCGCTATCGTGAGATCGGCGACGGCATTCATCACGCCCTCTCCGTCCCCGTCCGAGAGCGTGCCGTCAGCAAAACCGGACTGCAAGCTCTCCAGTACCTGCTCGAAGCTGGACACGACCCCTGCACTCGCGACCACAGCCAGCTTGTGGCTGAGAACACGCAGTTCATCGATCAGCTTCGCATCGTGCCTTGCGGTTTCCACGATCTCTGCGACCTTCTCGATACAGGCCATGTAAATGTCGCATTGCTGCTGGAGGATGATGACCCTTCCTTCCTTGCGAAGCTCGAGATCGGTCTGGCGATTGAGAAGCGCCGCGGTCAGAATGATCGTCACGACAGCGCCGAGGAAGATGAGCGTCATCTCCTGCGCGAAAGGCAGTATGTCTTCGGCAAGATACATCGAACGAAAAACGAAAAGGATTCCGATGCCCAAGGCAGCGGCAGCACCAGCAAATGCCAAGTCAGGCAGGCGGTTCGACATCAGCACCTCGCATTTTCGGTGTCAGGTGGCATGCACGGCTTTGCATCCGCGTCCGGCGCCTCTGCGTCCCGGTGCCGCAGGAAGATTGGCGTCGGACCGCTGCCGAACGGATTGAAGCCGGTGCTCCGGCAACGGTCGAAGATCGTTTCGTCCCATCGGGTGAAATCGTGCTCCTCGCCGGCAAGTCGCCCGTCATGCACCACAGGGCACCTCACGCCTTTGCCGATGGGGGAGCGTCATCGAAGGCCGCACCGTCCGAACGATCCGCCTTGCGAAGCCGTAACCCGAGGAGGATCATCATCACCCCGAAGAACGCGGCGTAGAAGCCGATCAGCCAGCCGAGCGCGAGGAAGCTTTCGACCGGGCGCGTCAGCAGCATCCAGGTCACGACGACACCAAGAACGACCGAGAGAAGGCCGCTTAGGATCAGCCAGATTTCGCCGTCGATTTCCTTTCGCAGGCGGATCGCTGCCGCGATCTCGAGGGCACCCGAGAACACGGACCAGAAGGCGATGATGGCCCAGAGGAATGTCGCAAGCACAAGCGTCGCGACAAAAGGCGAGACAACCACGACGACGCCCGTGGCGATGCCCAGAATGCCGCTGAACATCAGCCAGCCCCAGCGTTCGCCCTTGCGGATGTTACGTATCGCGGCGACGAGGCCGAACACGCCGTCGGCAAAGGCGAACGCGCCGAAGACCAGCGTGAGCGCCAGAGGCGATTCCGCAGGCATGACGAAGGCTAGCACTGCGATGATCAATGCGAGCACGCCGCGTAACACGAATGTCCACCAATTCCGGGACAGGCTGCACAGCATGTCCTGCATCTTGTCGGTCGGGTTTTCAGAGGCTGTGGTCATTGGTCGATCACCTATTCAGTTCCATGTAAGGTATCGGAGCCGGCCTCCTCGCCGGTTAGGGCGGCGGCCAAGCGGCGGCGATCCTCGATCGGCTGAGGCAGACGCTGCGTGTGAGCGATTTCCCGTTGGACGGGCGCGCGGCCTGATGGTTCTCTGACCAACCCGGCTTCGGCAAGCCTCGCGCGTAGTGTCGCGCCCGCATTTTCTGCAATCTCCGCGACCTCTGTCTCGGTCAGGCCGAAAAGGTCTGCCGTCTCCGCGATCGTAGCGTTGTCGAGGTGGAGCCGATAGAGAACGCGGCGTTCGACCGACGGAAGATCGGCGATTGCCCGGTGCAGCACCATGGCGATCTTATGCCGATCCGCTTGGCTCTCGGGGTCTGTGCCGCCGTCGTCGGCGATGAGGTCCTCCAGCATCAGCACTTCGTCGGGCTGGTAGAACTCGAACATCGCCTGATCCGCCTCTGTCGGATCCTCCGCCGGGGCCTCGGGTTCCGCCTCGATGGAGGCGGCATCCTCAGGCACGGCGCGGCGGGAGGCGCGGGATTCTTCCTCGATGGTCTGAAAAGCCAGCCGTTTCAGCCAGTCGCCGACGGAAAACTCCGAAGGCCGATCCTCGAAGCGGGCCAGCCCCTTGAGGATCGTCGCATCGACGATATCGCGAACGCTCAGGTAGCCAGCCGGCACAGGCCCGCTACACTCGAGATAGGTCAACTCGCGCCTGACGGTATCGTAGACCGTATCGAGATGATCCTCGATCAGGTCAAAGAAGAGCTGGCGCCGGTCCGCTTCCGCCGCATCCCGCGCGGGCGGCAGCGGGGCGCCGATCCGGCGCCGGCGGGCGGGGCGCTTGTATTCAGGCTCGTGCTTGAGGCGCGCCACATGCCGATCGACCTGGTGGCGCAGGTCGGCAAAGGTCTTGCGCAGGACAGGCTCGATCTCGAATCCCTCTTCCCGCGCCACGATCACGCCCGACGGCAGTTGCAGGCGCAGGCTGACTTTGATGCGCTTCTTGCCCCTCGCCTGCGAGGCAACGACTTCGAGCCGGACCAGATCCTCGCGAAAGCGCGCAAGGTGCGGTTCAAGTTGCCGCACCTCTTCCTCGATGACCTCAGGCGCGCGCTGTTGGCCGTGCCGGTCGAGATTGCGGAATGATCTAATGACGTTCATGCCGTGGACCTTCCTATAACTCTCCGAAGAGATGGTCCGGCGCGACCGATATCGCGCCGGGCCAGTCTTTTGCGCTGTCACTCGGCGGACTTGTCGTCCTTGGACTGGACCTCATCCCCAACGCTGGGCTTCGGAACGTCCGTCTTGTTTTCGGAAACTTCGCTGGACTCGCCGATCCCGGCTTGGGCCGGATCGTCCGGGCTGTCGTCACCGGTGTCCTTTACGATCTTTTCGAACACGACCCTCTGTTCGTCCTCCGACCAGGCGACGCGGACCTTGTCACCATCCTCGATCCGCCCGGAGAGCATCTCGCGGGCCAACTCGGTCTCCAGCTCCGACCGGATCAGCCGGCGCAGCTCGCGGGCACCGAATTCGGGGCGGAAGCCGACGGCGCCAAAATGATCGAGCACGCTGGTGTCGAATTCGAGCTCGATGCCCTGTGTCGCCGCGGTGCGTTTCACCCGGTTCAACTGCAATTCGACGATCTGGCGGATCTCCGACTGGTTCAGCGAATGGAAGACGATGATCTCGTCGATCCGGTTGATGAATTCCGGCCGGAAGTGGCCGCGCAGCACGTCCATCAGCTCGGACTTCTGCTTTGCCTCGTCGAACTCCTTCGTGCCGCGTTTCTTGAGGTTGCGCTGTATGATGTCCGAACCGAGGTTCGAGGTGGCGATGATGATCGTGTTGGTGAAGTCCACCACGCGGCCCTTGCCGTCGGTCAGACGCCCGTCGTCGAACACCTGAAGCAGGATGTTGTAGACGTCCGGGTGCGCCTTCTCGATCTCGTCGAGCAGCACCACCGAATAGGGCCGGCGGCGGACCTTTTCGGTCAGCTGCCCCCCTTCATCATAGCCGACATAGCCCGGAGGCGCGCCGACCAGCCGTGCCACGGCGTGACGCTCGCCATATTCCGACATGTCGATCCTGAGTAGCGCATCCTGATCGCCGAAGATCACCTCGGCCAGCGTCTTGGCCAGTTCCGTCTTGCCGACGCCGGTCGGCCCGAGGAAGAGGAAGGTCGCAGTCGGACCGGAGCCTTCGCGCAGACCCGCGCGCGCGAGACGTACCGCATCGGCCACGGCGTGGATGGCTTCTTCCTGGCCGATGACGCGCTCGTGCAGCTTGTCTTCGAGCTTGAGAAGCTTGTCCTTCTCCTCGGTGGTCAGTTCAGTGACCGGAACCCCGGTG
>NZ_JBLXFR010000109.1:0-7329 GCF_048261845.1 Stappia sp. | reverse complement strand
CTTCGGCCAGCCGAGCGTCTCGGAGATCCTGTCCGGGCTCGACGCTGTCGCGGGCAAGGCTTCGGATCCCGATGCGGAGTGGGCCGGCGGCCTCGCCGCCGCGATCCGGTCGAAATCGCCCACCAGTGTGCTGCTCTCTTTCGCCCAGCTCCGGCGCGGCGCGGACTGCGATTTCGAGGCCTGCATGCGGCTGGAATACCGGATTGTCAGCCATATCCTGCAGGGCCACGACTTCTACGAGGGCGTGCGCGCGCTGATCGTTGACAAGGACAATGCACCGCGCTGGTCGCCGGCATCGCTTGCCGACGTCTCCGAGGACGCCGTGCTTGCCCATTTCGCGCCGCCCGAGGGTGGCGATCTCGACGTCTGACCGGATCGGCTGGCGCCGCCGGAAGACAGGAAGCGAAGAACGATGAACGAGCTGCTGCTCGACTATCTGAAGAACCGGCCCGCATGGTCGCAGATCCTTGTCTGGTACCTGCGTGGCATGGCCGTCATGCTGATCGTTGCGGGCCTCATTCACTGGGCCCGCATCGTCGGCATCGTGCCGTGGCGGGGCCTGTGGTTCTGGGACATGCCGGTGGAATGGCAGACGGCCACGGTTTTCTTCGCGGTGATCGATCTGGTCGCGGCGATCGGCCTCTGGCTGACCGTTTCGTGGGGAGCCGTGATGTGGCTGACGCGGGCCTTGACGCAGGTCGTCATGCACTCGCTGTTTTCCGACATTTTCGGCCGGCGTCCCTACGAGATCGCGTTCTACCTGATGACCATCGCGATCTATCTGGTGCTTCTCTATCTGAGCGACAGGGAACAGCGAAGCTGACCGGACGGCCGGCGCGCAATCGAACAAGAGCAACCGCCCTCAAGGGGCAGGCAATCGGGGAGTGCAGGGAATGGCGACAATCGGTTTCATCGGGCTTGGCAACATGGGCGGGCCGATGGCGATCAATCTGGTCAAGGCTGGCCACAAGGTGTGCGGTCTCGACCTCTCGCCGGACGCCAAGGCCCGGCTGAAGGAAGCTGGCGGCACGCCGGTTGGCAGCATTGCCGAGGCGGTCGCCTCCGCCGATGTGGTGGTGACGATGCTTCCCGCCGGAGCCCATGTGCGAAAGGTCTACACCGGCGATGACGGCATCCTCGCCCATGCCCGTCCCGGCACGCTGCTGATCGACAGCTCGACGATCGATGTGGAGAGCGCGCGCGCGGTTGCCGCTGCTGCCGAAAAGGCCGGCATGCCGATGGTCGATGCGCCGGTGTCCGGCGGCGTGGCAGGTGCCGCCGGCGGCACGCTGACCTTCATGGTCGGCGGACCGAAGGCAGCCTACGAGGCCGCGCATCCCTATCTCGACGTGATGGGCAAGACCATCGTTCATGCGGGCGATGCCGGTACGGGCCAGGCGGCGAAGATCTGCAACAACATGCTGCTCGGCATTTCGATGATCGGTGTCAGCGAGGCCTTCGTGCTCGCCGAGCGTCTGGGGCTCGACGCGCAGAAGCTCTACGACATCTCCTCCACCGCATCCGGCCAGTGCTGGTCGCTGACGAGCTACTGCCCGGTTCCGGGCCCGCTGCCGAGCTCTCCGGCCAATCGCGACTACCAGCCCGGTTTCGCGGCGGCGATGATGCTGAAGGACCTGAAGCTCGCGCAGGAGGCAGCCAGCGCGAGCGGCGCCTCGACGCCGCTCGGGGCGGAAGCGGCGGCGCTCTACAACATGTTCTGCAATTCCGGCGAGGGCGGTACCGACTTCTCCGGCATCGTGCGCTTCCTGCGCGGCAAGGTGGAAGGCTGATCCGGACACCGGATCGTGACGCGAAAACCGTGCGAAAAAATCACACGCGCCGGAGTCGATCCGGCGCGTTTTTTCGTTTCAGGACGCGGAAACGGCGGGCACTCGGGCTTCCGCCGCGGGGAAGGGAAGGGAAACCGCACCAACACGGGACGCGTGCAACGGCAGGCATGCCTACGTGCTCCTGCGTGCATTCGTGCCGCGTGCGGGGCAGCCTTGACGGACTGCCGACGACGGCCAGTTGAGTCTGCTGACAAATTCAGCCTGCAACTCGGCAGTATTTATCCTTAACAAATTATCGTTTTTGGCATCATGCATTGCATTCGCACGTTAACCGAAGATTTAGTCTCCTTTTTAAGCGGATTTTAGAGAGCGGCGGGTAATCTCTGTCTCAAGGTGACAAAAAACGCACCACACACAATACATGAGGCGCAAAGAGATGATGACGGCAAAAAAGGCGGTCGATGCAGCAATGCAGGCCGAAGAGAGCGATGACATCAAGCCGCTTTACCTGGAAGCACTGACGCTCGTCGAGCGTTTGCACCGGCGGCTGCTGGATGTGATCAAGGATGAGTTCGACCGCGAAGGTCGTGCGGACGTCAACAGTGTCCAGGCGCTGCTGCTGTTCAACATCGGCGATGCCGAGTTGACGGCCGGTGAACTGCGCACACGCGGTTACTATCTTGGCTCCAACGTGTCGTACAACCTGAAGAAGCTTGTCGACATGGGCTTTATCCACCACCAGCGCTCGCGCACCGACCGTCGCTCGGTCCGTGTCAGCCTGACGGACAAGGGCAAGGACGTGGCCGAGAAGGTGAACACGCTCTACGAGCGGCACATGTTGTCGGTCGAGCAGGTCGGCGAGATCGGTCCGGACGATTTCAAGGTGCTGAACCGCTCTCTGCGCCGCCTGGAGCGCTTCTGGACCGACCAGATCCTCTATCGGCTTTGACGGGCGGCGACGCTTGTCGCCACCAGCCGGTCACATCGAAATCCTGCCTTCGAGCTGTTCCGTGCCTTGCCGCGGGACAGCTCGACGCATTTGCGCTCCGTATCAGCGACGAGCGGCGCTTTTCTGGCGATGCGACATGAATGTGCCATAATGGGGTGGCTATCGATTTGATGTCATGTCCTTGGCATGGCGGCAGGACGGTCCGTATCCCGAAAGGTGGTGCCGTCCGGATGGGCTGAGCGGCGTGTGAGTATTTGTTAATTCCGCCGAAGTATCCCTAACGAGACCTTTATTTTCGGATGCCGGACGGGAGTCGACACGGTGGGATATCGAGCAATCGGGCTTTTCTCGAAACAGGCGCGGGACGCGTGTGGGGGCATGACGGGCCTCTGGATGGCGGGCCTTGCGGCCGTTGGCGGCGTTGACCTGGCAGTCGCGCAGCCGGCCCCGGTTCAGGCGCTTCTCCAGCAGCAGCAGCGGATCGAGTGGCGCGACCAGTTCGACACCACGATGCGCAGCCTGCAGGCGATGGAATCGTCCTTCCCGACGCTTTCGCCCGACACCGCCTCCCATGTCGAACATGCGATCCAGCGCTACTCCGCCATCGTCCAGCAGGGCGGTTGGCCGATGGTGACCAGCAGCCGCAAGGCGATGAAGCTCGGCGTCCGAGAGGAGCATGTGGTCAGCCTGCGCCGCCGGCTGATGGCCTCCGGCGACCTGGAGCAGACCGCCGGCCTCTCCGATACGTTCGATTCCTATGTGGATGCCGGTGTGCGCCGGTTCCAGCTGCGTCACGGGCTGAGCCCGGACGGTGTCGTCGGCAAGTCGACCCTCGTCGCGCTCAATGTTCCGGCCGACGTGCGTCTGTCGCAGCTCGAAACCAACCTGGTGCGTCTGCGGTCGATGTCGGGCTTCCTCGGTGATCGCTACGTGATGGTCAACATTCCTGCGGCGGAAATCGAGGCCGTCGAGAATGGCCGCGTCCGCTCGCGCCACACGGCGGTTGTGGGCAAGATCGACCGCCAGACGCCGATCCTCAATTCCTCCATCTACGAGCTCAACTTCAATCCCTACTGGACGGTGCCCGTCTCGATCATCCGCAAGGACCTGATCCCGAAGATGAACGAGGATCCGGCCTATCTCGACAAGAACCGTATCCGGATCTTCGACTGGAAGGGCAACGAGCTTGCCTGGCAGCAGATCGACTGGAGCACCGACGAGGCGACCCAGTACCAGTTCCGCCAGGAGCCGGGCGAGATCAACTCGCTCGGATCGGTGCGCATCAATTTTCACAACACGCACCAGGTCTATCTGCACGACACGCCGTCCAAGTCGCTCTTCGGCTCCGACTACCGCTTCCATTCTTCCGGCTGCGTCCGCGTCCAGAACGTGCGCGAGCTGATCACCTGGCTGTTGTCCAGCACCACGCCGGACTGGGATCGCGCCCGCGTCGACGAGACGATCCGGGCCGGCACCCGCGAGGACGTCAAGCTGAAGTCGAAGATTCCGATCTACATGGCCTATGTCACCGCATGGGCGACGGCTGAGGGCGTGGTCCACTTCCGCGAGGACATCTACAACCGCGACGGCCTGCTGATGAGCGAGGCCACGGCGGGAATCAACCTGCAGTGATCGCCAGGGCCTGCCGCGTTTGCGCGGCCCTGTCGCATTCGCGCCAGTTGCGGTCGCGTCCGGGCATGCCTTTCCCGGCTGCCCGACGCATCTTCGTGCAAGGTGATCGGGCGTCATGAGCGCGGACGGCACGCCGAAGGGCGAGGTCTATTTCGAGTTCAGGCCGGTCGGACGCCAGGTCCGGGTCACCGCGATCGACGCCACGACCGGAATCGAGGTGGTGGTTCTCGGACCCGTGCAGGCCGCGCAGTCGGATTTGCGGCAACTGGCGCTGCGCAAGTTGATGCGGCGCCTCGCAGGCGAGCCCGGCAAGGCCTGAAACGCTCCTTGCATTGTGAGCCGGCGTGACGTTGCGCCACGGCAATGGGCCTTGGTTCGCGCCGGTGGCTGTGTTATCTGGCGGTGCCTTTTGGATTGACCGATCCCGGAGGCGGTTTGCGGGCATGGCGCATCCGCGCGGCACCCGCAAACCTCCTCATTCGCCAGCGATCGCGGCGCCAGCGTTCACGATACGCGACTGATCTCACTTCAGGACTGCTAGAGGGGACCGACGATGTCGATGACTGAAACCACACTCGACACGCCGATTTATCCGGACTTCTTCACGCGTTCGCTTGCCGACGCCGATCCGGAGATCAATGCCGCAATCACCAGCGAACTCGGCCGTCAGCGGCACGAGATCGAACTGATCGCCTCGGAGAACATCGTGTCGCGCGCCGTACTCGAGGCGCAGGGCACCATTCTCACCAACAAGTATGCCGAAGGTTATCCGGGCAAGCGCTACTATGGCGGCTGCGAGTTTGTCGACGTGGTCGAGACGCTCGCCATCGAGCGCGCCAAGGAACTGTTCGGCGCGAAATTCGCCAACGTGCAACCGAACTCGGGCAGCCAGATGAACCAGGCCGTGTTCCTGGGCCTGCTGCAGCCGGGCGACACGTTCATGGGCCTCGATCTCAATTCCGGCGGTCACCTGACCCACGGCTCGCCGGTCAACATGTCCGGCAAGTGGTTCAATGTCGTCTCCTACGGAGTGCGCGCCGACGACCATCTGCTCGACATGGACGACATTGCCCGCGCCGCCGAGGAGCACAAGCCGAAGCTGATCATCGGCGGTGGCACGGCCTATTCGCGCGTCTGGGACTGGAAGCGCCTGCGCGAGATCGCCGATTCGGTCGGCGCCTACCTTATGGTCGACATGGCGCATATCGCGGGCCTCGTGGCCGGCGGCGTCCATCCCTCGCCGGTGCCGCACGCCCATGTGGTGACGACCACGACCCACAAGTCGCTGCGCGGCCCGCGCGGCGGCCTGATCCTGACCAATGACGAGGCGATCGCCAAGAAGATCAACTCGGCGGTGTTCCCGGGTCTGCAGGGCGGTCCGCTGATGCATGTCATCGCCGCCAAGGCCGTTGCCCTGTCGGAGGCGCTGCAGCCGGAGTTCAAGACCTATGCGCGCGCCGTGGTGGACAACGCAAGGGCGCTGGCCGCGAGCCTGCAGGAGCAGGGGCTCGACATCGTGTCCGGTGGCACCGACAACCACCTGATGCTGGTCGATCTGCGGCCGAAGAACGCCACCGGCAAGCGCGCCGAGGCGGCGCTCGGCCGGGCCAACATCACCTGCAACAAGAACGGCATCCCGTTCGATCCGGAAAAGCCCTTCGTCACGTCGGGCATCCGCCTTGGCACGCCGGCGGGCACCACCCGCGGCTTCGGCCAGGCCGAGTTCCGCGAAATCGGCCGCCTGATCGGCGAGGTCCTCGACGGGCTGCGCACCGCCAACGACGATGACGGCAATGCCGAGGTCGAGGCACGGGTGAAGGCCAAGGTTGTCGCGCTGACGGATCGCTTCCCGATCTATCCGACGCTTTGAGGCAGGTGGCGCGCGCTCCGGCAGGCGCGCGCGCCCAGGGCCAGACATCGGGGACCGCCGCCCATGGGGGGCAGCGGTGATCCGCCGATCCGGAGCCATGTAACGCATGAAGTGCCCCTATTGCGGTTGTGATGACACACAGGTGAAGGATTCACGTCCCACGGAGGACAACACCGCAATCCGCCGTCGCCGGATCTGTTCGGAATGCGGCGGGCGTTTCACCACCTTCGAACGCATCCAGTTGCGCGAGCTCACCGTACTGAAACGCACCGGTCGCCGGGTCCCGTTCGACCGCGACAAGCTGATGCAGTCGGTGCGGATCGCCACCCGCAAGCGCCCGGTCGAGCCGGATCGCCTGGAGCGGATGGTCAGCAGCATCGTGCGCCAGCTCGAAAGCTCGGGCGAAAGCGACGTCAAGGCGAGCGACATCGGCAACCTGGTGATGGAAGGCCTGAAGGTGATCGATGACGTCTCCTATGTCCGCTTCGCTTCGGTCTACAAGAATTTCCGCGAAGCCAAGGATTTCGAGGCACTGCTCGACGAAATGAGCGGCCCGGACGCCGCGGCGCTCGACGAAACCTGATCGACGGACGTATCGCGCACATGTCCAACGGCTGGGACGATGACCGTTTCATGGCTGCAGCGGCCTCCTATGCGAGGCGCGCCCTCGGCCGTGTCTGGCCCAATCCGGCCGTCGGCGCGCTGATCGTGCGCGATGACGGGGATGGCCCGGTCATTGTCGGGCGCGGCTATACGCGGCCGCCCGGCGGGCCGCATGCCGAGGTCGTGGCCCTGACCGAAGCCGGCGAAAGGGCGCGCGGCGCCACCTGCTATGTCACGCTCGAACCCTGTTCGCATCAGGGACGCACCGGCCCCTGTTCGGTGGCGCTTGCCGAAGCGGGCGTCAGGCGCGTCGTCATCGGCCTGCTCGATCCCAATCCGCGCGTTGCCGGGCGCGGCGTCGCCATGCTGCGCGACGCCGGCGTCGAAGTCGCGTCGGGCATTCGCGAGGATCTCTGCACAGCGCTTCATGCCGGCCATGTCAGCCGTCTGACGCGCGGCCGGCCCCAGGTCGTGCTCAAGCTCGC
>NZ_JBLXFR010000108.1:0-7480 GCF_048261845.1 Stappia sp. | reverse complement strand
GGAGCTTTACGGCGGCACGCCGTGTGAAGCTGACGCTCGATCCGGATGGCACCTTGAGCCTTGAGGCGACCGAGATGCCGCCGGCACCCTTGCGCTGGAAGGTGGCGCTTGCCGATGTCGCCGTGGATGCCGGCGACCCGCTGCTTGCCCACAAGACGACGCGGCGGGCGTTTTATGACGGAACGCGGGCGCGCCTTGCCGCCAGGAGCGGTTGCGACGAGGTGCTGTTCGCCAACCGGGACGGCTTCCTGACGGAAGGCAGCTTCACCAACCTCTTCATCGCCCGCAACGGGCGGTTGCTGACGCCGGCGCTCCGGCACGGCCTGTTGCCCGGCACGCTGCGGGCGGCGCTGATCGAAAGCGGCCGCGCCTTTGAGGCGGATCTCAGGGTGGAAGACCTGGAGGGTGCCGGCCGCATCTATCTGGGCAATTCACTGCGCGGGCTGGTGGAAAGCGTCATCCAGTCGCGCTTGCCCGAGGCGGCCGAATGAGGCGCGGCCGGACCGCCTGAGACGGCAGTCGCGGCGACCTCCGCGGCTCCCGTCTCCGCCGCCGGCCAGGGCACGATCTCGATCTCCGGCCAGGCGGCCTTCATCCTGACCGCCTTTTCCATGTAGGCGGCGGCATTGTCGAGCACCGGATTGGGCACCAGCCGCATGGCGAATATGTCGGCAAGGCCGAAGGGCGCGACCATCGACAGGCGCCCGTCCACCTCCAGCCGGACGGCAACCGCATGGGTGCGCGCGGCATAGTTGAGCAGGGCCGCATCGGTGCAGGGCAGGCGCGGACAGGAAATGCCGTGCTTTTCCCCGAACCAGAGATGGACGCGGGCCTGGTTGCGGATCTCGACCGGCGCCGGCAGGCCGGTAAAGAGCGGCCGGGCGCGGGCGATGACCCGGTCCTCGGCCTCGTAGCTGGTGTCGCCATCGAAATAGACGAGGTCGAAACCCTTGATGCCGTGCCCGGCCGGACGGCGGGTCAACGCGTTCCAGACGGTCTGGTAGATCGCGCCGCTGGCAAGCCGCCAGTCGGGCAATGCCAGGTCACGCGCGGCTCTCAGCACCCGCATCAGGACCGGATCCATGCGCAGGATCAGTTCCAGCACGCGCCGCCGGTCGTCCTCACTGGTGAGGGCCGGATCGCCAAGCGTCGTGCGCCCGAAGGCGAGACCGGGTCCGCGGTCAACCGCCGCTGCCTGCGCCGCCGTCATCTGGTCCCCTCGTCACTCGCATCTGTTCCTGCAACGCCCCCCTGCCCGACAGGATGCGGGCTGGACGCGCGCGGTGCAAGCCCTGGAGCGGAAGCATGAAAGGGCACGGGATGTCTCTCCCGTGCCCTTCCTTTGCGTTCAATTTCGCCCGTGACCGGGCTCAGGCGCGCAGGGTGCCGCCGGTCGCCTTTTCCACCGCGGCGCGGATCTTCGCGCCGACCGCGTCGATCTCCTCCTCGGTCAGGGTGCGCTGGCGCGGCTGCAGGGTGACGTCGATGGCCATCGACTTGTGCCCTTCCGCGACACCGGCGCCGCGATAGACATCGAACAGCGACACGTCGACGATCAGCGCCTTGTCGGCGCCGCGCGCGGCCTTGATCAGGCGTTCGGCGGTCACCGCCTCGTCGACGACGAAGGCGAAGTCGCGGCGCACCGGCATCAGGTCGGAGGCCTCGAAGGCGCCCTTGGAGCGCCCCGGCCTGGCCTTGGGCTGCGGCACGGCGTCGAGATAGACCTCGAAGACGGCGAGCCGGCCGTCGAGATCGAGCGCCCTGGCAACACGCGGATGCAGCTCGCCGAAGCGGGCAAGCACCGTCTTGGGGCCAAGGCGCAACTCGCCCGAGCGGCCCGGATGCAGCCAGGACGGCGCCTCGGCGAAGACCATCAGCTTGTCGACCGGCGCGCCGATGGCGGCAAGCGCCGCTTCCGCGTCGGCACGCGCATCGAAGACATTCACCTCCGGCGCGTTGCCCGACCAGTGGCGGTCCGACCCGGTCATGCCGGCGGTGCCACGACGCACGCCGGCGGCGACCATCGACTGGCCCTCCGGCGTGTCGTTCGCGAAGACCTGGCCGACCTCGAACAGCGCCACATCGTCATAGCCGCGATCGGCGTTGCGCTGGGCAGCGGCGGCGAGACCCGGCACGAGGCTCGGGCGCATGTCGGACATGTCGGCGGAAATCGGGTTGGCCAGTTCCAGCAGACGCGTGCCGCCGCCGAAGGCTTCCGCCTGGGCGCGCGAGATGAAGGACCAGGTGACCGCTTCCTTCATGCCGCGCACCGCGAGTGCCCGGCGCGCCTGCGAACGGCGCGTCTGGCCCGGCGTGAGCACTCGGCCGGCGACGCTCGCGAGACGCGGCAGCGGCGTCGAGACGACCTTGTCGAGACCGACGATGCGCACGACCTCCTCGACGAGATCGGCCTTGCCATGCACGTCCGGGCGCCAGGAGGGCGGCGCCACCTTGACCGTGTCGCCGCTGCCGGTGACCCAGAAGCCGAGCCGCGACAGCACGCCCTTGATCTCCGCGTCCGAGACCGACAGGCCGGTCAGCCGCTTCACCTCCGAGAAGGGGAAATCGATGCTGCGATCGGTCTCCGGCACCTTGCCGGCCATCGAAATCTCGCTCGGCGTGCCGCCGCACAGGTCCATGACGAGGCGGGTGGCGAGTTCGACGCCGGGAACGCAGAAGGCCGGATCGACGCCGCGCTCGAACCGGTAGCGTGCATCGGTGTTGATGCCGAGCTTGCGACCGGTGCGGGCGATGTTGGTGTCGTCCCAAAGGGCGGATTCGATCAGCACGTCGGTGGTTTCCTCCGTGCAGCCGGAGAGCTCGCCGCCCATGATGCCGGCCAGCGATTCCAGGCCGTTGTCGTCGGCGATGACGCAGATCGTGTCGTCGACCTTGTAGGTCTTGCCGTCGAGCGCCAGCAGTTCCTCGCCCTCGCGGCCACGGCGCACCACGAGGTCGCCCTTGACCCTGGCCGCATCGAAGACATGCAAGGGGCGGCCGCGATCGAAGGTGACATAGTTGGTGATGTCGACCAGCGCGTTGATCGGGCGCAGGCCGATTGCCTTCAGCCGCTTCTGCATCCAGTCCGGCGACGGGCCGTTCTTCACACCGCGCACGAGGCGCAGGGCGAAAGCCGGACAGAGCGGCGGCGTGTCGCCGAATTCGAGACGCACGTTGACCGGGCACGGTCCCTCGCCGGGGACCTGCGCCGGGCGGTTTTCCTTCAGCTTGCCAAGGCCGACGGCGGCAAGGTCGCGGGCAATGCCGGCAACGCCCGTGCAGTCGGGACGATTCGGCGTCAGGCCGATCTCGATGACCGGATCGTCGAGCCCGACCCATTCGGCATAGGAAACACCGACCGGCGCGTCGGGGCCAAGGTCGATGATGCCGTTGTGCTCGTCGGACAGCTCCAGCTCGCGCTCGGAGCACATCATGCCGAAGCTTTCCACATCCCGGATCTTGCCGACAGACAGCGTCACGTCGATGCCGGGGACATAATCGCCCGGCCGCGCCAGCACGCCGACAAGGCCGGCGCGCGCATTCGGCGCGCCGCAGACGATCTGCAGCGGCGCCTTGCCGTCGCCGGCATCGACCGTCAGCACCTTCAGCCGGTCGGCATTGGGATGCGGCTTCGCATCGACAACCCTGGCGATGGTGAAGGGTTTCAGCCGGTCGGCCGGGCTGGTCACGTCCTCGACCTCGAGGCCGACGCGGGTCAGCGTCTCGACGATCTCGTCGAGGCCGGCATCGGTCTCCAGATGTTCCTTCAGCCAGGAGAGGGTGAATTTCATGGGCTTGGTCTCTTCGTGTCTTGCAGCCACGGGCGCCGGACGGCCGGCGCGGGCGCGAGCGTTCAGTTCGTCGGGGTGAAGCGGTCGAGATCGGGGACGATGGACGCATCGCCATAGCTGGTGGCGAAGCGCACGCCGATCTGGTGCAGCCGGTCGGTCCAGCGGCGGATCTGCGCGTCGTCGAGCAGGCGTCCGCCGGCGATCGCATGCGAGGCCTCGACCTCGATCTGGTCGCGCAACAGGCCAAGCTCCAGCATCGTCGCATCCTCGGCGCGGTACTTGTCGAGCCAGCCGAGCGTCATCGTTGCGGCCATCACCAGAACGGCGGCGGCGGAGGTCACCGACGACCACTTGGCGATACCGGTTATGCGCCGCTCGCTGACCACCAGCAGCATGGTCGCGATCGACAGGAAGGCGACGATGGCGACCGCGCTCAGGAAGCTCTCGTAGTTGCTTTCGGCGTTCACCTCCTGGCTGGCACGCAGGGTGGTGATGCGGTCGCGCAGGTAGAGAACGGCGTCGGCCTGGGGGCCAAGCGCATCGCGAAAATAGGCATCGCAATAGCGCAGCCGGCCGCGCTCGCTGGTCTTGTCAGCGCAGACCTCGACGAAGGAGGCGGGTGTGCCCGCCCCTTGCGCGGCGGCCGGCAGGGTCCACACGCCCGGCCCAAGAAGGATGGCGAGCAGCACGAGCAGGCGGCCGGCGCGCCAAAATGTCCTGACGGCACTCATCGCGACAGGCCTCCGAACAGGGTCGGCAGGTCGAGCGGGCGGAAACCGTAATGCTCGATCCAGCGGATATCGGCGTCGAAGAAGGCGCGCAGGTCCGGCATGCCGTATTTCAGCATGGCGATCCGGTCGATGCCCATGCCCCAGGCGAAGCCCTGGTAGACATCCGGGTCGAGACCGCAATTGCGGATGACATTGGGATGGACCATGCCGCAGCCGAGGATTTCCAGCCAGTCGTTGCCCTCGCCGATCTTCACCTCGTTGCCGGAGCGATCGCAGCCGATATCGACCTCCATCGACGGCTCGGTGAAGGGGAAGAAGGAGGGGCGGAAGCGCATCTTGATCTCGTCGACCTCGAAGAAGGCCTTGCAGAACTCCTCCAGGATCCACTTCAGGTGGCCGATATGGCTGCCCTTGTCGATGACCAGTCCCTCGACCTGGTGGAACATCGGCGTGTGCGTCTGGTCGCTGTCGCAGCGATAGGTGCGGCCCGGGGTGATCACCCGGATCGGCGGCTTCTGCGACATCATCGTGCGCACCTGCACCGGCGAGGTGTGGGTGCGCAGCAGCATGCGCTCGCCGTCCTCCTTGGGATGCAGGAAAAACGTGTCGTGCATCTCGCGCGCCGGATGGTCGGGCGGGAAATTGAGCTGGGTGAAGTTGAGATGGTCGGTCTCGATGTCCGGACCTTCGGCGATGGAAAAGCCCATGTCGGCGAAGATCGCGGTGAGTTCGTCGACGACCTGGCTGACCGGGTGGATGCGGCCGGTCTCCGCCGGTGCCGCCCGCAGCGGCAGGGTGACGTCGACGCGCTCGGACTGCAGGCGGGCGTCCAGCGCGGCTTCCTGCAGCAGGTCGCGGCGGGCGGCGAGCGCCTCGGCGACGCGGGTCTTGAGGCCGTTGATCGCCGGGCCCATCTCGCGCCGTTCCTCGGGCGAGAGCGCGCCGAGCGTCTTCAGCTTCTCGGAGACCGAGCCCTTCTTGCCAAGGGCGGCAACGCGCACCTCTTCCAGCTCGGCTTCGGTGGAGGCGGCGGCGATGGCCGCGAGAATCGCAGTTTCAAGGGATTGCAGTTCGGACATGGCACCGTCGGACTTGGCGGCGCGCGGCCGGCTTGCCGGCGCGGCACGTTGACAGGGAGTTGAGGTCTTTTAGCAGACTTTCAGCCGGTTTCCAGCAGCAGCGCTCAGGCTTGCGCGGAACCGGACGGCGCGGGAGGGGCCCCGGGGTCAGGTGCGTCTAAATCGCCCGCAGGCGGGGCCCTGCGCCAAGGTGCGGGCGGCGGGCCGGACACATGCGGCCAGGGTCGAAACGGCGGTCGCCCCGGCCTGCGCCGTGGACGGTGAGCGCCTGATCCGCGTGGAGGGGACGGCGGTTGCTCGCACGTCGGTTCCTGCCTCTTGCCGGTATCGCCAGGGTGTCATTGCCAGTGCCGCCACCGGTGTCGTTGCCGGCAGCGCTCCCGAATTCCTGCCAGATCGGCCGGCCAAAGGCAAGCGGCCGCGCCGCCGCGAACGCGGCCCTTGTGCGGGGAAGCGGACAGGGCCCACGCCCCGCGGGGCGTGGGCCGCGCCGGCCGGTGCGGGGAAGAGGCTCTGGCCAGGCGGGGCCGGGTCAGGCGTGCCGAAGATCAGGCCGGCCCTATTTGGTCAGAAGCAGTTTCTCGAAACGGGTGATCGAGAGGCGGTAGACCATGTCCTTGTGGCGGATATGCACCTCCCGGGCACCCTGGAAGAGGGCGGAGCTGTCCAGTTCCAGCGGCGCCGTCTGCTGCGTGCCTTTCGGCAGGGTCAGTGTGCGCTGGGTGGTGCGCGGCCGCCTGTAAAGCGTGGCATGGGCGTGGTTGGGCGTCTGAGTCATGATCGTCTTGCTCCTTCGATCGCGTGACGGGCGAACGCATGGCGGGCGAACGCGTGGCGGATGGGCGCGGCGCCTTGCCCGGCCCGGTGAAGACCGGAGAGGCGTGGCCGCGCACGGTTTGGAACCGCTCTAAACTTGCGAACCGTTCGCAAGATTATTCTTGACTCAAATACTCATGTTTTATAGCAAAGGCAATGTCCGTTTCGCCTCTCGCTGTGCCCGGGGAGAGCGCTACGGAGATCCAAGCGCCAGCAAGCCATCCGTCAACTCCCTCGACGGTCAGCAAGCCACGCTCTTTGCAGGACGATCATTTGCAACCCTTCGGGAAGGGCCTCGGCTCCATGTGTGCCAGACATCAGGACTTGCGGCAGGCGATCCAGGACGCGGTCGCCGCCGAAGCGGCGAGTGCCCGCGACACGGGCGCGGCCGAACCGTCCGCCGCACGGCGGCGCATCGCCTTGTGGGACCAGGGCGACAGCGTGCATTGCTCGATCGTCGGCACCTGCGCCAGCGTCGACGACCTGCGCCGGGTGGCCCGCAAGACCGGCATCGAGGTGGCGCCCGACACGCCCGACTACGACGTGCACGGCCATTTCGTGCGCCTGTCGACCACCGACTGCGCCTTTTCCCGCGCCTTCCAGAAACTGCTCGACAGCCGCTTCGAGGGCGCCCTGCGCCGGGTCGGGCGGGCGCGCGATGCCGACGCGCTCAGTGCCCTGTGGACCGAGATGTGCGAACGCGGCCAGGTGGCCCCGGCTTACTGGGCCTTCATGACGCATGCGCATGTTCCCGGGACCTTGAGAGCCCGGATCTTCGGCGAGGTGCACATGTGGTCGCACCTGGCGGGAGCCTCCTTCCGGCGCAAGAACGAGGAAGCAACGTCGCTGCGCGACCAGTTGCAGGAGGCGGACGAGCGCGCAAGGCGGGTCGAGGCCGGCCTGCGCGCGGCCCTTCTTGCCCGCGACAAGGAGATCGCCGAGTTGCGCGAGACGGTGGCGCGGCTGCGCGCCGACCGCCTGCAGGACGCGGCCGAGACATCGGAGACGTCCGCCGGCGGCGACGGCGAGGCCCTGCGCCGGCGGCTCGACAAGACCGGACGGG
>NZ_JBLXFR010000107.1:0-7716 GCF_048261845.1 Stappia sp. | reverse complement strand
CGCCGTGGCGCAGGCGCCCGCCGGCGATGGTCACTTCGAAGCCGGGGTTCTGCGAGGCGGAAAAGGCCACATGCAGGTTGTTGGTGAAGATCCGCAGGCCCTGGTGGCGGGTCAGCGCCTGCATGACGATCTCCGGCGTCGTGCCGATCGAGAAGGCCAGCGAGGCGCCGTCGGGAACGCGGCTGGCGACCGTCTCGGCAATCGCGCGCTTTTGTGGCAGGTTGAGAATCTGCCGCCTTGCGTAGTGGAGGTTTCCGACAGGGGCGGGCGGCTCGACGCCGCCATGGGTGCGGCGCAGGATGCCGTGCTCGCACAGCCGGGTCAGGTCGCGGCGGATCGTCTGGGTCGTCACCTCGAACCGCTCGGCCAGCGCCTCGACGGAGGCGAAGCCGTTGGACTGCACGAGATCGGCGATCTCGCGCTGGCGCGCGGTGATGTCGATGTCGCCTGTCATGACCGGCGTTGCTCCCCCCGAATGTGGACGTTCCGTCTCTACTTCGTTCATATGAACATAGCACAACGTTCATATGAACATACAATGACAGAATTCACCGCGCCCGACCCGGCGCCCCTGCAACGCTCTTGCTGCTTCTGCGACTGCGTCCAGGCCGTGCCGGCACCGGCCGTTTCCAGAGCCTGTGCAACGGCGGGTCGCGAAGGGCGCCATGTGTCTTCGATGTTTTTGCAAATCGTTCGCAATTGCATTGACAATTGCAAATCGTTCTCATAATCATTCCAAACAAGGAGGGCGGCCTCCGTCCGCACGAAAGGGTTTGGCGATGCATGAGACGATTTGGCGAATGACGTTCGGATCCGCGGCCAGCCTGTCCCGCCGTGCGCTGCTGCTGCTGGGGCTTGCCGCCGTCGCCATGCCGGGCGGCTTGCCGGCCCGCGCCGAGGCGCCGCTGTCCGTGGTCGCCACCACCGGCATGATCGCCGACGCGGCACGGCGCATCGGAGGCGACGCCGTCGAGGTGCGGGCGCTGATGGGGCCGGGCGTCGACCCGCATGCCTATCGCCAGACCCGCACCGACATCGCCGCCATGGTGCGCGCCGACCTGGTGCTCTGGCACGGTCTTTATCTGGAAGCCCAGATGGAGGAGTTCCTGCGCAAGCTCGGCGAGCGCAAGCCGACCGTCGCCGTTGCCGAAGGCCTGCCGCGCGAGCTCTTGATCGCCCATGTCGACTATCCCGACAAGTTCGATCCGCATGTGTGGATGGATCCGCGTCTGTGGTCGAAGGTGGTGGAGAAGGTGCGCGATACGCTGGCCACGGAGCGCCCGGAACGGGCGGAAGCCTTCGCCGCCAACACGGCCGTCTATCTGGCGGAGCTGGAAGCGCTTGCCGGCTATTCGGACACGGTGTTCGGCTCGGTGCCGGAAAGCGCCCGGGTGCTTGTGACCGCGCATGACGCCTTCAGTTATTTCGGCCGGGCGCACGGCTTCGAGGTGCTCGGCATCCAGGGCATCTCGACCCAGAGCGAGGCAGGGCTGCAGCGTGTCGCCGAACTGGTCGACATTCTGGTGGACCGCAAGATCGCGGCCGTCTTCGTGGAAAGCTCCGTCTCGGACCGTTCGGTTCGGGCACTTGTCGAGGGGGCCGCGGCGCGCGGCCATGATGTTGCGATCGGCGGCGAGCTGTTCTCCGATGCGATGGGGCAGGAGGGAACCTATGAGGGCACCTATCCCGGTATGATCGACCACAACGCCACCACCATCTCGCGCGCCCTTGGCGGGGATGCGCCGGAACGCGGCATGGCCGGACGGCTGGCGGCGGGGAGCTGAGCGCGATGAGCAGGACCTCGACTCCGCCGGCCATAGGGCTCGTTGCGACGCGGCAGGCGGAGGCCGAGGCACGGGCGACAGTGGACCGGGCCGCCCTTGCCCTGCGCGAGATCACCGTCTCCTACGGCGAGAGCCCGGCGGTGTTTTCCGTCGACGCGACCTTTCCCCGTGACAGCCTGGTTGCCATTGTCGGCCCGAACGGGGCCGGCAAGTCGACGCTCCTGAAGGCGGCGCTCGGCATCGTTCCGCGCCTGTCCGGCACGGTCACCGTCTTCGGCACGCCGCTGGAGCGGGCCCGCGACCGGATTGCCTATGTGCCGCAGCGGGCGTCCGTCGACTGGGATTTTCCCACCAGGGTCATCGATGTGGTGCTGATGGGGCTCTACCGCGAACTCGGCCTGTTGCGGCTGGTGCGCGCCGCGCATCGTGAAAAGGCACGCAGCTGCCTTGCCCGGGTCGGCATGGCCGATTTCGCGGAGCGGCAGATCGGCCAGTTGTCCGGCGGCCAGCAGCAGCGCGTATTCCTTGCCCGGGCGCTGGCGCAGGGCGCCGATCTCTACCTGCTCGACGAGCCCTTTGCCGGTGTCGACGCGGCGACCGAAAAGGCGATCATCGACGTGCTCAAGGAGCTCAAGGCGGAGGCGCGCACCGTCGTCTGCGTCCATCACGACCTTGCGACCGTCACCGACTATTTCGACCGGGTCCTGCTGATCAACACGCGCAAGGTCGCCGAAGGTCCGGTCGCCAGCACGTTCACCGCCGCCAATCTGCAGGCGACCTACGGGGGGAGGCTTGCCTCCGCCCATATCGACCAGCTTCGGCTGGGGGAGTGAGCCCGGACATGGCATCTCCCTTTGCGATCTTCCTCGACGCGCTGTTGCTGCAGGCGGGCTACAACGCGGCGCTGGTTGCCATCGGCGCGGGGCTGCTGGGGATCGCCGCCGGAGCCGGCGGCACGTTTTTGTTCCTGCGCAAGCGGGCGCTGGTCAGCGACGCCATCGCCCACGCGACACTGCCCGGCGTCGGCCTGGCGTTTCTCGTGATGGTCGGGTTCGGCTTCGACGGCCGCAACCTGCTCGGGCTGATCGCGGGTTCGGCACTGTCGGCCGCCGCCGGTCTTCTCGCCGTGGAATGGATCACCCGGCGCACGAGGCTTGCCGAAGACACCGCCATCGGCGCGGTGCTTTCCGTCTTCTTCGGCTTCGGCATCGTCCTTCTCACCGTCATCCAGACGCTCTCCCAGGGCCGGCAGGCGGGGCTCGAGGGGTTCCTGCTCGGATCCACCGCCGGCATGCTCTTCCAGGACGCCACCGTGATCGCGGTGGGCGGGGCCCTTGCGGTCGCCGCCCTTGTCGTGCTGCGCCGGCCGATGACGCTGGTCGCCTTCGATCCCGGCTATGCCGCCTCGGCCGGCGTCAATACGCGCCGCACGGATCTAGCGATGATGATGCTGGTGCTTGCCGTCACCGTCACGGGCCTGAAGATCGTCGGCCTCGTCCTCGTCGTGGCGCTGCTCATCGTGCCGGCCGTCGCCGCGCGGCTGTGGAGCGAGCGCACCGACCATGTGGTGTTGGCCGCCGGGGCCATCGGCGGCGTGTCCGGTTATGCCGGCGCGGCGATTTCCGCCGCCGCGCCGGGCCTGCCGACGGGGCCGATCATCGTGCTCGTCTCCTTCTGCCTGTTTCTGGCTTCGCTGCTTTTCGCACCGCGCCGCGGTGTGCTCGCCGCCGCGATCCGTCACCGCAGTTTCCAGCTGCGCCTGCATCGTCGCCAGGGCCTGCTGTCGCTGGCGCGCAGCGAGCCGATCTTCGATCCGCTGACCCTGCGCGTGCTGCAGCGCGAGGGACTGATCCGGGCGGACCGGGTGGCGACCGAGCCGGGACGCGCGGCCGCAGCCCGGGCGTTGCGCGACGAGCGCCGTTTCGAGATCGCCCGCGAGATCCATCGCGACGATCCCCTGGCCCACCGCTATGACGGGTTGACCCCGATCGAGGACGTGATGACCCCTGACGAGATTGTCGAGATCGATCGCATGATCAACCGGTCGGCGGCCATCGGAGTGCCGGCGTGATGGGCGCCGAATTCGTCCAGCTTTCACTCACCCCGATCCTGATCGGCGTGCTCTCGGCCATCGCCTGCGCCCTGCCGGGGAATTTCCTCATCCTGCGCCGGCAGGCGCTGATCGGCGACGCGATCTCTCATGTGGTGTTGCCGGGCATCGTCGTCGCCTTTCTCGTCACCGGAAGCCTGGCAAGCCTGCCGATGCTTGCCGGTGCCGCCGGGGCGGCGCTTGTTGCCGTGTTCCTGATCGAGACCATCCGCCGGCTTGGCCGGATCGAGCCCGGGGCGGCGATGGGCGTCGTCTTCACATCGATGTTCGCCGGTGGCGTCCTGCTCCTGGAACAGAGCGACACGAGCGGCGTCCATCTCGATGTGGAACACGCGCTGATGGGGTCCCTGGAGAGCCTGATCTGGTTCGACGCGACCGGCTGGGCTTCGCTGCTCGATGCCGACGCCCTTGCCGGACTGCCGCCGGAACTGCCGCGCATCGCGCTCGTGGCGGCTGCAATCTCGGCATTGATGCTGCTGTTCTGGCGTCCCTTGAAGCTCTCCACCTTCGACGAGGGCTTCGCCGCGACGCTCGGCCTGCCGGTGCGGCTGATCGGGCTGGCGCTCGTCGCGGCCTCCGCCGTGGCGGCGGTTGCCGCGTTCGATGCGGTCGGATCGATCATCGTCATCGCCATGTTCATCTGCCCGCCGGCCGCAGCCCGGCTGATGACCGAGCAGCTCGAGCGCCAGGTTGCCTGGAGTGCCGTTTTCGCCACGCTTGCCGCCGTTCTCGGCTATGTGCTGGCCGGTTACGGACCGCTCTGGTTCGGGGCGTCAAATGCGGTCAGCGCCGCCGGCATGATCGCCACCGTCTCGGGGGCGATTCTCGCCCTTGCCTGCATTGCGGCGCCGCATCGCCGCCGCATCGGTCAGCCGGCGGGCTAACCGTCTGTTGTCCGCTGGGTGTCCGGTCGCAGCCGGGTGAGGCGACGGGAGCTGCATGGCCGTGGCTCCTGCTCCGGCATTGCGCGAAGAGGCTGAATGAGCGCCCGCGGGAATGCCGGTCTGGCGCCGTTTCCGGCGCCGTCATGAACCTTGCTCCGGGTTCGTCTCTCTGGCTATGCCCGCAAAAGTTGCAATATGGTTCGTGTATTTTTCCGATTTTCCCTTGATATTGTTTTCCATGAATATTTCATCAATAGTATATTTTCGAGAATCATACGGTGATTTTGTATTTTTATCATTAAACTCCATATTGTTGTTTTTGTTTATATAATAGATTTGGATGGATTTTCTGAAATTTCATTTCATGTCACTGATCATATTAATGATTACAAAAAATTCTGAAAATCGTCTCATTAAATCCTGCTGCAAAGCCTTGCGAGGTTGTTCTGTTGATGCGACGATACCCGCATAAGTAGATATTTTGCGTTTCCAGCCAGTTTTTTCCATGCGAGGTTGCGATGTTCGATATCACCACTGTCCGGGAAATCGACTACGGCACGAACAGCGTCGTCTATGTCTACCAGGACCACGACAATCCGAAGCTCTGGTACATGGTGCCGGTGCCGACCCTGAGAACGGTTGGCGGCGCGCCGGCCTTCTCGCTGACCGAGTACACCAGGAATGGCGGCGGCGTTGCCGGCCTGTGCACCTTCGAGATGGAGCTGATCCAGCCGCTTGCCGCGCGCGCGGCGGCGGAGAAGGTGCTGGGTGACGACATCTCCTGGGGCGGGTTCACCTGGGTCGGCGGTACCGCCTATTTCTACTATGACATCGAGGGCGAGGGGCGGGTCCTGGCCGTCGAGCCGACGCTCTACGGCACCAATGTCGCCGCCTTCCAGATCGAGCTGGAGACGGCCGAGGCGCTCAACACGTTCAAGGGCGCCTACGGGTCGGGGGGCGGTGCCTCGCCGTTCCGCGTCGAATACGACATGCAGGTGCTGACAAAGCTGCTCGGAGCCAAGGCGACGGTCAGCTACAGGGCCGAGGCGGCGATCGAATACGAGAAGAAGTACAAGACCGTGCGCGACACCTGGGGCAACCAGAAGCAGGTGCTGCAGGAGGTCAAGCAGGTGCTGACCCAGTCGGGCGCGGGCGACGTCAAGGTGGAGCTTGGCGCCGGCAGTTCCGAAGAGCTGGCGCAGCGGGTGCGCGACTGGGGCTGGACAACGCTGGAGAACCAGGTCTCCAGCACGGTGGCGGCCGCGGCGGTGATGGCGACCGGGCCGAACCCGGTGTCGGCGACGACATCCTTCACCCAGTCCTATCAGGAAGACACGGTGATCGACTGGTCGACGCCGGTCAGCACGTTCATGCGCAAGTTCTCGGCGGAGGAGTGGGACAAGCTTTTCGTCAAGGTCGACAACCGCAAGCTTTCGGTTGTCTTCAATCTGATCGGGCAGCTTGATCGCAGCGACAATGGCGATCCGATCGCCGAGTCGGTGACGGTCACCGTGACCTATCCGACCCGCAAGACCGACAACACCTTCACGCTGATCGTCAAGGACGGGGCGCAATCGTCGCTGATCTACGAGGCGCCGGGCGACTTCTCCGGCGGCGACTACAACGGCGCGTTCACCTACAGCTACGTGATCGAGTTCGCCGACGGCAAGAGCTACCAGAGCGATCCGGTGACGACGACCGACACGCTGGTCAACATCACGCCGAACAATTTCGGCACGCGGCAAGTGACGTTCATCGGCCAGAACGTGCCTTTCGGCACGCCGACCGGCGTCAGGGCGGTCAATATCGACTTCTTCTTCGCCCCGCCTGCCGGCAATCCGGCCATCGTCCAGACCAAGACGATGACGGCAAACGGCGAGGAGGAGGCCATTGCCTTCGACAGCTACTACAACCTGCCGATCGGCCAGGGCTATACCTACCGGCTGCGCTACCAGATGGCGGACAATACCGAGATCGTGTCGCAGCCGCCCGGGGCGCTCTCCGCGGCGCCCGACTATACCGGTTCGGGCAATGCCGACATCGTCTTCGTCGTCGATCCGAAGGGGCTGTTCACCCAGTTCACGCTGAGGGCGTTCAACTATACGAACGAACCCACGACGCTGGCGCTGGTCGACGTCAATGCCCAGTATTTCGATCCGGCCAACAATGGCGATAAATGGATTGCCGAGAACAACTGGTCGAACTGGACGCCGGAGGGCTTCCTGAGTTTTGCCGAACCGCGCTGGAACTTCCAGGCCGTCGACAATCTCAACATGGCCTACTACAACATCTCCGGTCAGATCTATTATTCCGACGGAACGAACTTCTCGTTGGCGAATTATCGCCAGTCGAGCGAGACGAAGACGCTGACGATCACCAACACGATCCAGAACTACAGCGTCAAGGTCGACACCAGCCTGATCGACTGGGACAAGGTGGCGAGCGTCAATCTCACCATGTTCCAGCTGACCACGACGGCGAAGGAGGAGTTCGGCGACACGCTGCCCGATTTCCTGCGCAAGCCGCGCGAGGAGATGACCCGGAAGGAGCGGGAACTTGCCGGCGAATCGCAGCAGAACCAGATCCTCTACAGCATCCTCGGTTCGCCGCAGGGCGTGAAGGTCGACACGATCGAGCGCTACTACGGCATCCAGCGGCTGCGCACCGATCCGACGATCGAGTTCTACTACACCGCCATCTATGTGATGAAGGACGGCGAGGCGCGCGCGATCGAGAAGCAGGAGGTGACCGGACGGCTGTCCGTCGAGCTTCCGGCGGTGCCGCCGGCCAGCGTGCAGCCGGGCCTTGTCCGCCAGCGGATCGACCCGGACGAGCTGCACGCGTCCATGCGCAAGAGCGGATAGGCGCGGGTCATGTCCGCGCGGGTACTTGAACAGGCGCAGCACGCCCCGGACCCGCCATCCTGCGACCTGCCGCC
>NZ_JBLXFR010000106.1:0-7806 GCF_048261845.1 Stappia sp. | reverse complement strand
GCGATAAACGCTATGACATTCTGTTCGAGCCGATGGACATCGGCCCGGTCACGGCCAAGAACCGGTTCTACCAGGTGCCGCATTGCAACGGCGGCGGCTATCGCGACCCCTCGGCGGCGGCCGAGGTGCGCGGCATCAAGGCCGAGGGTGGCTGGGGCGGGATCTTCACCGAGCAATGCGAAATGCACCACACCTCGGAAATCACCCCCTTCATTGAGCTGCGCCTGTGGGAGGACAAGGACATCCCGCAGCTGCGCAAGATGGCCGAGAAGATGAAGAGCCATGGCGCGCTCGCGGGTATCCAGCTCGCCTATTCCGGCATCAACGGGCCAAATCTCTATACCAAGGAGGTGCCGCTGGCGCCTTCGGCCATGCCGATCCGCACATTTACAAACGACCCGGTGCAGGCCCGTGCGATGGACAAGCAGGACATCCGCGATCTGCGCCGCTGGTTCGTCAATGCCGCGAAGCGGTCGAAGGCCGCCGGGTTCGACCTGATCTGCCTTTACGGCGCGCATGGGTTCGGCATCTTCCAGCATTTCCTCAGCCGGGCCACCAACCAACGCAGCGACGAATACGGCGGCAGCCTGGAAAACCGCGCGCGTTTCGTGAACGAAGTCGTGGCCGACATGCGCGACGCGGTGGGCGACACGATGGGGCTGACCCTGCGCGTAAGCCTTGACGAGACCATCGGCGAGCTGGGCTTTTCCAATGCCGAACTGCGCGAGTTCATCGAGATGAACCGCGATCTGCCCGACCTCTGGGACCTGGCGCATGGCAGCTGGGAGGATTGCTCTGGCCCGTCACGCTTTAAAGAGGAGGCGGCGCAAGAGCAGCTGGTGCGCGGCATCCACGAGTTGACGGAAAAGCCCATCGTCGGCGTCGGGCGCTTCACCTCGCCCGACGTGATGGCCCGGATGGTGCGCAGCGGCACGCTGGATTTCATCGGCTGCGCGCGGCCCTCCATTGCCGACCCTTTCCTGCCGAAGAAGATCGAGGAAGGCCGGATCGAGGACATCCGCGAATGCATCGGCTGCAACATCTGCATCACCGGCGACATGACCATGTCGATCAGCCGCTGCACCCAGAACCCGACGTTCATGGAAGAATGGCGTAAGGGCTGGCACCCGGAAAAGATGAACGCCAAGGGCGACAGCTCCAACGTGCTGATCGTCGGTTCTGGCCCTGCGGGACTCGAGGCCGCCTGGGCGCTGTGCCGGCGCGGCTATGACGTGGCGATGGCCGAGGCCAAGACCGAGATCGGCGGGCGCGTGCTGCGCGAGGCGGCGCTGCCCGGCCTGTCGGCCTGGGGGCGGGTGGTTGACTATCGCCAGTATCAGCTTTCGCAGCGCGCGAACGTGGAGATCTATCTCGACAGCGCGCTCGACGCCGATAGCATTCTCGAATTCGGGTTCGAGAACGTCTGCATTGCCACCGGCGCGACATGGCGCCGCGACGGCGTCGCGCGCCAGCACGTGACACCGATGCCGATTGCCGAGGGCGCGGCGGTCTACACGCCGGACGACCTGATGGATGGCACGCTTCCCGAAGGCAAGATCGTCCTCTTCGACGACGATCACTATTACATGGGCGGTGTGCTGGCGGAATTGCTGGCCCGGAACGGAGCCGATGTGACACTGGTCACGCCCTCTGCCTTTGTTTCGGACTGGACCAACAACACGCTGGAGCAAATCGCCATCCACCCGCGCCTTGTCGAGGCGGGGGTGGAAATCGTGCTCAATCGCGGGATCACCGAGATCGGCGTGGACCATGTCATCAGCAACTGCGTCTACACCGGGCAGACGCAGCGGTTTGACTGCGACGCCGTGGTGATGGTCGCCTCGCGGCAAGAGAACCGTGGACTGTTCGACGATCTGAAGGCGCGTGAGGCCGATTGGACCGATGCCGGCATCCGCTCGGTCGAGATCATCGGCGACGCCAACGCGCCCGGACCCATCGCCTGGGCAACCTATGCAGGCCACCGCTACGCGCGAGAGCTGGACGCGCCGGATATCGGTGATGATCTGCCGTTCCGCCGCGAGATCACGGAACTGGCGGTGGACTGAACATGGGCACCGGCGAGACAGTGGAGATTCTCGACCGGCTGGTCGCCTTCGATACGGTCAGCGCGCGGCCGAACCTCGGGATCATCGACTACATCCAGGCGTTCCTTGAAGAGCGCGGATTCGACGTGCATCGCCTGGCCGCGCCCGATGGTGACAAGGCGGGGATTTTCGCGAGCCTCGGGCCGCCGGGGCGCGGGATACTTCTGTCGGGGCATACCGACGTAGTGCCCGTCGAAGGCCAGCAATGGAGCCGCGATCCGTTCCGCCTGACCCGCGAGAACGGCCGGCTGTATGGCCTCGGCACCACCGACATGAAGGGCTACCTCGCCGCGATGCTGTCGCTTGCCGACCGCGCGGCGGGGGCCGATCTGCAAGAGCCGCTGAAGCTGGCGTTTTCCTATGACGAGGAAGTCGGCTGCGTCGGCATCCAGCAGATGATCGACCAGCTTGCCGGCACCATCGGCCTGCCGCGCGCCTGCCTGGTGGGCGAGCCGACCGAAATGCAGGTCGCCATCGGCCACAAGGGCAAGGCGGCGCTGAATGCGGTGTTTCACGGCGAGGCCGGACATTCGGCGCTGGCGCCGAAGTTCACCAACGCGCTTCACCTCGCCGGCGAGTTCATGGGCGCTTTGCGCGCGCTTCAGAATGCGCTGGCCGAGGGCGGCGCGCGGGACTCCGCTTATGACATTCCCTATTCCACCGTGCATGTGGGCAAGCTTTCGGGCGGCACGGCGCTCAACATCGTGCCGGACCGGGCCGAGATGACATTCGAATTCCGCCACCTCGCCGCCGACGCGCCGAACGATCTTTTCGCGCGTATCAAGGCCGCGGCGGCGGAAGTCGCCGGCAGGCACAGGGGCGCCCGCATCGAACTCACCGTGGCTAACGCCTACCCCGGGCTTAACGTGGCGCCGGACAACGCTGTCGTCGCCCTCGCTGGGAAACTCGCGGCCAGCGATCGCACCACCAAGGTGGCCTTCGGCACCGAGGCCGGTGTCTTTGCCGGGCTCGGAATCCCCACGGTGGTCTGCGGCCCGGGCTCCATGGCGGGCCAGGGCCACAAGGCCGACGAATACCTTGCCGAGGCGCAACTTGCCGAATGCGATGCGATGATGAGCCGCGTGCTGGACGTGCTCCGCGGCGAGGATCCGCGTTAGGAAAAGGCTAAGCCACGATAAGCAACACGGTTCTTCTGGCGCGTTCCCAGCCCGCATAGTGTCGTCGCAGACTGGCAACAGAGAAGGTTTCCCCTTGCCCGACGACAGACAGATCGCCATCGACGTCCGCCAGGCGGTCAAGCGATACGGGGATTTCACCGCGTTGAAGACCGTGTCCCTGTCGATCTTCGACAACGAGTTTTTCACGCTTCTCGGGCCTTCGGGCTGTGGCAAGACGACGCTGCTCCGGATGATCGCCGGATTCGAGGGGATCACCGAGGGCGCGATCCACCTTTTCGGCGAAGACATCGTTTCGCTGCCGCCCAACAAGCGGCCGGTGAACACCGTCTTCCAGAACTACGCGCTCTTCACCCATATGACCGTGCTCGACAACGTGGCCTTCGGGCTGGAGATGCGCGGCAAGTCCAAGAGCGAGGCGCGCAGCCGCGCCGGCGAGATGCTCGAACTGGTGCAACTTGAGGCCTTCGCCAGCCGCAAGCCCACGCAGCTGTCCGGTGGTCAGCAGCAGCGGGTCGCCCTGGCCCGGGCGCTGGCGCCCCAGCCGCGGGTGCTGCTGCTGGACGAGCCGCTTTCGGCGCTCGATCTCAAGCTCCGGAAGGCGATGCAACTGGAGCTGAAGCACCTGCAACGCGAAACCGGCATCACCTTCATCTTCGTCACCCACGACCAGGAAGAGGCGCTGACAATGTCTGACCGGATCGCCGTGATGTCCGCCGGCGAGGTGCAGCAGCTTGGCCAGGCGCGCGACATCTACGAGAGGCCACGCAACACCTTCGTGGCCGATTTCATCGGCGAGACCAATCTGCTGGACGTCTCGGTCGACCGGATCGACGCGGGCCGCGCGACCTGTCACCTCGGCGGCGGGCACGAGTTGACCTGCGCCGCGGTCGAGGGTGTCGGCGTCGGGGCCAACGTGCATCTGTCGGTGCGTCCCGAACGGCTGTTCATCTCGGAGGCGCCGGCCGGCGCCGAGGCGCTGGAGGCCACGGTAAAGGAGAACATCTTTGTCGGCACCGATATCTCGACCCTCGTCGATCTCGCCGACGGGCCGGGGTTCACCGTGCGCACCTCCAATTCCGACCGCGGCAACAAGCGCATTTTCGAGCCGGGCAGCCCGGTTTTCGTCAACATGGAGACGGGGGCCGCGCGCCTCCTTGTCGACTGATGGCAGGCGGGGCGGCAAGCGGCGGCAGCGCCACGACCGACACCTATAGAGAGGCCCGGACATGGCTGCTCTTGCCGGCGTGGGCGGTGCTGGGCGTGATGGTGCTGGTGCCCGTCCTGCTGATGCTGGTCTATTCCTTCCTGACCAAGGAATTCCGCGGCGGCGTGATCTGGGAACCTAGCCTCGCAGCCTATGACCAGTTCTTCTGCTCCCGCGGGCTGTTCGGCGACGAGCCCTGCACGATCGAATGGACCTATATCGCGATCTTCTGGCGCTCGATCTGGCAGGCCGGGCTGGCGACGTTGCTGAGCCTTCTGATCGGCCTGCCCACCGCCTACTACATCGCCACGCGGCCCGCAAAGACGCGCCCGCTCTGGGTGTTCCTGATCACCATTCCCTATTGGGTCAATCTGCTGATCCGCACCGTGTCGATGAAGTTCATGCTGCGCGACAACGGGCCGCTGAACGACGTCCTGCTGGGCCTCGGTGTGATCGACAGCCCGCTGACCATCGTCAACACCAACTTCGCGGTGCAGATGGGCCTGTTCTATTCCTACCTGCCGTTCATGGTGCTGCCGATCTATGCCAGCGTCGAGCGCTATGACTTCAACCTGAGCGAGGCCGCCGCCGACCTCTATGCCTCCAAGCTGACGACCCTGCGGCGCATCCTGTTGCCGGCGGTGAAACCCGGCGTGATCGCGGGCTGCATCCTCGTCTTCGTGCCGTCCCTGGGTTCGTTCCTGGCACCGGATCTGCTGGGCGGGGCGCGGAACTTCATGATCGGGTCACTGATCGAGGAGCAGTTCAAGGGCAACGCCGGCAACTGGCCCTTCGGCGCCGCCGCCTCGATGATCCTGCTGACCATGGTGCTGGTGCTGCTGCTGATCTTCGCCCGCCAGCAGGCGAAAGCGCAAAAGGGGGCCGGGTGATGGCGCGCGGCTACGACATCAAGAGCTTCACGGGCTTCTTCCCGATCACCGTGCTGTGCCTCGTGGTGCTCTACGCGCCGCTTCTGGTGGTGACGATCTATTCGCTCAACGACAGCAACTCGATCACCAACTGGGAGGGGCTTAGCCTGCGCTGGTACGCGGAAGTCTTCATCGGGCCCGAAAGCGCCAAGTTCAAGCGGGCGGCGTGGAACTCGTTCACCATTGCCATCCTCGCGGCGACCACGGCCACGGTGATCGCCACCCTCGCGGCGACGGGCATGATCCGGGGCGGCCGGTTCCGGGGGCGCAACCTGTCGCTGGGTCTGATCGGCCTGCCGATCATGGTGCCCGAGATCGTGCTGGCGGTGGCGACGCTGATATTCTTCAACACAGTCGGCTTCACCCGCGGCTACCTGAGCATCCTGCTTGCGCATATCGCCTTTTGCATTCCCTTTGCCTACCTGCCGATCTCGGCCCGGATGCAGGGCATTTCCGACAGCCTCGAACAGGCGGCGCTCGACCTCTACGCGACCAAGCGCCAGGCCTTTACCCGCATCCTGCTGCCGCTGATGATCCCGGGAATATTCTCGGGCTTCCTTTTGGCCTTCATCGTCTCGCTCGACGATTTCCTGATTACGAACTTCGTCAAGGGCGCGGGCGTCGAGACGCTGCCAACGGCGATCTTCGGGTCGGTCAAACAGGGGATCAAGCCCAACATCATGGCGATCTCGACGATGCTGCTGGCGCTGTCGGTGGTGCTTGTCAGCCTGTCCTACGTCATCAGCCGAACTGACAAGACCCAATGACCAACAAGGAGAGAACGATGAACAGACTGCTGAAATCCGGTGTCGCCGCGCTTGCGTTGGCAAGCCTTGCCAATGCCGCCGCCGCCGAGGGGAAACTGGTGATCTACCACTGGTTCGAATACATGCCGCAAGAGCTGCTCGACAAGTTCTCGCAAGAGCATGACGTCGAGGTCGTCATGGACACCTACGATTCCAACGAGGCGCTGCTGGCCGCGCTGAAGGCCGGCGGGATCGGCACCTACGACATCGCGGTGCCCGGCGACTACATGGTCAAGATCATGGCCGACGAAGGCATGCTCGGCACCATCGAAGAGGGCGAGTTGGCCAACAAGGGCAATATCGCGGACGAATGGGCCGATCCCGGTTTCGACCCTGGGCGCAAGAGCTCGATCCCTTACCAGTGGGGCTCGACCAGCTTCGCAGTGAACCGCGACGTCTACGACGGTGCAATCGACTCGACCGATATCCTGTTCAACCCGCCGGCAGAACTCTCCGGCAAAATTAACGTGCTCGACAGCCAGGGCGAGGTCATGGCGATGGCCGCGCTGCACCTCGGGATTCCGCAATGCTCCTCCGACCGTGACCAGTTGAAGGCGTTGAACACGATGCTGCAAGAGGCCAAGCAGCACTGGGTCTCGTTCAACTCCGACACCGCGAAAGAGGTGCTGGTCTCCGGCGACGCGGCCGCGGGAATGATCTATGACGGCTTTAGCGCCAAGGCCCGCGAAGAAGGCGCTAACGTCGAATACGCCTTCCCGAAGCAGGGCTACATCGCCTGGATGGACAACGTCGTCCTGCTGAAGGATGCGCCCAACCGCGACAACGCGCTCAAGTTCATGGACTTCCTGCTGGAGCCCGAGAACGTTGCCGAGCTGACCAACTGGACGCGCTACGGTGCCGGGGTCGATGGCGTGGCCGACATGCTCGACGAGGAATTGCGCACATTGCCCGAGGCCAACCCGCCCGAGGGCGCCGGCAAGGCCGTCTTTATCGAGGCCTGCTCGCAGGAGGTTCAGGAGGTCTACGACACGATCTGGACAAACCTCAAGAAGTAAGGCCTAGGGTCAAGGACGCCGGGGCGGGTGCTGTCAGCGCCCGCTTCGGCGCAACAGGACAAGGCAGAGGCCAGGGGCGACCCGCAGGCCGTCCTGCGCCGCCACGGCTTTACCGGCGCGGGTCCCCGGGACGGAAGGTGTCTTCCCAGGCCTTCAGCAGCCGCGCCCGGCGGTTGGCGTCCAGCGCGACCAGCAGGACCGGTGACAGCGGCAGAAGCCGTCGGGCACTGGGGGTCAGCCCGGTCTCGGCCGGGTCCATCTCGGTGATCAGCCCGGCTTTGGTCAGCAAGGCCCGGCCCTCGTCGCCCAGCAGGAATTCCAGCAAGCGCGCCGCCGCGGCCTTCTGCGTCGCGTCCTTTGGGATCATGTAGGCGCGCGACAGTACCAGCGTGTAATCCTCGGGCAGGATGACGCCGACCTCGGGCGCGGCGGCGCTGGCCACGTAGGAGCCGAGCACGTTGTAGGCGATGAGGTAGCGGCCCCGCGCGACGCCGGCGATGATCTCGGCAGAACAGCAGGTGGCGACTGCGTCGACACGGGCGAAACTCTCGAGCAGGGCGCCGAAAGTCGTCGCTTCGAGGCTGTCGCCATAGGCGAAGAGGTAGCC
>NZ_JBLXFR010000105.1:0-7905 GCF_048261845.1 Stappia sp. | reverse complement strand
TCCCCTTCGCCGGGGTCGGGCTCTTGCTCGGCATCTCCTATGGCGGCGGCCTCCTGATCCGCGAGGCGCGGTGAACAGGACCCGGTCCGGGACCAGCCCGACGACACGGGCGAGCAGCGCGGTGGCCACCACCGCGAAGGCAAGGCGACCGAAGAAGACGCTGACGAAATCGGCGCCCATCGCCACGACGATCAGCGTGTCCTCGATCAGGCTGTGGGCAAAGCCCATGAAGGCGCAGGCAAGGAACACCTGGCGCGGATCGACCCGCGCGGCCCGCGCCTCGCGGATCAGGAGGCCGCCGCCATAGGAGATGCCGAGCAAGAGCCCGACCGCGGCGAAGGGAACAGCCTGCGCCTCGATGCCCGCAAGGCGAAAAAGCGGCACCAGGGCCCGGTTCAACAGGTCGAGAATGCCGGTGATCCGCAGGATCTCCATCAGCCAGCTCAGGCCGAGCAGGATGACCAGCATGACCGCCAGGGTCTTGCCCATGCCAAGCGCGAAGCCGGCCCAGCCCGTTGTCTCTTCCATCGGCATCCAGGTCGGCGAAAGCGGTTGCGCCAGCCACCCGGTCAGCGAGAACAGCGCATGCAGCAAGGCCGCGCAGGCAAGCCCGCCGACGACGCGCAGCACGGTGGTGATCCAGAATCCCGGCCCCGCCTTCTGGATGATCCTCTGTTCGATCGGCAGCGCGTGGGCGAAAAGAAGCAGGGTCGAGAAGACGGTCATGTCGGCAACCGTCAGTTCCGAGACCGGCACCAGCGCGAACAGAATCACGAGGGCGCCCCAGATGCCGACGAGCAGACCCGTCAGCCAGGCAAGCGCCAGCTCCGGCGGCAGGCCAAAAAGCTGCATCAGCGGCGCGAAATGCGGCGACACCGCACGGATCACGCCGAACTGGGCCAACAGCTCCGTCACCACCATGACCGGCACGATGATGCGCACCAATTCCCAATAAATTCCAATGGTTTCGCGGGTTCTTTGAACCAGCAACGCAGTCACTGACATCCGAGTTACTCCATCGCATTTGCGAACAGGGATAGCTCAGAAGCAGCGGCATTTTTGGTCAAAATTTGCAGGCGAATGCAATTTTATTGCAAACTTGTACCAGCACATGAACGCATGGACGGCCCCTGGATGGATCGCATCGACAGAAAACTGCTCAACCTGCTGCAGGTGGATGCCGCGCGCACCAATGCCGATCTTGCCGAGGAGGTCGGCTTGTCGCCATCGAGCTGCCTGCGCCGCATCCGCAGGCTGAAGGCAGACGGCGTAATCGACCGGACCGTCGCGATCCTCGACCCCTCGCGCGCCGGCAAGGGGCTGAAGGCCGTGATCACGGTCGAGCTGGATCGCCATGGCGAACAACAGATCCGGCGCTTTCTCCAACTCGCGGAAAACGAACCGGCGGTGACGCAGGCCTATGCCGTCAGCGGCGAGACAGACGTGGTGCTGATGCTGCGGCTCTCGGGCATGGACGAGTTCGACGCGCTGTGCGAGCGGCTCTTTCGTGACAACACCAATGTTGCGCGCTTCTACTCGATGTTCGTGATCCGGACCGGCAAGGAAACAACGGCCATAGAGCTGAAACCATAGCGAAAACGGGGTCGCCTGTGCGGCCGGGCACGGAGCTTGTTCCCCTTGCCGCGTCCGCCTGCAGGAGTGGTGACAGCCGCGCCCTGCCCGTGTAAGCGGTGGAACCAGGCCAACCTGGCCTCGCCTCCGGACACCAGGAGAGACCATGCCCCAGATCAGCGCCATCAACTGCATCGAGGTTCCCGACGGCATGGAGGACACCGCCATTCTCGTGCGCAACGCCTATGTCGACTATTTCCGCGGCAAGGCCGGCTTCGTCTCCTCCACCTTCTACCGCGCCTCGACCGCCCGGGGACGCATCAACTTCATCAACATCGTCGTGTGGGAATCGCAGGCGGCCTATGACGCGGTCGTCAACGAGGGCTACGGCAACGCAGAAGGGCTGAACGCCGACGGCATGAAGGTGCTGGGCAAGGGCTTTCCCGAGCCGATCGTGGTCCATCCGGGCGTCTTCGAGATCATCGCGGACTAAACCGGCGCCAGTCCTTCCGACACCCTCGTTCACGCATGCGCCGCCCAGCCGCGCCAGGTGAAGGCGGCGTAGAAGAGGCTCGCATCCGCAAAACCCGCCTCGCGCAGCAGGTCCTCGTCGTGATGCGGATCGAGGGCGATATCGCTCGCCTCGATCGCCGCCTTCGCCCCGCTCACCTGCTCCGGATCCGCCCCGGAGGCGAGCGCGAAGGCGGCATAGCGCGACAGCCATGTCCCGCGTTCGCTCGCTCCCTGAGGAAAGCTGCAATGGGCAGCCACGAAAGGTGCGCCCGGCTTCAATCGGCGATGGATCTCGCCCGCCGTGCGCCGCCGCTCGTCGGGCGCAAGGAAATGCAGGGTGAGCAGGCAGACGGCCGCGTCGAACGGACCCTCCGGCGCATCGTCGATATAGCCCTGAACGAGGTCGACCCGCGCCATGGAGGGCCCGAGCACTTCCCGCGCAAGGTCCAGCATCGGCCCGGCCGGATCGACGCCGACGAAACGCCAGCCAGGATGGGCATCCGAAAGCGCCTTCAATTCCAGGCCGCCCCCTGCTCCCAGCACCAGGACCCTCGCATCCTCCGGCGCCTCTTCCGCCAACAGGATCCCGGTCATGCGGTGCATGTCGGCAAGGCCCGGCACATAGCGGCGCGGCCCCTCGACATATTGCGCAACCGCCTGCGGGTCCTGGAACGCCTTGAGGAACCGGCTGTTGCTGTCTTCAGTGGACGTTTTCAATGTCGATCTCCGTGTCCTGCGCATCCTGGCGCGCGACAAGCCCTGCGTGAAAATCGGCGCTGAGGGCGGCAAGCGTCACCTCGCCGAGGCGGGCAAGCAGCAACGCCTCCGCCTCCTCGAAGGCACTGTCGAGCGCCGCGTTGACCGCCTGCTCGACGAGGCAGCCGGGCGCCTCGTTGCGATTGCCCATGGCGAAAAGCGACGGCTGGCCGAGCGCGTCATAGACATCGCGCAGGGTGATGCCGGAAAGATCGCGGGCGATGCGCCAGCCACCACGATGCCCCTTCTCGGAACGCACGTAACCGCGCTCGCGCAGACCCGCCATGATCCGGCGGATCACGACCGGGTTGGTGCACATGGCCCTTGCCAGCACCTCGGAGGTCACGGGACCGTCATGCTCGGCCATGTGCAAAAGCACATGGAGCACGCCGGACAGTCGGCTGTCTCTTTTCATGGAACTTTACATGTTACGTGAAAGCGGAAATGTCAAGCCGGCCGTAGGGCGGAAGACAGCGGCCGCGAGCCCGCAGCGCTCCGCTACTTGATCATCCAGGTGATCGCGGTCCGGTAACCGGCTGCCTCCAGGGTCTCGATCTTGGAGGACCATGCGGCCGGGCAGATCACCACCGCCGCGTCGATCCCGCGCCTGACGAACACGGCTTCCGCCGCCCGCAACAAGGCACCCGCCCCCACCCCGCCATGCGACAGCCTTGCCGGTCCAGCGAAGTCGCGATGGAAGAAATCATCCAGAATCCCGGTTTCGGCAATGTCATGGGCAGGCGGGAAATGCAGATGCGACGCCGGCTGGGCAATCGCGTATCCGTCGGGATCATCCGCCTGTCCCGCGACCAGCATGTCCCGGTCCTCAAGGGTGAGGCTGCGCAGCATCCAGGCAGCGAACCGGGTGTCGGCCTCCTGATGGGGAGCCCAGAAACGCGCGTTGAGCGCGGCGATCACGCGCCTGTGCTCGGCACTGCGGGCGACGATCCCGGCAATGTCGCCAGCATCGGCGGCACGCACACCGGCCGGGCGCACCGCCTCTGAATCCGATCCGGCCCGCAAGCGGCTTTTCGCGAGGTAAAGCGTGATTGGCCGATAGCCTGCCTGGATGAGCATCGCGCATTGCTCCGCGCCGACGCCGGAGGCGAGATGCAAACGCACCCCCGCAGCGACAAGGTCCGCCTCCGCCGCCTCCACCAGCGCCTGCATGGTGCCCTCGGGTGCCGCGCTCGTCACGAAGCATTCCGGCATCAGGAGGCCGGGATCGCCCAGGTTTCCGGCATAGATGGGAGGCACCGGCAGCACCAGGGAATGGACCGTTCCGACCAGCTTGTCGCCGACCTCGGCAACCAGCCATGCATGCCGGGGTCCGCGCCCCTCACCTGACATGGCGGCCATGAGCGCCGCGCGGACCCGGGCCTCCGCATCGCCGGCCAAACCCCACAGGTCGGGATTGTCCGCACAGCGCCTGCCCGCATCCGCCAGCAAAAGCCCGGACATCGACGGAATATCCGCCTCCCGCGCCGCCCTGATTGCAACCGCTCCGTTACCTTGCGCCATTCGTCCGCTCTCCCGC
The DNA here is from genome assembly GCF_048261845.1 of Stappia sp. Lineage (GTDB taxonomy): Bacteria > Pseudomonadota > Alphaproteobacteria > Rhizobiales > Stappiaceae > Stappia. Next base: position 3,527 of record NZ_JBLXFR010000105.1, on the reverse strand, counting down.
TTCGCGGCAAGGATAGGCGATACGGCTCGCCGACGGCCGGAAATCGCCACAGGCGCGACCCGTCCGGATTTTTCTTTCGGCACGGCTCGAACCAACTTTGTCCGACAAACCGTCAATTCCCCTACGACAGCTTTCCGTGTCCGTCATTCCCGGCATTTTGTGGTGCAATGCAGCAAGAAAAGCCCGCTTGACGGTCGCTTTGTCCGTGTGCAAGCTTTGTCCGACAAAGGGACGAACTGACACGGCGCACACCTCATGAGGCGCTGGCGGACCGCCCGGGAGGAGGCTTTCAGATGTCGGTGGCGGAGAGCGGCCGGTTCGAGAAGATCAAGGTGCCGTCCGCCTACCAGATGGTGGCGGAGGCCATCGAACGGGAAATCATGGCCGGCAGGCTGCGCCCGGGCGACGAGATCGGCACCGAGGCGGAACTGGTGCGCCAGTTCGGCGTCAACCGCTCGACCGTGCGCGAAGGCATCCGCCTGCTCGAACAGGGCGGACTGGTCCAGCGCGAGGCGGGCCGCAAGCTCTATGTCTGCCTTCCGCACTATCGCAAGCTCTCCGACCGCATGAGCCGCGCCCTGGTGCTGCACCAGGTGACCTTCCGCGAATTGTTCAACGCCTCGATGATCCTCGAGATCGGCGTCATCGAGGCTGCGGTGGACAACGCCGACGCCGACGACCTTGCCGCACTGGAAGCGAACCAGAAGCAGGCGGAGGCCGCCGTCGACGATCCGGTGCGGCTGGCCGAGATCGACACGAATTTCCACGCGCTGCTCGCCCGCGCCTCGGGCAACCGGGTCCTGGAGCTGGCGCGCGAACCGGCAGCCCTGCTGTTCTTTCCGACATCGGAACTGATCTGCCGCCGGGTGCCGCAAGGTGCCGGGCGCATGGTCACCGCGCACCGCCACATGATCGACGCGGTCGCCTCGCGCGACAAGGAGACGGCGCGGGTCTGGACACGGCGTCACCTTGTCGACTGGCGGAAGGGCTTCGAGCGCGCCGGGCGCGACATCGACGAACCGGTGGAACGAATATTCGAGCGCCTGTCCACGGCCAGGCAGTACTCGTGAGGACTTGACCGCAAGGCCCGTGGAGGCGGGCCGAAGACAGTATCGGGGAGGAACATGTCGGACGTTCTCAACGACCGGTCGGTAGCGACCGGCATCATTGCGCTCGCCCGCATCCGGAAGGATCGCGGATGACGGGCAAAGGCGAAACCGGCGCCACCGGCGCGGCGCGTCTCGAGGTCGAGGGCCTGTCGCTTGCCTTTGGCGGCCTCAAGGCATTGAGCAACGTCTCCTTCGCGGCCGAGCCGGGTTCGATCACGGCCCTGATCGGCCCGAACGGAGCCGGCAAGACGTCGATGTTCAACTGCATTTCCGGCTTCTACCACCCGCAGCAGGGCTCTGTTCGCTTCGACGGCCGCGACGTCACGCGCATGCATCCGCCCGGGCGCGCCGCCCTCGGCTTCGCCCGCACCTTCCAGAACATCGCGCTGTTCCGCGGCATGACCGTGCTCGACAACATCAAGCTCGGCCGTCACGCCCACATGAAGACCAACCTGCTGCAGGCCCTTGCCTATTGGGGGCCGGCCCAGCGCGAGGAAATGCAGCTGCGGGCCGAGGTCGAGGAGCGCATCATCGACTTCCTCGAGATCAACCACATCCGCAACATGCCGGTCGCCGCCCTCTCCTACGGCTTGCAGAAGCGCGTCGAGCTTGCCCGCGCGCTCGCCATGCGCCCCCGCATCCTGCTTCTCGACGAGCCGGTCGCCGGCATGAACCGCGAGGAGACGGAGGACATGGCCCGCTTCATCCTCGACGTGAAGGAGGAATGGGGCACGACCATCCTGATGGTCGAGCACGACATGGGCATGGTGATGGACATCTCCGACCATGTGGTCGTGCTGAATTTCGGCCAGGTCATCGCCAGCGGATTGCCGCACGAGGTGCAGGCCGATCCCCATGTCACCGAAGCCTATCTGGGCAGCGGCGATCCGGCCGCCCTGATGGCGCGGCTGAAGGGCGAAGGGCCGGATGCCGGCCGCAACCGGGAGGAAGTGGCATGAGCGATCTCCTGTTCTTCATCGAGGTGACGCTGGCCGGCCTTGGCTCCGGCGCGCTGCTGGCGCTCACCGCGCTCGCCTTCGTGCTGATCTACAAGGCGACACGCGTCATCAACCTTGCCGTCGGCGAGATGCTGATGCTCGGCGGCTACCTGTTCTTCGCCTTCGCCGCCGGGCTCGGCCTGCCGGCATGGGCGGCGATCCCGCTCGCGGTCGCCGGCGGCGGAGCGATCGGCGCCGTGGTCGAGCGCGGGTTGATCCGCCCGATGCTGGGCGAGAATCCGATCTCCGTCTTCATGGTGACGATCGGTCTCGGTTCGGTGCTGGTCGGACTGGTGGAACTGGTCTGGGGCACCGACCCGCGCGCCCTGCCGGCCTTCATGGGCACGGCACCGGTCTTCATCGGCGAGGCCTATGTGTCCCGCAAGATCGCCATTGCCTTCGTCGTCGCGGCCATCGTCATCGCCGTCTTCCTCGCCCTCTTCCGCTTCTGGCGCGGCGGCGTTGCCCTGCGCGCCACGGCCACCGACCAGGCAGCCGCCTATTCCTGCGGCATCAACGTGCCGGGCGTCTTCTCGCTCGCCTGGGTGATCGGCTGCGGCACGGCAGCCGGCGCCGGGGTGCTGCTCGGCTCCATCGGCGGCATCTCGCCGGCCATGGGCGTGTTCGGATTGTCGGCGCTGGTCGTCGTCATCGTCGGCGGGCTCGATTCCGTCGCCGGCGCCCTTGTCGGCGGGCTGGTCATCGGCCTGATCGAAGCCTGGGCCGGCACCTACCTGGGCGGCGAATTCAAGCTCGTCACCACTTTCGGCCTTCTCCTCGTCGCGCTGATGATCCGTCCCTACGGACTGTTCGGCACGACCGAAATCGAGCGTCTTTGACATGCAGATCGGAACCGCCAAACACAGCTACCGGGCCGACGAGGCGCTGCTGACGACACGGCCGCAGCGCCTGTGGATGGCGCTCTTCGCGCTCAGCCTTTGCGCCGCACCCTTCCTGCTCGACAATTACTGGCTCTATCTCGCCTGCCTCGTCGCCATCAACGTGGCGAGCGCCACCGGGCTCAACATCCTGACCGGCTATACCGGCCTCGTCAGCCTCGGCCAGGCGGCCTTCATGGCGGTCGGCGCCTACACGGTCGGCTGGATGCAGCTCAACCTGGGCACACCCTTCCTGCTCAACCTTCTTGCCGGCGGCTTCGTTGCGGCGGCGGTCGGTCTCCTGGTCGGCCTTCCGAGCCTCAGGGTCAAGGGCCTCTATCTGGCCATCGCCACCATCGCCGCCTCGTTCATCCTGCATTTCGTCTTCGTCAACTGGGAGAGCGTGACCAACGGCAACAGCGGACTGACGCTGACGCCGGCCACCTTCCTCGGCACGCCGCTGACGGACTACTCACAGCTCTATTTCGTCTTCGTGCCGATCACCGTGCTGATGGTGCTGGGCGCGGCCAACCTGTTCCGCA
>NZ_JBLXFR010000104.1:0-7940 GCF_048261845.1 Stappia sp. | reverse complement strand
GGTGACCGGCGATGCCGCGACCATCGTCGGCGCCTGGATGGGGGACCCGCGCGTGCGCGCCGTCTCCTTCACCGGTTCGACCGAAGCCGGCCGCCTCATCTACCGCCAGGCCTCTGCGACGGTGAAACGCCTGGTGCTGGAGCTGGGCGGTCATGCGCCCTTCATCGTCTTCGCCGACGCGGATCTCGACCGCGCGGTTGCCGAAGCGGTCAAGGCCAAGTTCGCAACGTCCGGCCAGGACTGCCTCGGCGCCAACCGCTTCCTTGTCGCCCGCCCGCTCTACAAGGCGTTCTGCAAGCGGTTCGCGGAAGCGACCGCCGCGTTGACCGTCGCTCCCGGAATGGACGACGCCGATATCGGTCCCCTGATGAACGAGAAGGCAGTCGCCAAGCAGGAAGAACACGTCGCCGATGCCTTGCAGCGCGGCGCAAGGCTCATGACCGGCGGCGAGCGACACCCGGCCGGGCCCCTCTTCTACCGCCCGACCGTGCTTGCCGATGTCCCGGCCAACGCCTTGATCATGCACGCGGAGACCTTCGGCCCGGTCGCCGCCATCCGCCCCTTCGACAGCGAGGAAGAAGCGGTGGCGCTGGCCAATGACAGCGAATACGGGCTCGTCGCCTACCTGCACAGCGGGGATCCGCGCCGGATCTACCGGCTGTCGCGGGCGCTGCGCTATGGCATGATCGCCGTCAACCGCACCAAGGTCACCGGCGCCCCGATCCCCTTCGGCGGAATGAAGCAGTCCGGCATCGGCCGCGAAGGCGCCGCCGACGGCATGCGCGCTTTCATGGACCTCAAATATGTCTGCCGCGACTGGGGCTGACCCCGCCGCACGCAGGAACGACCCTGGCGAACCGCCCGAAACAACAAGGAGACCGTCAATGCTGACCAATGACCAGCTCGGACAATGGGACCGGGAAAGCTTCTTCCACCCCTCCACCCATCTCGCCCAGCACGCGCGCGGCGAAAGCCCGACCCGCATCGTCACCGGTGGCGAGGGCGTCTTCATCGAGGACCGCGACGGCAATCGCCTGCTCGATGCCTTCGCCGGGCTCTACTGCGTCAATGTCGGCTACGGCCGCAAGGAGATCGCCGAGGCGATCGCCGCCCAGGCGCATGAGCTGGCCTATTACCACGCCTATGTCGGCCATGGCACGGAAGCCTCGATCACGCTCGCCCACATGATCCTCGAGCGGGCGCCGGACAACATGTCGAAGGTCTATTTCGGCCTTGGCGGATCGGACGCCAACGAGACCAACGTCAAGCTCGTCTGGTACTACAACAACATTCTCGGCCGGCCGCAGAAGAAGAAGATCATCTCGCGCTGGCGCGGCTATCACGGTTCCGGACTGGTGACCGGTTCGCTGACCGGGCTGGAACTGTTCCACAAGAAGTTCGACCTGCCGCTCTCCCAGGTGCTGCACACCGAGGCGCCCTGCTATTTCCGCCGCCCCGATCTCGACATGAACGAGGCCGACTTCGTCGAGCATTGCGTCACGGAACTGGAGGCCCTGATCGCCCGCGAAGGCGCTGACACCATCGCCGCCTTTATCGGCGAGCCGATCCTGGGCACCGGCGGCATCGTGCCCCCGCCCGCCGGCTACTGGGAGAAGATCCAGCAGGTTCTCAAGCGCCACGACATCCTGCTGATCGCCGACGAGGTCGTCACCGGCTTCGGGCGCCTTGGCACCATGTTCGGCTCCGACCACTACGGCATGGAAGCCGACATCATCACCATCGCCAAGGGCCTCACCTCGGCCTATGCGCCGCTGTCCGGCTCCATCATCTCGAAAAAGGTCTGGGAGGTGCTGGAGCGCGGCACCGACGAGAACGGCGCCATCGGCCATGGCTGGACCTATTCCGCGCACCCGATCGGAGCCGCCGCCGGCGTTGCCAATCTCAAGCTGATCGACGATCTCGGCCTCGTCGCCAACGCGCGCGAGACCGGTGCCCACCTGAACGCGGCGATGCACGCCGCCCTTGCGGACCATCCGAAGGTCGGTGAAATCCGGGGCGAAGGCATGCTCTGCGCCATCGAATTCGTCGACGACAAGGCCAGCCGCACCTATTTCGATCCGTCCGCCAAGGTCGGTCCGGCGCTGGCCAGCGCGCTGCTCAGGCGCGGCGTCATCGGCCGCGCCATGCCGCAGGGCGACATTCTCGGCTTCGCACCGCCGCTCTGCCTGACGCCGGAAGAGGCCGACCGGATCGTCTCCGAGACCCGCGCTGCTGTCGACGACGTCTTCGGCTGAACGGCCACCTGCGACCGGTAACTGCAAACACAAACAAAAGGGCCGGCGCGATGCGCGCCGGCCCTTTTTCGATATCGCGGTGCGGGCGCTCGCCTCAGACGGGCAGGCCCGTTTCGCTGCCGTCAAGCAGGTCGCGCGCCTGCGGCTCGTCCGGTTCCAGAAGGTCCGCCACGGTCTGGAAAGCGCGAATGATCGTCTGCTGCTCGCCTTCGCTGAGCCCCGCCATGCCGGAAAAGAACCGCCGGTGAATGAGCGGCGGCGCCGATGCAAGCATTTCCCGCCCCTCGCCGGTCAGCTCGTTATGCACGATCCGCCGGTCCACGGTGCTGCGCCGGCGATTGACGATGCCCCGCGCCTCGAGCTTTTCCAGGATCGTCACAGTGGTCGCCGCGCTGATATTGGCGACCCGCGAGATGTCCGCAGTGGTCGCCGTCTCGAAATCGCGGACGGCGTTGAGCACCACGATCTGCGGGATCGTCATCCCGGTTTCGCGCGCCACCCGCTTCGAGCGCACGTCCATGGCCTGCACGATCCTGCGGATCGAGCGGATGACGGCAGCCGCATCCTGCGGCGCGTAATCGCGATCTTCCTGCAAGAGCCTCTCCTTCCGATGTTCCCTGAAATCATTACAGCACAAAACATTTGATTTCAAATCATTTGTATTCTAATTATTTTCTGGATCAGCCGGATCATGCCGGCAGGGCAGGCCGCATGCCGGCCCGCGAAACACGCAAGAACAGACAGGAAAGGGCAGTCGCTCATGTGCGGAATTGCCGGAGAGATGCGTTTCGATGGACAGTTTGCAGACGCGGAGGCGGTCTCCCGGATGACCGAACGCCTTGCGCCACGCGGTCCCGACGGATCCGGCGTAATGGCACAGGGGCCCGTGGCGCTCGGGCATCGCCGGCTGAAGATCATCGATCTCACCGAGAAGGCGGCCCAGCCGATGGCCGATCCCGCCCTCGAGCTCGCCATCGTCTTCAACGGCTGCATCTACAACTACCCGGAGCTGCGTCAGGAGCTTGAGGGGAAAGGCTATTCCTTCTTCTCGCACGGGGACACAGAAGTCATCCTCAAGGCCTTCCACGCCTGGGGCGCCGACTGCGTCGAGCGCTTCCACGGGATGTTCGCCTTTGCCATCCATGACCGCCGCGACGGCTCGCTGACGCTCGCCCGCGACCGCTTCGGCATCAAGCCGCTCTACCTGTCGGAGAAAGGCAAGCGCTTGCGCTTCGCCTCGACGCTGCAGGCGATACTCGCCGGCGGCGATGTCGATACCGGCATCGATCGGGCGGCCCTTGCCTGCTACATGAGCTTTCATGCCGTGGTGCCCGCCCCGCGCACCATCCTCGAGGGCGTGCGCAAGTTGCCGCCGGCGACGGTCCGCCGCATCGAGGCCGATGGCACCAGCCGCGAGCACCGCTACTGGAACGCGTCCTACACCCGCCGTGAGGAGGACCGGAGCCTGTCCGCCGACGACTGGCGCGACAGGGTTCTGGAGGCGCTGCGCCTCGCCGTACGTCGCCGCATGGTCGCCGACGTGCCGGTCGGCGTGCTGCTCTCCGGTGGCGTCGACAGTTCCATGATCGTCGGGCTGCTCGCCGAGGAAGGCCAGAAGGACCTGATGACCTTCTCCATCGGCTTTGAGGAGGCAAACGGCGAGAAAGGCGACGAATTCGTCTATTCCGACCTCATCGCCAACCATTTCGGGACGGATCACCACAAGATCTTCGTCCCCTCCGCCGATCTGATGTCGTCGCTGCCCGACACGATCGCGGCACAATCGGAGCCCATGGTTTCCTACGACAATATCGGCTTCTTCCTGCTCAGCCGGGAGGTGTCGAAACACATCAAGGTGGTGCAGTCGGGTCAGGGGGCGGACGAGGTGTTCGGCGGCTATCACTGGTATCCCCCGCTTGCCGGTTCCAACGACGTCGTCGCGGACTATGCGCGCGTCTTCTTCGACCGCTCGCGCGAGACGATGGCACGGCATCTTTCCCCGGACTGGATGGCCTCTCGCGACGAGGCGCACGATTTCGTCGCCGCCCACCTGATGCAGGGCGGGGCCGAGACCCCGGTCGACCGGGCGCTGCGCCTCGATGCCGAGATCATGCTGGTCGACGATCCGGTCAAGCGGGTCGACAACATGACCATGGCCTGGGGACTGGAGGCGCGCGTGCCCTTCCTCGACCACGAACTCGTCGAGCTTGCCGCCGGCATCCCGCCCGAGCTGAAGCTCGCGCAAGGGGGCAAGGGCGTGCTCAAGGAAGCGGCCCGCAAGGTCGTCCCGCATGAGGTGATCGACCGCAAGAAGGGGTATTTCCCCGTGCCGCAGCTCAAATACATCCAGGGGCCCTATCTGGACATGGTGCGCGACGCGCTCACATCGCAGTCGGCGCGCGAGCGGGGCCTGTTCCAGGAAAGCTATCTCGGCACGCTGTTCGAGGACCCGACGGCGCATATCACGCCGCTGCAAGGCTCCGAGCTCTGGCAGGTCGCCCTGCTCGAGCTGTGGCTGCAGACCAACGACATCTGAGGGCAGGTCATGACGGCGAAAAAAACCGGCGGCAAGGGAACGGACACCCCCGCGCGAGGCGCGCGCGAGACCCGTCACCGGGATGCCTATTCTCACCGGCTCAAGCGGATGCGGGAGCACGGACTGAAACCGCCCATCGAGAACCAGCAAGGCGACATGCCCGTGCCGCTGGAGAACTGCGCACTTGATCTGGGATGGGGGCGCCTGCTGTTCGGGCAGACCTTCCACGACACCGAGAAGCTGCTGACGACGCTGGAGGGCGAACTGCCGGACCGGCGCGACATCGCGGTCTATGTGCGTGACCCGCATGTGCTGCTGGCCAACGCCCCGCAGGAGATCTTTCTCGATCCCTCGCACACGTTCCGCCTGGATCTTGCCACCTACCGGGCGTCGAAAAAGGCGCCGGCCGGGTTCTTCCTGCGTCGCCTTACCGCGCAGACCGATGCGGAGGCGATCAACCGCATCTATGCAGCGCGCGGCATGGTGCCGGTGCCGCCGGACTTCTTCTGGTCGAAGCGCGACGCGCGCTCGATCTGCTATTTCGTCGCAGAGGACGAGGTCAGCGGCGAGATCCTGGGTACCGTCACCGGCGTCGACCATGCCCGCGCCTTCAACGATCCCGAGCGCGGCGCCTCGCTCTGGTGCCTCGCCGTCGATCCCCAGGCCCGCCACCCCGGCGTCGGCCAGTCCCTGGTACGCCATCTTGCGGACTATTTCGCCGCCCGCGGCCTCGCCCATCTCGACCTTTCGGTCATGCATGACAACGGGCAGGCGATCGCGCTCTACGAGAAGCTCGGCTTTGCCCGCGTTCCCTTCTTCACGGTGAAGCGCAAGAACCCGATCAACGAGACGCTCTACACCGGTCCCGACACGGACGAGGCGCTGAACCCCTATGCCACCATCATCGTGCGCGAGGCACGCCGGCGCGGCATCCGGGTGGAGGTCAGCGATGCCGAACGCGGCTTCTTCTCGCTCTCGCAGGGTGGCCGCACCATCCGCTGCCGGGAAAGCCTGAGCGAACTGACCAGCGCCGTCGCCATGTCGATCTGCGACGACAAGACCGCGACCCGCAAGGTGGTCGAAGGGGCCGGCGTGCACGTTCCGGCCCAGATCGTCGCCGGTCAGGCCGACGGTGACCTGGCCACTTTCCTGCGCGAGCATGGCAAGGTCGTCGTCAAGCCCGCCCGCGGCGAACAGGGGCGTGGCGTTGCCGTCGGGCTGACCTCGCATGAAGACATCGATGCCGCCATCGAGGAAGCCGGCCGGCTCTGCGACACGGTGCTGGTGGAGGAATGCGTGGAGGGTCAGGACCTGCGCCTGATCGTCATCAATTACCGGCTGGTGGCCGCCGCCATCCGCCGCCCGCCGTCGGTGGTCGGCAACGGATCAAGCCGCATCCGCGAACTGATCGAGGCACAAAGCCGCCGCCGCGCCGCGGCAACCGGAGGCGAATCCCACATTCCCCTCGACGCCGAAACCCTGCGCACGGTCCGTCAGGCGGGGCACGACATGGACACCGTGCTGCCGTCCGGCGAGGAACTGCTGGTGCGGCGCACCGCCAACCTGCACACCGGCGGCACCATCCACGACGTCACCGACATCGTTCATCCGACGCTTGTCGAGGCATCGGTGCGCGCCGCGCGCGCCATCGACATTCCGGTGACGGGCATCGACCTGATGGTCAAGGCGCCGACGGAGGCCGACTACCGCTTCATCGAGGCGAACGAACGTCCCGGCCTTGCCAACCACGAACCGCAGCCGACGGCCGAGCGCTTCATCGATCTGCTGTTTCCGCTGTCCATGCCGGCAACCGCCCGCCAGGCTGTCACGGACCAGCACACCAACCAGGGGGCCGCATGACACGACTGACCATCGACACCGAATATCTCGCCCAGACCCTGGAAGCACTTCTGATGATCCCGAGCCCGACCGGCTACACGGATACGGTCGTTCGCTTCGTCTCGGCCGAGCTGGAACGCCTCGCCCTGCCGGTGGAGCTGACGCGGCGCGGCGCCATCCGGGCCATCCGTCGCGGTCGTGAAACAAGGGGTGCCCGGGCTCTGGTGTCGCACCTGGATACCCTCGGCGCGCAGGTGAAATACCTCAAGGACAACGGCCGTCTGGCACTGGTTCCGATCGGCAACTGGTCGGCCCGCTTCGCCGAAGGCGCCCGCGTCACCATGTTTTCCCAGTCGGGCGCCTATCGCGGCACGATCCTGTCGCTGAAGTCCTCCGGCCACACCTTCAACGACGAGATCGACACCTCCCCGATCGGCTGGGACCATGTCGAACTGCGTGTCGACGCCCTTGCCTTCGGCCGGGGCGACCTCGACCGGCTCGGCATCGAGGTCGGCGACATCGTCGCCGTCGACCCGCAACCGGAGTTCCTCGACAACGGCTTCATCATCTCGCGTCACCTGGACAACAAGGCCGGTGTCGCTGTCATGCTCGCCGCGCTGAAGGCATTGAAGGAGGCCAATGTCGAGACGCCTGTCGACATCCACTGGCTCTTCACCATCGCCGAGGAAGTCGGCGTCGGCGCCTCCTCGATCATCACGCACGACGTCGCCTCGCTGATCGCGGTGGACAACGGCACCACCGCACCGGGCCAGAATTCCAGCGAGTTCGGCGTCACCTTCTCGATGGCCGACCAGACCGGCCCGTTCGACTACCACCTGACCAAGAAGCTCGTCGAGCTCTGCCAGGAGAACGACATCCGCTACCAGAAGGACGTGTTCCGCTACTACCGCTCGGATTCGGCAAGCGCCGTGGAAGCGGGCGCGGACGTGCGCACCGCGCTGATCACCTTCGGCGTGGACGCCTCGCACGGCTACGAGCGCATCCACATGCATGCGCTGCGCTCGCTGGCCGAACTGATCACCGCCTATGTGGCAAGCCCGGTCGACATCCCGCGCGACTACGAGGAAACCGCCGGCGTCTCGGGCTTTACCCGGCAACCGACGGCGGAAGCCGAGCAGACCCTGACGCCGGACGCGGAAAACACCGAAATTCCGCAAGGCTGACCGGGCTGAAAATCAAAGGGCCGCCATTGGCGGCCCTTCCTCTTGCGGTCCGTCCGCAAGCCTCAGACCTTGAGCCCGCAGGCCTCGAAGGCGGCTTTCGTTCCCGCGCGTTCCGCGTCCGTCAGC
>NZ_JBLXFR010000103.1:0-8206 GCF_048261845.1 Stappia sp. | reverse complement strand
CCATTGCGGCCCCCCGCTTGCGCCGAAGGCGACGGACAACGGAAACCGCTCCTCGACGAAGCCCGGCGTCATCGCGTCGCACCGGCCGCGTAAAGCATACGCCGTTTGATCTCGCTCAAGGCGGACCCGTCACGGGCCGCGCAAAGTCGTTTCAGCACAGGAGGTCTAGCGGACATGAGTCATGTTCCCCACGAGTTGCACGAGGAATTCCCGGACGCCGCCGACGCGCTGCACGCGCTGAAGACGACAAACGCCCATTTCACGCGGCTCGCCGAGGCCTATCACACGGTCAACCGCGAGATTCACCGGGTCGAGACACAGGTCACCCCGGCCTCCGACGAGACGCTGGAGGAGCTGAAGAAGCAGCGTTTGCATCTGAAGGACGAAATCGCGGCGATGCTCGCCGCTGCCTGAAACGCCGGTGCCCGAGCCCCTCCTCTTCGGGCCCGACGTTAGAGCCCGCGCCGTCCCCGTCCGACGGCGCGGGCTACCATCGTCGCGATCTGCGCTTCCGACCTTGCAAAGCTGTCCGCATCGCGCGTTTCAACGTTGAAGACGATCTGCGGCGCGCCCGAGGCCCCGCCTGCGGCAACGCCGAGCCGGCCGCTTGCATCGCGCGACAGAGGCAGCACCGCCTCCGCCCCCGCCTCTCCCATCAGCCCCGTCCCGCCGCTCGAACCGGGCAGCGGAAAGTACCCCGGCGCCGCGACCACCCCGCCCTTGGCGAAGGGTGTGACGCCGCCCGTGCCCGTGCCCGAGGCCGCGCCGAACAGCCCGCCAACCAGTCCCGACAGCCCGCGCGAAAGTCCCTGTTCAAGCGGCGCAATCGCCGCCGACAAGGCCCGCCCCGACAGGGAGAGCGCGGCCGAACGCAGCACCTGTTGCAGCGAGCGGCCGTCGACCAATGCCTGCCGCAAGCCGGTTGAGAGCACGCCGGCAGCGGCGCGCGAGGCATCGCGGACGTCCTCCATCGCCAGTCTCAGCCGCTCGGCCTCCTCGCCGACGGCCGCGAAGCCGCCCGTGTCATCGCGTCCGGTCATCGCCCCCGCCCCCTTCTTCATGCGCCTTGTCCGGGAACCGGCGCATCAGCGCCTCAAGTCCCGGCCGCGCCAGTCGCCCCGTGCCCTGTCCATGCCTCATGCCAAGGCCGGCAAGGGCTGCCGCCACCTCGCGCGGCGTCGCCGTCCAGAAGACGTCCGGTGTCCAGCCGAGCCGGCCCAGACACGCCGCCATCACGGCGGCCCAGGGGAAGGCTTCAGGCTCCTGCATCGCTCGGGTCCCCTCCCTCACCGTTCCCCTCGTCGCTGCCGCAAAGGAAGGTCGCGCGCAGCAGGGCGGCCACGAGCCGCACCGTTTCCGGCGCGCCTCCGGCGAACCGCAGCCGTGCCACCTCCCCGTCGGCGATGTCCCAGCCGCCGCCGCGCAGGCCCGCACCGAGAATGCGGGTGATGTCCTGCGCCGAAAGCCGCCCGTCGGCGAAACGCTCCGCCAGCGCAACGAGGTTCTCGGCCCTGAAGGCCGCTTCAAGTTCCGCCAGCGCGCCCAGCGTCAGGACCAGTACGTGCCGACGGCCCTCGATAGTCGCCTCGATCTCTCCGCGTCTCCGGTTGACCATGGCTCACTCCCCCGCGAAGGCGAGCTGGCCGGCCGATTCCAGCGCGATCTCGTAGGTCACCTCGCCGTCATGGGTGCCGGCATAGTCGAGCGTCACCACCTGGAACGGTCCGGTGATCGTGCCGAAACCGGGGATCACCACCTGCCAGTCGCGGATCACCCCGTCGAAGAACAGCCCGCGCACGGTTTCGTCCGCCGCCTGGTCGCGGAAGATGCCACCGCCCGAGATGCCGGCCGAACGGGTGCCGGCGCCGGCCAGCAGTTCGCGCCAGCGCCCGGCGCTGTCGGCATCGGTCACGTCGACGCTTGCCGCATTGAGCGCGATGCGCCGGGCCCTCAGGCCGGCCATGGTGACGAAGCCTCCCGCGCCACTCGCGTCGCATTTGAGAAGTAGGTCCTTGCCTGCCTGTGCGGCCATGCCTGTCCCCTGTGTCTGTCGGGTTGAAGAACTGCCGCCGGATCAGCCGGCCGGCTCGGTGACGACGCGCAGCCGCAGCCGGCCGCGCCATGTGCGTCCGTCGGAAAGCCGCTCCAGCCGCGTTTCCGGATCTCCGGCATTGATCAGCAGATGGCCGGAAAGATGCGCGCCGAGCCCGGAAAGCGCCGCCCGCGCGCCGTCGAGGATGGCGGCTGCCTCGCCGCGGGCCGCCTTGCGCGAATGAACGAGGATCTCGACCTGCGAGACCTCGCCTTCCAGCGGTGTGGCGGCGAGCAACCGCGTCTCGATGCGCCCGATCTCGATGAAGGGATGGGCTGCGGCGCGCGGCGCGCCGTCGTGAATGGCCGGCGGCACCGGCAACGCCGCCAACCCGGCATCCTGGCGCAGGCAGGCGGTGAGCGCGCCGCGCAGCGCGGCATGCAGGCTCATCGTTCCTCCTCCTGCAGCAGGCAGAGCACCTCGCCGGTGCGCCGCGCCGCGCTGTCGTCGACCGCCAGCACCCGGAAGACCCGCGCGCCCTCCACAAGCCGCCAGCCGCCGGCAACGCCGGTGCCGCTTCTCAGCCGGCCGACATGGCTTGCAATGCCGTCGATCCGCCCGCCCGCCTGTCGCTCGGCAAGGCTCGCCGCGGCCAGGGCCACGAAGACGAGACCGGTGTCGGCGAAAACGGTCTCTGCCTCGCCATCCGCCGCCTCGATCCGCTCGGGCCGCTCCAGCCGCATCGCGCGGTCGAGCGCACCCGCTCCCTCCCGCCGCCTCACAGCCGCAGCGTCCGGTATGAGGAAAGCAGCGCGGCAACGCCGGGCGGCATGCCGAGCATACCGGGATCCGCTCCCCCCTCGCGATGCTCGAACCAGTGGGCGACGAGCAGCAGCACCGCATGGCGCAGCGGCTGCGGCACGGCGGCCGCATCGGCCCCGTATCCCGCGGTGAAGTCGATCTCGATGCCGTTGAAGCCGGAAACCCCGGCGGACGCGCCGGCCGCAACCTTCAGCCGGGGCGGTTCGCCGGCCCCGTCGAGCCGGTATGCCTGCGGATCGAGCGCCACCGGCATGCCGCCGCCGTCATAGACGGTGACCGTCTCCACGGAGGCGACGGGGGCGACCGGCAGGCGCACCACACGGCCCGGCGGCCAGGCATCGAGATAGAGCCGCCAGCCTTGCGCGATCAGGGCGCGGCGCGTTGCCTGCTCCACCTGGGCGCGGGCGGCGGCGATCAGTCTCCCGAGGAGGCCGTCCTCGGCCTCGCCCGTCAGGCGCAACTGCGCGCGCGCCTCCTCCAGCGTCACCGGCTCGCCCGCCGGCGGCGTCGTCACGATCGCGGTCATGGCCGTCCTTCATCCGTTTCGTGGTTGTCGTGCGGATCGGCTGGCTGCCCGGGCCATGCGCCCGGACAGTGCCGCATGCATCCGCTCAGGCGGAAAAGGCGAGCAGCTTGATCGCGTCGAAGTCCTGCATGCCGCCGCCGACGCGCTTGGTCGTGTAGAACAGCACGTAGGGCTTGGCCGAATAGGGATCGCGCAAGATACGCACCCCGGCCCGGTCGACCACCAGATAGCCGCGGCGGAAATCGCCGAAGGCGATCGCCGGTGCGTCGATGGCGATGTCCGGCATGTCCTCGGCTTCGGTCACCGGGAAGCTCATCAGCGTCGCGGGCGCCCCGACCGATGCCGGCGGCTGCCACAGGTAATTGCCGTCGCCGTCCTTCATCTTGCGCACCGCTCCTTGCGTGCGACGGTTCATGACGAAGCGGGCGTTCTGCCGGTAACCCGCCTTCAGTGCATAGACGAGGTCGATCAGGACATCGCCGGGAGCAGAGGCCGGGAACGCCCCGTCGACACCGGTCGCCACATGGCCGAGATTGCCCCAGCTCCAGGACGCCTCCGCCACGCTCGGATAATCGAGGAAGCCGCGCGGCCGGTTGACGCCATCGCCATTGACGAAAGCCGCCCCCTCCTGTTCGGCGAAGGCGAGTTCGACCTCCTCGGCGATCCAGGCATCGACATCGACCGCCGCATCGTCCAGCAGCGAAGCCGTTGCCGCCGGCATGGCGTAGAGCTCCATCGTCGGGAAGGCGAGTTCGGCAAGCGTCGGCGACCCCGTCTCGGGCCGCGCCGCCGTTTCCGCCACCCAGCCCGATTGCGGACCGGCGATCGAGAACGGCTTCTTGAAGACGCTGGCCGAGACCTGCCGGCTGCCGGCAATGGCGCGGATCGGCGAGACGCTGGCCATGCGGCGCAGGATGCCGGCCTCGGTCTCCTCCGGCACCAGGTAGCCGCCATCGGGATCGGACCCGACGGACAGCGCCTTCTGCTCCAGCACCCGCAATCCGTCCTCGCGGCCCTTGCGCATATAGGCGAGGAAAGCGGACTTGTGCTCGTCCGGCACCCCGCTCGCCTTCTCGCCGCTCTCTCCGCGTGGCGGCCGCGCCGCCTTCAGCGCCAGCGTGTCGAGGCGCTGCTGCTGGCGGTCGAGCGCCGCGTCGATGCGGGCGAGCTTCTCCCCGGTCAATCCGTCGGCGGAACCGCGCGTCTCGATCTCGGCCAGCCGCTCGTCATTGACCTCGCGAAACGCGGCGAAGGCGGCGCGCATCTCGTCGAGTTCGCGCCGCGTCGCGTCCTCGCCGGTCACCGCCTTGGTCTCGGGCGCCTGCAGGGCGGTGGCCGGTGCGGGCCGGGTGTTGCTGTCACTCATGGTCGAATGCTCCGTTGTCGGATGGTCGGTTGCGAAACAGGGACAAGATCAGGCATGCAGCGGCGACGGCCGGCCGCCGCGCGGGTCGTCGCCAGGGCGCATGGCGCCGGGCCGCACGTCGAGGCGGGCCAGCGGATGCAGCGGGAACGTCACCAGCGACACTTCCCAAAGGTCGATGTCGTGGATCCGGCGGATGCCGGTCGCCGGGTCGCGGCGAGCCGAGCGGGTGCGAAAGCCGATGGAGAGCCCGTCGAGCGCGCCGGCCCTGACCAGCGCCGCCGCATCCCGCCCGGCCTGCGTGCCGGTGACGAGCCGGCCGCTCATATGGAGGCCGCGCGCGTCTTCCCGCACGCTCTCCCACACGCCGATGGGCCTCGCCGGATCGTGCTGCCAGAGAAAGCGGATGCCGCCCGCCCCGCGCTCCTTGATCGAGCGGCGAAAGGCGCCGCGCAAAACCAGGTCGAGCGCATCGTCGGGCGTGCCGAAGAGGCTCGCGTAACCGGAAACGCGGGACGGGTCCCGATGCCGCGCTTCCGGCTCGCGGCCGGTGCCGATGGCGGTCGGCGCGCTCGCCAGTGGCATGGACGCGACGTTCATGCGGGCACCTCGCCGTCCGTCCCGCGCTGGCGGATCACCGCATGAAGCGACAGCGCGAAGCGGGAAAAGACCGCCCGGTGCGCCCGCTTCACATGGAAGGCGGACACCCGCTCCAAAACCGGGGCAGTGGCATCGTCGCGGGGGCACTGCGTCCCGCTGCTGCCTGTCGACAGGGATCGCGGACGCGCGAATGCGCGCCCCGCAATGCGGTGCGTCATGGTCTGGATCTCCCTTTTCGTGAATTCAAAACGGCGGCTGGCGAAGACCGCCCCGCCCCTAGTCCTCGCCGATCATCCGGTTGAGCCGGGCGATGGCGTCGACGAAATCGTCGAAACGGCGGTTGGAGCGGACCGTCTC
This sequence comes from Stappia sp., assembly GCF_048261845.1. Classification (GTDB taxonomy): domain Bacteria; phylum Pseudomonadota; class Alphaproteobacteria; order Rhizobiales; family Stappiaceae; genus Stappia. The sequence goes on along the minus strand of NZ_JBLXFR010000103.1, from coordinate 2,506 downwards.
GCGCAAGGACCAGACGAGCAGGCTCGATGCGGAACTCGCCCACAGGAACAGCACCAGATGGGCGAGGTCGCCCCGGCCGCCGATATAGGCGGCAAGCGGATCCACCCCGCCCCCCCCCCCACCGGCCCGACCGGGTGCCCGACGCCCTCGCCCTCCGGCTCCGGCTCCGGCCCGTAGCCGACGGCGATGCGCTTTTCCGCAAGGCTGAGGAAGGAGGCGCGCTCGATGCGGTCCCACAAGGCCCCGCGTTCAGGCGCCAGCGCCTCGATCCGGTCCGCATCCGGTGCAAGCCTCAGCCCCGGACCGTCCGGCGGAGCCAGGAAGCGGGCGAGCGCCTCCCCGACGCGGCCGGCGAGCGGCAGCACGGTCTGGCGCCAGAAGGCGCGGTTGGCCTCCTGGTAGTTGGCATAGGTGTTGTCTCCCGGGATCGCCAGCAGCATCGGCGGCACACCGAAGGCCAGCGCGATCTCGCGCGCCGCCTGGTTCTTGGCCGCGATGAAATCCATGTCGCGCGGCGTGAAGCCCATCGGCTTCCAGTCGAGCCCGCCTTCCAGCAGCAGCGGCCGGCCGGCATTACGCGGGCCCTGGTAGCCCTCTTCGAGTTCCTTCTTCAGCCGTTCGAACTGCTCGTCGGAGAGATTGCCCGCCTCCGCTCCGCCATAGACCAGCGCGCCGGAGGGGCGTGCGGCATTGTCGAGCAGCGCCTTGTTCCAGGCGCCGGCCGCATTGTGCAGGTCGAGGCTGACCTGCGCCGCCTCGATCGGCGCAAAGCCGTAGTGGTCGTTGAGCGGATGGAAGATCTTCAGATGCAGCACGCCGGGCCGGCCCTCGCGCGCTTCCGCGGCAAGCCGAACGGTGCGCCCGGCGACCGTATAGTCGAACCCCTCCGGCCAGCCGTCGCGGCCCGGCACCACGCGCACCCGGTCGGGCCTCAGCGCATGCAGTTCGCGCGGCGCCCCGTCGATGTCGACCCGTTCCAGATAGGCGTTGCCGGCAACCAGCAGATGGCCGTAGACCTCCTCCATCAGCGCCGTGCCCGAGAGCATCGCGTTGGGCCGCGCCAGCAGCGCCAGAAGCGGATGATCGTCAACCTCACGTTCACCGTCATAAAGCACCATGGGTACGCTGGCGGCAGCTTCGGCGATCATCCGCACGGCCCGGTGGACGACCGGGTTTCTCGCGTATCCCTCCCGCGCCAGCGCCGCGTAGTCGCGCGGCGTCCACACCGGGCGACCGGCATGGGCAAGCGCCACGATCGGTCCCGTGCGCGAGGCCTTGGCCTCGGCGGGAGCGCGAAGAAGCGAGTCAAACATGCTGCGCAAGCCCATGATATGACTTTCCTTTCCGGTGAAACCTGAGAAACTGATTCCGCTGCCTGAGATGATGATTCAGGTCTCTGGCAAACTGATTCAAAAGTGGATTCGAAGCAGGCTCAGATGCTGCGCAGGCGCGGCACGCCGCCCTTGGCCAGCGCCAGTTCGTGCAGCGCATAGACCAGCGCATCCAGCCGGTCGGGCGAGCGGCCGCTCGACAGCCCTTCGGTGGTGAAGTCCGTCATCTCGTCCTCGAGCGCCGCGAAGTCGCCGACATGGCGCACCCGGCCCTGTTCGTAGAGCATGGCGACAGGCTCGGCCCGCAGCCACTTGCCGCGCCGCGCCCGCACCGGCCTGACCGGCGCACCCGGGTCGGCGCCGGCGATCACGGCACTGACCATGTCGCCGCCCTGGTTGACCTCGGCGACGAGACAGTCGGCCTCCAGATCGCGCCACAGGGCGACCGCGGCCTTAGCCCAGCGCGAGGGCGTCGCCTGTTCAAGGCTCGCATCGGCCAGCACATGGATGATGCCCCTCGCGTCGATGCCGGCGGCGATGATGCCGCAGGCATCGGAGCGGCGTGTCGCGCTCGCCGGCGGATCGACCGCGACGACGATGCGCACCAGTTCGGGCGCTGTCTCGACGCGGATCCGGTCCAGTCCCTCGCGGGACCACATGGCGCCCTCGCGCGCCTCCACCAGTTCGCCGTCGAGTTCCTGCCGGGCAAGCCGCGTGCCGTGGTAACGGGCGCGGATCGCGGTCACGAAGCCCTTCGCCAGATGAGCAGCGTTTGCTTCGGTCGGGGCGGTGACGACGCGGCTTGCCGGATCGGCGATCAGCCGTTTCAGCAGCGGGATCGGACGCGGCGTGGTGGTGACGAGCTGACGCGGCCGCGTGCCGAGCCTCAGGCCGAATTGCAGCATGTCCCAGGTCTCCTGCGCATAGCGCCACTTGGCCAGCTCGTCGCACCAGGCGAGCGCGAATTGCGGCCCCCTCAGCGCATCCGGGTCCTCGGAGGAAAACACCTGCGCCACCGCGCCTGAGGGCCATTCCAGCCGCCGCCGGGAGGGCAGCCATTGCGGCCGTTCGCAGGCCGGATGCACGCTCATCAACCCGGAAACGCCCTCCACCATCACCTCGCGCGCATCCATCTGCGTCTCGCCGACCAGCGCGATGCGCAAGGGCTCGGCGGT
>NZ_JBLXFR010000102.1:0-8258 GCF_048261845.1 Stappia sp. | reverse complement strand
AGCAGGTAGCCGGCAAGCGGATCCCTCTCGTGCGGATGCCAGGCCATCGTCTCGAACAGCGAGAAGCCGGGCGCCGGCCGCTCCAGGAAGGCAAGCTTCAGCCGGCACTCGTCATATTCCGGACTGGCGGCGGAATCGAAGACAAGGCCGGAACCGGCGCCCATCTCGAACTTCCCGTCGTCGCGCGCTGCCATGGTGCGGATCGCCACGTTGAAGCGGAAGTCGCCGGAGGGTTCCAGATATCCGATGGCGCCGGTATAGGCGCCGCGCGGACCGTGCTCCAGCCGGTGGATGATCTGCATCGCCGACAGTTTCGGCGCTCCCGTGATCGAGCCGCAGGGGAAGAGCTGGCGCATGCATTCGGCAAAGCCGGTTTCCGCCGGAACCTGCGCCTCCACTGTCGAGGTCATCTGGAACAGCGTCGCATAGGGCTCGACCTCGAACAGGCGCGGAACCGTGACGCTGCCGGTCTCGGCGATGCGCGACAGGTCGTTGCGCATCAGGTCGACGATCATCACGTTTTCGGCCCGGGACTTGGGATCGCGGGCAAGTTCGGCGGCGATCGCCCGGTCTTCGGCGGCGTTCACGCCGCGCCGTGCCGTGCCCTTCATCGGCCGGGTGAGGAGGCGGGTGCCGCGCCGCTCCAGAAAAAGCTCCGGCGACAGCGACAGGAGCGTCATGCGCTTGAGCCGCAGGAAGGCGGCATGGCCGACCGGCTGGGCGGCGATCAGCCGGGCGAAGAGGCGGGCAAGGCTGCCGCGCCAGCGCCCGTGCGCCCGCATCGTCAGGTTGGCCTGATAGATGTCGCCCTTCGCCAGATGGTCGCGCACCGCTGCAAAGGCCGCGTCGTACTCCGCCCGCGACATGTCGAAGCCGTCGATCTCCGCGCCGGTTTCCCCGTCGGCCGCCGTGCCGTCTTCGTCAAGGAGCCGGGCGAGCGCCTCCGCCATTGGCAGGCGTTCCGGCGCCTCGTGCAGGCCGAGCCAGACAAGCGGCAGGGCGGGATCGGAAGGGGCAAGGGGGAGGAGTTTTTCCTCGAAGGCGAAACCCGCCTCGTAGGCGAGAAAGCCGGCGACATGGGCGCCTGCACATGCCGCGCTCCCGGCCCGTTGCAGAACCGTTTCGACCTCGTCGGCACTCCGGCAGGCGAGCACTTCGTGCGGCGGCGGAAAGACGAGCGCCTCGCCCGCGATCGCGTCGACGAGGACGAGTCCTGTCCTGGAGGCCTTCGATGTCTCGCTCATTGGATGAACCTGAAAACCCTGTCCCTCGGGTCCTGACCCTGGAGCGGTTGGCCTGCGTTGCAATGGCGCCGGCGCGACGGGCTACCGTGCGTATGCGCCCTCCCGCCGCTACGCTCTGCGGGCCGTCTCCATCTGCCTGAAGACGTGGTCGAGAATGGCGCGGGGCGAACCGTGGGCCTTCGCCAGCAGGTATTCCTTCGGATAGCGGTAAAGCTTGCCGAGGAACCGCCCGATTCCGCGCCGGCTTGCCACATGGCCGGCAACGGATGTCGGTGCCGTCAGGCCGCACCACAGCCGGTGGTAGTTCTCTTCCATGCGCTGCGGCATGTCGCAGAACGCTGCACCGGTCTTGCGGGCGATCAGCGTCGTGCTGGCGGTGCTCTCCGGCAGCACCACGAAGCCGGATTTCAGCACCATGGCCTTCAGCGTGTCATGGTTGAAATTGTGGACATGGGCATAGTGGAACCGGGTCCAGGGCGCGTGGCTGGTATGGGCGATGTCCGGCACGGCAACGCACAGGATACCGCCTGGCCGCAGCAATCCGTTGAGGAAGCGCAGCGAGGCGAGCGGGTCGGGCAGGTGCTCCAGCACATGGTTCAGGTTGAGGATGTCGAAATGCTCCTTCGGCAGGTCGGCCTGCTCGTAGTTGCAGTTCTGCACCGGCAGGCCGAGCTGGGCGCGCGTGTATTGCGCATAGCCGGTGTTCGGTTCGATGCCGGTGACGTCGAATCCCATCCTGCGCGCCATGTAGAGGATTTCGCCGCTGCCCGAGCCGATATCCAGGAAGCGGCGTTGTTCGGGGCCGGCCAGTGCGGCCAGTTGCGCCACCCGCTGATAGGCGCCCGGCGCATAGCGATAGACGTGCTTCGGCTTCGGCTCGTAGGTGGACTTGTACTTCTTGCGGTAGTCGACCGCGTAGAAGCGCTCAAGTTCTGCTGCCGTCGGCATCGGATGGCTTTGCAGAAGCCCGCAGCCGGTGCAGATCACCGTGGTCAGTTTCTCGAAGCCGCGGCCGATGCCGGACACGACCCGTCGCTCGCTCCCATGGCAAATGCTGCAGGCCTGCCCGCCGTCGAGCGTCAGTCCCACATCCGGCTTGTCCGCCATGTTCCCCCCCAGTTCCCCGTTTTTTTTTACAATAACAGCCCGGACGGACCCTAGTAAGATTCTCCGGGAAGTAAACAGCGCCCGGGACCCATTCCCGCGTCGGCGCCGTTCCCACTTGCGGGTCAAGCCTGTAGACAGGTGATGACGTAACCGGGAGTTCTTCATGAGCGGCGACCAGATCGCGATCCTAGCAATTCTCGCCGCGACGATGGGCCTGTTCCTGTCCGGCCGCCTGCGCCATGACGTGGTGGCGCTTGCCGCGCTGATCGCCTGTGTTGTTGCCGGCCTCGTGCCGGCGGACGAGGCGTTTGTCGGCTTCGGCCATCCGGCGGTGATCACGGTCGCCTGCGTCCTCGTGCTCAGCCGCGGGCTGCAGTCCTCCGGCGCCGTCGACGTGCTGGCCCGCACCGTGCTGCCCGCCAATGCCGGGCGAACGGCATCGCTGGCCGCGCTGACCGGGCTTGGCGCGGCCCTGTCCGGCTTCATGAACAATGTCGGGGCCATGGCGCTCCTGATGCCTGTGGCCCTGCAGCTCTCCCGCAGACTGGACATGACGCCCGGCCGGGTGCTCATGCCGCTCGCCTTCGGAACGATTCTTGGCGGCATGACGACGTTGATCGGCACGCCGCCCAACCTGATCGTCTCCGGCTTTCGGGCGCAAACCGGAGCCGGAGGCTTCGGCATGTTCGACTTCGCCCCTGTCGGGCTCGGAGTTGCATTGGCCGGTCTCGCCTTCGTCGTGCTGGCCGGCTGGCGGCTCGTACCGGTGACCCGGGCGGCGGCGGGCGAACATTTCGAGACCGGCGCCTATTTCACCGAGGCCCGCGTCAAGGAGGACGGCAAGGCCGTCGGCATGACCCTGCGCGAGATCGAGGCGAAGCTCGATCCGGACATCGCCCAGATTGTCGGGCTCGTGCGAAACGAGGTTCGGGTCAGCGCTCCCCATGGCGCGCGGCGCATCCGTTCGGGCGACATCCTCGTGCTGGAAGCGGACATGGACGGCATCGCCGAGGCCTTGTCGAAACTCGACCTCAAGCTGGAGGAGCAGGTCAGGCCGGAGCCGAAACCTGCCGATGACGGGGACGCCGAAAAGCGGGAGACGGAAGCCGCGGAGGCCGAGGGAACCGGCCGCCAGGAGAACCGCCAGAACAGCGAGAGCGAGGAAATCCTGTTGCGCGAACTGGTGGTGCTCCCCGGCGCGCAGATTGTCGGCCGCTCGGCGCGCGATCTGTCGCTCAGGACGCGCTACGGGCTCAACCTGCTCGGCGTTTCGCGCAATGGCCGGCGGTCGACCGCGCGTTTGCGGACGATGGCGCTGGAGTCCGGCGACCTGCTCCTGATGCAGGGCCCCTCCGATGCGCTCACCGATTTTGCCTCGGACATGGGCTGCGTGCCGCTGGCCGAACGCGAGCTGCGCATCCCGAGCAACCGCAAGGCCATCATCTCGGCGGCGATCCTTGCCGTTTCGATCCTCGTCGCGGCGTTCGGCCTGCTGCCGGCGGCCGTCTCGTTCTCCGCCGGCGTGCTGGCCTCGATGGTATTGAAGACCGTGCCGTTGCGCTCCGTCTACACGGCGGTCGACTGGCCGGTCGTCGTGCTGCTTGCAGCCCTCATCCCTGTCGCTGCCGCGATGGAAGCGACCGGCACGGCCGAGCTTCTCGCCTCGTTCCTTGTCGGCACGGTGGCCCAGGGCCATCCCGTGGTTGCCCTGGCGATGGTCATGCTGGTCACCATGTTCCTGTCGGACGTGATGAACAACGCGGCGACGGCGGCCGTGATGTGTCCCATCGCCATCGGCATTGCCGCCACGCTCGGCGTTGCCGCCGATGCGTTCCTGATGGCGGTGGCGATCGGCGCTTCCTGCGCTTTCCTGACGCCGATCGGCCACCAGAACAACACGCTGATCCTCGGCCCCGGCGGGTTCGGCTTTGGAGACTACTGGCGTCTCGGCCTGCCGCTGGAAGTCGTTGTCACCGTCGTGGCGCTGCCGCTGCTGCTGCTCGTCTGGCCGCTCTGAGACGGGATCGACGCCGGTTCCGCCGGCTATGCCGGCGGCAGGATCGTCATGCCGGTCTCGCCGGCAACCCGCATCACGTTCGCAATGTCCGGCGGACCATCCATCGGTGCCGGCACCAGGGTCTCGTCGGCAACAGGGTGCCCGAGTTCGGTGAAGAAGCGCTCATGCATGTGGCCCGGCGCGTTGACAATGAGCACCCGCGCCGGCGTCTCGCCCTTTGCGGTGAAGGCGTGCACCGCACCGTCGGGAATGGGGACATGGTCGCCGCGCCGCGCCAGCCGCGTCTCGCCGTCGATCATGAACTCGATCTCGCCATCCAGCATGTAGAAGGCTTCGGTTTCGCCTGCATGATGGTTGGGCGGCGCGCCGAGACCCGGGGGCACCACCGCTTCCACGAGACAGAACTTGTCTTGCGTGTCGCCGGGAAAGGCGTGGAATTTCAGCAATATACCGAGGGTTTCATACGTTCTTGCGCGACGGTCGGTCACGGCTTTTCTCCGCTTGTGGGAACTGGACAACGATCTTATGATACACGAGTCTTTTTGTGAGACAAGTGTCTTATTATGGAGCTGCGCATGTCACCAAACAGGGAACGCCTGTCGCAGAAGCGGCGCACGCGTGAAGCCATTCTTGCCGGCGCGCGCGCGCTTATCGAGCGCGGCGAGGCAGTGAACGTGACCGCTGCGGCGGCGGAGAGCGGTATCTCCAAGGCGACGGCCTACCGCTATTTTTCCGATCCTGCGGTACTTGTCGCGGAGGCGGGTCTCGCCGTCGAGGTGCGGCCCTACGAGGAGATCGTTGCCGGAGCCGAAGGGCCTCGCGCCCGGGCCGTGGCCGTTTCGCTCTACTTTTTTGACCTTGCGGTGGCGCATGAGCCCGCGTTTCGCCAGTTTCTGGCGCGCAACCTGGACTGCTGGCTGGCCGAAGGGGGCAGCGACAAGGCCCTGCGCGGTGCGCGGCGGGTGGCGATGCTTGAACTGGCGCTTGACGAGTTGCGCGGAACAATGCCGCCGCGGCGTTTCGGGATGATGATCGGGGCGCTCTCGGTGGCGGCCGGGGCGGAAGCGCTGATTGCGCTTTGCGACGTTGCCCGCCTGTCGCCGCAGATGGCGCGCGAGACAGTGGCCGAACTGACGCATGCCGTGCTCGACCGGTTCATGGGCAGCGAATCCCCGGCTGCAGGCTGATCGCGCCGCCCCCGCCTCTGCCACCCGGGGGTCGGGATCGGGTCCCGCCGGCACGCATACGCCCGGCGGTCATGTGCCGGGACGGGGCCTTCGGGTGCCCGGCCGTCAATCGTCGAAGTCGCGGGTCAGGATCTCGCCGGTGACCGGATGCACATCGGCTTCCATCCGCATGCCGTTCGCGTCGACCACGGAGATCTCGTATACGCCGTCGTCGATCTCGACCTCGCGGACATCGTAGCCTCGGGCCTCGTATTTCTCGGCGATCCGGGCGACGCTCATCCACTGGTCGCGCGGAGCGTCGATGTTGTAGCGGTTCCCGTTCTCGCCGGCGAAAACCGCTCCGGCGCTGCCGAAGAGGATCAGGACGAGGACGGAAAGAAGGATCGGTTTGCGCATGTCTCGGTCTCCGGTTGGGGTGCCGCGCGGTCCGGGCCGCCGGCTGAAGGGGGACCTTGCTCCATCGCGGCTGACGCCGCCCCCTTGCGCGACGTCAGTGAATTGTCAGCTTCGGCGCGCTATAGGGTTCAGGTCATGACACAAGCTTTCGCCCGCAGCCGGTTCGCGGCCCTGTCGTTCGTTCTTCTGGCCGGCGCGAGCCTTGCCGGCGCTTCGGCCCTGGCGGGAGGCGATCACGAAAAGGCCATGCGCGCGGTGCGCGAGGGGCGGGCGCTGCCGCTCGCCGAGATCCTGCCGGGCATCGAGAGCCGGATCGGCGGCCGCGTGCTGGAGGTCGAACTGGAGCGGGACGACGGACGCTACTTCTACGAGTTCAAGATGGTGACGACCTCGGGCCGCCTGCTTGAGGTGATGGTCGACGCCGCCAGCGGCCGTGTTGTCGAGATCGAGGACGATTGATGCGCGTGCTGGTCGTCGAGGATGATGCGCGCATCCGCCGCGATCTCAAGGCAACGCTGGAGCAGGCCGGCTATCTGGTCGACGTCGCACGGGAGGGCGAGGAAGCCTGGTTTTCCGGCGACACACAGGATTTCGATCTTGTCGTGCTCGATCTCGGACTGCCCGTTCTCGACGGCCTTTCGGTGCTGAAGCGCTGGCGCGCCGCCGGGCGCGTCATGCCGGTTCTGGTCCTGACCGCGCGCGGATCCTGGTCGGAGCGTGTCGAGGGCATCGATGCGGGCGCCGACGACTACCTGCCCAAGCCGTTCCGCATGGAGGAACTGCTCGCCCGCTCCCGCGCCCTGATCCGCCGGTCCGTCGGCGTTGCCAGCGCGGCGATCGCGGCCGGTCCCTTGCTGCTCGACACCCGCCAGATGCGCGTCTCGCGCGACGGCGTGCCGCTTCCGCTGTCGCCGCTGGAATACAGGCTCGTCGCCTATCTGATGCATCACAAGGGCCGCGTCGTGCCGGCGACCGAACTGCTCGAGCATCTTTACGGCGATGACGATGCCCGCGATCCCAACGCGCTGGAAGCCGTCATCGCGCGGCTGCGCAAGAAGCTCGGGGCCGGCGCGGTCGAGACCCGACGCGGCTTCGGCTATCTGGTCGGGGATGCGGCGCCGTGAGCTATGGCTCGTTGCGCCTGCGCCTGCTGCTGGCCGGCGCGGTCTCGATCCTCTTGGCGCTGGCATTGTCCGCCGCCGGCCTGGTGCTCCTGTTCGAGCGCCATGTGGAGCGGCGCATCGACCAGGAGCTGTCCGTCCATCTCGACCAGCTGATCGCCGGGCTCGACCAGGGGGAGGCCGGCCGGCTCGATGTTGTCCGCCCGCCCGGCGATCCGCGCTTCGCCCTGCCGCTGTCCGGCCTCTACTGGCGGGTGGGGCGGGAGAGCCTTGTCCTGCGCTCCCGCTCGCTATGGGACGGAGACCTGGCCCTCCCCCTTGGCGGGATCGTTGATGGCGATGTGCACCGGCATGCGGCCGAAGCACCGGACGGGGCCCGTCTTGTCGCGCTGGAACGCCGCATCTCCCTGCCGGAACGGCTCGGCGGAGGCACGGCGCGGGTGGCGGTGGCGCTCGACCGGGCCGAGATCGACGCGGCGGTGCGCGCCTTCGCCTTCGACCTTGTGCCCTATCTGGCCGTGCTGGGGCTGTTCCTGCTAGCCGCCGCCTTTGCCCAGGTGAGCGTCGGCCTGCATCCCTTGAAGGCGGTGCGCGACGGGCTTGCGGCGATCCGCTCGGGCAGCCGGCGTCGCCTCGGAGATGCCTTCCCGGACGAGATCCGGCCGCTGGCCGGCGAACTCGACGGGTTGATCGCGGCGCGCGAGGCGCAGGTGGCGAGCGCCCGGGCGCGGGCCGGCGACCTTGCCCACGGGCTGCGCACACCGCTTCAGGTGCTCGCCGGCGATGTCGACCGCTTGCGGGCGCGCGGCGAGGGCGATATCGCCGACGAGATCGAGACCGTCGCCACCGCCATGCGGCGTCACGTCGAGCGCGAGCTTGTGCGCGCCCGCATCGCCTCCGGCCGGGCGGCGGTGGATGCCTCGCTCGCCGCATGCGCCGCCGATGTCGCCCGCGCCGTCGTTGCCGTCGTTGCCCGCACGCCGGCCGGCGCCCGTCTCGACTGGCGGGTCGACATTCCGCAAGCGGCCGGCCTGCGCATCGACCGCGACGACCTTGCCGAGGCGCTCGGCAATCTTGCCGAGAATGCCGCCCGCCACGCATGTTCGCGCGTTGCCTTCACCCTGGAAGCGGGACCGGAGGCCGGCGTGGCGGGACTGGGCCTGCGCGGTGGCGGGCCCGGGCTGCC
>NZ_JBLXFR010000101.1:0-8288 GCF_048261845.1 Stappia sp. | reverse complement strand
GTACCACGGACGCTTCAGGGGGGAGCCGCGATCGCCACCTGCGAGGTGTAGGCGGGCCTGATCACTGTGCTTCACATTTCGAAAGCTTAATGTGGAGCACAGAGAACCTGCGGTTGTAAGGCGGCCTCCTCCATAATGGCCAGGACAGCCCCGGCCCGCGCCCCCCCGCGACGCCTGCCGGGCTCGAAGCTTCCTGACCCCCCGGCGCTTCCGCCGGGCCTGACGTGGAGAGAGAAACATGTCGACCAAACGTATTTCCGCCGCCGTTCGCCACCTGCCGCGCAGCCGCAAGGGCGGCCTTGTCGCCGGAGCACTGGCACTGGGCCTTGCCGGTGCGCTGAGCGCGCAGACCGTGGTGCCAGGCCAGTTTGCCTTCGCCGATCCGGTGCGGGTCGAAAGCGCTGCGCCGCAGAGCTTTGCCGCCGTTGTCGCCGGTGTGAAGCCGGCGGTCGTCAGCGTGCGCGTGCGCTCGGACAGCACGCCGCGCATGATGTCGTCGCGCGGTGGCGGCATGCCCGGCTTCGAGGACCTGCCGCAGGATCATCCGCTGCACCGCTTCTTCCGCCGTTTCGGCGGTGAGCCCTTTGGCGGCGAGCGCGGCGACGGGGGCGGACAGCGCCGCGAGGAGCCGCGCCGCTACGGCACCAGCCAGGGCTCGGGCTTCTTCATCACCGGCGACGGTTACCTCGTCACCAACGAGCATGTGGTCTCCGGCGGCAGCGAGTTCACCGTGATCACCGACAATGGTGATGAATACGAGGCGAAGCTGATCGGCGCCGACAAGCGCACCGACCTGGCCCTGCTCAAGATCGAGGGCGAGAGCGACTTTACCTATGTCGAGTTCGCGCCCGACGCGCCGCAGGTCGGCGAGTGGGTCGTCGCCGTCGGCAATCCGTTCGGCCTTGGTGGTTCGGTGACGGCCGGCATCGTCTCGGCACGCGGCCGCGACATCGGTGCGGGTCCCTATGACGACTTCATCCAGATCGACGCGCCGGTGAACCGGGGCAATTCGGGTGGTCCGGCCTTCAACGTCAAGGGCCAGGTGATCGGCGTCAACGCCGCCATCTTCTCGCCGTCCGGCGGCAATGTCGGCATTGCTTTCGCCATTCCCGCCTCGACGGCGCAGACCATCGTTGCCGACCTGAAGAACGACGGCACGGTGGTGCGCGGCTGGCTCGGCGTGCAGATCCAGCCGGTGTCGAAGGACATTGCCGAAAGCATCGGCCTCGACAAGGCGAAGGGCGCGATCGTTGCCGAGGCACAGGGCGACAGCCCGGCGCTCAAGGCCGGCATCCGCTCCGGCGACACGATCCTCAAGGTCGACGGGGAGACCATCGACAGCCCGCGCGACCTGGCTCGCAAGATCGCGGGCTATCCGCCGGAAACCACTGTGACGCTGGATGTCTGGCGGGACGGCCGCGAGCAGGCGATCGAGGTGAAACTCGGCCGGCTGCAGGAAGAGGCACGCGCTGCCGCCGTCGAGCCGACGGGCGAGAACACGGCCTTCGTCGACAGCCTGGGTGTCGAGCTGGCATCCGCCAAGAGCGTCGGAGCGGGTGACAAGGGGGTCGTGGTGACCGATATCTCCGGCGACAGCGCCGCCGCCGAGAAAGGCCTCAAGCGGGGCGACGTGATCCTCGAGGTCGCCGGCCAGCAGGTCGACGAGCCGGGCGATGTCGCCGGGGCGGTGCTCGGCGCCAGCGAAAGCGGCCGCAAGGCGGTGCTGATGCGCGTCCAGAGCGGAAACGCCACCCGCTTCGTCGCGGTGCCTGTGGCAAAGGGCTGACCCGTCATCGGCTCCTGCGACTGACCGCTACATCCCGCCGCCCGAATGTTCACATCCGGGCGGCGGGTCGGTTCCGGAAAGCCTGAGTGCTTTCCGGTCGGTCGACCGGTATGCCAACAGGCGAGGTCCGCAACCGCCCAAGAGGCGTGCCGGAACACCGGGAACCCCGGGGCGCGGCGACGCGCTCCCGGGGTTTTTACCGTTCCACTCTCATTCGACGCGCCGCATCGCAGGTGCTAAACGGTCACCAATGCATCGGCGGGCGGCCAGGACACGGAAGAGGTCATGCGGATACTGATTGTCGAGGATGACCGCGAGGCGGCCAACTATCTGGTCAAGGCGCTGCGCGAGGCCGGCCATGTGGTCGATCACGCCGCCGACGGGGAGAGCGGCCACGAGCTTGCTTCCAGCGCGCCCTTTGACGTGCTCGTTGTCGACAGGATGCTGCCGAAGCGCGACGGCCTGTCGGTGATCTCGGCCCTGCGGGCGGAAGGCAACCACACGCCGGTGCTGGTCCTTTCCGCGCTCGGCCAGGTCGACGACCGGGTGACGGGCCTGCGCGCCGGCGGCGACGACTATCTGCCCAAGCCCTATGCATTCTCGGAACTGCTGGCCCGTGTCGAGGCGCTCGGTCGCCGACCCCGCCAGCAGGATGTCGAGACCCGCTACACGGTCGGCGACCTCACGCTGGACCGGCTGAGCCACACGGTCACCCGGGCCGGGCAGGAGATTCCGCTGCAGCCGCGCGAGTTCCGCCTGCTGGAATACCTGATGCAGAATGCCGGACAGGTGGTCACCCGCACGATGCTGCTCGAGCATGTGTGGGAATATCATTTCGATCCGCAGACCAATGTCATCGACGTGCACGTCTCGCGGCTTCGGGCGAAGATCGACAAGGATTTCGACCGGCCGCTGCTGCACACGATCCGGGGCGCCGGCTACACGATACGCGACACTGGCCGTGACACCGGCGGCGATGCCGGGCGTCCCGGCTCATGACGGCGCTGACGACGACCGCCCGGGTCTTCCGCACCACGGCGATCAAGCTGGCGCTGATCTACCTGGCGGCGCTGACCCTCGCCTCGGGCGCTGTCCTCGTCTATCTCTCCCAGAACACGGCAACGGTGCTGCGCGACCAGATCGTCGAGACGGTCGACGCGGAAATTTCGGGCCTCGCCGACCGATACCGGGTGGCCGGCATTCGCGGCCTTGTCGCGGCGGTCGACGCGCGTTCGCGTCGGCCTGGCGCCAGTCTCTATCTGGTCACGGATTTCGCTGCGAACCAGCTTGTCGGCAATATCGAGGAACTGGACGACCGGGTGCTGGCCGGCGAGAGCGGCGAATTGCAACGGGTCGTCTATACGCCGCTCGGCGGCGGTGCGCAGCGCGCCGCGCTGGTAAGGGTGTTCCAGCTCTCCGGCGGTTTTCGCCTGCTGGTCGGCCGCGACCTGCAGGAACAGCAATATTTCCGCTCGCTGCTGGCCGAGGCCATGCGCTTCTGGCTCTTCGTGCTGGCCGCGCTCGGCCTGATCACCTGGGTCTTTGTCAGCCGGCGTGTGCTGAAACGCATCGACGCGATGACGGCGACCAGCCGGCGGATCATGTCCGGCGATCTTGCCGAACGCCTGCCGGTGGAGGGAAGCGGCGACGAGTTCGACCGGCTTGCCATCGGCCTCAACGCCATGCTGACCCGCATCGAAAGCCTGATGCAGGGGCTCAAGGATGTCTCCGACAACATTGCCCATGACCTGAAGACACCGCTGACGCGGATGCGCAACCGGCTGGAGGAAGCACTGCGCCAGGACGAGGCCGGAACCGGCAGCGGGCAAGAGGCGCGAATGGTTCTGGAGCGGGCCATCGAGGATTGCGACGGCCTGATCCGGACCTTCGACGCGCTGCTGCGGATTGCGCGGGTGGAGGCGGGGTCCTCCGGTGCGAGTTTCGCCGAGTTCGACGCCGGAACCCTCGTCCAGGAGGTCGCGGAACTCTACGCGCCGGTCGTGGAGGATGCCGGCGGCGTGCTCGACTGCAGCGTCGACGAGGGGCTGGTCCTGTCCGCCAACCGCGAGCTGGTTGTCCAGGCTTTGATCAACCTTGTCGAAAACGCGCTCAAATACGCTCGGCAGGACGAAGGCGATGCCGTAAGGGTGGAGCTGAGGGGAACGCGCGAGGGGCATGATATCGTGCTTGTCGTCCAGGACGAGGGACCCGGCATCGCCGATGCCGACAAGGAACGCGTGCAGCAGCGTTTCGTGCGGCTGGAGGAAAGCCGCAGTGCACCTGGCTCCGGTCTCGGGCTCAGCCTCGTTGCCGCCGTGGCAAGGTTGCATGGCGGGCGGCTGGAACTGGCCGACGGGACGCCGGGACTGGTCGCGCGGCTGCGCCTGCCGGCGAACCGGGGGGCGGGAGAGGTTGCCGGGCGCGGCTGAAACGGAAAACGCGCCTGAAACGAAAACGCGGTGGACAACGCCGGACATGAAGGACTGGGGGTGAACGTGGCAGAAGGCAGCAAGACGAGCGGCGCGGCATTGCGCCTGTGCGAGGCAATCCGCATCGTGCCGCAGGCTGCCGGCAGCGAGGCCGGGGCGGCACTTCTGGCCGATCTCGAACCTGCCCTCGATGCGCTGTCGCTGGACGGGGACGCGCGGGACAGAACATCAGCGTTTCTTGCCGGGGCGCTGACCAATGCCCCCTTCCTGCGCGATCTCGCCTGTGCCGATCCGGAGCGTCTGGCCGGCATCCTGTCGAGCGTCCCGCAGGCGCGGGTGGACCGGCTGATCGGGGAAACGCGCGAGGTTGCCGGCGACGACGAGGCGGCGGTGATGGCCGCCCTGCGCCGGCTGAAGAAGGATCTCGCCCTGACGCTGGCACTTGCCGATATCGCCGGCGCGCTGGATCTGGACGCGGTGACGGGCAGCCTCAGTCGCTTTGCCGATGCGACACTGACGGCGGCGATCCGCTTCTGCCTGCGCGACCTGGCGCGGCGCGGAAAATTTGCCATCAGGGACGAAGCGGCGCCAGAGCGGGATTGCGGCTTCGTCATTCTGGCGATGGGCAAATACGGCGCCTTCGAGCTGAACTACTCCTCCGATATCGACCTGATCGTGCTGTATGATCCGGAGCACGCGCCGGTGACGGGCGGTGCCGAGGCGCCGGTGGAATTCGTCCGCCTGACCAAGCGGCTGGTCAAGATCATGGGCGACCGGACGGCGGACGGCTATGTCTTCCGCACCGACCTGCGCCTGCGTCCCGATCCCGGTGCGACGCCGCTTGCCATGTCGATCCCGGCCGCACTGGTCTACTACGAAAGCCTCGGCCAGAACTGGGAGCGCGCCGCCCTTATCAAGGCGCGCGCCTGCGCCGGTGACATCCCCTGCGGCGAGAGCTTCCTGAAGGAGATCGTGCCCTTCATCTGGCGCAAGTATCTCGACTACGCCTCGATCGCCGACGTGCATTCGATCAAGCGCCAGATCCACGTTCACAAGGGGCATGGCGAGATCGCCGTCGCCGGCCACAACGTCAAGCTCGGGCGCGGCGGCATCCGCGAGGTGGAGTTCTTCGCCCAGACCCAGCAGCTGATCGCCGGCGGACGCATCACCGAATTGCGCGGGCGGCGGACGCTCGACACGCTGGCGACGCTGGCCGAGCTCGACTGGATCGCCGCGGACGCGCGCGACGAACTGACCGAGACCTATCGTTTCCTGCGCTGCGTCGAGCACCGCATCCAGATGGTCAATGACGAGCAGACCCACATCCTGCCGGCCGAGGAGGAAGCGCGCGCGCGCGTCTCGCGGCTGATGGGCTATGACGACATGGGCACGTTCGAGAGCGATCTCAGGACCCGCTTCCGCATCGTGCAGAAGCACTATTCGGCCCTGTTCGAGAACGAGCCGGAACTGGCCTCCGATCTGGGCAACCTGGTCTTCACCGGCGACGACGACGACCCCGAGACGCTGGAAACCCTGTCAGGGCTCGGCTACCAGCGGCCGAAGGAAGCGTGCAAGATCATCCGCGCCTGGCATTTCGGCCGCTATCCTGCGGTGCGCTCCTCCAAGGCGCGCGAAAGGCTGACGGAGCTGCATCCGGTGCTCGTCGCGGCGCTTGCCAGCACCGACAATGCCGACCAGGCGCTGCTCGCCTTCGACGGCTTCCTGTCGAAACTGCCGGCCGGCGTGCAGCTGTTCTCGCTGCTGCGCTCCAACCCGCAACTGCTGCATCTGCTGGCCACGGTGATGGGGTCGGCACCGCGCATGGGCGAGGTCGTGTCGAAGCGGGTGCATGTGCTCGACGCCGTGATGGACCCGGCCTTTTTCGGCGCGATGCCGACCTCGGCGGAATTCCGTGCGGGGCTCGCCCGTACCCTCGATCTCGCGCGCTTCTACGAGGACGCCCTCGACCGGGCGCGCGTCTTCGCGCAGGAACAACAGTTCCTGATCGGTATCCGCCTGCTTTCCGATACGTTGACGGCACATCAGGTCGGCGAGGCGCTGGCGCGGCTCGCCGAGAGCATCATCGCCGGGCTGATGCCATTCGTGATGGACCACGTTGCGGAGAACCACGGACGGCTCGAGAGCGCCGACTGGGCGGTGCTGGCGATGGGCAAGCTCGGCGGGCGCGAGATGACCGCGTCCTCCGATCTCGACCTCATCCTGCTCTACGACCATGACGAGGGGACGGAGGAAACCGACGGCAAGCGGCCGCTGGCGCCGAGCCAGTATTTCATCCGCCTGACCCAGCGTCTCGTCTCCGCGCTTTCCGCGCCGACAGCGGAAGGGCGGCTTTACGAGGTCGATTTCCGCCTGCGCCCGTCCGGCAATGCCGGCCCGCTGGCGACACGGCTGTCCTCCTTCGAGGCCTATCAGGTCAGCGAGGCCTGGACCTGGGAACACATGGCACTGACCCGGGCGCGGGTGATCGCGAGTTCGGGAGCCGCCTTCAAGGAGCGCATCGAGACGCATATCGGCGAGACGCTGGCGCGCCCCCGCGAGGCGGGAAAGATCGCCGCCGAGGTCGCTGCCATGCGCGCGAGGATCGAGGCGGAGAAGGGCACCAAGGATATCTGGGACCTGAAACAGGTGGCCGGCGGACTGGTCGACATCGAGTTCATCGCCCAGTTCCTGCAGCTGGTTCATGCAGCGGAACGTCCCGAGATCCTGTCGCAGACGACGGAGACAGCGCTCGAGCGTTGCCGCGATGCCGGTTATCTCGCCGCCGGCGACGCCGAGGTGCTGATCCCGGCCATTCGCCTCTATCACGCGCTGACCCAGGTGCAGCGCCTGACGCTTGAAGGCGCATTCAAGGTCGACACGGTGCCCCGGGGCGTCAAGGAGCTCCTGGTGCATGCCGGAGAGGCGCCGGACTTCGCCCATCTGGAACACTCGATGGCCGAGTGCCAGCAGCGGGTCCGGGCCATTTTCGAGCGGCTGGTGGGCAAGGTCGAGATCCCGGCAGGGCAGGGCGGCTGAAACCGCCCCCCGCCGGTCCGTTCACGGGCCTTTGGCCGGAATGTCCCGGCAGGAAATCGGTCAGGACCGGTTCAGGCCGAGCGCGTAGGCATCGAGCTGGTCGACGACGGTACCCCATCCGTCATAAAAGCCCATCTCCTCATGCGTCTTGCGGGCATCGGTCGAGCGGTGGCGGGCGATCGCAGTGTATTTCGTGCCGCCACCGGGCGCATCCTCCAGCAGCAGGATGGCGGTCATGAACGGATCCGGCGCCGGCTTCCAGCCTTCGCTGTAGGTGTCGGTGAAGACGAGCTTCTTCTCGGGCTCGATCTCGAGGAAGACGCCGTTGTTGGCCATCTCGTTGCCCTCGACCTCGAAGGTCGAGTTGAACCGGCCGCCGACCCTCAGGTCGATCTCGCAGGCCGTCACCTTGTGCGGCTTCGGCACGAAGAAGTGCTTGATGTGCTCGGGTGTCGTCCAGCACTCCCAGACGAGCGCGCGCGGGGCCTTCAGCACCCTTTCGAGGACGAGGTCTGTTTCCGGGTCAAGTTCAAGGTTCATCGGATCTCTCTTTCGCAAGGTTTTCGACATAGTCGTCGAACCGGTCCAGCCGTGATTCCCAGATTGCATGTTGCTCGGCCAGCCAGTGTTCGACCGGTTTGATGCCACCGGCCGCGAGCCGGCAGTATCGCACCCGGCCTTTCTTGGCCGTCTCGATCAGGCCGGCCTTTTCCAGCCTGGCGATGTGCCCCATGAAGGACGGCAGGGCCATGTCATGGGACGCGGCCAGTTCACTCACCGACGCCGGTCCACGCGCCAGCCGGGCAACGATCGCCCGGCGGGTCTCGTCGCTCAGTGCCGCGAAAAGCAGGTTCAGGTCCGGATCATGCTTAGCCATGCGCCTAACTATTATGGTGGGGATGTGGTGTCAATAAAAACTTAGGATATAGCCTAAGTGACGTCACGAGGGGGCCGCGTGCCGTCCACGAGGTGGCGGGGGGAGGGTGATGTTCGGGGAGGGGGGGATGAAGCCCGGGGGCGGCGGGTTCGGGGGGTCG
>NZ_JBLXFR010000100.1:0-8395 GCF_048261845.1 Stappia sp. | reverse complement strand
CCAGCTTGGGGGGCCGCCCAAGACCGTGACCCCCCCCGCCTGTGGCCCCGCCATCGGGGCGGGCCTGGGCGAGAGCGCCCGCGCCGCGGTGATGACGCGCGGCTATGCCGAGGTTCGGCGCATGGCGCTGGAACTGGGAGGGCGGCCGGAAACGCTGTCTGGCCTGTCCGGTTTCGGCGACCTGGCGCTGACCTGCACCTCGGAGCAGTCGCGCAACTACCTATACGGTCTGTCCATAGGCCGCGGCGAAGGCTTTGACTCGTCGATCACGGTTGAGGGCGCGGCCACGGCGCGGGCCGTCGCCGAACAGGCGCGCGGCATGGCGCTCGACATGCCGATCACGGATGCGGTCGTGGCGCTGATCTCAGGCAAATTGCAAGTGCGCGAGGCGATGGATATGCTGCTCTCGCGCCCATTGAAGGAAGAATGAATGCTGGTGGCCCTGATCGCCTATGACAAGCCCGACGCGCTTCAGATCCGCAAGGACACGCGTGAGCAACACCTGAAATACATCGAGGATACCGGGATCGTTCAGCAAGCCGGCCCGCTGCTGGACGACGACGGTGAGATGATCGGCTCGCTCATCGTGCTGGATTGCACGGACCTCGAGGCGGCGGCGGAATGGTCAGCCGACGATCCCTATTGCCGCGCCGGCCTGTTCCGCGACGTGCAGCTTATCCGCTGGAACCGGGTCATCGGCTGATGCGCTATTGGCTGTTCAAATCCGAACCCTCGACCTGGGGCTGGCAAGACCAGCTCGACCGGGGCAACGCGGGCGAAGAATGGGACGGCGTGCGCAACTACCAGGCCCGCAACTTCATGCGCGAGATGAGTATCGGGGACCGCGGCTTTTTCTACCATTCGCAAAAGGAGAAAGCGGTCGTCGGTATCGTCGAGGTGATCGCCGAGGCGCATCCAGACAGCACCACAGACGACGAGCGCTGGGAATGCGTCGATATCCGGGCTGTGAAATCGCTGGAAAGCCCTGTCACGCTTGAGCAGATCAAGGCCGAGCCACGGCTGTCTGAAATGCTTTTGCTGCGTAACTCCCGCCTTTCTGTGCAACCGGTCGGTGAGACCGAGTGGCGGCTGATCTGCGAGATGGGCGGCACCGCACCCTGAGGCGGTTCGTTCTGGCCAAGCGCCCCTTGTCTTGCGATGCTCGCATCGGGACAGGAAAAAGGGACGGACCATGGAAATTCTGAACGTGCTGGCCGCCGCTGCGGCCTCTTACGCCTTCGGGGCGATCTGGTACATGACGCTGGCGAGACCCTGGATGGCGGCCGCGAACGTCGAGGTCGGCCCCGATGGACGGCCAACAAATTCCGACGACAAGGTGCCCTACCTGGTCGCCGCGGGCACGGCGCTGGTCGTGGCCGGGATGATGCGCCACATCTTCGAACTCGGGGGGATCGACACGATCGGCAAGGGACTGGTCGCGGGTCTTGGCCTGGGGCTGTTCATCGCCTCACCCTGGATCGCCGCCAACAACGCCTTCGGCGGGCGGCCCTTCCGGCTGACGCTAATCGACGGCGGCTATGCGACCATAGGCTGCGTCATCATTGGCCTGGTTCTGGCGGCGTTCTGAGGCACGAAAAAGCGAAGGGTTCGAACGCAACACGCCCGAACCCTTCGTCACCCCGCGTGTTCCACCCACGCATCTCATGATCTCGGGTCGGGCCGTCCTAGCCTGACTGCACGGTGATAGCCTGCAATGGGCCCTGCGGCAAACTGCAAGTGCCGATAAAGCCCTTCAAATGCGAAACGCCCGCCGGTGACGGCGGGCGCGTTCAACTCTTTCCCCATGCCACTGTGGCCATCAGCCGTAGACCGACTCCTTGCCGAAATGCTTGGTCAGCATGTAGTAGACGACGGCGCGATACTTGTTGCGCTCCGAGCGGCCATAGGTCTCGATGGTCGAATTGATCGCATCCATCAGCTGCGGGCCGTCCGCGAGGCCCAGCTTCTTGACGAGGAAGTTGTCCTTGATGGTCTCGAGCTCATGCGATTGCGAGCCGGCAACCGTCGAGGCATCGTCGTTGTAGATCGCCGGACCGCAGCCGATCGTCACCTTGGTCAGCAGGTCCATATCGGGGGTCATGCCGCACTTGTTGCGCAGATCATCGGCGTATTTCGCGATCAGGTCGTCCCTCTTACCCATTTTCTTCTCCCTGGATGTTCCGCCGGCGCGCGCTGACGCGCGCCGGCCTAGGCAATGTCTGCGACCCTAAACAGAATCGCCTGCCCCACAAAGAAGAAAACTGCGCGCCGCCCGGGCGCGACGGTCAGTAGCGGTAGTGCTCGGGCTTGAACGGACCCTCGGGCGAGACGCCGATATAGGCGGCCTGCTCGGGGTCGAGCTTGGTCAATCTGACGCCGATGCGATCCAGATGCAGGCGCGCGACCTTCTCGTCGAGATGCTTGGGCAGGATGTAGACCTTGTTCTCGTAGTTCTCGGCGTTCTTCCACAGCTCGATCTGGGCCAGCACCTGGTTGGTGAAGGAGGCGCTCATCACGAAGGACGGGTGGCCGGTGGCATTGCCGAGGTTCAGCAGGCGGCCCTCGGACAGCAGGATGATGCGATTGCCGTTCGGCATCTCGATCATGTCCACCTGTTCCTTGATGTTGGTCCACTTGTGGTTCTTCAGCGCCGCGACCTGGATTTCGTTGTCGAAGTGGCCGATGTTGCCGACGATCGCCATGTCCTTCATCTCGCGGATGTGCTCGATGCGGATGACGTCCTTGTTGCCGGTGGTGGTGATGAAGATGTCGGCGCTGCCGAGCACGTCTTCCAGCAGCACGACCTCGAAGCCGTCCATCGCGGCCTGGAGCGCGCAGATCGGATCAACCTCGGTCACCTTGACGCGGGCGCCAGCGCCACGCAGCGAGGCGGCGCTGCCCTTGCCGACATCGCCGTAGCCGCAGACAACGGCGACCTTGCCGGCCATCATCGTGTCGGTAGCACGGCGGATGCCGTCGACAAGGCTCTCCTTGCAGCCGTACTTGTTGTCGAACTTCGACTTGGTGACACTGTCGTTGACGTTGATCGCCGGGAAGGGCAGGCGGTCTTCCTTGACGAGTTGATAGAGGCGGTTGACGCCGGTGGTGGTTTCCTCGGACACGCCGCGGATCGCGTCGCGAGTCTTGGTGAACCAACCGGGCGAGGCCTTCATGCGCTTTTCGATCTGCGCCTTGATGGCAGCCTCTTCTTCCGATTGCGGCACCGGGATAATCTCTTCACCGGCCTCGGCGCGCGCGCCGAGCAGGACGTAGAGCGTCGCATCGCCGCCGTCGTCGAGGATCAGGTTCGCGCCTTCGGGAAACTGGAACGAGCGGTCGAGGTAGTCCCAATGCTCTTCGAGGGTCTGGCCCTTGACGGCGAAGACCGGGATGTCCGAGGCGGCAATAGCCGCGGCGGCGTGGTCCTGGGTCGAAAAGATGTTGCAAGAAGCCCAGCGCACGTCGGCGCCCAGGGCGACGAGGGTTTCGATCAACACACCGGTCTGGATCGTCATGTGAAGCGAGCCGACGATGCGGGCGCCCTTCAGGGGTTTTTCGTCGCCGTACTCTTCGCGCAGCGCCATCAGGCCGGGCATCTCGGTCTCTGCGATGGTCAGTTCCTTGCGTCCGTAATCGGCAAGGTTGATGTCCTTGATGAAGTAGTCGTCGGCCATGTAGCGCGTCCTTGAATTGAGGGTCGCGCAGGGCCGTATCATTTTCTTCCAGCATCGACAATGGCGCGCAAGCGTCCCGTGTCGGAACGCGGTCACGCCCAAGTCAGCTTGGTGTGCCGGGCAGGGCTTCCTTTGCCGGTTCGGTAAACCAGTCGGTGCCGGCGGCAAGGATGCAGCTCACCCCTTCGGGGTTGGTCAGGATCACCGTGAAGGTGCCGGTCTCTTCCGAGGCCCAGACCTCGACCATGGTGGTCAGGATCGGCGAGGACTGAAGGCCGCCGGCGGTCAGTTGCTCGGAGTATTTGTTGGACAGGCGTTCGACCACGGTATCGCGGAGGGCGCATTTCGCCGCCCATGCTGGCTGTGCCGCGCTCAAGACACCCATCAATACGGTCGCAAGGACAAGATGCTTGAACATGGCAAGCTCCTTTCGATAGGACATTGAAGGTAAGGGGGCACGCAGGGAGAGAAACGTGCCCCCCCTTGTCGTCCAGACCACACGGCTGCTGACCCGGAAGTCAACTTGTTGCGTTGCATCGGCAGCATGCGGTCTGTGGAAATCATGCTGCTCCCAGAATGTGGCGAAAACGTGGCAGCGCAACAGGCTGAGGCATTATGGCAACACCCCCTCGCGCGTGGCAGCGCATGCTTTCCGGTCGCCGGCTCGACCTTCTCGACCCGACGCCCGTGGACATCGAGATCGAGGACATCGCCCATGGCCTTGCCTTCGTCGCGCGCTGGAACGGGCAGACCCGCGGCGACTACGCCTATTCGGTCGCCGAACATTCGCTGCTGGTGCTGGACCTTTACGCGCGGCTGAACCCGAAGGCGCCGGTGAAATGGCACCTTGCGGCGTTGCTGCACGATGCGCCGGAGTACGTGATCGGCGACATGATTTCGCCGGTCAAGGATGCCGTCGGGCCGGGCTACGGCGCGCTCGACGAGCGGCTCAACGCGGCGATTCACCTGCGCTTCGGACTGCCGGCAGCCCTGCCGGTGGCGGTCAAGCGGCAGATCAAGAAGGCCGACCGTATCAGCGCCTGGATGGAAGCGGTCGCGATCGCGGGCTTCAGCGAGGCCGAGGCCGACCGCTTTTTCCTGCGTCCGCCCGAAGCGGTCGGCGCGGACCTCGGCATTCGCCTGCGCCCGCCGGTCGAGGGGCGCGCGGCCTATACCGCACGGCTCAACGCGTTGCTGGACGAGATGTGAGGCTGACAGTCCGCCGCGCCGGGCCCTTCGACGCACGCGCGCTGGCCGAGGTGCTTGAAACAGCGGGCGACGCGGTGGCGGCGAAAAAAGCCATGCGCGCGCAGCTTGATGCGCACGGCACCCTCTGCCACCTCGTGGAAGATGAGCACGGGATTATCCTTGGCTTTCAATGCATTGCGCCGATACCCGAGGTCGGCGCAGGTGCCGGGATCATCAGCTTCACGATCTCTGGAAATCTCGCAATCGAGGCGGGATCGACACTGTTCAAGGCCACTCGCGCGGCAGCGCGCGATGCTGGCTTCGACTGGCTGGAGGCGCGGGTCCGCGCGGACAACACCAAGGCGCTGACCTACTACCAGAGCCGGGGGTTCGAGGCGCTGCGCGACGCCGCGCCGTATCTCCGGCTGCGCTACGACCTGCGTTAGCGCGGCGAACGCTTGGCGAGGATGCGCTGCAGGGTGCGGCGGTGCATGTTCAGGCGGCGCGCAGTTTCGCTGACATTGCGGTCACACAGCTCGTAGACACGCTGGATATGTTCCCAGCGCACGCGGTCGGCGCTCATCGGGTTGTCGGGCGGCGGCGGCAGCTCGTCCTCGCTGGCGAGAAGGGCGTTGACAATGTCATTGGCATCCGCTGGTTTCGACAGGTAGTCGATCGCGCCGATCTTGACAGCCGCGACGGCAGTGGCGATGGCGCCATAACCGGTCAGGACCACGACGCGGCAATCCGGTCGCCTCTCGCGCAGCACCTCCACCACGTCTAGGCCGTTGCCGTCGCCCAGCCGCAGGTCGCAGACCGCGAAGGCCGGCGGGCGCGCCGTGGCAATGGCCTTGCCGGCAGCAACGGACCCGGCCGTTTCGACACTGAACCCGCGCTTTTCCATCGCCTTGGCCAGGCGTTTGAGAAAGGCCTCGTCGTCGTCGACCAGCAGGATGCTGCGATCCTCGCCAAGCGCTTGCTGCTCTGTGGACATCTTCATTCCTCCTGCGCGGGTATCCCGCGCCGGGCGCATACTGCCGTGGCCGGGCTGTGGCGTCAAACCACTCACCGCGCGTTAAGATAGCAAGAGACCTTGTCGGCTACCTGCTCTGGCGTTTCGTCGCGTCGAATGAACTCGAGAAAGCCGTCCTCCGGAGTGACAAGGTAGCTGAAGGTCGTGTGATCGACGATGTAATACTCGTCGTTTTCTTCGCTGTCCTGCTTCTTGTAGTAGACGCGATAGGCTTGCGCCGCCGCCTTCACCTGCTCGGGCGTACCGGTCAGACCGATCATCCGCTCGTGCAGATTCTCGGTGTATTCCCCGAGATATTCCGGCGTGTCGCGGTCAGGATCGACCGAGATGAACACCGGCTTTACCTCGTGGCCGCGGGCCGCCAGCAGATCGACCGCCTCGGCATTGCGCGCAAGGTCCATCGGGCAAACGTCCGGACAGAAGGCATAGCCAAAGTAGACCAGCGCCGGGCGGTCGATGACCTCGGCATCGGTGACCGTGGCCCCGGTCTCGTCAACCAGCGTGAAAGGGCCACCGATCTGATCGCCACCGCCGGCGATCGTGCCTTCACGGCACTGGGCGTTGTCGCCAGGGCCGCTGCGCATCATCAGGAGCCAGGCCCCGGCAAGCACCGCGGCAAGGACCAGCGCGGCAATAATGGAGAGGGTTCGGGTCATGGTTGCGCCTTCCGCGTCGGATGCGGGCGCTTGGCATTGCCCGCGGATTGGCGGAGACTTAGCACTTCGATCCCGAGTTGCAACGAGACATGGACGCGCAGATGGCCGAAAGCGACCTTGACCACATTACCGGCGAACAGCGCGGCAACTGGATTCGCTTGCGCACGATGGTCCGCCTTCGCTGGGTCGCCATCGCCGGTCAGCTAGGCGCGGTGCTGGTGGCGCAAGCGCTTTATGACCTGACGCTCGACCTCCGTCTTTGTTTCGCGGTGATCGGCCTGTCGGTGATCGGCAATATCGTCACCTTCTTCGTCTTCCCCGAGAACAAGCGCCTGTCCGAGACCGAGAACCTGGCGATGGTCACCTTCGATCTTCTGCAGCTTGGCGCGCTGCTCTACCTGACCGGCGGGCTGCACAATCCGTTCTCGGTTCTCATCGTCGGCCCGGTCACGGTGGCGGCGGCGGCGCTTAGCCTGCGTGCCACGATCTTCATCGCCAGCGTCGCGATCCTGCTGGTCAGCGTGCTGCTGCGCTACCACGAACCGTTGCAGACCCGCGAGGGATTCGAGCTGCGCGTCGCCGATGTCTTTCTTTACGGCAACTGGGTCGCGATCATCATCGCGGTCATCTTTCTTGCGCTTTACTCGCGCAAGATCGCGACCGAAATGCACGCCATGTCGGACGCGCTGCATGCCACGCTGATGGCTCTGGCGCGCGAACAGAAGTTGACCGATCTGGGCGGCGTCGTCGCTGCCGCGGCGCATGAACTCGGCACCCCGCTGGCGACGATCAAGCTGACCAGTGCCGAGCTGATGGAAGAGCTGGAGGATCGTGCCGACCTGCGCGAGGACGCGGCGTTGATCCGCGAGCAGGCGGATCGCTGCCGCGACATCCTGCGGTCCATGGGCCGCGCCGGCAAGGACGACCTGCACTTGCATCGCGCGCCGCTGTCGGCGTTGATCCGCGAGGCGGCGGAGCCTCACCAGGGCCGCGGCAAGACCATCGTCTTCGACGACGCCCCCCTGCCTGGAAGCGCGGCGGCACAGCCAGAGATCATGCGCTGGCCCGAATTGATCCACGGGCTGCGCAACCTGATCCAGAACGCGGTGGACTTCGCCGGTGACACGATCTTCGTCGAGACAAGCTGGAGCGAAACCGAGATCTCGATCCGCATCATCGACGACGGCCCGGGCTACCCGCCGGACGTGATCGGCCGCATCGGCGAACCCTTCGTGCGCAACCGCCGCGGCGCCCCGCGCGAGCCCAATGCCGCCCGTCCCGAATACGAAGGCATGGGCCTGGGGCTGTTCATCGCCAAGACGCTGCTTGAACGGACAGGGGCCGAAATGAGCTTTGCCAACGGCGGCGATCCCAAGGCCGGCGTGTCGGGCATGGCCCGCGTCGGCGCCATCGTCGAGGCGGTCTGGCCCCGCTCGAGGCTCGAGGCGCCGCCTCTGACCGAGGCCGAGATGGGGGTCAACCGCCCCATCGCCGTCTGACGCGCGGATCATTAACACGGCGTTAACCAATATTGACAAGACTCCACCGGGGAGGTGACGGAGTCATGGCGGTTTTCGGCGTCTTCGAAGGGTTGACCGCAGCTTTCGCAAGCGGTGCGGCGGGTCTTACGGCCTATGCGCTGGCGCGATGGCCCGAAGTTGCGGCGCGGACGGGCGCAGCGCGCGGCCCGAACGCGGCGACGGTCGGTCACGGCGGGAAAGGCCCGGCCGCAGATGCGCCGGTTGCCGATGCAAATCCGGATGCCGCCTCTGCCCGGGCGCCCTACCCGATCTGGCGCTGCGATGCGACCGGGCGCGTGCTCTGGGGTAACGCCGCCTTCCGAC
>NZ_JBLXFR010000099.1:0-8532 GCF_048261845.1 Stappia sp. | reverse complement strand
GGTGATGCTTTTCGACGAGCCGACCTCGGCCCTCGACCCGGAACTCGTGGGCGAGGGGCTGACGGTGATCCGCGATCTCGCCGCCGAGGGGGGCACCATGCTGCTGGTGACCCACGAGATGAAATTCGCCCGCGAGGTCGCCAGCCACGTGGTCTACCTTTACCAGGGCTGCATCGAGGAACAGGGACCGCCCTCCGAGGTCTTCGGCAATCCGAAATCACCGCGTCTGCAACAATTCCTCAGCTCGGTCGCCTGACCGAACCAACGACAAAACGAAACGAAACCAAAAGGGAGAACCTCAATGACCATCAAGAAACTCATCGCGACCGGCCTTGCCGCCGCCCTTCTGAGCGCCGGCACCGCCAGCGCCGAAGAGGTCAAGATCGGCATCGCCGCCGAGCCCTATCCGCCGTTCGCCTCGCTCGACAGCTCGGGCAACTGGACCGGCTGGGAAGTCGACATCATCAACGCCGTCTGCGAGGCCGCCGAGCTTGACTGCGTGATCACCCCCGTGGCCTGGGACGGCATCATCCCGTCACTGACCGGCCAGCAGATCGACGCGATCATGGCCTCGATGTCGATCACCGAAGAGCGGCTGAAGACCATCGATTTCACCGATCCCTACTACAACACCCCGGCGGTCATCGTCGCCGACAAGTCGATGGACATCGAGCCGACGCCCGAATCCCTCGCCGGCAAGATCGTCGGCATCCAGGCCTCGACCATCCACCAGGCCTATGCGCAGGAATACTTCACCGACTCCGAACTGCGCGTCTACCAGACCCAGGACGAGGCCAACCAGGACCTATTCGCCGGCCGCATCGACGCCACCCAGGCCGACAGCATCGCCATGGCGGATTTCGTGAACTCCGACGCTGGCGCCTGCTGCGAGATCAAGGGCGCGGTCAAGGATGATCCGACGATCCTGGGCCGCGGCGTCGGCGCCGGTGTGCGCAAGGGCGACGACGAGCTGCGCGAGGCGCTGAACAAGGGCATCGCCGCCATCCTCGAAAACGGCACCCACGAGGAGATCACCTCGAACTACTTTGACGCCAGTATCTACTAAACCACTGGTGTGACCGAACTTCTTGAAGCACTGGGCCTGGCGAGGAGCGCGGAACTCCTGTCGCTCTCGCCGCCCGGGTGGGGGCGCAACCTGCTGCGCGGCCTTGCCCATTCGCTACAGATCGCCCTTGGCGCCTATGCGCTTGGCCTGGTGATCGGGCTGTTCGGTGCCTATGGCAAGCTCTACGGCGGGAAGGTCACGCGCGACCTTCTCGCCATCTACACGACGGTGATCCGCGCGGTGCCGGAACTGGTGCTGATCCTGATCCTCTACTACGTCGGCTCGGACATCATCAACAAGGTCTCTGCCGCCATGGGCGGCGGGCGGGTCGAGGTCAGCGGCGTCGCCGCAGGGATTTGGGTGCTGGGCGTCGTCCAGGGCGCCTACGCGACCGAGATCCTGCGCGGCGCGATCCAGGCCGTGCCGCCCGGGCAGATCGAGGCCGCGAAATCCTACGGCATGCCCGCCTTCATGACGATGCGCCGGGTGACCATCCCCGCGATGATGAGTTTCGCGGTGCCCGGCCTTGCCAACCTTTGGCTGATCGCCACCAAGGATACCGCCCTGCTCGCGGTTGTGGGCTTTAACGAGCTCACGCTCGAGACCCGGCAGGCCGCCAGCAGCACCCGCGCCTATTTCACCTTCTTCCTCGCCGCCGGTTTCCTCTACCTCATGGTGACATTGCTCTCGGGCAGCATCTTCGCGCGCGTCGAGACATGGGCCCGGCGCGGACAGCCCTCGCTGAAGGAGGGCCGCGCATGATCGAGCTGCGCGCCCTCCTGCAGCCGCATCGCATCGCGATGATGCTGGTCTTCGCCGCCCTGGTCATCTGGTGCGCCCTGGCGCTGCGCTGGGACTGGATACCGGATTACGCGCCGCTGGCGCTTCAGGGCATGTGGACGACGCTCTGGCTGATGGTGGTCTCGATCATCCTCGGCTTCCTACTTGCCGTGCCGCTTGGGCTGGCGCAGGCCGTCGGTCCGTGGTACCTCGCCGCCCCTGCCAAGGCCTTCTGCACGGTCATCCGCGGCACGCCGCTCTTGCTGCAACTCTGGCTGCTTTACTACGGCCTCGGCTCGCTTTTCCCGCAGTTCCCGTGGATCCGCTCGTCCGAGCTCTGGCCCTACCTGCGCCAGGCCTGGCCCTACGCTGTGCTGGCACTGACGCTTTCCTACGCCGGTTACGAGGGCGAGGTCATGCGCGGTGCCTTCAAGGGCGTCGCCAAGGGCCAGCTCGAGGCCGCGCGGGCCTTCGGAATGCCAAGGCTGACCGTCTTCCGGCGCATCTGGCTGCCGCAGGCGATCCGCAACGTGCTGCCGACCCTCGGCGGCGAAACCGTCCTGCAACTCAAGGCAACGCCGCTCGTCGCCACGATCACCGTTGTCGACATCTACGCCGTGTCCTCGCGGGTGCGGTCCGACACCTTCATCGTCTACGAACCGCTCATCCTTCTGGCCGTCTTCTACATCCTCGTTGCCGGGATCATCGCACTGGCGTTTCACTGGCTGGAGGTAAAGGTCCTGGGCGCGGGAGCGCCGATCAGGCTGGGCCTCAACGCGCGCTGATCGCGGCGCCGCGCGCGGGGACGAGACAGCCGACACCACAGTCGCCCGCTCGTGGCCTGGGACGGCAGCCGTGAGCGCTCAGGCGGTCACCTTCGCAAGTCCGTCGGCCAGCATCTTCCAGACCCGGCGCAGGCGCGGCGTGTGCCGCATCGCTTCATGCGCGGTCAGCCAGACCGGAAGCCGCGGCAGGGCGAGGCCGGACCGGATCTCTTCGGTTGCGGGACACGACCGGCCCACCGCGGCGTGGGTGAAGCCGAGGCCGCAGCCTGCGCGCACCAGTTCCCAGTAGACCGCGTCGTCATCGCAGCGGGTCGCGAACCACTCGCGGGACAGCCTGGTCCCGGCGGCGAGGAAGCCGTCGAGGATCGCGGGCTTGGTGTCGTAGCCGACGAAATCATGCCGCAGCAGATCCTCCAGATCCGCCGGCCTGCCGCGCCGGTCGAGATAGCGGCGGGCGCCGAAAATGCCGAGTTCGATGTCGCCCAGGTGCCGCGTCACGAGATCGAGCTGGCGCGGCCGATACATCCGCACGGCGATGTCGGCCTCGCGGAAAAGCAGGTTGCTGGTGCTGTCCGAGGGGATGAGGTCGATCCGGATATCGGGCTCAGCCTCGCGGATGTCGGCGATGATCGCGGGCAGATGATAGATCGACATCGCGACGCTCGCCGTGATCCGCACGGTGCCGCTCAGCCCCGCACTCTGCCCCGAGGCGGTCAGCGCGATGCGATGTGCCGCGTCCCGCATCGCGCGCGCGGGTTCGATCAGTGCCGCGCCCGTCTCGGTCACTTCGAACCCCTTGGGACGGCGGTGAAACAGCTCGGCACCAAGCTGTGCCTCCAACGTCTTCACCTGGCGGCCAAGCGTCGGCTGCGAGACGGCGAGGATGCGCGCGGCGGCCGAAAGCGATCCGCTCTCGGCCACGGCCAGGAAGGCGCGCACCAGGGTCCAGTCGAGGGTGTCGGGAAAGCTGTCCATTCAAAAATGAATACACGATCTGCGCTTTCGGGCAATTCCTATTCATTGTCGGATGCCGCAACTTCCGGCGAAACACAAAGGAGACCACCATGCCAACTGTCCTGATCCTCGGCGCCAGCGGAAAAATCGGCACCCATTCCGCATCTGCCTTTGCCAATGCCGGCTGGACCGTCCGACGCTACCTGCGCGGGACCGACATGCGCGCGGCAGCCAAGGGCTGCGACGTGATCATCAACGGCCTCAACCCGCCCAACTATCATGACTGGGCGCGGATCGTTCCGGCAATCACCGCACAGGTCATCGCCGCCGCCCGGGCCTCTGGCGCGTTGGTGATCATCCCCGGCAACGTTTACAATTTCGGCGACCGACCCGGAACCTGGTCAGAGAACACGCCGCATCGTCCGGTGTCGCGCAAGGGCCGGATCAGGGTCGAGATGGAAGCGGCCTACCGCGCGTCCGGCGTGCGAACCCTGGTGTTGCGCGCCGGCAATTTCATCGATCCGAACCACGACGGCGACGTCATGTCCTCGGTCCTGCTGCGCGGCATCGACCGGGGCGTGATCACCCTGCCCGCCAAACCCGAGGTGATGCAGGCCTACGCCTTCGTGCCCGACTGGGCGCGCGCCGCCCTCATGCTTGCCGAACGGCGAGAGACGCTCGCGACCTTCGAGGATGTGCCCTTTCCGGGACTTGCATTCACCGCGCAGGAGCTGAAAACGGAACTGGATCGCGCCCTGGCGCACCCCCTCGGGTTCGCGCGATTTCCCTGGTGGGCGATGACGTTGCTGTCGCCGGTCTGGGAACTGGCGCGGGAATTGCGCGAAATGCGCTATCTCTGGAACACCCCGCATCGTTTGTGTTCCGCCAGGTTCGATCAGCTTCTGCCGGACTTCCGGCCAACCGACACGGCCACCGTCATGCGGGCGGGCCTGCCGGATGCTATCGCGGGCCGCAGTCCACGTTCGAATAGAGCTTGGCGCACTTCCTGACGGGGAACCGAGGTCTGAAACCCTGTGGGCCTCATCGATCTGCCCCCAGCGGGCGCCACATCGTCCCGCCCGGGCGGATGGCTATAGCTCAGCACCGTCGCCGCCGCTGTCCTGCAGGGATGACATCGGACAGGTCAGCTCCCACACGAAGCCACCGGGCGAATAGTCCAGCTTGACCTCTCCCGACATCGCAGAGGCAGTCATTTTCTGTAGAACGGTGGTTCCGAACCCCGTTTCTTCAGGCGGTTTGACCGGCGGTCCGCCACTTTCGCGCCAGGTCATGCGGAACCTATCACCCTCAACCGCCCAGGAGATGTCGACCTGCCCGGCCTCTTTGCTCAGACTGCCGTATTTCGCCGCGTTGGTTGCCATTTCATGCACGGCCATTCCGAGTGCCTGCGCCGCGGCAGGGGATACCAGGATCGGCGGCCCCGACAGTTTGACCCGATCGGCAACAGCCTCGAAGTGCTTCAACTGCCCGGTCACGAGATCGGCAAGGCCGACGCGCTTCCATTCGTTGTGAACCAAAATATCCTGGTTCGCCGCAAGCGCTTGCAGCCGGTCGTTGAACGTATGGAGGAAGTTCTCGGAAGAGTGTTTCGCGGTCTGACGGGCGACCACCTGGACGATCGCCAATAGGTTCTTGCTGCGGTGGTTGACCTCGCGCATCAGCAAGTGCCGCAGCGCCTCGGAGTGTTTACGCTCTGTAATGTCCTGGATCACCTTGATCAGATAGGCGATTGTGCCGTCCTCGCGGCGCACACAGCTGACCGTCGTGTGGCCCCAGACGGTTTTCTGCCCCTTGTGCAGGTAGCGCTTTTCTTGCTCGTATTCGTCCATTCCATCGGTCGTCAGCCGGGCCCAGGCGGCTTCGATCAATGCCTGATCCTCCGGGTGGGTGAACTCTTCGATCCCATGCCCTTCCATCTCATCCACATCCCGGCCAAGCATCCGCGCGAAACTGTCGTTTACCCGCAGGAGGGTTCCGTCTCCGCCAACGATACCTATGCCGACGCCGGCATTCTCGAACGTGGCCTTGAACCGCTGCTCGGCCGCCTCGATCGCGCGGGTGCGCTCGGCCACACGTTCCTCGAGGTGATCGTTGGCCAGCGCGAGGTTCTCGAGCGCCTGCCGCTGCTGTCGGGCAATACCTGCGACGATCAGACCGGTGGTTGCCGCGACGAGGATCAACGCTTTCAGCTTGGTCTGGAGGGCGGCAACTTCGGCGGCCGAAAGCGGCAGATGCTCGAAACTCTGGGCGTGGATCGCGATGACCAAGGTCAGCGCCAGCACGGCCAAGCTGGCCCCCCGGAACTCAAAGCGCAGCGCCGCCCAAATTATCGGCATCGGCAGGATAAAGGCAAAAGTGGCCCCGTTCGACAGGACCCAGATGCTGAGGAGTGACAGAAGGACCGCAATGCCGGCGCCCTCTGCAAATTCAATGGGTTTCGGCCAGGCCCTGTCGTGCCATGCATTCATGACCGAGATAACCAGCGGGGTCGCGATCAGAATGCCGGTCGCGTCTCCCAGCCACCAGAGCGGCCATGTCGTCGTGAACGGGTTCTTTCCGACAAAGGCGTCGATTGCGCTTCCCAATGTGGCGCTGACTGCCGGTGCGATCAGCACGCCGAGAACGAGGAACCTCAAGACCTGGGTCAATCGATCGAAATTGAACCGTTCGCCACCGCGCGACCTCAACAGCGTGGCTGCGACAAGAACCGCCGTCGCGTTCGCTGCGACATATCCGAGCGCCCAGGTTGCCGGGTTGTGAAACCAGATCGCGTTACCGCTCAGTTCACCCACGGCAGCCAGCGCGATCCACCATGGCCAGGTTTGCCTGGGCTGGGTCAGAAGCATCGCCAGGACGACCCCGTTCGGCGGCCATATGACGATTGGAACATCCGGCATCACCAACATCCAGCGGCCGAATGCCACCGCGGCCATATAGACCACATAGAAGACGACCAGATGCGCGCTGGCCGGCCGGCCGGGGGACAGCCTGATTGCTCGCAGAACTTTCGCAGGACTTAAGGAGGTCGGAGTGTCGGAACCGGGCTTCATGCGATCTGATGTCTCCACAACAAGCGAGTGCAATGATACGTGATCTACTTTGCACACCACAGCGCTATTTCGGAAGTCACAGGTCCGTTTCGTGAACCGGGCCAAGGGCTCAAGCGCCGGCGGACGCCGGGGTTCGAGCGACCCAAGGCAACCAGCAGGTCATGTATCAGGGCAAAGTGGCGGACCGACAGTCCACCCTTGAGAGTCCGTTACTTGTTGATTCTAAAAATTTTTATCAAAGCACGGAATGCATCTTGCCACCTCATGAATGAGCACGTGCATCTGAGGTCCTTGCGGCAATCTGGAACGAAGCGTGCGCGGACTCACCGTTGTGCGCGCTCGGCAGTTGGGAGATCAGACAAGAACATCAAAGCAATATGTCTGGTGTGCCGCATTCAAGAAACTTCCCGTCACCGGCTTTTGCAATCAGCTCTCCGTTTTCAACCACGACGTTTCCTCCCGAAAAAACTATCTGCGGCCAGCCGGTGACCTCGTATCCCTCATAGGGTGTGTAATCCACGTTGTGATGCAGGTCCTCGTTCTGTATCGTGACCTCGCGCGTGCTGTCCCAGACAACCAGGTCGGCATCGGCCCCGACCGCGATCGTGCCCTTTCGAGGATACAGACCGTAGAGTCGAGCCGGATTGGTCGAAGTCAGCGCGACGAATTGCTGCAGCGATATGCGGCCCTTCCCGACACCTTCGGAAAACAGCAGAGGCAAGCGCGTTTCGACGCCCGGGATACCGTTGGGAACATGCATGAAGCTGGCGTTTTCGCCGCGAAGTTTCTTGCCGGTAGTATCATCATAGCGGAACGGCGCGTGGTCCGAGGAAAAGACCTGGAACGTTCCATTGGCCAACCCGTGCCAGACGCTTTCCTGACTGGCGCGATCGCGCGGTGGGGGCGAACAGATGTGTTTCGCGCCCTCGAAACCCCTTAGATCAAGGTCGTCGGCCGTCAGAAAAAGGTACTGCGGACATGTTTCGCCGAAGACGCGCAGGCCCCGCGCGCGTGCCGCCGCGATCTGCTCCATCGCCTCGCCGCCCGAGACATGCACGACCAGCATCGGCACATCCACGATTTCGGCAAGCGAGATTGCGCGGTGCGTGGCTTCGCGCTCCGCAACCGCGGGACGTGCAGCCGAATGGAAGCGCGGCGCGGTCTTCCCGTCCTGTTCCAGCGCCTCAGTCAGCCATGAGATGATGTCGGAATTCTCGGCATGGATCATCGTCAGCGCGCCTTCGCGCCGTGCGAGAGCGAGGACTTCGAGGATCTGCCTGTCATCCAGCTTCAAGTCGTCATAGGTCGTGTAGATCTTGAACGACGAATAGCCTTCGCGGATCAGCGCCGGCAATTCCTGCCCTATCACCTGTGCGGTGGGGTCGGTGACGATCAGGTGAAACGCATAGTCGATGACTGATTTGCCCTTGGCGCGTGCGTGGTAATCCTCGACAGCCGCACGCAGGCTCTGGCCTTTTTGCTGGCAGGCAAAGGGGATGACCGTCGTCGTTCCCCCGAAGGCCGCCGAGCGCGGCCCGCTGTCGAAGTCGTCGGCCATGCGGGAGCCGTCTGCGCTCGGCTGGTCAAAGTGGCAATGGGCATCGACGCCACCGGGCAAAACCAGTTTCCCTCGGGCGTCGACCTCACGCAGCCCCTTGGACAGCGCTTGTCCCAGGGCGACGATGCGACCGTCGAGGATGCCGATATCGGCGTCAAAGACGTCGGACGCTGTGGCGATCCGGCCGCCCCGGATCACGAGGTCGAATTGATCGGGCGTTTGGCCGGTCGAGATTTCGGTCTCGTCAGACATCACCCGTCCTCATGGGCAATACGCGCCGCAAGGGCCGGCGACAGGCCGGGTGGAAGCGTGCCCGCC
>NZ_JBLXFR010000098.1:0-8656 GCF_048261845.1 Stappia sp. | reverse complement strand
GTTGATCTGCGCCATCATGCCGTCGGTCCAGTACGGCACGCTCCAGCCACCATGGACAAAGCCTCCCTCCCGGTCCTCCTCCGGCCCGCCCGGCGCCTGCAGGACGCCGTCCAGCGTCAGGAAGACGGTTGCCGTGATCCTGCGCATGGTCAGTCTCCCGTTCGTGACTGGGTGAACAGCATCTCGACATAGGCGCGCAGATGGTCGAGCGACTGCGCCGCCACCTCCGCGCCCATGCGAGCCTTGGCCAGGATGAAGCTGCCCTGGATCACCGCCTGGGTGTGCAGGGCGAGGCTTTCCGGCGTCCACGTCGCGTCCGGCGCATAAAGCGCCTTGGCGGCGACGATGTCCTTCTCCAGTTCGGCCGCATGGCCGGAGATCGAGCGATCACAGGCATCCCGGATCGCCGGCACCGTCTCGTAGACCTCCTGCACCATGGTTCCGACCAGACAGGTGAATTCCGGCACCTCGCCCGCGAGGATCTCCTTGCGGAAGTCGATATAGGCCAGCACCCGCTCCAGCGGATCGGCCGGCGCATGATACGGCGCGGCGGCAAAGAAGGCGTCGGTCGTCTGCGACCAGTAATCGGCCGCGGCCACGGCCAGTTCTTCCTTGCTCTTGAAATGATGGAAGAAACTGCCCTTGGTCAGCCCCGCCGCTTCGCACACGTCCTCGACGCGCGTCGCGGTATAGCCCCGCGTCCGGATGACGGTCAGCGCCGCCTCCAGCAGCCGGGTCTTCGAGCGGTGTCGTTCCTCGGCCTTCGCTGTCGCACCCGTTGCCATCGTTCCCGATCCCCTTCCGCCGCCGGTAAAACCGTCATCCGCTGCGATGGCGTCCCGCAGCTCCAGTCCCCATACCAGTCAGTATGGAAACTGCATACCGGCCAGCAAGCACGTTGTCAATACCAACTGGTTGGTATGGTTCTGGACACAAGAGCACCGCAGCGCAAGTGGTCGTGAAATCAAGGGGGAAGGGTGCGACCTCAAGACCAACCACAGGGTGCGCCCTCAAGATGGTCGGCAGGGTGCGCCCTCAAGATGAGCGGCAGTGAGTAGCCGCAAGGTCGGCGACAAGGGCAGGCCGCGAGATCGCCGGGAGGGGTGTGGCAGAGAGCTGGAAGAAGAAACGGCGGGGCCCGTCGGCGGGCCCGGCGAGCACGCTCAAGCGACAAATCCGATCAATATCGGACGCAAAACTTGTCGATATTGATCGGATTTCTATCGAAAATTGCTCAGCCGTTCGCGCGTTCCGCCGTCAGCCGCGCCGCCCTTGGGCGATCTCGACAAGCGCCGACAGCAGCGGCGTCAGCGGTTCGCGCTGCGCCACCACGATGGCGATCGTGCGGGCGCTTTCCCCGTCGTCGTCCCGGATCGGCACGGCCGCCAGCAGCCCGCCCGACACGAACATCCCGGCAAGCTTCTCGGGCACCACGGAGGCCCACTTGCCTGTCATCACATGGGCGACCAGCGCGATGATGGAGTTGGACTCCACCCGTGCCCGCGCCGTGATGCCGGCGGCGGCCAGATGCCGGTCGACGATGGCGCGGTTCTGCATGTCCGGCGTCAGCAGGCACAGCTGCTCGCTCCCCGCTTCCTGCCAGCTCACCGTCTCGCGCGCCGAAAGCGGATCCGACACGGAAACCAGCAGGCAGTAGCGCTCCTCGTAGAGCGGGAAACGGGTGCGCCGGCGCATCGCGTCGGCATCGAGATAGGTGATGCCCGCGTCCAGATCGAGCCGGTCGATCTGTTCCAGGATCTCCGCCGAGGTCCGCGACAGGATCTGGAAGCGGACGCCGGGATGGCGCACGGCATAGGGCGATACCAGCTCGGCCACCATCGGCAGCGCCGTCGGCACCACCCCGATGCGCAACGTCCCCTCCAGGTCCGAGCGCACCGCCCTCATCTCCTCGCGCAGGGCCCGCATGTCGCCGACGATCCTGAGCGCCAGCGCGTGGACCCGCTCGCCCTCCGGCGTCAGCCCCTGGAACCGCGAACCGCGATGCACGAGCTGCACGTTGAGCTGGTCCTCCAGCTGCCGGATGGCGGAGGACAGGGTCGGCTGCGTGATGCCGATGCTCTCCGCGGCGCGTCCGAAGTGGCGCTCGCGGACCAGCGCGATGAACATTTCCAGCTTGTCGATCATGCCCGTTGATACCACAGGCGCGGCGGGCATGCCCGCCGTCGCCTCGATGTGAACCCGTTGAGGAGTCTAATCGATTTTCACGGGACGGGCACAGGCGCAAAACGGCGCGCTCCGGCATCTCCGCGACATGCCGGTATCGGGGTCGCAGGCGGCACGTGCCTCAGATCGAACGCTGGTTGACCCGGGCGGAGGTCTCCGCCGCGCTTTCGACCCGCTCCGAATAACGGTCGACCAGCGGCCCGGCCCGGCCACGCACCATCCAGGTGAACTTCACCAGTTCCTCGACCACATCGACGATGCGGTTGTAATAGGGCGAAGGCTTCATGCGGTCGTCCTCGCCAAACTCGGCGAAAGCCCGGGCCACCGACGACTGGTTGGGAATGGTCACCATCCGCATCCAGCGACCGAGAACGCGCAGCTGGTTGACTGCATTGAAACTCTGGGAGCCGCCGCAGACCTGCATCACCGCAAGCGTCTTGCCCTGGGTGGGGCGCACCCCGCCGAGCGACAGCGGCAGCCAGTCGATCTGTGTCTTCATGATGCCGGTCATCGCCCCGTGGCGCTCCGGGGAGACCCAGATCATGCCTTCCGACCACATCGCCGCCTCGCGCAATTCGCGCACCTTGGGATGGTCGGCGGGCTCCGCATCGGCAAGCGGCAACCCGCGCGGGTCGAAGATCCGCGCCTCGCAGCCATGCCAGGCAAGCAGCCGCCGCGCCTCCTCCGCCACCAGCCGGGAGAAGGAGCGCGCGCGCAGCGAGCCGTAAAGCAGCAGGATGCGCGGCGCGTGGCCGGGATCGTCTCTCGCCGCGTAAAGCTCCGGATCAACCGGCCGCATCTGCGCCGGATCGATGTTCGGCAGATCGGCAAGGGGATCCGCCCTGAGGGTCATGATCCGGCCCCCGGGGCCGTCACCGCCTCGCCGTCCTCCTTGACGAACGTGCCCGCCAGCGGGGCGGGAAGGATCTCCAGAACCGCCTCGGACGGGCGGCAAAGGCGGATGCCCTTCACCGTCACCACGATCGGCCGGTTGACGAGAACCGGATGTTCCAGCATGGCGGCGAGGATCGTCTCGTCATCCACCGACGGATCGGTGAGGCCGAGCTCTTCCGCCGGCGACTTGGAAACGCGCAGCGCCTCGCGCGGCGTCAGCCCGGCTCCGGCGAAAAGCGCCAGAAGCTGCGGCCGCGTCCAGCCGGTTTGCAGATACTCGATCACGACCGGCTCCTCGCCGGAGGCGCGGATCATCTCCAGCACGTTTCGCGAGGTGCCGCAGTCGGGATTGTGGTGAATGACAACGCTCATCAGGCACTCTCCCGCCTGTCCTTGCGGCCGATCTCGTCGAGACGCCCCTGCAGGGAGAGCGAATCGATGCTGGCAAGCGGCAGGCTGGCAAAGGCGGTGATGCGGGCGCTCAGCATCCGGTAAGCCTCGGAGAAGGCAAGGCGGCGCTCTGCCTCGCTGCCTTCCACGGCGGCCGGATCGGGCACGCCCCAATGCGCCGTCATCGGCTGACCCGGCCACACGGGACAGGACTCGCCCGCCGCGTCGTCGCAAACGGTGAAAACGAAATCGAGCTTCGGCGCGTTCTCGCCCCCGAACTCCTCCCAGCTCTTGGAGCGGGCGAAGGAGGTATCGATATCGAGGCCGCGCAAGAGGTCGAGCGTCATCGGATGGGGCACGCCTTTCGGCTGGGAACCGGCGGAGAAGGCGCGAAAGCCGTCAACCCGGTTCATGATCGCTTCGGCCATGATCGAGCGCGCCGAATTGCCCGTGCACAGGAACAGCACGTTGTAGGTCTTTCCATTCATCGGATCTCTCCTCAACAATCGCAAACGAGGGCATCAAGCACCGGCCGGCAGAGGTCCGGCGCACCGCCGCAGCAGTCCTCCATCAGGAAGGAGAGCAGGGAGCGCAGGCCCGCCATGTCGGCGAAATAGCGCACCGCCCTGCCTTGTCGCTCATTGCGAACAAGTCCCGAGCGATGCAGCACGGCAAGATTGGTCGACATCGTGTTCTGCCGCACATCAAGGGCAACGGCGATGTCTCCGGCCAGCATCCCTTCACCGCCTGCGCGGATGAGCAGCCTCAACACGTCGAGCCTGGTTTCCTGTGACAGGGCCGCAAAGGCCTCGAGTGCGGTGATCTTATCCATATATCAAGAATACTAGATATGAAAGGGAACGCAAGCACGGATTGATGCCGCTGCGCGGCACCTGCCCGCAAGCAGAAGGGACTTCCCGTGAAAGCCGATATGACACCCGCCGCCGCGGGCGCTTCGGACCCGGACCGGGCGGGCACTGTTCGGGCCCGCTCCGGAACGCTGGAAAGGCTGTCGGGCCGGGAGGGTGGTCAGGCCGGCTGGGCGCCCTCCGCCGTGCTCCGACGATAGGCGTCCGGACGGTCGGGATCACCCTGGCCGCCCGCGCGCAGCCGCGTGTCCGCCAGTTCGCCGCAGGCCTCCAGAATCGGCTGAGCGACGATGACGAAGTGACCGTGGATCCGTTTCAGGTCGCGCAGCACGTCCATGTGGATCGAGGTGGTTTCCATCGACAGGGTAACGCCGGCGCGCAGCCGCGCATAGTGGCGCTCGGCAAAGTGGCGCTCCAGGTCGCGGATCGCCGTCTTCTCGGCGAACAGCCGGCGGGCGAGATCGGGATCCCCGGTGGCGAAGACGTTGAGCGCGGTGGAGAAGTTCGACGCCACGCGGGCATGGAAGGCCTTCAGGTCGGCAAGCCCCTCGCTGGAGAATGCAAGATGCGCCCGCCCCTTCTTCTCCGCCATCTCGAGCAGCTGCTTGTCGATGACGTCGCCGATATGCTCCAGATTGGTGGTGAAGGAGAGGATTTCCATGAAGCGGCGGGAATCCTCCTCCGACATGCCCTTGCGCGACATGCGCACCAGATGCAGCTTGATCGCCTCGTTGACCGCGTCGACCGCATCGTCGGCCGAACGCAGCTCGCGAATGAGCTTCGGATCGCCGCTTTCCAGCGCCTCCATCGACTTGACGAGCATCGCCTCGACCCGGTCGCCCAGAGCCAGCGCCTCGCGATGCGCCGCTGCCAGCGCCTCCGACGAGACATCGGCCGGCACGTTCGCCAGATAGCGCGGACGGGCGGGATCGGCCGGTTGCGGCGTTGCCGGAACGATCCGCTCCAGCAGCCGCGAGACAGGCCCGACGAGCGGCACGAAGATCAGCGCGACCAGGATGTTGAAGGCGAGATGCGCATCGACCGTCAGCCGCGCGCCGTCAAGCCCGAAGGACGCCGCGACATCGGCGAGGAGCCCGGCAAAGGGAATGAGCACCGCGGCAACGGTTCCGCGCATGATCAGGTTGCCGAAGGGCACGCGCTTGGTTTCCGCCGCCGCCCCCCAATTGGCGGACAGCGGCGCGGCGGCGGCGCCGACATTGGCGCCCAGAACCGCGGCGATGGCCAGCGTCGGCGTCACCGCGCCGGTAAGCGCCAGCGTCGCGATCACCAGGACGACGGCAAGCGAGGAGTGCGCGGCCCAGGTGATGCCGGCGGCAAGGATCGCGGCGAGGATCGGCTCGCCGGCAAGCGCGGCGAGCACCAGGCCGAAGGTCTCGGATTCCGCCAGCGGCACCACGGTCGAACGCAGGTGCTGCAGCGACAGGGTCAAAAGGCCGAGGCCGATCAGCGCGCGGCCGATACATTGCGGCCGGTCGGAATCGGAAACCAGAAAGGTGACGACGCCGGCAGCGACGAAGACGGGCCACAGATGCGAGACATTGAGCGACAGGATCTGGGCGGCGACCGCCGAACCGACATCGGCCCCCAGCACCACCGCAAGCGCCATCGCCAGCGGCACAAGTCCGCGCCGCGAGAAGGACGTCAGCAGCATCGCCGTCGCCGTCGCGCTCTGCATCAGCACGGTCACGCCCGCCCCGGCCAGAACGGCCGTGACGCGGTTCCGCGTCGCCGAAGCAAGCACGGAGCGCAGCGACGACCCGAATGCCCGCACGACCCCCGTCCGCACCATGCGCACGGCCCAGATCAACAGGGCGACACCGCCGGCAAGATGCAGGAACACCGCGCTCGCACTCATCATCGTCTCCAGACCTCCATACAGCGCAGGCTCGGCATCTGCCCGGGCCACTTGCATTTCCTTGACAGACGGACCGAAACGGGCCGGCCGTTGCCGGAGCTGCGAACGGCAGCTCTGGATACGTTTCCAGACACCCGCGAAAGCCGCTTGTCATTCCCGCTTCGCGGCAAGATGCTGGCGGCGCAACCTTGCAGGTAACCGCATTCTGGGACCGAAAGATGGCGCTGGCGTGCCGGCCAATGACTTTCGTATCCGCCGAATACGTGGAAAAACAATGATGACAGATATTTGTCGGCTAAGTAAGAGGCGAGCATGAGCAGCACCCGCGACATGGAATTGACGCAGCGATTTCTGGCGCTTCAGGGCATCGCGGCGGAAGCCGCCGCTCTGGCGATGCGCTATTTCGAGGACCGTGATTCGCTGGCCATCTCGCTGAAAGGCGCGCAGGACTGGCTCACCGAGGCCGACGGCGCGGTCGAGACGCTGATCCGCAGGCGGGTGGCCGAGGCCTTTCCCGATGACGCGGTCCTGGGCGAGGAAGGCGGCGGCGCGGTCACCGACAGGCTGTGGATCGTCGATCCGATCGACGGCACGGCGAATTTCGCCCATGGCGATCGCACATGGTGCGTTTCCATCGGCTTTCTGATGGACGGCGTGCCCGAACTCGGCTGCATCGCCGCCCCGGCGCTCAGTGAGACCTACCTCGCCCGCCGCGGCCACGGCGCGACCCTCAACGGCAAGCCGATACGCGCGGCGACGACCAACGACATCGCCCGCTCGACACTGGAACACGGCTGGTCGCCGCGCCTGCCGGTCGAGCAGTATCTGGCAACTGTCGGACGGCTCTTCGGCGCCGGCGCCAATGTGAAGCGCTCCGCGTCCGGCGCACTGGGCGTTGCCGCCGTCGCCTGCGGACGCACGGACGGTTATGTCGAGGGGCATATCAACTCCTGGGACGTTGCCGGCGGTGTCGTCATCGCCGCCGAGGCCGGCGCCCGGGTCAGCGACTTCTTCAGCGGCGAGTGGACCACGGGCAACCCGATCATCGTCGCGGCACCCGGCGTCGCCGAGGCCGTTTCGCAGGTTTCGCGGATCGCGCTTTCCGCCATCGCGTCCGGAACCGATTGACGGACGCCCCTTTAGGCGTTCAAAATCAGCCAACTAATGAACAGCTGTGCAAAGCGGCACTTCAAAGGGAGGACAGCATGAAGATCTCGACGAGCCTGCGGGCACTTGCATCCGGCGCGACGCTCGGCCTTGCCGGGTTGCTCTGGTCGTTGCCGGCCGCCGCCGACGGTGAACTCACCGTCTATTGCTCGGTCCAGGAGGAGTGGTGCCGGCCGATGGTCCAGGCCTTCGAGCGCGAGACCGGCATCAAGGTCAACATGACCCGCAAGTCCTCCGGCGAGACGCTGGCGCAGGTCAAGGCGGAATCCGCCAACCCGCGCGGCGACGTGTGGTGGGGCGGCACCGGCGATCCGCATCTGCAGGCGGCCGAGGAAGGGCTCACGGTCGAGTACAAGTCGCCGATGCTGGCGGAATTGCAGCCCTGGGCGGCAAGCCAGGCCGAGCAGTCGGGCTACAAGACGGTCGGCATCTATGCCGGCGCACTGGGGTATTCCTTCAACACGGAGATGCTCGGGTCGACGGGCGCGGCGGAGCCCGCATGCTGGGCCGACCTGCTGAAGGAGGAATTCCGCGACGAGATCCAGGTCGCCAATCCGAACTCCTCCGGCACCGCCTATACGATGGTCGCGACGCTGGTGCAGCTGATGGGCGAGGACAAGGCGTTCGAGTTCATGAAGGGCATGCACAAGAACGTCAACCAGTACACCAAG
Source organism: Stappia sp. (assembly GCF_048261845.1). GTDB lineage: Bacteria > Pseudomonadota > Alphaproteobacteria > Rhizobiales > Stappiaceae > Stappia. Next base: position 605 of record NZ_JBLXFR010000098.1, on the reverse strand, counting down.
TCGGGCGCGGCCCCGGCCCGGGCTGCGGCCACCGGCGAGACCCTGATCGGCATCACCTTCCAGCATGACGCGGTGACCCAGGCTGTGCAGGGCGCGCCGGTCAAGGTCGTCTCGCCTTGCGAGGGAACCGGCTACGAGATCGGCTCCATGTCGATCATCAAGGGCGGTCCGAACCCGGACAATGCCAAGAAGTGGTATGACTGGGCCCTGACGCCGGCGGCGCAGGAACTGGGCGCGGCCGCCAATTCCTTCCAGGTGCCGTCCAACAAGAACGCCAAGGCGCCGAAGGAGGCACCGGACCTCTCCACCATCAAGCTGATCGACTACGACTTCGCAAAATACGGCTCCAAGGACGAGCGCACCCGCCTTCTGTCGAAGTGGGATGCCGAGGTCGGCGCCGCGCCGAAGTGACGGTTTGCAAGATCGTCAGGGCAACCCGCCCCGGCGCTTCCAGAACGGTCAGCTGTCAAGGCTCGACCGACTTTGGCCGGACGGCCGCCGATCCGGAGTGAAGGCGTCAGGATGATCGACCGGTTTCCGGTACTCGTGGCCGGGGCCGGGCGCCCTTGCCCCGCGGGGCGGGGCGTTCAGGCGGGCGGCCCGGG
>NZ_JBLXFR010000097.1:0-8687 GCF_048261845.1 Stappia sp. | reverse complement strand
GCCGCCGCTCGCCCGAGCCGCCGCATGTGCGCCTCGGGCTGTCCCAGAGCGCGGCCACCATGGCCGGGCGCGAACCGCCGAACGGCAGCTCGTAGGCGCGGGCGAGCGGATCGAAACCGTCAAGGCCAAGGTCGCTGGCCAGCGCCCGCGTGATCCCCTCGTTCGCCGGCCCTTCCCCGCGCGGCACGCGGGTCAGCGCCACCAGCAGCGCGGTAAGCAAGCCGCCCTCGGGCGCCGCACCCAGCACATGCAGCCCGTCGCGGATCTGCATTTCCTTGAGGTCGCACAGATGCGCGTCGAGCCGGGCAAGGCGGGTTTCCTCGTCCATCTCCCCGGTTATGCCGATGTCGCGGTCGAGACCGTGGCGGGTGGCGGCCTCCAGAATGTCGCGGGTCAGCGCCTTGAGGCGACGCGGATCGACGCCTTGCGCGAGGTAATATTCGTCAAGCAGCACCTCCAGCTCGGCGGCAACGCCGTGGCTTTCGGCGCGCGCCAGCGGCGGCGTCAGGTGATCGACGATGACGGCGGAGGTGCGGCGCTTGGCCTGCGCGCCCTCGCCCGGATCGTTGACGATGAAGGGGTAGATGTTGGGCAGCGGGCCGAGCACCGCTTCGGGGAAGCAGTCTTCCGACAGGGCCAGCGCCTTGCCCGGCAGCCATTCGAGATTGCCGTGCTTGCCCAGATGCACGACCGCATGGATGCCGAAGGTCTCGCGCAGCCAGATGTAGAAGGCGAAATAGTGGTGCGGCGGCACAAGGTCCGGGTCGTGATAGGTCGCCTTGGGATCGATGTTGTAGCCACGCGCCGGCTGGATGCCGACAACGGCGTTGCCGAAGCGCGTGACGGCAAGGCGGAAGGCACCCTCCTCGACATGCGGATCGGCTTCGGCCAAGCCCCAGCGGGCGGTGACGGCCTCCTGCACCGCCTGCGGCAGGCGAGCGAAATGAGCGGCATAGTCATCAAGCGACAAGGCTGCGCCGCCGTGGCGGACCCGGCGGGAGGCAAGGTCGTTGGTTGGCCCGTCGCTGATCATCTCCATCAGCGCGGCCGAACCCTCCGGCGCGTTGTCGATCAGGTAGCCGTCCGACGACAGCGCCCGCAGGAGGGCGGCGCAGGAGGCGGGCGTGTCGAGGCCGACGCCATTGGCAAGCCGGCCGTCCTTGTTGGGATAGTTGGCGAGGATCAGCGCGACCTTGCGCTCGTCCGCCGGCGTTGCCGAGAGCCGGGCGATGCGGGCGGCCTGCGCCGCGACGAAGGCGATGCGGTCGGGCTTCGGCACGAAACGCATGGTCGAGGACTGGGTGAGCGGATCGCGCGGCGTCTGCTCCTTGAAGGAAACGGCGCGGGTGAGGATGCGTCCGTCGACCTCGGGCATCACCACATGCATGGCAAGGTCCCGGATCGAGAGGCCCTGGTCGGCATCGCGCCAGCCCTCCTCCGACGAGGAGGAGAAGACCACCTGCAGGACCGGTGCGCCCGGCGCGTCGAGCGGCGTCGAACTGTGCGTCTCGCCGGCCTTCGAGACGGCGAAGGCGGTGGCGTTGAGGACGACGGCGGGCGGTGCCCCGGCAAAGAGCGCGGCAAGGACGGCGGCGGATTCGGCCTCCTTCAGCGAGGAGACGAAGACGGGCAGCGGATTGACGCCCTCGGCCTTCAGCGCTTCGCACAGCGCCTCGACCGGTCCGGTTGCCGCCCCTTGCATCAGGGCGCGGTAGAAGACGATGGCGGCAACGGGCGCGCCCCTGTCGGCCCAGGTGGCCTTCAGGTCGGCAAGCGCGGGGCGGGAACGGCCCGGCAGGAACAGGCCGGCGCGCGGCAGGGCGCGCGGCGGATCCGGCTCGGGCGCACCGTCGAGCAGGTGGCCGGCATAGAGCAGCAGGTTTTCAAGGTTCTCCGCCCCGCCTTCGGCGAGATAGCGCCAGAGCCGCTCGGCCGCCTCGAGCGGCAGCGTCGAGCGGGCGGCAAGCGCCTCGTCCCAGCGGTCGTCGCCCGGCAGGACGGCGAGATGCAGCCCCTCGCCGCGTGCCACCTCGGTCAGCCGGTCGACGCCATAGGGCCAGTATTCCGCGCCGCCGAGCAGGCGGACGATGACCAGCCGCGAGCCGGCAACCGTTGCCTCCGCATACATGTCGACCGAATAGGGATGCGACAGCGCCATCAGGTTGGCGAGGCGCAGCGACGGCCCGCCGGCAGCACGTGCACCGGCAACGCTCGCCAGCGAGGCCAGCTCGGTGTCGGCCGCCGACAGGAAGACGACATCGGCCGGCGACTGGTCGAGATCGACCGCCTCGTCGCCCTGGTCGATGCGTCCGCTGCGTCCGGCTAGAATATGCAATGTAGCTGCCCCTTGGCTGTGTCGTGCGGTTCAGAACGCGGCCGGATCACGCGGCAAGCGCGCTCGCGAGCAGCCCCTCGACGCGGGCGAGGTCGAAGCCGGCAAGGCCGATGACGACGACACGGCCCGGCGCGCGGGCATCGCGGGCGAACCAGGTCTCGACGCGCGGGCCGACCGCCTGCACCATGGCCGGCGCCGCCTTGCCGTCGATGGCGACCGCCCCCTTGATGCGCAGCACGCCGGCGACCGCCATGGCGGCTGCGACACGCGCCTCCAGATCCTTGAGCGAGGCGAGCGGGCCCAGCTCGATCACGTGGCTGGCGAACTCGTCATGGTCGTGGTCGTGATGATGGTGGTGGTGGTGATCATGATCATGATCGTGGTCGTCATCATCGTGATCGTGGTCGTGGTGATGCGCCTCGTGATGGCTCTCGTGATGGCTTTGGCGGCCTTGCATGTCCTCTTCCGAGGCGCTCATCCGGCCAAGCAGCACGTCGGCGGCGAGCACGCCCTTTTCCGCCGTGACGATCTCGACCGCCGGGCGGACGCGGGCCGAAACCTCGGCGCGGACGCGCGCAAGCGTTTCGCCGTCGACGAGGTCGGCCTTGTTAAGCACGACGAGATCGGCGCAGACGAGCTGGTCCTCGAACAGTTCCTCGATCGGGCTTTCATGGTCGAGCGCCTCGTCGGCGGCACGCTGGGCGGCAAGAGCCGCCTCGTTGCCGGTGACGCGCCCTTCCGCGACGGCGGCCGCATCGACCACGGTGACGACCGCGTCGACCGTCACCCTCGTCCTGACGCTCGGCCAGTTGAAGGCACGCACCAGTGGCTGCGGCAGGGCAAGGCCCGACGTCTCGATGACGATGTGGTCGGGTGCCTCGTCGCGGGCGATCAGCATTTCCATGGTGGGCAGGAAATCGTCGGCGACGGTGCAGCAGATGCAGCCGTTGGTGAGCTCGACCACGTCCTCGGCAGCGCAATCGGGATCGGCGCAGCCGTCGACCAGCGAGCCGTCAAAGCCCATGTCGCCGAACTCGTTGACGATGAGAGCGATGCGCTTGCCCTTCGCCTCGCGCAGGAGGTTGGCGAGCAGCGTCGTCTTGCCGGCCCCCAGGAAGCCGGTGACGATGGTGGCCGGGATCTTGCCGGGAATGTTTGCGGTGGTCATAGACGGATCTCCGGTTGCGCGGGAGCAGGTTTGAGAACGAGCGGCAGGCCGGCGGCGACAAGCACGACGGCATCCGCGATTTCGGCAATATGACGGTTGAGGCGGCCCTGTTCGTCGCGAAAGCGGCGCGCGAGCGCGTTTTCCGGCACGATGCCCGAACCGACCTCGTTGGTGACGAGAACGACCGGACCGGCGGTGGCGGCAAGCACTTCGGCAAGGCGGGCGGTCTCGGCCGGAATGTCGGCCTCGGCAAACAGCAGGTTGCTGAGCCACAGGGTGAGGCAGTCGACGAGAACGGCGCGGGCCGGCGTCGCCTCGCGGGCAATCACGGCTGCGATGTCGCGCGGCTCCTCGATCGTCACCCAGCCGGTCCCGCGCTGCTCGCGGTGGCGGGCGATGCGCGCGCTCATCTCGGCATCGAACGCGGCGCAGGTGGCGACATAGACGGGATCGCGGGAGCTGGTGGCGACCAGTCGTTCCGCATGCAGGCTCTTGCCGGAGCGGGCGCCGCCGGTGACAAGCACGGTACGGAAGGACTGGACAGCGCTCACGGCGCGCATCCGCGACGGCCCGCGTCGCAACGGGCGCGGTTCAGGGTGCCTGCGCGGCACCTGCGCTTATGAGGGATCTGGCCCTTAAGAGGGGTCTGGCCCTTATGAGGGATCCGGCCCTTGAGAGGGATCATCTGGCCTCCTGCCGTCCACCCGACGGCGCGTGACGTTTCGGGCCGGAACCCGCAAGGGGTCCCGGATGGTCCGGCTCGTCTCCTGGCTCGCGGGTCAAAGCCCTTGCTCCTGCCCTTCCCGGACCTTCGACGGGTCCAGTGGTTGTCGCAGGAAGGCTCGCCGCTCACAGTTGCGGGGGCAGCTGCGGATTCGGGATCCCGAGTTGGGTCCTCCCCCACCGCATTCCGAATTTCTCCTCTTTCTCGGGCTTCGCCCGTCGAAGAGGACCGGACCTCCTTCTTAGCGCGGCAGCCGGCTCACAACAAGCGCAAGCACGGGCGAAAGGGCGTGGCACGCGCGGCGGTTGAAAAGCCTCCCGCGCCGCCGGGCGGGCTGCCCGCCCGGCGCACCGCCCGGAGCTGGAGCGCGCGACCGTGCGATGCGCTCCTGTGGAAAAGTTTTGTGACAAAGGGCTTGGCAAGGGTAGGATGCGTTTGCTATACGCCTCGCATCGACGCAGCGGACACGATCCGCTGCCCCGTTGGTGATCCCCGATAGCTCAGTTGGTAGAGCATTCGACTGTTAATCGAATTGTCGCAGGTTCGAGCCCTGCTCGGGGAGCCACTCCTTCTCTTTAATCCCTTCTGACGCCAGAACGCTTCGTCTCGCCGCCGCGGGACGACGACCTCGTCGTTCGGCAGCCGTCCCCCGCCTCGCCACCTTTCTCACTTCCTTGCGGCGAGCGCATGAGCGACAAGCGCGTTGGCGTGGCCATGGCCGAGACCGTGCGTCTCTTTCAGCCAGTTCACCAGTTCCATGTGCTTCAGTCCGTCCTGCGTGTTGATCAGCGCGATCCACTCGCCGACGGGACGGCCGTATTTCTTCTCGATGGAGGGGAAGTAGGAGGCCGGTCCCTTGACCTTGGGCGTTTCGTTCGAAGTCGACATTGTCTTTCCTTTTCACGGGGATGCGGCGTGCCGCCGCTCACAGGTCCTGCTGCAGGATGGTCTGCGAGGGATGGATGCAAACGATCTCCAGCCTGTCGCTGCCCACATTGAGAAAGCGGTGCGGAACATTGGCCGGGGCGACGACGATGTCTCCGGTCGCGGCGCGAATGCGCTCCTCGCCGACGGTGAATTCCACTTCTCCCCGCTGCACCACCCAGGTCTCGCGGTAGGGGTGCATGTGAAGGCCGGAGCCCTCCCCCGGCTGCTTGTTCGACAGGAACATCGACACGGGCGAGGAGAAATCGCTCCCCTCGAAGCGCACGGTGCGGCTCTCGCCCGGGCCGGAAGCGCGGTGACGCCGGATGCGGATATCGGTCATGGCGACCTCCTATTTATCTTGACGAGAAGATAAATGCGGCCTGTTTATCTTTGTGTCAAGATTGTTATCTTGATATCGAGAGGCATGCACCCCGCGCCCGGAGGTTGCAGGTCCGGGCAAGGCAGCGACGTGACCGGCGCGCGCGGAGGCAGAAAACAGGAGGAAGCGTGATGGCGGATCATGTCGACAGGCTGCGGGCGCAATGGGCGCGGGAGATGCCCGACCTCGATACCGAACCGATGGCGATCCTGGCGCGCGCCCGGCGTCTCACCCTTCTGGTTTCGGCCGGCATAGAGCGGACCTTTGCAGGCTTCGGGCTGGACCGGGGCGAGTTCGACGTGATCTCCACGCTGCGCCGCGCCGGACCACCCTACCGGCTGACCCCGACGGAGCTCTATTCGACGCTGATGATCTCCTCCGGCGGGCTGACCCACCGGCTCGCCCGGCTGGAAAAGGCCGGGCTCATCATGCGCGAAAAATCCTCCCGCGACGGTCGCAGCCTCGAGGTCGTGCTGAGCGAGGCGGGCATCGCGCTCGCCGGGGCCGCGTTCCGGGAGGACATGGCCAACGAGATGCAGCACCTCGCCCATCTGACGGCGGAGGAACGCGAGACGCTGGCCGGCCTGCTGCGCAAACTGCTCGTTGGCGTGGAGCGCAATGCGGACGGCAAGGACTGACAATTTTGACAATAGAGGCTAGTTGTTAGACCGAATCGGCGACAATCGGCTGTAAGGTGGGCGTCCGCACGACCATGTTGACCAAACAAGACCAGACGCCAGGAACGGAGTGCAACGTGCCATTCAGCGCGCAGAACAGCAGGCAGCTCCATGCTTTCGTGAACGCCATCGGCGCCTGTGTTGCGGTCTACGAGAAGTCCGAGCACAACGGCATTGTCATGGTGACCGCCAATCGCCACTACACGGCGATGCTGGAGCGAGACACGGAAGCCGTGGCGGGCGCCGCCATCAACGACCTTTTCCCGCGCTATCTCTGCCTGCCGCTGATCGAGCTCATCAACACCTGCATGAGGACCCAGAATACGCTGGAATCCGAAATCGTCATCGACAGGGCCGGTCGAATCTCCTGGTGGCGTTTCGTTTTCTCGCCGATCTTCGGCGGCGACGGCAAAGTCGAGCGCATACTCAACACCTGTATCGACATCACCGAGAAGAAGTCGCTGGAAAGCTCCCTGGCCCAGAGCCAGAGCCGTTTCGAGGCGGTGGTGGACGCGGCCTATGACGGAATCATCTCGGTCGACCAGGAACACAAGGTCGTGCTGCTCAACAATGCCGCCTGCGAGATCTTCCAGATCAACAAGGCGGACGCCATCGGCAAGCGGCTCGAGACGCTCATCCCCCACCGCTTCCGGGAGAAGCACGCCGACTTCATCAAGGGCTTTGGCCGGTCGCCGATCAAGTCGCGACCGATGGAATCGCGCGTCACCGTGATGGGCCTGCGCCGGGACGGATCGGAGTTTCCCGCCGAGGTGACGATCGCCAAGATCGAAGTGGGCAGCGAAACCGAATACACGGCCGTGGTGCGCGATATCTCCGAACGCGCCAAGCTGATCGACGAGTTGCAGCGGGCCGCCATCAACGACCCGCTGACCGGCATTTACAACCGCCGGCAACTGACGAAGATCCTGCACGACGAGATCGAGCGCTGCCGCCGTTTCGAGCACCACATGGCGATCGCGATGATCGATCTCAACGGCTTCAAGGTCATCAACGACACGTACGGCCACCATGTCGGCGACGAGGTGCTGATCGCCTTCACCGAGGCGATCAAGCCGCATCTGCGCCCGGTCGACACGGTCGGCCGCTGGGGCGGGGACGAGTTCCTGATCATCTGGCCAGAGACGACAGGAGCGGCAGCGGCCAAGGTGATCGACAACCTTCGCAGGGGCCTCATCGACGTTGCCGAGCGGTTGTCGACGCCGGGCATCGCCATCAACTTCGGCGCCGGCATCCTGGAGACCGACGGCTCGGTCGACCCGGACGAGATCATGCTGCGCTCCGACCAGCTTCTCTATCGCGACAAGCGCGAGGCCTCCGCCCCCTCCTGAGATCAGCCGGCCGTCAGCAGGACCTGCGTGCCCCAGGGATCGCGGAGCCGGAGTTCGCCCTCGCCCGCGACCGCTTCCAGTCCGGCGGCCGCGGCCTTCCGGGCAAGGCTCGCCAGGCGTTCCCTGTCGCCCACCACGATCTCAAGCCCGGCAAGACCGGCATGGCCCGGCTTTCGCGGCAGCGCGCCGCGGCTGTTCCAGATGTTGCCGGCCAGCTGGTGGTGATAGCCGCCCGAGCCGAAGAAGCTGGCCCCGGGGTAACGCTTGCTCACGTCGAAGCCGAGGAGACCGGCATAGAAGCGCTCGGCCTCGGCCGTGTCGCCGACCTGAAGGTGGACATGGCCGACAATGGTCCCGGCCGGCGCGCCGGTCCACCGGGTTCCGGCCGCCTCGGCGAGCAGGCTCTCCGCATCCAGAGGGTCGGTGGACATCTCGATATCGCCATCGGCATTGGTCCAGCCGGCCGGCGAACGGTCGGCATAGATCTCGATGCCGTTTCCTTCCGGATCGGAAAGATAGACCGCCTCGCTGACCTTGTGGTCCGAGGCTCCCTGAAGGCGCAGCCCCGCTTCCGCGGCAAAAGCGAGCCAACGGCCGAGATCGGCGCGGGCGGGAAGCAGGAAGGCGGTGTGGAAGAGGCCCGCGTCCGAGCGCGCCGGCGCGGCAAGCGCCGCATCTCCATGCAGTTCCAGGAAGGGTGTGTTCCCGGCACCAAGCAGATGCGTCTCGCCCCGATCCTCGACAAGAGCCAGACCGAGCACATCGCGGTAGAAGCGCGAGACGCGTTCAAGGTCGCGCACGGCAAGACGGACACGTCCGATGCGCATGGGGGCGGCAGCCATGTCGAAGCGGTCCGCCGGGGCAAGGGTGGTCGCGGTCATTGTCGGTCTCCGGTCGAAAGGGACGAAAGGGCCGGTACGGCACCGGCTTCAAACCTCTTGTCCGGAAATCTGGTTTAACCCGAACCGAAACACAATCCCCCTAATCGTGACATTATCGTTCAACAATCATGAACGATCTTGCGCCTGCCGAACGGGCAGGAACGGCAGGGCTTTCGTGGCTGGGCGCAGATCACGGGCTGTCGTGGCAGGACGGAAACGGCTGTGGCATCGGCCGACCCGGAAGCCG
>NZ_JBLXFR010000096.1:0-9093 GCF_048261845.1 Stappia sp. | reverse complement strand
AGACCGCCCGCAAGGGCACGCTCATCGGCAACATGATCCTGACGAAATACCTGAAGGACGCGGAGTATCTTGAAAGCCTGGAGGACCCCGGCCATGCCCGGCGTCTTGAAGCGGTGCGCACGCTTTTCGACCGCTACGGCGATGCCTACCGGTTTGACCGACTGCTCGTCTCCGCGCAGTCGTTTCAGGAAAGCCGCTGGGACCAGTCGGTGCGCAGCAATGCCGGCGCGGTCGGGCTCATGCAGATCAAGCCCTCCACCGCCGCCGACCCCAACATCGGCATCAAGGGAGTGATGGAGGATCCGGACCGCAACGTGGAGGCGGGCGTGAAATACCTGCGCTTCCTCGCCGACAGTTATTTCGAGGATCTCGCCGACGACCCGGTCAACCAGGTGTTCTTCGCCCTCGCCGCCTACAATGCGGGGCCAAGCCGCTTCGCGCACCTGCGCAAGGAGGCAGCCGAAAAAGGCTACGATCCGGACAAATGGTTCGGCAACGTGGAATGGATCGTGCGCGCCCGCGTCAGCCGCGAACCCGTGCGCTATGTCGGCAACATCTACAAGTACTACGTCGCCTTCACCGAGAACGACCGGCGCGAGAAGGCCCGGGCGGAAAACAAGACGCCGGACTGACAGTCGCAGGGCGCCCGCCCTGGCTCAGCCGTCATCCCGGCCGCCTTTCCGCGCCGTCGGTGTTGCATCGGCCTTGCCCCCCTAAGGCGTCATCCCGGACTTGATCCGGGATCCATTGGCAACCGCAGCATCCGTTGTCCGCGCCGGCAGCTGCGGCAGGCCCGAAGCGCAACCGCCTCGACCTCATCACAACCGCTCTGGCAACCAATAGGCCCCGGGTCGCGGCTTCGCCTTGCCCGGGGTGACGGCCTGAGGGTATGGCGGCCTCATCACTCGCCCCCAACGCGAACAGCGGCCCCGCGCAGCACCAATCGGCGTTCATCAGGAGGCGTCCGATTTCCTTTCCATCGCCCTCAGGAGCACAAACAAGCCAAGCGTCGACAGACATGCCGGCGGAAGCACGAAGACAAACGAAAATGTCCATTTCTGCCAAAAAAGCTCTGCGAGAAACAATATAACCGAGACACACCAGATAACCACCAAACAAAAATTCGCGGCGCAAAGCGCCAGAGAGTCAAAATACATCGATAATACAAAAAATAGCGCAATCACCAGAAGCAGGATCGCGAAATAGGAAGTAGCCGTTGCGGCCCCGAGGATCGAAATGGAGACCCAACCGACAGAAAGAGTATGAAGAATGCGAGCCCATCGGGTCACGTCAAGCAAACCACCATTCCGGAAACTCTCGGCATTGCTTCCAAGGCTGACATTCCCCTCACCGCCTCTCGACAAATCCCGCCTGCGCCTTCTCCTCCATAGGGTTCTCGCCCGGCCAGTCGACGAGGAAATTCTCGTAGTCCTCCAGCGGAACGCCGTCCTCGGGGAAGGTCTTCCCCCGCGCCGAGATGCCGGCGGCGTGCACCGTGTCGGGATCGCCGGAGACAAGCGGGTGCCACCAGTAGAGATCGCGCCCCTCGCCCACCAGGCGGTAACCGCAGGTCGGCGGCAGCCAGGTCAGGTCCGGCACGCTTTCCGGCGTCAGCGGCAGGCAGTCGGGCACCTTGTCCAGCCGGTTCTCGTAGTCGCCGCAACGGCAGCTGCCGGCATCGAACAGGGTGCAGGCGAGCGAGGTCCAGGCGATCTCGCCCGTCTCCCAGTCCTCCAGCTTGTTGAGGCAGCAGCGGCCGCAGCCGTCGCACAGCGATTCCCATTCGCTGTCGGTGAGCCCGGTCAGCCCCTTGCGTTTCCAGAACGGCGCCTCGGCGTCCTCAGGCGCGCCGCCCGCTGCATCGTCGATCATGTCAGGTCCATTGCTCATTTCCGGGGGCGGCATGCTGTCACATGTTGAAAGCCCCGATCGATCGGGAGTAAAACAGGGAGCCTGCCCAAGGTGTTCCCGCCTTGCGGACGCAACGTCGCCCGTGCGAGTGTCCGCGAGGATTTTCCGGCAAGCCGCCCGGTCGGCCGGCCGGCGCACCCCGTGTGGCCGGTCAGTCCCGCGCCGACAGTTACGGCCATAACAGAACGGACGGTCAAGGTGAACCAGCGATCCGGCGATCCCGACAACCAGTCGGGCAGCCAGACAGGCGAGCGGACAGCTCCCGCAACGGGCGGCCAGGCCGGCGACGGCCGGGGCCGGGCCCCTGCCCGTCGTCCGTTCGGTTCGCGGGTGCGGGCCGGCCTCCTGTCCGTCGACGCCTGGGTCGACACTGCGATCTGGCGGCTGTTCTCCTCGCTGCGCTCCGGCGTCGAGGGCTATTCGGCCTGGCTCCGGCGCTTCCGGGCGCGCGGGGCGGGCCGGGTCGCGGCGGAGCTGGCCTCCGACGGCGTCACCTTCGGCCTGCTTGGCCTGATCGTGCTCCTGACGCTCGCCCAGGATGCGTTCCAGCAGACGGAGCGGGCCGACTGGCGCACGACGGAGGATTTTTCGGTCACCTTCCTCGACCGGTTCGGCAACGAGATCGGCAAGCGCGGCATCCTGCTCAACGACACGGTGCCGCTGGAGGAGATCCCCGATCACCTGATCAAGGCGGCGCTGGCGACCGAAGACCGGCGCTTCTTCTACCATTTCGGCATCGACGTGATGGGCACCTTCCGTGCCATGATGGAAAACGTGCGCGCGCGCACCGTCGTGCAAGGCGGCTCGTCAATCACCCAACAGCTCGCCAAGAACCTCTTCCTGTCGAACGAGCGCACCCTGGAGCGCAAGATCAACGAGGCGTTCCTCGCCCTTTGGCTGGAAATGAACCTGTCCAAGCGCGAGATCCTCAAGCTCTATCTCGACCGCGCCTACATGGGCGGCGGCACCTTCGGCGTCGCGGCCGCATCCGAGTTCTATTTCGGCAAGAACGTGCGCGAACTCAGCCTCGCCGAGGCGGCAATGCTGGCGGGGCTGTTCAAGGCGCCGAGCAAATACGCCCCGCACATCAACCTGCCGGCGGCGCGCGCGCGCGCCAACGAGGTGCTGACCAACATGGTCCAGGCCGGGTTCATGACCGAGGGCCAGGTGATCGGCGCGAGGCGCAATCCGGCGGTCGCCATCGACCGCAGCAAGGAACGCTCGCCCGACCATTTCCTCGACTACGCCTTCGAGCAGGTCAAGGAGCTGGCCCGCACGCGGCCCGAGCTTGCCAACGACCGCATCGTCACTGTGCGCACCTCGCTCGATCCCGGCCTGCAGCGGCAGGCCGAGCGCGCGTTGCTCGACAACCTGCGCCAGCACGGGCCGCGCTATCATGTCGAGGAAGGCGCCACGGTGGTGGTGGTGCCGGAGACCGGGGCCGTGCGCGCCATGGTCGGCGGCAAGGACTATGGCGAGAGCCAGTTCAACCGCGCCGTCACCGCCATCCGCCAGCCCGGCTCCTCGTTCAAGCCCTTCGTCTACATCACCGCCTTCATGAACGGCTATTCGCCGGCCTCCGTCGTGCCCGACGCGCCGATCTCCATCGGCGGCTGGAGCCCGCGCAACTATTCGCGCGGCTATGCCGGCCCGGTGACGCTGAAGACGGCGCTGACCAAGTCGATCAACACGGTGCCCGTGCGCCTTGCCCAGGCGATCGGCCGCGACAAGATTGTCGAATACGCCCATGCGATGGGCATCACCACCGAGTTGCTGATCACCCGGCCGCTGCCGCTCGGCGTTGCCGAGGTGACGGTGATCGACATGGCCGCCTCCTACGCGAGCTTTGCCAGCGGCGGGCTCAAGGTGACGCCGACCGCGATCCTCGAGGTTCGCAACTCCGCCGGCGAGGCGATCTACGAGCATGCCGTCAACCGCGCCCCGCCCGAACGCATCTTCCCCGAGGAAAAGGCCGGCGAGATGAACGAGGTGCTGGTCAACGTGGTGGAGAACGGCACCGGCCGGCGCGCGCGGGTCGAGGGCGTCACCGCAGCCGGCAAGACCGGCACCACGCAGGCCTATCGCGACGGCTGGTTCGTCGGCTACACCGGCAACTATGCCGCCGCCGTCTGGTTCGGCAATGACGATTTCACCTCCACCGCGCGGATGACCGGCGGCAGCATTCCGGCGATGACCTGGCAGGCGATCATGGAATATGCGCACAAGGGCATAGAACTCAGGCCGCTGCCCGGCGTCGACCGGCCGCCCCGCGCGCCCGACGAGGTGCCTGTCGTCGGCACCGGCGCCGACCGGCCAAGGCTCCTGCGCGAGCAGTCCATCGCGGTTCTGGAAGAGATCGGCGCCCGGCTCGACGCCATCGGCAAGCGGGTAGAGGCTCCCGTATCCGCCAGCGGGGAGCCGGTCGCCCAGTGACGATGCCTGCCTCCCTGCCCGAGCGGGCGAGCTCCCGCCTTCGCGGTTACGGCATGCGCGGATCCCGCCGTCGCGCGCACCTGCCGGCCAATCCGGAGACGGACGGGCAGGTGCCCGACCGCCTGCCCGCCATCCTGCGTCCCCGGCGGCGGATGCTTGCCGTCGATCTCGCCTTCGTTCTGGCGATCGCCGTCGCCACAGGCTTCCTCAGCGCCTATCTCGCGGTCGAGCGCGGGCCGGCCTTCGGTACGCTCAATCTTGGCGTCTGGGAGGCCCGACCCAACCAGGGCACCCGCCAGGCCGACCCCTATTCCGCCGCCACCCACGCGCGCACCGGGCGCGTGCCGCTGGCCGATGGCGAGGGGCTCGTCTTTCTGGCCCGGACCGATTCCGCGGGCGACCTGCTGCCGCCCGCCTGCGACTACGTGATTGCCGGGCAGGCCGCTCCGGCACGGCTGTGGACCCTTGTTCCGCTCGATGCCGGCTTGCACCTCGTGGAAACGCAGAGCCCGCGCACCAGCCTCGACAGCCGGCACCTGCTGCGCCGGCCGGACGGCGAGTTCATCGTCACCGCCGCCGCCCGCGCGAGGCCGGGCAACTGGCTGCCCACGTCCGCCGATGCCAACGGCCTTGTCTTCGCGCTGCGCCTCTACGACACGCCGCTGACCACCGGCACGGGCGTTGCCAATGTGCCGATGCCGTCCGTCTTCCGGGGAGACTGCCGATGAGCGCCCGCACCGCCCGTCGCGGCCTCTTGCGGGAGATCCTCGATGGCACCCTGCTCTTGCGTGCCGGGATGATCCTCCTCGCCGGGCTTTTCCTCGGCGGCATCATTCATGTCGTCACGGTGCTCGGTGTGCCGGCTCATGTGCCCCAGACGGCCTATGCCCGCATCGCCGCCTTCGGCCCGGACGGCGTCTTCAACCGGTTGCCGGACGTGCGTCCCGGTGCCGAACCGCTTCCCATGCTCGACCCGACGATGATCCATGCGGCCTGCCGCTTCGATCTCGGCCAGGGACCGCTGAAGATCGAGGCGGCACTGCCGCCGCCCTTCTGGTCCTTCGCCCTGTTCAACGCGCGCGGCCAGGCGATCTACAGCCTCAACGACCGTACATCGGGCAGCGGCGGCCTGCTCGACGTGCTGGTGATCACGACGGAACAGCTCAGCGTGCTGCGCGAGAACCCGCCGGAGGATCTGGAAGACCTGATCGTCATCGAGACGGACGAGACCATGGGCTACGCGCTGCTGCGCGCCTTCGACGGCGAACCCCTTCGCCGCGAACTCGTCGAGGCCGCCCTTGCCGAGGCCCGCTGCACGGTGCTCGGCCAGACATGATCCGGAACGCCGGGTCCAACGCAAACGCAAAGCGAGAACAATGACAGCCAGCGGTGAAACCCCGAACGAGGCGCGCGACGACCGCGTCCTGCGCGCCACCCGCAAGGCCATTGCCGTCCTGCGGCCGCATCTGGACGCGCATTTCTCGCTGCGCCTGTGGGACGGTTCCGTGGAACCGCTCGGCAGCAACCCGATCCCCGGACTGATGCTGGAGATCCGCTCACCCGGCGTGCTGCCCTCGCTGCTGCGCCGCCCCTCGCTCGACCGGCTGATCCGTCACTACGCGCATGGCCATGTCGACATTTCAGGCGGCACCATCATCGATATCGGCATGCCCTTCGCCACCGACCGTGCCGCCCGCCGGCGAATGCGCCAGGTCGGCAAGCTGGCACTGGCAAAGGCCGCCCTGCCGCTCCTCCTCGCACCCGCCATCTCGCCCGACGAAACCCGCGGCTTCGGCGGCGCCTCCGACGGGCGGACCCGCAAGGGCGCGGCCGACAACAAGCGTTTCATCGGTTTCCACTACGATGTCGGCAATGAGTTTTACGACCTCTTCCTCGATCCGGAGATGCAGTATTCCTGCGCCTACTTCCCTTCCGGGGACGCCTCGCTGGAAGACGCCCAGATATCCAAGCTGGAGATGACCTGCCGGAGGCTGCGGCTTCAGCCGGGCGAGACGTTGCTCGACATCGGCTGCGGTTGGGGCGGTCTGCTCTGCCACGCGGTGCGCCATCACGGGGTGCGCGGTCATGGCGTCACCCTTTCGGAGGAACAACTCGCCTTCGCCCGGGCGAAGGCCGAGCGTCTCGGCATTTCCGACCGGGTCACCTTCGAGCTGAAGGACTACCGCGACCTTGACGGCCGGTTCGACAAGATCGTCTCGGTCGGCATGTACGAGCATATCGGCCTCGACAACATTCCGGCCTATTTCGCCAAGGTGCAGGGCCTGCTCGCCGAGGGCGGGCTGTTCCTCAACCACGCGATCTCGCGGCGCGCCAAGAAGCGGCGGCGGCGGCTGATCACCCGCCCCGAGCAGCGGGCGCTGCAGAAATACATCTTCCCCGGCGGCGAGCTCGACGATATCGGCCACACGGTCGCGGAGATGGAACGCGCCGGTTTCGAGGTGCAGGACGTGGAGAACTGGCGCCAGCACTACGAGCGCACGACGCGGGTCTGGTGCGAGCGGCTGACGGCGCGGCGCGCCGAAGCCGAGGCGCTCGCCGGGCCGGAGCTCTACCGGCTGTGGGTCGCGTATCTGGGCGGCTGCGCCCTCACCTTCCATCGCGGCTCGGCGCGCATCTACCAGGTGCTGTGCGGCAAGTCGGCCAAGGGCCTGCCCGCCATCCCGCTCACCCGCGCCGACCTCTACCGCTGAGGCGGCCTGCCCGCCTCTTCCAGGATCCAGTTCCGGAAAGCCCGCATGGCGGGCGTTTCCTCGCGTGATTTCAGCCAGGTCAGCCAGTAGGCGCCGATCGGCACCTCGATGTCGAAGGGCCTGACCACGCGCCCCTCACCGATCTCGCGGGCGAACATGGCAACGGGAACCAGGGCGACACCGGCTCCCTGCGCCGCCGTCTCGACCAGCGCGCGGGAGGAATCGAACATGAAGCCGCGCGCCGGCGGTGGCGGCTCGACGCCCGCCGCCCGGAACCAGGCGGCCCATTCGTCCTGGCGATAGGACCGCAGCAACTCTTCCCCTGCAAGGTCCCCGGGGCGGCCGAGACGCGCGGCGGTGGGTGCGGCGCAGACGGGGGCGAATGGCGCCTCCATCAGATGAACGGCTTCGGTCGCGTGCCAGGCTCCGTCGCCGAAGCGGATGAAGACGTCGAGCCCGTCGAGCAGCATGTCGGCGCGGTTGTTGTTGGTCTTCAGGCGCAGGTCGACATGGGGATGGCGCTGGCGGAAGGCGTTGAGACGCGGCAGCAGCCAGCCGATGGCGAAGGTGCCGACGACACCGATTGTCAGGATCTCGCGGAAGTTTCCCTGCTCGAACTGGCTGAGCGTCGCGCTCATGCGGCGGAACGCGTCGGTGAGGACCGGAAGCAGGGCATGGGCCTCGTCGGTCAGGGCAAGACCGCGCGGCAGGCGTTTGAACAGGGTCAGCCCGAGGGTCTCCTCCAGCGCCTTCACCTGATGGCTGATCGCCGTCTGCGTCACCCTGAGTTCCAGCCCCGCGCGGGTGAAGCTGCCGAGCCGGGCCGAGGCCTCGAAGGCCCGCAATGCGTTGAGCGGCAATTGCGAAACATCCATCCTTGCTACTCCTCAAGGCCAATATTTTCTCATGTCTATGCCGAGAACTGATCATTTGGCGAGGGCTCATTGCATCCGCATAGTCGCGTCCGAGGGTTGGGGACACCGACGCAATGGTTCTCGTGACCGGCGGATGCCGGGCGGAACCGCACCCATACGGAGACATGGATCATGCTGAACTTGTCACGCCGGCAGGCACTTGCCGGCTCGCTGCTGCTTGCCCCCGCGGTCACCGCCACGCTGAACAGTTCGCCCGCATTCGCGGGAGCCGCCGGCAAGGCGGATGTCGAGGGACGGCTTGCCGCTCTCGAGCGCAAGACGGGCGGGCGCCTCGGCATCGCCATTCACGACGTTACCAGCGGCACGACCTACGGCAACCGGGCGGACGAACGCTTCCTGATGGCCAGCACGTTCAAGCTGACACTCGCCGCTTTCGTCCTTGCCAGGGTCGACAAGGAGAAAGAGCAGCTGGACCGGCGCATTCCCTTCACGAAACGCGATCTCGTGTCCTGGTCGCCGGGCACCGAAAAGCATGCGGACGGACCTGGTCTCACCGTGGCGGAGCTGTGCGAGGCGACGGTGACGCTGTCCGACAACACCGCAGCCAACCTGCTGCTGGAGAGTTTCGGCGGGCCGGCGGCGCTGACCGGCTTCGTCCGCTCGCTCGGCGACGGCATCACCCGCCACGACCGCACGGAGCCCGCGCTCAACGCCCATGACGGCGCCGGAGACGAGCGCGACACGACAACGCCGGCGGCGATGGTCGGAACACTGCGCAAACTGCTGTTCGGCGATGTGCTGTCGCGCCGCTCGCGCGACCGGCTGACGGCATGGATCGTCACCAACAGGACGGGCGACGCGCGTCTTCGCGCCGGTTTTCCCGCCGACTGGCTGGTGGGCGACAAGACCGGCACGACCGGCACCGGCACGGCCAACGATATCGGCGTCGCCTGGCCGAGCAGGCGCGGCGCACTGATCGTCACCGCCTTTTGCGAGATGCCGGCGGCAAAGCCGAAAACCCGCGACGCGGCAATGGCCGAGATCGCCCGCATCGCAGCGACGGTCTGAGATCTGCGGGAGCCGCCACCTCTCCGGCGTTGGCGGGGCGCATCGGCCTGCCAACGCCGCGATCCCCTCGCTCCCGCTCCGGGAACGAATGCCCC
>NZ_JBLXFR010000095.1:0-9391 GCF_048261845.1 Stappia sp. | reverse complement strand
ATCGGCCGCCAGCCCAATCAGCGCGTCCGCCGGGGCCGCCGGCGTCAGCGCCAGGAAGCCGTCGAGGCTGGTCACTGCCAGCGGCAGCGCCGGCAGTGGCGCCCGCGCGGCACCAAACGCATCGAGGGCGGCGACAAGGGCGCCCTCGTCAACATCCTCGCCGAGCCGGAACGGGGCCTTCAGCGGGCCGTGGAAACCGTAGCGCGCCGGCGAGGCGACGAGCGGCGCGCGGTCTTCCGCCTTGATCCCGCCGATCACAACCGGCGCCACGTCGCGGCCGAACACGCTGCGGCCAAGCCAGGCTTCGGCAGCGACAACCACCGGATGCCCGGCGGGCGGAGTGAAATAGATGGCGTAGCGCATGGTCATGCTTTCAGAAGCGTCGCGGCCCCCGCCCGGTCGGTGGAGGTGTGCCGGTAAGGTCGGGACGGGACACCGCCCGGCCTTGCCGGGTGGTCGCCTGCCGTCGGAACGGCGTGGAGGGACGAGGGAGACTCGCCACCCCAGTTTATGTCCGTGCCGTGCGGCCGATCAACAGTCCGCGCAGCCAACCCGACAGGGAATCCATCGCCATCACCATCAGCACGATCAGGATGATGTAGTAGCTGACCTCTTCCCAGTCCTTCTGGGTGTTGATCGCCTGGGTGAGCAGCAGTCCGATGCCCCCGCCGACGATCGCACCGATCACCGTGGCGCTGCGGGTGTTCGATTCCAGATAGTAGAGCACCTGGCTGAGCAGCACCGGCGTGATCTGCGGCATCACGCCGAACCGCGCCTGCTGGATCGGCGAGGCTCCGGTCGACTGCACGCCCTCGATCTGCTTGCGGTCGACGTTTTCCAGCGCCTCGGAGAACATCTTGCCGAAGGAGCCGGTATCCGTCATCAGGATCGCCAGGGAGCCGGTGAGCGGTCCCGGCCCGAAGGCACGGCTGAGAATGATCGTCCAGATCAACCCGTCGACACCGCGCACGAAGTCGAAGAACCGCCTCAGCGCGAAGCGCAGGGGCCGCGCCGGAGTGAAGTTCGACGCGGCAAGGAAGGCCAGCGGCAGCGCGACCATCGCCGCTCCCATCGTGCCGAGAAACGCCATCAGGACAGTCTCGAACAGCGCCCACGCAACATCTCCGTGACGCCACATCTGGTTGTTCCAGAAATCCGATGCCATGGCGACGATGTTCGGACGGGACGGGTCGAGACGCTCCCCGGACAGGGCCAGATGAGCAAGTTCGGAGAAGGACTTGCCGCTGAACGGGCTGTCGAGGGTGAAGAAGAACAGTTCCCAGCCGGCCTCGTAGCGGAAGGTCTCGGTGCGGTTGGCGGTCATCGAAAACCGCCCCTCCGGCGTCGTCACCGTGACACGGGCGGGCGAGGCGTTGATCCAGTCCGGAACGGTTTCCGACGGCAGTTCCAGCCGGATCCGGCGCCCATCCGGCTCGAAACGGATCGTCCCGTAGCCCGGCACGACAAAGCTGGCACCGTCCCCCTGGTAGGTCACCTCGTAGCCCTTGCCGAGATCGACGCGCGTGACGCCGTCCTGCATCGCCACCCAGTCCGGCAACCGGCCGGGCGGATAGGTGCCCTTGTTTTCGCCCTCGATGGCGACAGACACCTCCCCGGTGCGATTGTCACGGGTGACATGCGTCTTGTAGGTCCAGAAATCGGACAGAAGGATGCCGACATTGTCGATCCGCGCCTTGGCGGCAACGCCGGCAATGTCGAAGGCGAAGAAGACGTAGGTGAAATAGAGCAGGATGATCGCCGGAACCGCCAGCGCGGCGCGGCGTTTGCGGGCGAAGGAGGCGACGGCGGTCTCGCCGGGCGTGGCAGCGGATGTCTGCATGGCGGCCATTGTCAGTGCCCCTTTACCAGGCGATGGCGGTAGTGGCTGGACACCTGGTCGATGACGACGATCGTCGCAAAGAGCAGGATGAAGATGGCGACCACCTGATCGTACCGTCCCTGCCCCCACTGCATGGCCGTCTTGAGGTCATAGCCGATGCCGCCGGAACCGACGAAGCCGAGGATCGCGGAGGCACGCACGTTGATCTCGAACCGCAGCAGCGCATAGGAGAGCCAGTTGGGCGCCACCTGCGGCAGGACGCCAAGCCACATGGACTGCGACCAGTTGGCACCCGACGAAGCGAGCCCCTCGACAGGCTTCAGGTCGGCGTTTTCATTGACCTCGGAAAACAGTTTGCCGAGCGCCCCGGTCGTATGCAGCGCGATGGCGATCATCGCCGGCACGGGTCCGCCGCCGAGAATGAAGATCAGCATCAAGGCAATGACGATTTCCGGGATCGCCCGCATCGCATCCATCAGCCGGCGAAACAGCGGGATCGCACGGGGAAAACGCGCCAGTCCGCGCGTTGACAGCAGCGACAGGAACGTCGCGCCGAACGCCCCGATCAGCGTCGCCACGGCGGCGATGTTGACGGTCTCGATCAGCGAGGGGAAGAACTTGATCAAAAGGCCCGGCAGGTTTGCGGCCTTGGCGACAGCCTCCGACACCACCTCGGAGGGAAAGTCGAAAAACTGGTGCAGACCGACCCAGAAACCGCCCGCATTGCGCTCGTCGGCCAGTTGGAAACCGGAGATCATCAGCAACGCGAAGATCAGCAGCAGGATGCCGCTGTACATCTGCCGTTGACGGGCATGCAGCAGGTAGCTGGCGCGGATGTCACCAGGCGCCGTGGCGGAAGCAGTTTCGATCATCGTCGTGTCCCGAACAGGCACGGGCGGGACATGAATGCCCCGCCCGGCCGAACTGAAGGTTTTCCGGATCAGTTCGACTTTGCCTTGCGCACCGCGATGATCGTCTCGTAGGCGTCATGCGTGATCGGGGCGAAGCCGGCGGTCTCGCCGGCGGCCATGTTATAGGCGCAGTCCGGATCGTTGCCGTGCAGCTCGTTCAGGAACTTGGTGACCTTGGCCTTGACGTCGTCCGGCAGCGCGCGGCGCAGAACGATGGGACCCTCCGGGATCGGCTTGGACTTCCAGATTTCGACCAGATCGTTCATGTCGACGAGACCGGCATCGACGGCCTTGCGCAGGGCGCCGGAATTGTAGCCGTCGATCCACTCGCCCTGACCGTCGGCCCAGGTGACACCGCCGTCCACATCGCCGTTCTTCACGGCGACGATGGTCTGCTCGTGACCGCCGGTGAAGACGACCTCGCCGAAGTAGTCGCCGCTCTCCATCGTCGCGCCGGTGGCCTGCGGGATCTCGATCGACGGGATCAGGTAGCCGGACGTCGAGTTCGGATCGCCGAAGCCGAACTTCTTGCCCTTCATGTCGTCAAGCGAGGCGATGCCGCTGTCCTTGCGGGCAAAACCGATCGAGTGATACGAGAACGAACCGTCCAGGTTGGTCTTGACCAGAACGACGTCAACCGCTTCCGGGTCGGTGAGGTAGGTCTTGGCATAGGCGGACGCACCGAGCCAGGCCATGTCGATCGAGCCGCCGAGCAGGCCCTGGATCACGCCGTCATAGTCGGCCGGGGTGAAGATCTTGGTCTCGACGCCGAGCAGGTCCTGCACGTAGGCGCGAACGCATTCGTTCGACGCCAGACGGTCCTGGGCGTTCTCGCCGCCAAGCACGCCGATGCGGAATTCGGTGATCTCCTGCGCGGACGCGCCAAAGGAGAGGGTGGCGACCGCGGTGGCGGCCAGGAGGAGC
The DNA here is from genome assembly GCF_048261845.1 of Stappia sp. GTDB lineage: Bacteria > Pseudomonadota > Alphaproteobacteria > Rhizobiales > Stappiaceae > Stappia. Next base: position 5,716 of record NZ_JBLXFR010000095.1, on the reverse strand, counting down.
TTCTTGAGCATTCGACGTCTCCTGAGAGGTCTTGTCGGTTGATTTCGAGTGTCTTCCGGCGCACCGCGCCGGAGATCCTGCGGACTATGCGGTGGCGGGAGCCGCCCGCAGCATTGCCGGGGATGGGGCAAGCACCGGAGCCGGAACCGGCCGCATCTCGATGCTGGTCGAGGTCATGGCCTCGGAGATCTCGTTTCCTTCGGCATCGGTGCCGTAGATCGCCCGAACCGCTTCGCTCGTCAGTTCGTCGGGCGAACCGTCGAAGACCACGCGCCCGCCGGCCATGCCGACGATGCGTTCGCAATAGTTGCGCGCCGTGTCGAGCGTATGCAGGTTGGTGATGACCGTGATGCCCTCGCGCTCGTTGATGTCCTTCAGCGCATCCATGACGATCTTCGCGTTGAGCGGATCGAGCGAGGCGATCGGCTCGTCGGCAAGAACCACCTTGGGCGACTGCATCAGGGCGCGCGCGATCGCGACGCGCTGCTGCTGGCCGCCGGACAGGGCTTCGGCACGCTTCTGCGCATGTTCCGCCACCCCGAGGCGCTCGAGAATGTCGATGGCGCGCAGGATGTCCGCCTTCGGAAAGAGATTGAAGACGGCGGCAAGCGTCGAACAGCCGTTGAGCGTCCCGTGCAGCACGTTGGAGACCACATCGAGACGCGGCACCAGGTTGAACTGCTGGAAGATCATCGCGCAGTCGCGGCGCCAGGCCCGCAGCGCACTGCCGTTCAGGGTCGAGACTTCGGCGCCGCGGAAAACGATACGCCCGCCATTGGGATCGACCAGCCGGTTGATCATCCGCAGAAGCGTCGACTTGCCGGCCCCTGAGCGCCCGATGACGCCGACCATCTGCCCGTCCGGGATATCGAGGGTTACCGCGTCCACGGCCGTAACGGTCCCAAATTTCCGCGTCACGCCTTCGAGCTTGAACATTCGCGCCTCAATGCTTGTGATTGAAGCCTGCGTACCTGTTATTGATGACAATGAATCTTCGGTTTGATGACAGTTTGCTGACAGACCCAAGACGTGCGAACAACATTACCCGGGTAATGTTTTCAGATACCGGGCTCATGCCGCGCCAGAAAGGCCTCTGCATCGAGTTCGCGGAAATCGTCGAGGGCGGACCGCAGCCGTTCATGGCTCCAGTCCCACCAGGCGAGCGCCTGCATCCGTTCGGCGATCTCCTTGGGAAACCGCTCGCGAATGAGCCTGGCCGGCACACCGCCGACAATGGTGTAGGGCGCGACATCGCGCGACACCACGGCGCCCGATCCGATCACCGCTCCGTCGCCGACGGTGACCCCGGGCAGGATCGTCGCCCCGTGCCCGATCCACACGTCGTGGCCGATCGTCACCTTGCCCTCGCGCCGCCAGTCGAAGAAGGCGGCTTCCCGCTCGGCATCGTCCCAGTAGTCGTTGGCCCGATAGGTGAAATGGTGCAGCGTCGCGCGCCAGGTCGGATGGTTGGTCGCGTTGATGCGCACCGAGGCGGCGATGTTTGCGAACTTGCCGATCTCGGCGCACCAGATCATGCCGTCGCGCATGATGTAGGAATAGTCGCCGAAACGGGTCTCGCTCATGGAGACCCGCTCGTCCACCTCCGTATAGCGCCCCAGTTCGCAATTCTCGATTTCCGCGCTCGGGTGGATCAGCGGCGTCGATGAAAGTCTTGTCGTCGTCATGGAGGATCCTCAGGCCGCCCGCGCTGGCGAAAAGGCACGCACGTCGATGATCCGGTCGGCCACCGCCTCGCGCACTTCCTCGTCGTGGAAGATGCCGATCTGGGCAACGCCGGCCGCTTTCTTCGCGGCGATCATGTCGATGACGATGCGCCGGTTTGCGGCGTCGAGCGAGGCCGTCGGCTCGTCGAGAAGCAGCACCGGATGGTCGGTGATGAAGCCGCGGGCGATGTTGACCCGCTGCTGCTCGCCGCCGGAGAACGTCGCCGGCGGCAACACCCACAGCCGCTCGGGCACGTTGAGCCGGGCAAGCATCTCGCCGGCCTTCTCCCGGGCCGCCCCGGCATCGGTGCCGCGCGCCACAAGCGGCTCGGCCACCACGTCGAGCGCGCCGACGCGCGGCACGGTGCGCAGGAACTGGCTGACATAACCGATCGTGTCGCGGCGCAGCGCGATCACCTGGCGCGCATCCGCATTGGCAAGGTCGATCTCGCCCTCGCCGTGACGCACGACGATATGGCCGCCGCTGACGGCGTAGTTGCCATAGAGCATCTTCATGATCGAGCTCTTGCCGGCACCCGACGGGCCGCCCAGCACGACGCATTCGCCGGCCCGGACCTCGAAGGCGGCATTCTCGACGACAGCCAGCTCGATGCCGCCCTGAAGGTGCATGCGGAACGATTTCGACAGTCCGCCCGCACGGATCATGACGCGCGCGGTGTCTTCATTTCGGTCGGTCATGGTCACACCTGCAGGATCGAGGAAACGAGAAGCTGGGTGTAGGGCGCCTGCGGATCGTCGAGCACCCGGTCGGTGAGACCGGCCTCGACCACCTGTCCGTCCTTCATCACCAGCATGCGGTGCGACAGGAGCCGCGCCACGGCAAGATCGTGGGTGACGACGATGGCCGCCAGACCGAGATCCGAGACGAGCCCGCGCAGTAGGTCGAGAAGCCGCGCCTGCACCGAGACGTCGAGCCCGCCGGTCGGCTCGTCCATGAAGACGAGGCGCGGGCCGGTGACGAGGTTGCGGGCGATCTGCAGCCGCTGCCGCATGCCGCCGGAAAAGGCGCGCGGCTGGTCGTCGATGCGGTCTTCGGCGATTTCCACCCGCTCCAGCCAGCCGGTGGCCGTCTCGCGGATGCGGCCATAGTGGCGCTCGCCGACCGCCATCAGCCGCTCGCCGACATTGGCGCCGGCCGAGACCGTCATGCGCAGCCCGTCCGCCGGGTTCTGGTGCACGAAGCCCCAGTCGGTGCGCATCAGGAGGCGGCGTTCCGCCTCGCCAAGTGCGTAAAGGTCGCGCATCTCTCCGTCGCGCATGCGGTAGCGCACGGTGCCGGCGGTCGGTTCGAGCCGCGTCGAGATGCAGTTGAGCAGCGTCGTCTTGCCGGAACCGCTCTCGCCGACGATGGCCAGCACCTCACCGGGCCACACGTCGAAGGAGACGTCGCGGCAGCCGATCCGCGCACCATAGGCCTTGGTCAGGCCGGAGACCGAGAGCAGCGGCCGCTCGTCCAGATCCATGCTCATCGCAGCGTCTCCCTGTCCGCGTCCTCGAGGCCCGTATAGGCCTCTTCCGCCGACAGGCGGCCACGATGGCCGGCAGCCCGCCGGTCCTCGCAATGATCGGTGTCGGAGCAGACGAACATCCGCCCGCCCCGGTCGTCGAGCACCACCTCGTCGAGATAGACGCCTTCGGCGGCGCAGAGCGCGCAGGGCTCGTCGAAATGCTGGATCTCGAAGGGATGGTCCTCGAAATCGAGGCTGACCACCTTCGTATGCGGCGGGATGGCGTAGATGCGCTTCTCGCGGCCCGCGCCGAAAAGCTGCAACGCCTCGCTCATGTCCATCTTCGGATTGTCGAACTTCGGCGTCGGCGAAGGGTCCATCACATAGCGGCCGGCAACCAGCACCGGATAGGCATAGGTGGTGGCGATATGGCCGTGCCGGGCGATGTCCTCGTAGAGCTTCACATGCATCAACCCGTATTCCTCGAGCGCGTGCATCTTGCGCGTCTCGGTCTCGCGCGGTTCCAGGAAGCGCAGCGGCTCGGGGATCGGCACCTGGTAGACCAGCACCTGACCGGCGGAGAGTTTCTCCTCCGGGATGCGGTGCCGGGTCTGGATGATCGACGCCGCGCCGGTCTTCGTCGTCACCGCGACATTGGCGACTTTCTGAAAGAAGGCGCGGATCGACACGGCGTTGGTGGTGTCGTCGGCGCCCTGGTCGATCACCTTCAGCGTGTCCCGGGGGCCGATGATCGAGGCCGTCACCTGCACGCCGCCAGTGCCCCAGCCATAGGGCATCGGCATCTCGCGGCTGGCGAAGGGCACCTGGTAGCCGGGGATGGCAATCGCCTTGAGGATCGCCCGGCGGATCATCCGCTTCGTCTGCTCGTCCAGATAGGCGAAATTGTAGCTGGCCAGGTCCTGGCCCATTCCGGCGCTCGCGCTCATTCGGCGGCCTCCCGTGCGGTCTCGTCGTCCTTGCGCGTGCGGGCCTCCTCGAACTCGGTCCGCAGCCGGCGGACAAGGTCAAGCTCCGCCTGGAAGTCGACATAGTGGGGCAATTTCAGATGCTCGACGAAGCCCGTCGCCTGCACGTTGTCGGCATGGGAAATGACGAATTCCTCGTCCTGGGCCGGGGCCACCCGGTCCTCGCCGAGTTCGCCGGCGCGAAGCGAACGGTCGACCAGCGCCATCGCCATCGCCTTGCGCTCGGACTGGCCGAAGACGAGGCCGTAGCCGCGGGTGAACTGCGGCGCGAGTTCGGCCGAACCGGCGAACTGGTTGACCATCTGGCACTCGGTCACGCGGATGCGCCCGAGCGCGACGGCAAAGCCGAGCTCCGGCACGTCCATCTCCACCTCGACCTCGCCGATGCGGATCTCGCCGGCGAAGGGATGGGTGCGGCCATAGCCGCGCTGGGTCGAATAGCCGAGCGCCAGCAGGAAGCCCTCGTCGCCGCGCGCCAGCGCCTGCAGGCGCAGATCGCGGGGCATCGGGAACTCCATCGGCTCACGCGTCAGGTCGCCGGAGGGCTCCTCCGGCATCTGCTCCGGATCGCCGGTGAAGGCACGCTCGATCAGATCCTCATGGGCGAGAATGTCGCTCACCCGGGTCAGCGGCTCGCCCTCGTGCTCGCGCGCCGGTGCCGGATCGACCGGCGTGTCGGCGGCGAGCCCGGGATCGAGAAGGCGGTGGGTGTAGTCGAAGGTCGGGCCGAGCACCTGTCCGCCCGGCAGGTCCTTGTATGTCGCCGAGATGCGCCGTTCGGCAACCATCTCGCCGGTTTCCAGCGGGCGCGACGCGCCAAAGCGCGGCAGCGTCGTGCGATAGGCCCGAAGCAGGAAGATCGCTTCGATCATGTCGCCGCGCGCCTGCTTGACCGCGAGCGCGGCGAGCGTCGGCGCATAGAGCGAGGCCTCGGCCATCACCCGGTCGACGGCGAGCCCGAGCTGCTCGACCAGTTGCTCGACCGTGATCGCCGGCAGCGAGCGATCGCCGCGACGCCGGTCGGCCAGCATCTTGTGGGCATTGGCGATTGCCGCCTCGCCACCCTTTACCGCGACATACATCAGTTCGCCTCCGTTTCGGATTTGCGCGAAAGCACCGTGCTGCGCGGCAGCGCCATGACGCGCGAGCCGGAAACCAGCACCACGTCGACACCGCGCGGGAAGAGCGCCCGGTTGTCCTCGCGCTCCTTCAGGAAGGTGTGCGGCAGGCCCTTCGGCGCGATCCGCGAGCGACCGAGGATGCCCGGCCCCTCGATCACGATCTCCGCGCCCCCCTCCAGCGCCTCGAGCTCGACGACCAGCGTCGTCGCCCGGTCGGGATATTCCTGGGTTCCCGCATTGAGGGCGGAGAGCGCCGGCATGTCGTTTCCGGCGGCGAAGGCAAACGCCGCCCTTGCGCTGTCGCCGATCAGCGGCGCGCCGCACTGGAAGGCAATCCAGGCGGGAACCCCCCCCCCCCGCAGAGCCTCGGGAAGCCAGGCCGGCGGGTCGGGGTCGCAAAGGGGCAGGATCAGGGC
>NZ_JBLXFR010000094.1:0-9497 GCF_048261845.1 Stappia sp. | reverse complement strand
CGAAAAACTTCGTGATCGCAGCCGTCAGCGTCGTCTTGCCATGGTCGACGTGGCCGATCGTGCCAATGTTAACGTGCGGCTTCGTCCGCTCAAACTTTGCTTTCGCCATCGGCGTCGCTCTCTTAGCTTGCGGTTAAGTCCATCAAATCCGAATGAGACCCGACCGCCTCAGGACGGTGGATGCTGCGGCTTGGCAAGCTGTTGCCATGAAACCAGACCGGGATCGAACGCAACTCGACAAGGTGGAGCGGGTGAAGGGAATCGAACCCTCGTCATCAGCTTGGAAGGCTGCTGCTCTACCATTGAGCTACACCCGCCGCAGGCCGCAGGGAGGGATGGTGGAGGAGGTTGGATTCGAACCAACGTAGGCAAAGCCAACGGATTTACAGTCCGTCCCCTTTAACCACTCGGGCACTCCTCCGTTTCACCGCCCTATCGCCGAAGCGTCCTGGATGGCTTCACGAAAACGCCCCGCAAAACAATTGCAGGGCCGCTGCCGTGGCGCGTGTTATGTAGAACAGGCATGGGGGTGTCAACACCCATTTGCCCGCTGTGGACACAAAAACACCGCCCCGCCACGACGCGGTTTCCCCTTGCCGGGCGACCGCCTCCGGGATAAGCGCTCGTTTCATGACAGGACCGAAGAACCCAACCGGCGGCCCGCCCGCCAAAGACGGCGGCAGCCCGCGCAACCCGCGCGAAAAATCGCGCTTCGCACGCAAGGGGCCTCCGGGCCGTGGCGGCGGCCAGGGCGCCGGACGGCCGGGTGCCGCGCATGACGGCGACGGGCGCCGCCCCTGGGCGAAGCCGCGCGGCCGCCCCGGTCAGGACCGCGGCGAGGATGACGGCCCGGTGCTTCTTTACGGGCTGCACACGGTCGAGGCCGCCTTCCGCAATCCCGACCGACGCCGTCACCGGCTGCTTGCCACCGAAAACGCCCAGCGCCGGCTCGGCGAGCGCGGCATCTCATTCGACGTGCCCGTCGAGACGGTCGCCCCGCGCCAGCTCGACCATCTCGTCGGCCGCGACGCGGTGCACCAGGGCGCCGTGCTGGAGGCAGATCCCCTGCCCGCCTTCGGTGCCCGCGATCTTGCCCGGGCCCGGTTGGTCCTGGCTCTCGACCAGATCACCGATCCGCACAATGTCGGCGCGATCCTGCGCTCCGCCGTCGCCCTTGCCGCCGATGCGGTGGTGACGACGGAACGGCACGCCCCGGAGGAAGGGCCGGTTCTGGCCAAGTCGGCCTCCGGCGCCCTCGACATGGTCCGCCATGTGCGGGTGAAGAACATGGCCCGCTTCGTCACCGAGATGCGCGAGGCGGGCTTCCGCGCCGTCGCGCTCGACAGCGAGGGCCCCGCGCGGCTGGAGGAAACCGGGCTCGGCGACAAGGTTCTGCTGGTGCTCGGATCGGAAGGAAAGGGCGTGCGCCAGGGCGTCCGGGAGGCCTGCGACGTGCTTGCCCGGCTCGACATGCCCGGCGCCATCGCCTCGCTCAATGTCTCCAACGCCGCCGTGCTGTCGCTCTATATTGTGCGCGAGGCACTGGAGCGCGGCCGCAAGGGGTCCTGACGCGCCGTTGTTTCAGGCGTGGATTTCGCCGAAAAAAGGGCGTGAAAGCGGGTGCGCGGACATGCAAACCGTGCTAAATGCCGCCGCAACGCCGGTATAGCTCAGCTGGTAGAGCACCTGATTTGTAATCAGGGGGTCACGGGTTCGAATCCTGTTGCCGGCACCATCTTTCCCCGATGTTTCCCAGTCCGAAAACGGCACGGTCCGCATCGCGGGTCGAACGGTTTCGCCTGCCGGCACTCCGGCCGGGCCGGCAGCGCGCAAGACGCGGCAGCAGCAAGAGGACAGAACATGACCCTGATCAGCTTTCCGGATCCCGCCTTCGTCGCCCGCCAGACGGCGAAGATGCTGCTCGAGGTCAAGGCGGTCCATTTCCGCGCCGACGAGCCCTACAAGCTCACCTCCGGCCTGGCGAGCCCGGTCTATATCGACTGCCGCAAGCTGATCTCCTATCCCCGCCTGCGCGCCACCTTGATGGACTTCGCCACCGCCAAGATCCTGCGCGACATCGGCTTCGAATCGCTCGACGCGGTTGCCGGCGGCGAAACGGCCGGCATCCCCTTCTCCGCCTGGATCGCCGAGCGTCTCGCCCTGCCCATGCAGTATGTGCGCAAGAAGCCGAAGGGCTTCGGTCGCGACGCCCAGATCGAGGGCGTGCTCAACGAGGGCGACCGGGTGCTGCTGGTCGAGGACCTGACCACCGACGGCGGCAGCAAGGTCCGCTTCGCCGAGGCGCTGCGCAAGGCCGGTGCCCAGGTCGACCATGCGATCGTCCTGTTCTTCTACGACATCTTCCCCGAGACCCACGACGCGATGGCCCGCAACGGCCTGACGCTGCATTATCTCGCCACCTGGCGCGACGTGCTCGCGGCCGCGCGCGAGGGCGGTCATTTCCCGCCCGAGACGCTTGCCTCGGTCGAAGCGTTCCTCGATGCCCCGCTGGCCTGGTCGGCCGCCCATGGCGGCATTTCGGAATTCGCCGTCTGACCTTCAGGAACCGCGAGAGCTGTCCCGTCCGGCCAGCGGATGGGGCACCGGCTCCTTCACGGTGAAGGCATGGCGCCGCGCTATCTCCAGATAGGACCGGTAGACATAGCCGCCATTGCCGGCGACGAAGGCCTCCCTGTGCCGTTCATACACGCCCGGCAGCCGGTACCAGGGCAGGCGCGGGAAACGGTGATGCACCGCGTGCAGGGAATTGAACAGGAACAGGAAGGCCAGCGGCCCGCGATCCTCGATCAGCACGGTGCGATGGCCGACCTCCTCCTCCGCCCGGTGCTCCAGAAAGGTGCGCACGCATAAGAGCGCATAGGCACCGTAACAGGCGGCAAGGTATCCGCCGAAGGAAAAGCCCGGCACCTGCCGCAACAGGCCGACCAGGATGCCGGCGCCGGCAAGATGCCAGCCCCAGGCGCGCAGCACGTCCCGCCGGCCGCAAAGCGCCAGCCGGGCCTCCGCCGCCAGAAACCCCGTGAGCCCGATCAGCGGCCCCAGCACGACCCGCCCGGCGAGCGTGTTGTTGGCCTCAAGCAGGCCGCGCCGCAGCCGGCCGGCCGAGGCCCAGTCGCGCGGATGCAGGTACCAGCTCTCCGGGTCCTCGTAAGGGTCGGTCAGGCGCGGATCGTCGTGATGGGCGATGTGCAGTGCCCGGAACCGCCAGTAGGGAATGAAAAGGCCGAGCGGCAGCGCCACCAGCAGCGCGTTCAATCGCGGATTTCGGAACGGATGCCCGTGCAGCAATTCGTGCTGCAGCGACGAATGGAGCGTGATCACCGGCACCAGCGCCAGCCAGGCGAGTGGCCCGGCGACGGGCGACACGACCACAAGCAACGCAAAGAGCGCGTGCGCCCCGACCAGAAGCCCGATCGTCGGCCATTCGATGCCGGTCGCAAGACCCGGCACGGCGATGGGAGGAATCAATACCGGGTCCGCCAGACCTGCCTCCGGCTGCGCGGCAAGGGACGGGCGGGCGGTATCGAGCTTCACGATTCGCAACTCCTTGTGGATGACCCCCAAGTCATCCCCGGTGCTGCGGCCCGGGACAATGTGTCGATATCCAAATCAAAATGTGATTTAGTGACGAAAATGTACAATTGATGTGAATTCACAATACTGGATCATAAGCACAACAGGCAGGATTCGCCTGTGACATGGGCAGGGACAGGGACAGGCTTCGCATGGCACGGGCGGACAAACGGGAACTGGCCGAACTCTTCCGCGAGCGGCTCGCGATCCTGATCGCGCGGCGCGGCGAACCGCCGGGCCGCTTTGCCGAGCGTGTGGGGATCGACCGTTCGGCGCTCAGCCATTTTCTCGACCCCGCCTCGACCCGCATGCCCCGCGCCGAGGCGCTGGCCGACATCGCCCGCGCGGAGGGCGTGACCACCGACTGGCTGCTCGGCCTGACGCAGACCACGGCGGATGCCGCCGGCATCGCCCCGGCAATCCAGATCGAGCAGACAGACAACGGGCGCGGCGACACCCTGCTGGCAAGCTGGCATCAGGAGGCGATCGGCTACAAGATCCGCTATGTCCCCTCCACCATTCCCGACCTGCTGCGCACCGAGGCGGTGCTCGCCTACGAGTTCGGCGCGCCGGAAACCGCCAAGGCCGCTGCCAAGGCCGACCAGGGCCGCCGGTTGCTTGCCTATACAAGGCGCCCGGAGACCGACATGGAGGTCTGCATGCCCCTGCAGACGCTGGAGGAGATCGCCGCCGGGTCCGGCATCTGGAGCGCGCTCAGCCCCGGCGACCGGCAGGACCAGCTCGATCATATGGCCCGCCTGGTCGAGGAGCTCTACCCGACCTTCCGGCTGTTTCTCTTCGACGCGCGCAACCGCTACTCCGCCGCCTACACCGTGTTCGGACCGCAGCGGGCGGCGCTCTTCCTCGGTTCGCTCTATCTCGTGGTCAACTCGGTCGAGCACATCCGCGCCCTGACGCGGCATTTCGACATGCTGATCCGCGCCGCGAGTATTGGTCCCGACCGCGCCGCCGACCACATCCGCCAGCTTGCCGGCGCCCGTCAGGTCACGCGTTCGTGAAGACGAAGCGCTTGAGCGGCAAGGCGAAAAATGCCGAGATTCCGACCGCGCGGCCCAGTGTCGCCGCGACCGAGGGAGAACCGAACATGCTCAAGTCCTGCGCCCGTGCCGTCGCAGTCGCGCTGCCATTGCTGGCAGCGTCGTCGATTGCCTCCGCCGACCCGATCGAAATCCGCCAGAACATGATGAAATCCGTCGGCGCCGCCACCGGCACGCTCGGCAAGATGGTCAAGGGCGAGATCCCGTATGACGCCGCCCTCGCCGGGCTCGCCATGCGCATCCTGTTCACGACGCCCGCCGGCTTCGTGACCCAGTTCCCCGAAGGCTCCGATTCCGCCACGAGCGAGGCCGGCCCGAAAATCTGGGAAGACCGTGCCGGCTTCGAAAAGGTCGCCATGGACATGCAGAACGCCGCGCTCGCCGCGATCCCGGCGGCCAGCGAAAACCTCGACGCGCTGAAGGGCGCCTTCGGCTCGGTGGCGCAGAACTGCCGTGCCTGCCACGAGACCTACCGCGTCAAGAAAAACTGATCTAACAAGGGCACAATGACAACGTCCCGGGGGAGCCATTCCCCGGGCGCGCCTGCGTTGCGGCAATCGCCGCCGCAGGCCCTTTTCCTGCAGGGAGACCGCCGCATGACCCGTCGCACCTTTCGCCGTCTGGTCGGCGTCGTCCTGCTGCTGATTGCCGGCGGGCTCTACCTGACCCGGCCGGAGCGGGTCGATCCTGCGACCATTCCCGACCATGCGCCGGACCTTGCCAATGGCGAGCGCATGTTCTGGGCCGGCGGTTGCGCCTCCTGCCACGCGGCGCCGGGCGCCAGCGGCGAGGCCAAGCTGGTGCTCGCCGGCGGGCTGGAACTCGACACCCCCTTCGGCCTGTTCCGGGTTCCCAACATCTCGCCCTCGGCGGAGCACGGCATCGGCGGCTGGTCGACCGGCGACTTCCTCAACGCGATGACCAAGGGCACGTCGCCGGAAGGCCTGCACTACTACCCCGCCTTTCCCTACGGCTCCTATCGCAACATGACCTTCACCGACCTGATCGACATGAAGGCCTATCTCGACACGCTGCCCGTGTCGGACAACCAGGTCGCCGACCACGCCCTCGACTTCCCCTTCTCCTGGCGCAGCGCACTCGGCGGATGGAAGCTTCTCTTCCTCGACACGACCCCGGTCCCCGCGCCGCCGGGTGCCGGCGACCTGGCCGAGCGGGGGGCCTATCTGGTGGCAGGCCCCGGTCACTGCGCCGAATGCCATACCCCGCGCAATCTCCTTGGCGGGCTCGACACGGCGCGCTGGCTCGCCGGCGGGCCGAACCCGGACGGCGAGGGACGGATCCCCGACATAACCCCCGCCCCGCACGGGATCGGCTCCTGGTCGGCGACCGATATCGCCTATTATCTGGAAAGCGGCTTCACCCCTGATTTCGACAGCGTCGGCGGGAGCATGACGGCCGTGCAGGAAAGCTGGGCGAAACTTCCCGTCGCCGATCGCGAAGCGGTGGCCGCCTATCTGAAAACGATCCCGCCCTCGCCCGCGGCGGCACCTGCGGACTGAGAGCAAGATCAGGCGGTGCCGGTATCCGGTCCGCGGCTGCCAGCCCGTATCCAGTCGAGAAAGGACGGGCTGCCGCCCTCCACCGGCAGCACCAGGATCGCCGGCTCGTCGTAAGGATGCAGCGCGCGGATCGCCTCCACCACCTCGTCCTGTCTGGCAGCCGTCGTCTTGGCGAGGAAAACAACCTCCTCGCCGTCCTCCACCGCCCCCTCCCAGCAATACACCGAGATCATGCCCGGCCACATGTTGACGCAGGCGGCGAGCCCGTCCCGCACCAGCGGACCGGCTGCGGCGCGCGCCGCCGCCATGTCCGGAAAAGTCGCGTAGATCAACCGGATATCCATGTCGCCCTGCTGCAAAAGACGGGTCCCAAATCGCCCCGGCCCGTGCTACGTCAGAAACATGGACCGGCCACCGCACACTATCGAGAAACTGGCCTTCGTCTCAAGCGAGACCGAGGAAGCGGAAGACGCGCGCCGCGAGCTCGAGGCCCGCTACGGCGCCCACGACCCCAAGAAGGCGGACGTGATCGTCGCCCTTGGCGGCGACGGCCTGATGCTGCAGACGCTGCACCGCTTCATGAACACCGGAAAGCCGATCTACGGCCTCAACCGCGGTTCGGTCGGCTTCCTGATGAACGAATACGGCGCCGACGACCTGATCGAGCGCATCGGGTCGGCGGTCGTCAGCCGCATCCACCCGCTGGTGATGGAAGCCACGGACGCGCTCGGCCATGTCCATTCGGCGCTGGCGATCAACGAGGTCTCCCTGCTGCGGCAGACCCACCAGGCCGCCAAGCTGCGCCTGTCCGTCGACGAACGCATCCGCATGGAGGAGCTGGTCTGCGACGGCGTTCTCGTCGCCACCCCGGCCGGCAGCACCGCCTACAACCTCTCCGCCCATGGTCCGATCCTGCCGATCGACGCGCAACTTCTGGCCCTCACGCCGATCAGCGCCTTCCGGCCGCGGCGCTGGCGCGGCGCGTTGCTGCCCAACTATGTCGAGGTGCGCATCACCGTCCTCGATCCCGCCAAGCGGCCGGTCAGTGCTGCGGCCGACTACACCGAGATCCGCAACGTCATCGAGGTCCGGGTCCGGGAGGAAAAGAACTCCTCAAGTCTCGCGCTTTTCGACGCGGATCATAATTGGGACGAACGCATCCTCTCCGAGATGTTCCGCTACTGACCCCTACGGAAGAACACTGATAATCGCATATATTCGAGCTTTATTTATTATTTCGAACTACCCTGTTCACGTCGGCGGTTGTCCTGGTTTGACGTGCGCGCATTTCTTTCCGGCAGCGCCGACATCTGGCAAAAAGGCGTACCGGTTATGGATACCCCAAACCTGCAACTTTCAGGGCTGCGTGTGCTCATCGTCGAAGACAATCTTCACATGCGCAGCATCCTGCGGGCCATGGTTGCGGGGTTCGGCTTCGCCCAGGTCTACGAGGCCGACGACGGGGCCGATGCGCTTGAATGCATCGCCAGCCACGATCCGGATCTGGTAATCGTCGACTGGCTGATGCCGATCATCAACGGCGCGGAACTCACAAAGCGCATCCGCACCTCAAGCGAGCCGGGCTGCTTTGTTCCGATCATCGCCGTGACGGCTCACTCGGAAAAGCGACGGATCATCGAGGCCCGCGACAAGGGCATCACCGAGATCATGTGCAAGCCGGTATCCCCCAAGGGCCTCTATCTGCGCGTCGTGAACTGCATCCTGCATCCGCGCGACTTCATCCGGACCAAGACGTTTTTCGGCCCCGACCGCAGGCGTTTCCAGAACCCGGCCTTCAACGGCGAGGAACGGCGCGGCATCAAAGTCGACGACGGATATGCTCTGGACGATCAGAACGATCTCCCGCAAAGTCACGCGGATGACACACCACGGGAATCGGTGGCGTGAAGACGCCGTATTTCAGTGATCGACTAAGCTTGCTGCCAGCGCGGCATGCAAACCGCAAGACCGGAACGCCCGGCCGGGAAAAGAAGTGACATGACAAGCGACCCGACAAAGCAGAACGACGGCTACGAACTGGTGAAGCCGCCGCGCGACCTGCGCTCGAAGGTGCGCGTGATGAGCGACCGCGAGGCCGCGCGCTTCGATCCGGTCAAGTCTGCGGAGGCCGCCTTGCAGCGTCTCTCCCACGATTTCGACGACTGGATGGCGGCGGAGGCGACGGCCCTTGTCGATGCCTGGACCGACATCCAGGCCAACGGAATGAGCGAGGATCGTTGCGCGTCCCTGTTCCGGGCCTCCCATGACATCAAGGGACAGGCCAGCACGTTCGGCTATCCGCTGGTCGGCGCCGTCGCCGGAAATCTCTGCCACCTGATCGAGCATGTGCCGCCCTCGGACCTGCCCGGGCCCTTGGTCGCCCAGCATGTCGATGCCGTTCGCGCCATGGTCGCCGAAACCTCGCGCCAGGAGGACAATGCCACGGCGCGCGCCCTGGTCGAGCGCCTCGCGGATGTGACCGAGGACTTCATCAGGCGCGCCACCACCCACGCGCAGGACTGATTCCCCGCCTGTTGCTCGCTCGCCTGTTGTTCGCTCGCCTGTGGTTCTTCGGCCCGTTCCCCTGCCGGGTGCCTAAGCGGCCGCCAGTGTCCGGTCCATATAGGCGCGAGCCGCATCGCGTGCGATTTCCGCCGAAAACCGGCGCAGCATGGCGACCAGGTCGTCGGCCTCGACCCCGTCCTGTTCCTGATACCGGTCCAGCACCTCGCCGATCAGCAGCCGGGCGACGGCCGGATTGCCGGGCACGGCAAGAACCGGCGTGACCTCACGGGCCAGATCGCGCCAGACCCCTATCGCCACCTGGAAGAGACCATGCGTGCGCGGCGGAAGCCCGGCGCGCGACAGCAGCGCGCGTAGCGGCAGGCCGCGCGCGGAGCCGAGCACCGACTCGACCCGCGACACGCCAAGGCCCGACAGGCGCGCCAGCGCGGCGGTGAACAGGGTGATGTTTCCGGTGCACACGGCCCGCAGCAGCAGGGCTGGCGTCAACTGTCCCGACTGGACGAGATGCTCCACCAGCGCCGGCGTCTCGTGGGGCGCGGCGGTGCTCGCCAGCGTCACCGTTGCGCGCTCGCGCGCGTCCGCGACGACGGCACGGGCACGCTCGTCCTTGAGCCCCCGGCGCACGAGCGGATGATCGCTGAGCAGATCGCCAACCTGCTTCAGCAGCATCTGACGGATCTCGATAGGGGTTTCGCCGCGCGCCATCAGCGCCTCGCGCAACCTGGCGTCCGTGCCATGGCGCTCGACCAGCCGGACCATGCTGAAGCGCGGGATTTCCGCCTCGCGATTGTCGGCCAGT
>NZ_JBLXFR010000093.1:0-9883 GCF_048261845.1 Stappia sp. | reverse complement strand
CTGTCTCCCTCACCGGAGCCGCCGCCCCCGCCCCCGCCGATTCCCACCGCGCCGCCTTCGGCGCGCGGCAGGAGGACGACCAGGACGGGCGCAAGCACGACCATCAGGCGGATAACGCTGATAACGGTTTCCATCGAGGACCAGTCTTTGGTTGTCGGATTTGCTGCGCGTTCTACACCAATGCCACGGGTGTTTCCACCCTTGATCGGCCAACCTTCAGCGCGGGGCGGCCCTGCGGCTCCCGCATGGGCCGCAAAGCACGCTTCCGGTTAGCCGGCCGCCTCGGCAATGGCCAGGAAAGCGCTCGCTTTCAAGCTCGCCCCGCCGACAAGCGCGCCGTCGACATTGGCAACCGACATCAGCTCCGCCGCATTCGCCGGCTTGACCGATCCGCCGTAGAGAAGCCGGATCGCGGCGCCCGCCGCGCCGAAGCGCTTGCCCAGTTCGCCGCGCAGGAATGCATGCATGCTGGCAACGTCTTCCGGCGTCGGCGTCAGTCCCGTGCCGATCGCCCAGACGGGCTCATAGGCAATGACGCAGTTTTCCGCTGTCGCGCCGCCGGGAACCGATCCCGCAAGCTGGCTCCCGACCACGTCGAGCTCGCGCCCTGCCCGGCGCTCCGCCTCCGTCTCGCCGACGCAGATGATCGCGACGAGACCGGCGCGCCAGGCCGCCTCCGCCTTGGCCGCGACGGTTGCGTCGTCCTCGCCGTGATCCGCGCGCCGCTCCGAATGTCCGACGATCACCTGGCGTGCTCCGGAATCGGCCAGCATTTCCGCGGACAGGTCGCCGGTATGGGCGCCGCTGGCCGCCGCATGGCAATCCTGCGCCCCGACAGCGAGCCCGCTGTCACCCGCGATGGCGGCAGCGGCGGCGATCAGCGTCGCCGGCGGACAGATCGTGAGGTCGACCCTGGCGGCAAGCCCGCCCCGCGCGGCGCGCGCGATCGTGTCGAGCTCGCCAAGCGCCGAGGACAGCCCGTTCATCTTCCAGTTGCCTGCGATCAGCGGCTTGGTCGTCATCGGCATGGTGCTCCCTTGAAATGGCGTGTCGAACGGAACCGGCGGTTTTCCCGAATGTCCCGTACTGACCGCCGGTGCTACCAGAAATTCGCCGGCAATCAAGACGCACCGCCGGAACGTTCGCCGCAAGGTGCCCGCAACGCCTTGTACCGCCTTGCTCCCCGCGCCCCTCGTCTCTATGATCCGCCCGCCTTGGCATGGCCGAACCGACGGCCACGCTGCCCTGTCGCCCAAGAAATAACGGAACCTGCAATGCTCGACACTCTGCGCGCCGGCGCAAAGTCCTGGATTTCCAAACTCCTGATCGGCCTTCTTGTGATCAGCTTCGCCATCTGGGGTATCTCGGGCGACCTCCTGAACATTGGCGGAGACCAGGTCGCAACCGTGGGCGACCGCAAGGTTTCGATCGTCGACTTCGACAGTGCCTACCGCCGCGAGCTCGATTCCATCGGCCGCAACATCGGCCGTCCCCTGTCCACCGTGCAGGGTGCCGCGCTCGGCATTCCCGGTCAGGTGCTTGGGCGTCTCGTTGCCGAAGCAGCGCTGAACGAGACCGCGCAGGATTACAATCTGGGTGTCTCGGATGCGGAACTGGTGCGGCTGATCCAGACGGCTCCCTCCTTCCAGGCGCCCAGCGGCGGATTCGACCGCGCCCGCCTAGCCGCCATCCTCCAGGCCAACGGCCTGACCGAGGACCAGTTCGTCGCCGAGCGTCGGCTGCTTGAGGAGCGCCGCCAGATCGCGGACGCCATCAGCGGCGGCCTGAAGACGCCTGCGGCCATGCTCGAGGCGTTCAACCGCCATGCCAACGAGGAGCGCACGGTCGACTATGTCGAGTTCGACGCCGCCCTTGCCGGCGAGATCCCGGCCCCCGACGAGACCGCGCTTGCAAGCTGGTTCGAGGAGAACAAGGCCGACTTCCGCGCGCCCGAATATCGTCAGGTCGCCCTGTTGCAGCTGACACCGGAAAAGATCGCACGCGCCGACGAGATCAGCGCCGAGGACCTTCAGCGCGAGTATGACGCCTCCGGCGAGCGCTTCGGCGAACCCGAGCGTCGCCGTATCCTGCAGCTCGCCCTGCCGAGCGCCGATGCGGTTGCCGAGGCGCGCGCGGCCCTTGCCGAGGGCAAGACCTTCGAGGACATCGTCGCCATGCGCGGCACCACGGTGGAGCAGGTCGAACTCGGCAACATGGCCCGCGAGGAACTCCTGGACCCCGCCATTGCCGAAGCCGCCTTCGCGCTCGCAGAGGGAGAGACCTCGGAGATCATCGAAGGCCGGCTCAACAACGTTCTGCTCAAGATCACGCAGGTCACCGAGGCCCGCAAGACGCCACTGGATGAAGTCGCCGCGGACCTTCGCAAGGAAGTCGCACTGCGGCTTGCCGAGCGCGAGGTGCTCGATCTTCACGACGAGATCGAGGATGCCCGTGCGGGCGGTGCCACGCTGACCGAGGTCGCCGAGCGCTTCTCCCTGACGCTCGACATGCCCTCGGCATTCGATTCCGCCGGCAAGGACGCATCCGGCGCCAAGGTCGCGCTCCCCGATGCGCCGGACCTGATTTCCGATGTCTTCGAAAGCGACGTCGGCATCGAGGCCGACATGCTACAGCTCGGCCGTACCGGTTTCCTCTGGTTCGAGGTGCGTGAGGTGACGCCCGCCCGCGACCGCACGCTCGACGAAGTGCGCGCGCAGGCGGTCGATGCCTGGACGCGGGAGCAGCGCGCCGAGCGCCTCGACGCGCTGGCAGCCGAAATCGTCAAGGAACTGGACGCCGGCAAGACGCTCGAGGCTGTTGCCACGGAACGCGGCCTTGAGGTCGCGACCCAGTCCGGCCTGAAGCGGACGGGCGAAAACGCCGCGATCCCGGCCGACGCGATCGACGGGGTCTTTTCCGGACCGGTCGGCACCATTGGCAGCGCAAGCAAGCCCGACGCGCGGCGGATCGTCTACCGCGTGACCGGCATTTCCGCGCCCGCCTTCTTCCGCGAGGCCGGCGAGATCGCGGCGCTCGATACCCGTCTTGCCGACGCGCTGCAGAACTCCGTGATCGGCCAGTATGTCGGGGAGCGCGAGGCGCGCCTCGGCGTCAGCGTCAATCAGGCCAACATCAACCGGGTGATCGGACAGGGCGGAAGCTGAGCGCCTTCGCTCCGCCCGTTCGAAAGGACGACGAAGTGAGCAATCTCAAGACCCTGATCGCCAAGGCGGCCGACGGCAACGCGCTGAGTCAGGCAGAGGCGCGAGCCGCCTTCGAGGTGATCATGTCGGGCGCGGCGACCCCTGCCCAGATCGGCGGCTTCCTGATGGCGCTGCGCGTGCGCGGCGAGACCGTCGAGGAAATCGCCGGGGCGGTCGCCACCATGCGCGCCAAGATGGTCCCCGTATCGGCGCCCGCCGACGCGGTCGACGTCGTCGGAACCGGCGGTGATGCCTCGGGCAGCGTCAACATCTCGACCTGCTCGGCTTTCGTTGTCGCCGGTTGCGACGTGCCGGTTGCCAAGCACGGCAACCGTTCGCTCTCCTCGAAGTCGGGCGCGGCCGATGTCCTGATGGCGCTCGGCGTCAACATCGACATTTCGCCCGCGCAGATCTCGCGCTGCATCACCGAGGCGGGCCTCGGCTTCATGTTCGCGCCCAACCATCATTCGGCGATGAAGCATGTCGGCCCGGCGCGAACGGAGCTTGGCACGCGGACGATCTTCAATCTTCTCGGGCCGCTCTCCAATCCGGCCGGCGTCCGGAGGCAGATGGTCGGTGTTTTTGCCCGGCAATGGGTCGAGCCGATCGCCCATGTGCTGGCAACCCTCGGGTCACAGGCCGCCTGGGTGGTGCATGGTTCCGACGGGCTCGACGAGATCACCACCACCGGCCCGACGACGGTCGCCGCGCTGGAAAACGGCAAGGTGCGGGTGTTCGAGGTCACTCCCGGCGAAGTCGGGCTCGCGACCTGCCGGCCGGAAGACCTGAAAGGCGGCGAAGCACCGGAAAACGCGGTTGCCCTGCGCGCGGTGCTCGAAGGGGCGAAAACCGCCTATCGCGACACTGTCCTGATGAATGCCGGCGCAACGCTGGTCGTTGCCGGCCGCGCCGCGAACCTTGCCGAGGGCGTCGCCATGGCCGCGCAGTCCATCGACAGCGGCAGCGCGCTTGCCCGCCTGTCGCGCCTTGTCGAGGTCTCCAACGAGGCGCCCGTGACCCATGACTGACATTCTCGCCCGTATCGAGGCCTACAAGCGCCAGGAGATCGCCGCCGCCAAATTGGCCGTTCCCCAGTCCGAGATCGAGCGGCGGGCGGCCGCAGCCGACGCGCCGCGCGGCTTTCTCGCGGCATTGCGGGCAAAACAGGCAGCCGGCCAGTTCGCCCTCATTGCCGAGATCAAGAAGGCGAGCCCGTCCAAGGGGTTGATCCGGGTCGATTTCGATCCGCCTGCGCTCGCCCGTGCTTATGAGCAAGGCGGCGCCGCCTGTCTCTCCGTCCTCACCGACACGCCGTCCTTCCAGGGCGCGCCGGACTGTCTCGTCGCAGCGCGCGCCGCCTGTTCGCTGCCGGCCCTGCGCAAGGACTTCCTCTACGACCCCTATCAGGTGTTCGAGGCGCGCGCCTGGGGCGCCGATTGCATCCTGATCATCATGGCGGCGGTTGACGATGCCATGGCGGCAACGCTGGAGGCCACCGCCCTTGATCTCGGCATGGATGTGCTTGTCGAGGTCCATGACGCCGACGAGCTCGACCGCGCCCTGAAGCTCTCCTCGCCGATGATCGGTATCAACAATCGCAACCTGAAGACCTTCGAGACGCGGCTCGAGACCAGCGAGATGCTGGCGCCGAAGATCGGCGGCGAACGCCTCGTTGTCGGTGAGAGCGGGCTGTTCACGCCCGCCGATCTCGCCCGCATGGAACGCTGCGGCATCTCCACCTTCCTCATCGGCGAAAGCCTGATGCGCCAGGAGAATGTCGCAGCCGCGACGCGGGCCCTGCTGACACGCCCGGCCAGCGCCGCTGCCGAATGACGGATCCTTGCCGATGAGCGCCTCGCCTCCCCGCCTCACCCATCTTGACGACAGCGGCGCGGCCAACATGGTCGACGTTTCGGCCAAGGACATCACCACCCGTGAGGCGACCGCCGAGGGTCACGTGACGATGAAGCCGGAAACGCTGGCGATGATCCTCTCCGGCACGGCAAAGAAGGGCGACGTGATCGCCACCGCGCGCATCGCCGGCATCATGGCGGCCAAGCGCACCCATGAACTCATCCCGCTCTGCCATCCGCTGGCGCTGTCGAAGGTCGCCGTCGACATCACCGCCGACGAGACACTCCCCGGCCTGCGCGTCACCGCCTTCGCCAAGCTCTCCGGCCAGACCGGCGTCGAGATGGAGGCGCTGACCGCCTGCTCTGTCGCCTGCCTCACCGTCTATGACATGGCCAAGGCCGTCGACCGGGGCATGACCATCGGCGGCGTCCGCGTGCTGTCGAAATCCGGCGGCAAGTCCGGCGACTGGTCGGTTGCCGGCGACACCCCGCAAAGCGGCGGCTGACATGTCGCTGATCTCGGTCGACGAGGCTCTGGCGAGACTGCTTGCGGATGTCGAACCGGTCGGGACCGAGCACGTCCCGCTTGCCGCCGCCAACGGCCGCGTTCTCGCCGACGACCTTGCCGCCACCCGTACCCAGCCGCCCTTCGCGGCCTCCGCCATGGACGGATACGCGGTCCGCGCCGAGGATATCGCCACACTTCCCGCCGCCCTGCGCGTCATCGGCGAGGCACCGGCCGGCCACGGCTATGCCGGCACGCTCGGCCCCGGCGAGGCCCTGCGCATCTTCACCGGCGCGCCCGTTCCGCAAGGCGCCGACACGATCCTGATCCAGGAAAACGCCACCCGCGACGGCGACACGATCGCCGTTCTGGAAACGGCCACCCGTGGCCGTTTCGTGCGGCCCGCCGGGCTGGACTTCGCGCAAGGCGAGGTGCTTCTGCGCGCCGGCGAGCGTGTCGGTTTCCGCGAGCTTGCTCTTGCGGCCGCGATGAACCACGCCGTGCTGCCGGTCCGGCGCCGGCCGAAAGTGGCGATCCTGGCGACGGGCGACGAACTGGTGGAGCCCGGCACGGAACCCGGGCCCGACCAGATCATTGCCTCCAATCACGCGGGCGTTGCCGCCCTTGTTGCCGATTGCGGCGGCGAGCCCCTGCAGCTCGGCATTGCGCCCGACAACCGCCAGGCCATCGCGGCCGCGATCGCCGCCGCGCGTGCGGCAAGCTCCGATATCCTGGTAACGCTCGGCGGCGCCTCCGTCGGCGATCACGATCTCGTTCAGGAAGTGCTGGGCAAGGCGGGAATGGATCTCGCCTTCTGGCGCATCGCCATGCGTCCCGGCAAACCATTGATGGCGGGGCGGATCGAGGGCATGCGGGTTCTCGGCCTGCCCGGAAACCCGGTCTCCAGCCTCGTCTGCTCCATCCTGTTTCTGCGCCCGCTGATCGAGACGCTGCTTGGCCGTGAGATCACCGCGCGTGACCGCGAGCACCTGCCGCTTGCCGTCGACATCGGCGGAAACGACCGGCGCGAAGACTATCTGCGCGCCACCATCCGGCGGGCCGATGACGGCAGCGAGAGCGTCGCCCCGTCCGAGCGGCAGGACTCCTCCATGCTGGCGACGCTCGCCCGCGCCGATGCCCTTGTCGTGCGCCCGCCCCATGCCGGCCCGCTGGCCGCCGGCGCCCGCGTCCCGGTCATCCGTCTGCCCCGCCGATAGAGCTCTCGCCCCGCGCTTTCTTGCATTCTTCCGAAGGCATGTTGTGGAACAAGCCGGGAACGGTTAGACTATGTTCATGATTTGTACGTAGCCTGAGTCGCGAAGCATCCGGCCAGACAAGTCGATGACCGACGCCGTTCAAGCGGCGGACGCACATCGCAGCGGATGCGGTTCAAAGCGGCCGGGCACCACGTACGGACTGGACACGGGCGTGGCTTTTCGGCCTGTCGCGCCGCATCGCCGTCCTGTCGCTGCCGAATGAGGAAGTTGGGGAACCACGCGGATGTTGACTCGCAAGCAGCACGAATTGCTTCTGTTCATCCACGAACGGCTGAAGGAGACCGGCGTCCCCCCGTCCTTCGATGAGATGAAGGACGCGCTCGACCTGCGTTCCAAGTCGGGCATTCACCGTCTCATCACGGCGCTCGAGGAGCGCGGGTTCATTCGCCGGCTGCCCAACAGGGCGCGTGCGCTGGAGATCGTCAAGCTGCCGGAATCGGTTGCTCCCGGCCTTGCCGCGTCCCGTGGACAGGGCTTCTCGCCCGCGGTCATCGAGGGATCCCTCGGCAAGCCGCGCCCGGCCCAGCCTGCGCCGGCCCTGCCCGAGCCCGCCAATGACAGCATCGCCATTCCGGTGATGGGCCGCATCGCCGCCGGTGTGCCGATCGAGGCGATCCAGTCGCACAGCCACACGATCTCGATGCCTGCCGACCTGCTCGGTGGCGGCGACCATTACGCGCTTGAGGTGCGGGGCGATTCGATGATCGAGGCCGGCATTCTCGACGGCGATACGGTCGTCATCCGCCGCTCGGATGCTGCCGACAGCGGCGACATCGTCGTTGCCCTGATCGACGACGAGGAAGCAACGCTGAAGCGGCTGCGAAAGAAGGGCGCATCCGTTGCGCTGGAGGCCGCCAACCCCGCCTACGAGACGCGCATCTTCGGCCCCGGCCGGGTGCGGATCCAGGGCAAGCTGGTTTCGCTCTTCCGCCGCTATTGAGTAGGCGCACGAAGGGTGACGCACAGGCCCTTGCCTGCGTTCCAGCGCACGGCACATGCGTGACGGTCCGGGCGAGTTTCGGTAGCTTGGGCCGAAAGGACAAACCGGTCAGGCGCGGCCTTTTCTAGCGTGCCATCCCGGGGCGCGGCGTCCAGGGTCGCACACGGGTGTAGCTCGGCACGATGGCCGTGACCGGCGAAGCGTTCGAGGCCTCGCCCAGGTAGATGGCCGTGGTGCCGTCGCGGGAAAGCCGCGCGCGGTCAAGGACAAGCGGCGCAGCACAGCCGGCCGGTGCGTCATGGGCCGAGACGATCATGTCCACCCGCGCACAGTCTTCCGCGAAGGCGGCCGGGTCGCGGACAATCGAGACAAGCAGCGACGGTGGTCTGTCCGCCGGGCCGGTGGCAAGCTCGCCCTCGTGATCCGCGCTCGCGCCCAGCCCGTCCCTGCCCTGCCCGTCCCTGCCCTTCCAGACCGTTTCCCGTTCATCCCGGCTCCGCAAGGCCGTGCCTTGTCCGGCAGCACTGCCATTGCCCGGCCCGTCTTCGCCCTTTTCTCCGCTGCGCGCATCGCTCTTGCCGGCCCGGCTCCCAGCCTCTGGCGGGTGCTGCAAGGCCTTCGTTGAAGGCGGCGGCCTCGCCCCTTTCGCCCCGTGCGCCCGCACCAGACAGGCCAGCGGATCGCAGGACATCGCGGATTTGGGCAGATGACGCCGGGCACGGGCATCGCCGCCCACCCCGTCGGCGCGCAGCCAGACCTCGGCAATGAAACTCGACGGCCGTGCCGTGACCCGCAGCGCACCGCCGGCATCGCGAAGGGCCAGCGTCGTGCCGTTCGCCGAGACCAGAATGTCCGGCTGGCGATGCGTTGCATAGAACCACGCGGAAACGCAGAGCGGCACCAGCGCGACACGCCGGAACCCGCGCGGCGCCAGACAGGCCATCGTTCCGGCCAGAACAGCCAGCACCGTTCCGGCGACCGAAGGCGCGCCGACGGTTCCCTCCCCGGGCGTCAGGCTGGCGGCCCATTGCGACACGGCCACCACCTGGTCGACCGCACCCCCCATGACAACAAGGGGAAGCGCCTCGAGGCCGAACGGGACCAGCGCGAGCGCCAGAACGGCGAAGGGCATGACGGCGATCGTCACCACCGGCATGGCGACCAGGTTGACCAGCGGCCCGAGCGGCGCGATCCGGTGGAAATGATAGGCACCGATCGCTCCCGTCGCCGCCCCGGCAATCAGCGAAGTGAGCAGGATCGCGCCGAACCAGGTCACCAGGCCGCCGGCAACACTGCCGGCGAGACCGAAAACCGGTGCGCCGTCGTCCCGTTTCGGCGCCCCCCGGTTCGCCGCGACCCGCCGCCGCGTCATCTCCTCATAGGCCGCGATCAGCGCAATCACGGCGGCAAACGACATCTGGAACCCGGGGTCGACGAGAGCTTCCGGTGTGACCGCCAGGATCAGCAGCATGGCGACGCCCGCATTGCGCAATGTCAGGGCCCGCCGCCCGAACAGGCGCCCCGCCAGCACCAGCGCGATCATCACGAAGGCGCGCTGCGTGGCGATCGATCCGCCCGATATCGCCAGGTAGAAGGCCGCAGCGGCAAGCGCCGCCCCTGCCGCCCAGACATCGATCTGCCAGTCCTGGGCAAGCCGTGAAGACAGGGCGAAAAGCGCCCGCAGCACGAAAAAGACCGAGCCAGCAAAGAGTGCCATGTGAAGGCCGGAAATGGCCAGGATATGCGCAAGGCCGGCCGTGCGCAGCGCCTCGGTGACATCGGGTGGAATGCCGGATCGGTCGCCGGTGATCAGCGCCACCGCGAGGGCGGCCGCCGTCGTGTCCCCCAGGGCCGCGCGGATCCGCCCGGCAATGCCGCTGCGCAACCGCTCGATGCCGGCGGATGCGCGCAGGTCCCACGGCACCGCCCCGTCGTCGACCGGCGGGACCGGCTCGACCCCGCCGAAGGCGAAACCGCTCGCCCCGATTCCGTCGAAATAGGCACGAAAGGCAAAGTCGTATCCGCCCGGCATGACGGCGGGTGCCGGCGGCATCAGGCGTGCCCGCAGGCGAACCGTATCCCCTGTCGCAGGGGTCGGAGTATCC
>NZ_JBLXFR010000092.1:0-9972 GCF_048261845.1 Stappia sp. | reverse complement strand
CTGTACTCTTCGGCTCGTCGAAGCTCATCGGCAAACTCTCCTGAAAGTGCGTGCCGACTATCTCTGGCGCGCAGAGCTCACCCGCAAGATGACCCGCTCGTGACGCTCACACTGCATCAGCGTCCGGCGTTTCTTCTGGCACTTCGTGACCTCCATCTTCAGCCCCGCAGCAAGTATTGCGGCGTAGGGAAGAAGTTTGCTCGACCGAGCCGGAGCCTTGAACGTCGCCTCGACTGCGCCAGCGTTGATAAGTCTTGATAATGTTTCGCAACAGGCAGGTTCGGCGGGTCAGAGGACGCTCCAGTATTCGCCGGTGATTTCGGCACCCGCCCTCCAGGGCGAACATTCATGGAACAAAGTCAGTCAAGTTGTTGCTCGAGCGTCCGATGTGGCAGCTTCTTGTTTGTCAGGCGGTGAACTGGGCATCTTCCGCGCCACCCGCGGTCGGGCAAGCCACGGACCGATCCGCCACGCAAGCAGGGCGAAACCGGCAGTCCAGAGCGCGGCAGAAAGGTCGATCCCGTCTAGCGGGCCCAGCCACAAATGAGTGCCGGCCACGCGAGCTGCGCAGGCTGCGACGACAAGCACGAAGGCGGCCGTCAGCACCGGGCCAGCCACCAGTGGCCGGCCGGTGTGCCCCATCGTCGCTCGCATCATTACCGCGACGGTCATTCCGCCCACGGCCCCGATCCCGAAGATGTGCGCCGCGCCAGCCGGCCCGGTAAGGTCGATCGCCGCCGCCGCCACTGATGCGAAACCGAGTGGAACCATCAGGTAGGCGAGGTGCAGCATCAGCAGAAGCGGCGAGCGCCATGTCTCCACGCCGCGCCAGCGGACAAGCCGGGCTAAGTGCAAAATTGCCGCCACCGAGTTGAGCACCGCGCAAGCCATGCCAAAGGGAGCGACCACCCAGGCGATCAGCGCCGCCGCGCCGGATACCAGGCAAAGCCCGTCAAAGCGATTGAAGGCGACAGGCAGCCGGGTCGCGCCGCGATGGACCAACCAATTGCGCGTAAAGCTGGGGACAACCCGTCCACCGATCAGCAGGATTAGAAAGATCAGCAGGGCAATTCCCAGCCGGCGACCGAGCTCCGCGCTGCCCTCTACCATCGCCTCGACATGAAACAGCAGGTTGGCGATCCAGAGAAGCGACACAGGCACCAGAACCTTGAGATTGCGCCAGTTCTTTCCGGCGACGATTTCTCGCGCGATCATGGCTGCGACTGCCAGGAGGAACATCTGGTCGACGAATGCCACCGCCGTCGGACTCAGCCCTAGCCCTCCGAACACCGCCGCGCGACCGGCCAGCCATACAGCCAAAAGTAACGCAAGTGGCCAGCCGCATGTCGGCAGTCGTCCGGTCCAGTTCGGCACCGCGGTGAACAGGAACCCTGCCAGTACAGCGGCACCATAGCCGAAGACCATCTCGTGGACATGCCAGTCGGTGGGAAGAAAATGGCCTGCGCGGGCGATCTCTCCGCGCCAGATCAACAACCATGCGGGGATCGCGACAAGCGCGAAGAGCACAGCTGACAAAAAGAAGGGCCGGAAGCCATAGGACAACAGCGCCGGGCCACGGTAACGCTCACGAAGGGGCATTGGGTTCCTCCAGGCCTAAAGACAATCGGGCTGTGCGTCTGGCACCGCCCGGATCGGTCGAACGTCAAAGGGACGAGTGATCATTCGACCTGTTCAAGCAGCTCCGCCATGCGGTCTTTGGATTTCCCTTTCTGCTTCACGCCTGCAGCCGCGTCGAAGTTCACCGCATCACCAACCTGGATCAGGGCCACCATTCCCATGGCGTAATGCGGAGTGCACTTGATGCCATAAACGCCTTCCGCCGCGGCGGTGAGTTCGAATTCTTTATTCATATCGGATTTGAAAGCCTCGACGCCATCGGGAAGCATGCCATCGATACTTTCCGCATTGTGCCCTTTGTCGGTGGGAACAAACTTGATCACGTCGCCCGCTTCCGCCTTCACGAAAGCCGGTTCGAATACCATGGCACCGGCCTCACCGCGGTTCAGCATTTTAATCTCGATGGTCTCGGCACCGGCAATCGTCGCGGTCACTGCAAGGGTAGCAGCCACCATCATTTTCGCAAACATCGGAACATCCTTTCTTCTTCGTCCGCTTGTTTCGCCTGCCACATTTCTGGTTTAAGACAGTCTTCTGAACGTTGCTCTTGATCAAACTCGCGGACCGAAACTTGCTGAAGCTCGACGAAAGCCTTCTGAGCGGCCTGCCACCCTTCTCGCGGCTCAGCAGATCGCAGATCCGCGAAATCCTCGATCAGGCCAGCTCGCGCCGCTACGAGGAAGGCGTGGCCATTTTCCGCGAGGGCCACGATGCCGATCGCTTCTTTCTGCTTCTGGACGGCTATCTGCGGGTAATCCGCACCACGCCCAGCGGCGAACAGATCATCGTCTTGCACATCTCGCCCGGTCAGCTCTTTGGCATCGCCCCGGCGCTGCAGCGTGACACCTTCCCCGCCACATCCGTCGCGGCGGCGGAATCTATCGCGCTGTCTTGGCCGGTGCGGCTGTGGCCCGAATTCACGGCAAAATACGACGGTTTCGCCACCGAAAGCTACAAGACGCTGGGTGCGAGGCTGGGCCAGATCCAGGAAACCCTGACCGAGATGGCGACTCAGGCAGTGGAGAAACGCGTCGCTGCCGCGGTGCTTCGCATGGTTAATCAAAGCGGTCGAAAGACCGAGAAGGGGATTGAGATCGCCTTTCCGGTCACACGCCAGAACATCTCAGATATGACGGGTACCACCCTGCATACTGTGAGCCGGTTGCTTTCTGCTTGGGAAAAGGCAGGCATGGTTCAATCTACGCGAAAGCACATCGTCGTCACCGATCCGCATCGATTGGTCGTGCTCAGCAACGAGACCGGCTGAACCCGCACTCCATTGGCTAGCTGTAACGCTACCTTCCCGCTCCCAGCTGGCCGACAATCGCGTTCCGGAAGGTATCTTCGTCCAGACAGTACTCCCGGCAGGAATCCATGATCGTATGGAACGGCGCGATTGGGCAGCCGGGGCAAAGCATTCCTAGGTCCAGGAACGGACGTGCCGCCTCGGGCCAGAGCGCGAATAGGTCCGCCAGCGTCAGATCAACATCATCAATGTTCGGGCGGCGGCGCATGGAGAAGTCCTTTCCTCCGGAACCCTGCCAGCACCTTTCACCGGGTTCTTTGCGCTTACACAACAAACGGTCGCCTGCCGCCGCGTAGACCTCGCGTATCCGAAACAAACTGCCGGGACCGCGAAATGTCAGAGATACTTACGAAATCGCGGGCCAGGAACGTGTTCTACGGGGGATCCATTTTCTTCGTGCTCGTGTTCGTGGCCCTGACGGCGCAAAGCCACCGTCACATCACCCAGACCGCGACCGCCGGGATGGAACTGACCGATGAGGTCCGCCACGGCAAGCATGTGTGGGAACGTCATTCCTGCATCAACTGCCATACGCTGCACGGCGAGGGTGCCTATTTCGCCCCGGAACTCGGCAACGTGATGACCCGCTGGGGCGCGGCCGAAGATCCCGATCTGGCCTACGAGATCCTCGACGGCTGGATGAAGGCACAACCCTCCGGCATCGAGGGGCGCCGCCAGATGCCCTTCTTCGAGATCACCGACGAAGAGATGCGCGCCCTTGCCGAGTTCCTTCGCTGGGCGGATCAGACCGACACCCAGGGCTGGCCGCCGAACGACGCCGGCTGATGCTCTGACAGGAGACAAGCAATGAAATACCAATCGCAAAAGGTGGCCTACGCCTATTTTCTCGTGGCCATGGCGCTGTTCGGCATCCAGGTGCTGGGCGGACTGCTCGCCGGGTGGATTTATGTCGCGCCCAACACGCTGTCAGAGGTCCTGCCCTTCAACGTGGTTCGCATGATCCATACCAACGCGCTGATCGTCTGGCTTCTGCTGGGATTCTTCGGTGCCGCCTACTACCTCGTGCCGGAGGAGAGCGAGCGTGAGATCTTCTCGGTCAAGCTCGCCTACATCCAGCTTGCCATCTTGGTGATCGGGACGCTTGGCGCCGTGGTCTCCTACCTCGCCGGAATCCACGGCGGGCGCGAGTTCCTGGAACAGCCGCTCTGGGTCAAGTTCGGGATCCTCGTTGCCGCCGTGATCTTCCTTGTAAACGTGTCGCTGACCTTCCTCGCCGGGCGCAAGACGGCGATCACCAACATCCTGATGATGGGGCTGTGGCTGCTGTGCCTGCTCTGGGTCTTCGCCTTCATCAACCCCGACAACTTGTCACTCGACAAGATGTACTGGTGGATGGTCGTGCACCTTTGGGTCGAGGCGACTTGGGAACTGGTCATGGCGGCGATCCTCGGTTTTCTGATGCTGAAGCTCACCGGCGTGGACCGCGAGGTGATCGAGAAATGGCTCTATGTGATTGTTGCGACCGCGCTGTTCTCGGGCATTCTCGGCACCGGACATCACTTCTACTGGATCGGTACGCCGGGCTACTGGCAGTGGATCGGCTCGATCTTCTCGACCTTCGAGGTGGTGCCCTTCTTCGCAATGATGTCCTTTGCCTTCGTGATGGTCTGGAAAGGCCGCAAGAACCACCCAAACAAGGCCGCGCTGTTGTGGTCGCTCGGCTCCTCCACCGTCGCCTTCTTCGGTGCAGGCGTCTGGGGCTTCCTGCACACGCTGCACGGGGTGAACTTCTATACCCATGGCACGCAGATCACCGCCGCCCACGGACACCTGGCCTTCTACGGCGCCTACGTGGCCCTCAATCTCGCGATGTTCAGCTATGCGATGCCGGTCCTGCGGAATCGCGCGCCCTACAACCAGGTGCTGAACATGGCATCTTTCTGGCTGATGACCGGTGGGATGGCCTTCATGACCTTCACGCTGACTTTTGCCGGCACGATCCAGACGCACATGCAGCGGATCGTGGGTGACTACTACATGGACGTGCAGGACCAGTTGGGCCTGTTCTACCTGATGCGCTTCGGGTCCGGCGTGGCTGTGGTGCTGGGCGCGCTCCTGTTCATCTACTCCATGCTCGCGGTGCGCCGCGAGGTGATCAAACCCGGCCCCGTCGCCGTTCCGGGAGAGTGAGCGATGAGAGACATGAACACACCCGACCTGCCGTTCTACCAACCTGCCGGCGATGAATGCGCAGTTTTCGAGACGGCCCATGAAAACGGTCTGCCCCTTCTTCTGAAGGGGCCCACCGGCTGCGGCAAGACGCGGTTTGTGGAACACATGGCGGCGCGTCTCCGCCTGCCGCTGCACACCGTGGCCTGCCATGACGACTTGTCCGCCGCCGACCTGATCGGACGCTACCTTCTGAAGGGGGGAGAGACCGTCTGGGTCGATGGACCATTGACACGGGCAGTGCGCGAAGGCGGGATCTGCTATCTCGACGAGGTGGTCGAGGCACGCAAGGACGTCACCGTCGTGCTGCACCCGCTGACTGACGACCGCCGCCGGTTGGTCATAGACCGCACGGGCGAGGAACTGGCAGCGCCCGACACCTTCATGCTCGTGGCCAGCTACAACCCCGGCTACCAGAACATACTGAAAAAGCTGAAACCGTCGACACGGCAGCGTTTCGTCTCGATCGGGTTCGCGTTTCCCTCACCCGAGGTGGAGGTGCCCGTCGTGGTCCGCGAAAGTGGTCTGGACGAGGCGCGCGCGGCCGCCCTGGTGCGGCTGGGAGGTAAAATCCGCGGGCTTTCGGGCATGGACCTCGAGGAAGGCGTCTCCACCCGCCTGCTGATCTACGCTGCCACCATGATTGCCAAGGGGATGCCAGTGGACCGTGCGCTCGAAGTCGCAATCATCGAACCGCTCAGCGACGAGGCGGACACGCAACAGGCGCTGCGAGACCTCGCCGCCGTGATCTACGGGTAGACCCATGCTGCACGTTCTCGACCTAATGGAGCCCGAGGAGACCGTTGGCAACCTCTGGCACGACATGGCCTCGCGGTGGGGGGCTGCGACCGGCGACGCCGCCCCCGCAGTGACGTTCGAGGATATGCGCCGATCCGTCACCACGCTGTTCCGAGCACTCGGTGGCGCAGCGGGCGTGGAAATCGCGCACGCCCCGCTCATGACCTCCGACCACCGGACAGGCCGCATCCGCCGCATCGGAACGCCGCGCGAACGGGTGCATGTCGCTGATTTCGACGGTGACCGTCTGCGCCTGCCACCGGTGATCGACGCTTTCCCGACGCACGAGCTGAACAGGGCCTGTTACCTGTGGCTGGCGGCGTTGGCGGCCCATGTCGAGTTCCCGTCGCTAGAGGCCGACGCATTGGCCGCAGACCGGGCCGAGATCGCCGCGCTGGCCGCCGCGTCGGACCGGACCTATGCCGCCTGCCCCGGCCTACGGCAAGCATACGACAGTCTGTGCCGGCTGATAGTACAGTATCGTAGCCGCGGCGGTCTGCCGCGCTGCGAGGCCGGTGTTGAACGTCTGATCCTCGACCAGCTGAGCGGCGTCTCAGATGCCGAGGAATGCCGGGTCTGCCCCGCCCCCCGAGGGTACCGGAGCTATGCGCCCGTCCCGGTCTGGCTGCGGTTGCGCAACGCGACCCGGGACGACAAGTCCGCGTCGGACGAGTTGCAAAACCCCGGAACTGCGATGGCGGTGCCCACCCGCAAGGATGCCCGCCGCGAGGACCGCGACCAGGCCAACCGCAACGACAGCTTCATCATTCACCGCTTCGAGACGATCATGTCGTGGGCGGAAAGCCTCAACCTCAATCGTATGGTCGACGATGACGACCAAGACAACGCTGCCAAGGCCGCCGAGGATCAGGAGTACCTGACCCTGAGCCAGAACCTGAAACGCGCTGCCACGCGCCTGCGCCTGTCTCTGGATCTTTCGCCGCAGGATGCCGAACACGAGCACCTGGCAGGAAAGTTCACCTACCCGGAATGGAACCGCCGCACGGGGGACTACATGCCCGGACACACGAGGGTGCTGGAAGCGGAAGCCAGCCCGCGCGACCTGTACTCCCCGGATCCGAAGCTCGTTGCCCGGGTCAAACGTCAGTTCGCTCCACTACATCCAAGACGCGTGGTCCTGCCGCGGCAGATCGACGGTGACGACCTGGACCTTGACGCGGTGGTGACATCCCGTACCGACATAGCCTGCGGCCACGAGGGCAGCGACCGCATGTGGCAGTCGAACCGACCAATGGCGCGAGATCTGTCCGTGGCGATCCTGATGGATTGCTCGCGCTCGACGGAGGCGGCGATAGGCGACACCTCTGTCATAGAGGTCGCGCGCGAGGCGTTGTCCTCGCTCGCCGAAGGAATCGATACCGCCGGCGACCGGTTGGGCATCTGGGGCTTCTCGTCCCTGCGCCGCGATCGGGTGTTCGTGCACCGAGCCAAGGCCTTCAAGGAACCGATGAGCCGTGCGGTAACCGCACGGATCGGCGGGCTCACTCCGGGCCACTACACCCGCCTCGGCGCCGCGATCCGGCACGTTTCCGCACAACTGGCCGAGGAGGGCGCGACGCGCCGCCTCCTCCTAGTGCTCACCGATGGCAAGCCCAACGACCTGGACCACTACGAAGGGCAGCACGGGGTCGAAGACAGCCGCATGGCCGTCCGCGAAGCCCGCGCGCTGGGACAGGTAGTGCACGGTGTAATCGTGGATGAGGACGGACAGGATTGGTTTGCCCATATCTTCGGTCGTGCCGGGTTTACGCTGTTGCCAAACCCCGCCCGCCTGCCCCGTGCCCTCCCCAACATCTATCAAACCCTGACAATGGAGAGATGACGTGAAACGCATTCTTGCCCTCGCCCTGACCCTTCCTGCCAGGGCGCTGGCCGAGCCCTTCGAACGGCCGATCCCGCAGCCGCAGACCGAGGTGGCCGAGTTCTGGTTCCTTGTCGGCTCCCTCGCGCTGATCGCCGCGCTGGCGGCGGTGCAATGGCTGGTGAGCCGGCGATGAAACCTGAACATCGCCCCTCGTGGAAGTTGCTTTCCGCGCTCTACCCGTTCGGCGCGGGCGCGATGGGCGTGAACCTGTTCTTCGCCGCGCTGATCGGGTCTTGGCTCGGCTGGCCAGTGCTGACTCCCTGGCAGGCCGCCGCCGGAGGGCTGGTCATCGGCCTGCCTGCCACCTATGCCTTCGCCTGGCACATCGTGCGGCTGATGGAAAAGGCGGAGGATGCATGACCGGTTGGACAGAATACGGGCTCGCGCTGACGCTGTTCGTGGCGAGCCATTTCCTGCCGCGCGTCGGCGGCCTGCGTGAACGGCTGATCGGCGTGGTCGGCCGGCGGGTGTATTTCGGCGTCTACGGGCTGTTGTCCACCATCCTGCTGGTCTGGGTGGTCTCGGCCGCGATCCGTGCGCCCTATGTCGATCTCTGGCCGCAGCTGCCCTGGACCCGCTGGGTGCCGAACATCGCCATGCCGATCGTCATGATCCTGGTGACCTGCGGCACCGGGCTTCGCCAGCCCTTCACACTCGGCGGAAAGCGCGGCGCAGAGTTCGACCCCGCACGGCCCGGATTCGCCGCCATCTCGCGCCACCCGCTGTTTCTGGCGCTGGCGCTGTGGTCCGGTGCGCACCTGGTGCCGAACGGCGATCTGGCCATGGTGATCCTGTTCGGCAGCTTCCTTGTCATGGCACTGGCCGCAATCCCCGCCTTCGACGCGCGGGCCCGCCACTCACTTAACGGCAACTCCGGCGCATTCTTTGCAAATACCGCTATCCTGTCCCTCTCTCCTCTGGTGCGCGGCGACTGGATGCGCGCCAATGCGCGCGGGACGGCGATGCGGGTAGCCGCCGGTCTGCTCCTCTGGATCGCACTCTTGCATCTTCACTCGGTGATCATCGGCGTTTCACCCTTCCCGATTTGAACTTGTTCCGGCGCAAAGAACGTCGCGCCGGAAACCTTCATACCGGGCACATGAAACAGATCGACCGCCTCAGAACCCTCGGCCTCTTCGACGCCCGGGTGCCCCGCTATACCTCGTATCCGACAGCACCAGTGTTCTCGACCGACGTCTGCGCGCCCCAGCAGGCGAGCGCCCTCGCGGCGCTGGACCCGGCAGAACCGGTGTCGGTCTATATCCACATACCATTCTGCGCGCGGCTGTGCTGGTTCTGCGCATGCCGGACCCAAGGCACGAAAACGCTGAGCCCTGTGGAAAGCTATATCGGCACTCTGGAACAGGAACTCGCCCTGCTCGCAGACACGCTTCCCGAAGGGCTGCGCATGGGCCGGATGCACTGGGGTGGCGGCACGCCGACAATCCTGCCGCCAGCACTGATCCGCTGGCTGGCTCGGGCGGTGAAGGCGGTCATCCCGCATACTGCCGACTGGGAATTTTCGGTCGAGATCGACCCGACCATGGTGGACCGCGACAAGATCGCCGCTCTGGCCGACGAAGGCTTGAACCGTGCAAGCATCGGCATCCAGGATTTCGACCCCGTCGTGCAGAAGGCCATCGGCCGCCTGCAGCCCTTCGGGGTCACGCGCGCCTGCGTTGAGGATCTTAGAGCCGCTGGCATCCGTTCACTAAACGCGGACCTCGTCTACGGCCTGCCGCATCAGGACCTCGCGCGGCTGGATGACACCGTGACCAAGGTGCTGGACCTGAAGCCCGACCGCATCGCCCTGTTCGGCTACGCCCACGTGCCGTGGATGTCGAAGCGGCAGCAGCTGATCAACGAGGATGCGCTGCCGAAAGAGCTGGAACGCTACCAGTTGTCCGAACTGGCAGCGCGTCGCTTCGGTGAAGCGGGGCTGGAAAGCATCGGCATCGACCATTTCGCCCGCCCCGGCGACGCGCTCGCTCTGGCCGCAAGGAGCGCCCGCCTGCGCCGCAATTTCCAGGGCTATGTCGATGACGCCTGCGCCACGCTCATCGGCCTTGGCGCCTCGTCAATCTCGCGTTTTCCCTCTGGCTACATCCTGAACGCCGCCTCCACGCCTGCCTTCGCCCTGCGGAGCGTGGCCGGC
>NZ_JBLXFR010000091.1:0-10059 GCF_048261845.1 Stappia sp. | reverse complement strand
GATCGACCGACTCGTAGGGCAGGCCCAGTTCTTTCGCGGTCTCCTCGAGACGGCTCAGCATATCGGGGTGGTAGTTCCAGCCGATCACCTTTTCAAAGTCGCGCTGCTTGACTGCCGCGCGCATCTGGAAGGCCGACTGGTGGCCGGCGCCGATCATGCCCAGCACCTTGCTGTCCTTGCGCGACAGGTGCCGGATGGACACGGCGCTGGCGGCGGCGGTGCGCAGGGCGGTCAGCAGGTTGCCCCCGATCACCGCGTTGCAGCGCCCGGTGTCGGCATCGAAAAGAAAGACCGACGACTGGTGGTTGGTCAGCCCCTTGGCCTCGTTGCCCGGCCAGTAGCCGCCGGACTTGAGACCAAGGTTCAGCCCGGCCCGGTCAAAGCCCGACTTGAAGCCATAGAGCGCATCCGCGTGGCCGATGGCCTCGCGGATGACGGGGAAGTTGTAGGCATCCCCCCGCGCCATGGCGCCGAACACGGCCTCGACCGCGTCGAAGCTGGATTCGGGGGTGACGAGCGAGGCGATTTTCGACTCGGGTACGATCCACATACTCAGTAGGCCTTCCCGCGTGCAGAGACGGGCCAGACGGTCTCGACCTTGCCGTTGCGCACGCCCACGTACCAGTCGTGCACGTTGCAGGTCGGGTCACAGTGGCCGGGCACGAGGCGCAGCTTGTCGTTGACCTTGAGCACGCCATCGGGGTCGTCCACGACGCCATGCTCGTCCGAGCATTTGATGTATTTCACGTCGTCGCGCCCAAAGATCACCGGCAGGCCCGAATCGACCGACTGCGCCTTCAGGCCGGCATCGACGATCGCCTTGTCGGGCTTGGCATGGCTCATCACGCTGGTCAGGATGAACAGCGCGTTCTCCCACTCGCCCTGGTCGATGCGCTTGCCCTCGTCGTCGAGGATGCGGCCATAGTCGGCATCCATGAAGGCGTAAGAGCCGCACTGAAGCTCGTTGTAAACGCCCGAGTTCGACTCGAAGTAATAGCTGCCGGTGCCGCCGCCCGAGACCAGCTCGGGCTCCAGCCCCTCGGCCTTCAGCGCGTCGACTGCCTCTTTCACCTGGGCAATGGCCGCGTCCAGCTTTTCCTTGCGCTCGTCGTAGGAATCGATGTGCTGCATCGCGCCCTGATAGGCCTGGATGCCCGAGAACTTGAGGTTGTCGGCCGCGTCGACGGCCTTGGCGATCTTGACCACCTCGTCAGCCGTCTTGACGCCGCAGCGACCCGCGCCGCAGTCGATCTCGACGAAGACCTCGAGGGTGGTGTCGTGCTTCTTGGCCGCCGCCGAAAGGTCGGCGACGTTGTCCACGTCATCGACGCAGACGATAATCCGGCTGCCAAGCTTGGGCAGGCGTGCCAGCCGGTCGATCTTGGCCGGGTCGCGCACCTGGTTCGACACCAGCACGTCCTTGATGCCGCCCCGCACGAAGACCTCGGCCTCGCTGACCTTCTGGCAGCAGACGCCGACGGCGCCGCCCAGCTCTTCCTGCAGCTTCTGCACGTCGACGGACTTGTGCATCTTGCCGTGGCTGCGGTGGCGCATCCCGTGCGCCTTGGCATAGTCGCCCATCTTCTTGACGTTACGCTCGAGCGCGTCGAGGTCGAGGATCAGGCAGGGGGTCTGGATGTCCTTTTCGTCCATCCCCGGCAGG
The DNA here is from genome assembly GCF_048261845.1 of Stappia sp. Lineage (GTDB taxonomy): Bacteria > Pseudomonadota > Alphaproteobacteria > Rhizobiales > Stappiaceae > Stappia. The sequence goes on along the minus strand of NZ_JBLXFR010000091.1, from coordinate 8,396 downwards.
GCGGGGATGTCGTATCCGACTTCCATCTCTTTCAGATCTACTTGCTTGTTCATGTCTCTCTCCCGTCAGTTAGGGTTCAGTCGGTCATCCAGGGCAGCCGGTCAAGGTCGACGTTGCCCCCGGTGATGATGACGCCGACGCGCTTGCCCGCGAAGACGTCCTTGTTGTTGAGGATGCAGGCCAGCGGCACTGCGCTGGAAGGCTCCATCACGATCTTCATGCGCTTCCAGATCAGTTTCATCGCGTCCACGATCTCTTCTTCCGAGGCGGTGAAGATGTCGGTGACATGGTTGCTGACGAAATGCCAGGTCAGATCCTTCAGCGGCACCTTGAGACCGTCTGCGATGGTCTCGGGCGCGTCGTCGGCGATGATGTGGCCGGCCTTGAAGCTGCGCATCGCGTCGTCGGCCTGCGCCGGCTCGGCCGCGTAGATCCTGACGTCCGGCGCGGCTGTGCTGAGGGTCAGGCAGGTGCCCGAGACCATGCCGCCGCCACCGATGGGCGCGATCACGGCGTCCAGTCCCTCGACCTGCTCGATCAGCTCGGCCGAGCAAGTGCCCTGCCCGGCAATGACCCGCGGATCGTTGTAGGGATGCACGAACTCGGCGCCGCTTTCGGCCACGACCTCGGCAAAGACCGCCTCGCGGCTCGAGGTCGAAGGCTCGCATTCCACGACCCGGCCGCCGTAGCCGCGCACGGCATCCTTCTTGGCCTGCGGCGCGGTGCGCGGCATGACCACGGTGCAGGGAATGCCCCGGCGCCCGGCGGCATAGCTGAGGCAGGTGCCGTGGTTGCCGCTGGAATGGGTCGCAACACCCTTGGCCGCCTGCTCATCGCTCAGTCCGAACACCGCGTTCGATGCCCCGCGGGCCTTGAAGGCGCCAGCCTTCTGCAGGTTCTCGCACTTGAAGAACAGATTGGCGCCGGTCAACTCGTCCAGGTAGCTCGAGGTCAGGACCGGGGTCCGGTGCACGTGATCGCGAATCCGCTCATGCGCCGCCTGCATGTCGTCGTAGGTGGGTATTTCCATCTGCTCCACATCCTTCATCATGCGGCGTTCCGGATCGCCTGGGCGGCGGTGCTGCGATAGACCTCTTGCGCGGCAGCCACGCCCGAACCGAGCTGGATGTCGATGCCGAGGTCGGCCATGCACATTTCCGCCGTGGCGATCCCCGAAAGGGCCATCACGTCGGTCAGGCTGCCCAGGTGTCCGATGCGGAACACCTTGCCCGCAACTTCGCCAAGCCCGACGCCGAATGCAACATCATAAACTTCGGCAGCGTGGGCGACGATGCGGCCCGAGTCAAACCCCTTGGGCGTGACCACTGCGCTGACCGTATCCGACTGCACCTCGGGCGATGCGGCGCAAAGCTCAAGACCCCAGGCATGGACCGCGGCGCGCACGCCGTCGGCAATGCGGCGGTGGCGGGCAAAGACGTTTTCAAGACCCTCTTCCAGCAGCATGTCGCAGGACAGCTTGAGCCCGTTCATCAGACCGACGGCGGGGGTATAGGGATAGCCGTTGGCGGCATAGCCCTTCCGCATGTCGCGGATGTCGAAGAAGGTGCGCGACAGGTTCGCGCCCTCGGTCGCGGCGGCGGCGCGCGGGCTGAAGCCGACGATGGCGAGGCCCGCGGGCAGCATGAAGCCCTTCTGGCTGCCGGTCACGGCAATGTCGACGCCCCACTCGTCCATGCGGAAATCCATCGAGGCGATCGAGCTGACGCCGTCGACCATCAGCAGCGCCGGGTGGCCGGCGTTGTCGAGCGCGCGGCGAAGGGCTGCGATATCGCTGACGACACCGGTCGCGGTCTCGTTGTGGGTCGCGAGAACGGCCTTGATCTTGTGCTCCTTGTCGGCGCGCAGCACCTCTTCGTAGCGATCCGCCGGCAGGCCCTCGCCCCAGGGCACTTCGATCACGGTCACGTCGAGGCCATGGCGCTGACACAGGTCGATCCAGCGGTGGCTGAACATGCCGTTTCGCGCGGCCAGCACGCCGTCGCCGCGGCTAAGCGTGTTGGTGATCGCGACTTCCCAGCCGCCGGTGCCGGTGCAGGGAAAGATGAAAACTTCGGCATCCTTGCTTTTCAGCACCTTTTTCACCCCGGCAAGCGCGGGCTGCAGGATATCGGCGAAGACCGGCGAGCGGTGGTCGAGCGTCGGCATGTCAACGGCGCGGCGCAGCACCTCGGGCATGTTTGTCGGGCCGGGGATGAAGACGGGGTTCTGGAAATGCATGGGGGAAATCCTCCTCTGGTTCGAGGGCTATATATGCCTGCCCCACAGGCTGTGCAATTTTTTTGAAATCGTTTTTCAAAAACTTCACTTATGCGTAATATATCGACATATCAATGGTTTGGATTTTTTCACTGGACGATACGCTATTTCAGGTGCATTGATTTGTCGCACCACGCCAGCCCCGGGAGGCATAGAATGGCCGAAATCCAGCGCCGCAAGGGCCGCCCGAAGGCCTTTGACGACAAGGGCGCCCATTCGGTGATCCAGTCGCTTGACCGGGCGCTGGTGGTGCTCGACCTGCTGGCGCGCCATGACGGTTTGTCGCTGAGCGAGATCGCGGAGGAGCTCGACCAGTCGCCGGCCACCATCTACCGCGTGCTGTCGACCCTCGCTGCCCGCTCGATCGTGGAAAGCGATGCGGCGACGCAGGCCTGGCACATCGGGCCGATGGCCTTCCGCCTCGGCTCGGCCTTCCTGCGCCGCTCGAGCGTGATCGAACGCTCGCGCCCGGTGATGCGCAAGCTCATGGAGGACACGCGCGAGACATCGAACCTCGGCATCGAAAAGGACGGCGAGGTGATGTTCATCAGCCAGGTCGAAAGCCACGAGGCGATCCGCGCCTTCTTCCGCCCCGGAACACTGTCGCCCCTGCATGCCTCGGGGATCGGGAAGGCGCTGATGAGCCAGTTCTCCGATGCAAGGCTCGATGCCTATCTTGCGGGCGCTCCACTCCAGCAGTTCACCGGACGCACCATCATCGCGCCCGACGCGCTGCGCAGCGATCTCACCCGCGCGCGCGATCTCGGCTACGCGGTCGACGACGAGGAAAAGACCGAAGGAATGCGCTGCATCGCCGCGCCGGTTCACGACCTCTACGGCGAAACCGTGGCCGGGATCTCGGTCTCCGGCCCCGCCAATCGCCTGACCCGGGAACGTATCGAAGAGGTGGGCCGGCTGGTCCGCGACGCTGCCACCAGCCTGTCCGAGGGCCGAGATCCGGCGCGGGCGCCGCCCCGCGACTAGCGCGCGCCCCCAAGGGCCATGTGGCGGTTCACGTCCTTGTAGAGCAGGTAGCGGAACGGCCCCGGCCCGCCCGCGTAGCAGGCCTGCGGGCAGAAGGCCCGCAGCCACATGTAATCACCCGCCTCGACCTCGACCCAATCCTGGTTCAGCCGATAGACCGCCTTGCCCTCGAGAACGTAGAGACCGTGTTCCATCACATGGGTCTCGGCAAATGGAATGACCGCGCCGGGCTGAAAAGTGACGATGGTGACATGCATGTCGTGGCGCAGGTCCTCGACATCGACGAAGCGCGAGGTCGCCCATTTCCCGTCGGTTCCCGGCATCGGCGTCGGCGTAACCTCGCGCTCGTTGGTGACGAAGGGCTCGGGCGCGTCCAGCCCCTCAACCGGCTCGTAGGCCTTGCGAATCCAGTGGAAGCGCAGCGCCTCGTCGCCCTCGGCGCGCAGGCTCCATTCGGCACCGGCCGGAACATAGGCATAGCCACCCGCCTTGAGCTCATGTGCGGCACCGGCAAGCGACAGGCGCATCCGCCCGGCAACGACAAAGAGCACCGCCTCGGCGCGCGGATCAGTCTCTGGCCGGCTGCTGCCACCGCCGGGTTGCACCTCGGCGATATACTGGGAAAAGGTCTCGGCGAAACCGCTCAGTGGCCGCGATAGCACCCAGAAGCGCGACTTGTCCCAGAACGGAAGCAGGCTGGTGACGATATCGCTCATGGTTCCTTTCGGAATCACGGCATAGGCCTCGGTGAACATCGCCCGATCGGTCAAAAGCTGCGTCTGCGGCGGCAGCCCTCCCTTGGGTGCGTAGTAGTTTGCCGTGCTCATGCGCCTGCCTCCTTCGCCATTTTTCGGCCCGATACGCATCAAACCGCAAATGTGCCCGCGCTTGAAGCCAAAGCACGCCACCCCGGCGAAGAAGGAGCCGCTGGAAAAACCTGATAATCGCGGCGCGCGGAGCGCGCTCCGGCGAATTGCGCATGCCTGCGACGACGCGAGAGGTTGACGTCAGGTTACTCGGAAAAATTGTTTCCTAACTGCGAATAATTGCCGTTCCGCCTCATTTTGGCCCTGATTATCCTGTTTGTATGACAGGCAAAATCGGATTCCGCGCTTACCGAGGCTCAAGCGCAGGGGACCGGGAAGGGAAGTTTACGGAGTAGTGCCATGCGTATTCTGGCGGTGGATGATGATCCGATCATTCTTGATGTCCTGACGGAGGTCCTCGCGACCCTCGGGCATACCGACGTGACCGTCGCCGAATCCGCCGCCGAGGCGCTGCAGAAGGTCGCCACACCGCAGGCCTTCGACTGCATTCTTCTCGACGTGCAGATGCCCAACATGGACGGTATCCAGCTGTGCAGCGCGCTGCGCAACATGCGCCGCTACGAGCGCACGCCGATCCTGATGATCACCGCGATGTCGGACAAGTCCTACATCGACCGCGCCTTCGCCGCCGGCGCCACCGACTACGTGACCAAGCCCTTCGACATCCAGGAGATCGGCGCACGGGTCCGCGTTGCCGAAACGCTGGTGACCGAACGGCGCAACCTGACCGACAAGGTCTCGGTCGTGAAGAAGATCCGCGACACCCAGACCGCGCAGAAAACCTTTTCCCTGCTCGACCGCATCCCGGTCCGCGACGTCGACGGCGTCATCGAGTTCATCGCGCTCGAGAACTACATTCTGCAGCTCTCGCGCGGCTCGCTCTTCGGCTCTTCCGTCGTCGCCTTCCACATCCCGGGCATCGAGCGGATCTACGAAAACGCCACCGCTTTCGACTTCCAGTGCCTCATCACCGATGTCGCCGAGGCGGTGACCGACGCGCTGCGCCCGTCGCAGTTCCTGGTCTCCTACGGCGGCAACGGCACCTTCGTCGCAGTCGTCGAGGCGGGGTTCCGCCCCGAGGTCGCGACCCTTCAGGGCGAGATCGACGATATTCTCGAAGGCATGGAGCTGTGTTACAGCGACGGCCGCCCGATCATGTTCAACGTCAAGGTCGGCGCCCCGGTGCGCCTGTCCTTGCGGTCGGGACGCGGCGCCATCGAGGCACTGCGCCAGGCCTGCAGCAACGCCGAATACCGTGACAGTGACGCCCGCATCGGCGCCGCGAGCCGCTGGTCGCTTGGCAGCCTGATGGAGAACACCGGATGAGCGCCAGCGCGCAGGCCGACCTGCAATCGCGCCTCGGCTCGGTACGCGACCGTTTCGTCGCCATCCTGGACGAGCGGCTCGATGCCCTTGAGGTGCTGCGCGACGCGCTCGAGCAGGAAGAGACCCGGGTCAGCGCGCTCGAAGACATACGCTTTATCGTTCACAAGATCGCCGGCACCGCCGGAACGCTGGGCTTTGAACATGTCGGCACCCTTGCTGCGCGCACCGAGACGCGCATCGACGAGTGCCTCGAGCAATGCGCCGGGGCAAGCCACTGGGACAGCGCCGCCGCCGACCTCGACGATTTCATGGAAGTCGCCTCGCAAGTGGCGCTGGCACATACGCCGGCCGCCTGAGGCAAAATCCGCCACGCCCCCGGCCAGCCGTCAATGGCGCACGTACGCCGCTCACCTTCATTTTCATGTCTGACTGATCCGCGCTTGCGGCGCGGCACGCATTGCATCGGCGCCGCGCTATGCGGCGCCGCAAGGCGCGTCGCCCTCAGGCGCGGTCGAGTGCGGCGAGGATCTGGCCCGGCAGTTCCATCGGATCGAAGGGCTTCAGGATCACGTCGATTGCGCCGAGGCTCTTGAGTTCTTCGACTTCGGGCTTCTGCGCCCGCGCGGTCATGAAGATCGCCGGCGTCTTTTCCAGCCCGTCGAGGTTGCGCAGGTGGCCCAGCACCACGTCGCCGCTCATCTCGGGCATCATCACGTCCAGAAGCAGCACATCTGGCGCGAAGTCCTGCGCCTTTTCCAGCGCCTGCGCGCCGGACGAGCATTGCAGCACGTCAAATCCGCCGATGGTCTCGAGCGAGAGCCGCGCGATTTCCTGGATGTCGAGATCGTCCTCGACCTGAAGAACCTTGAGCTGGGTCATCTGTCACCTGTCCGGCGCCTGTGCGCCTTTTATTATTCTGCTGCGATCTGTTGTGCACCTTCGGTGTCTTCCTTGGCAACCCTGCCCTGCTTCGGAAGGGTCACGGTAAAGGTGGTGCCGACGCCCACCTCGCTGCTGAAGGCGACGGTGCCGTCGTGGCTTTCGACGATGGCTTTCACGATGTTCAGCCCCAGCCCGGTGCCACCCTTGGCGCGGCGGTCCGAGCTGTCGGCCTGGGTAAACCGCTCGAAGATGCCGGGTTGCGCCTCGGGCGGGATGCCGGCGCCGAAATCCTGCACCCGGATCATCACGTCGTCCTCGGATTCGCTGAGCGACACGATGACCTTGCCGCCCCGCTCGGAGAACTTGGCGGCATTGGACAGCAGGTTGTTCATTACCTGGAAGATCCGGTCGCTGTCACAATAGCCCGTGACCGCCCGGTCGAGGCCGAGGCATTGCAGCTCCACCCCCAGGCGCTGTGCGTAGGGCTCGTTGGCGTGGACCGCGTCCGAGATCAGATCGCGCATGTCGATTTTCTCGAAATGGAACTCCATGCGCCCGGCGGCGATCTTCTCGAGGTCGAGAATGTCGTTGATGATCAGCACCAGTCGATTGGTGTTGCGATGCGCGATGTCGAGCATCTGCTTGGCCTTGTCGTTCAGCTCGCCCGCTGCGCCGGACAGCACCAGCCCGAGCGACCCCTTGATCGAGGTCAGCGGCGTGCGCAGTTCGTGGCTGACGGTCGAGATGAAATTGTCTTTGTTCTTCTCCAGTGCCCGGCGCTCCGAAATGTCGCGCACGATCGCGACGAAGCGGGCCGAGCCGCCCGCGCTTTCGATAAGCTGAAGGTTCACTTCCTTGAACCGGCCCTTGATCTCGATCTCGGGATTCAGCTCGCCGGTGGTCCCGTCGAGCAGCGGCTTGGCGCGGTCGAGGAACTCGATGGCGAAATCGACGCCGTGCCGGTCGTAAACCGTCTTGGTGGTATAGACATCCTCGTTCCAGCCCGAGGTCTCCATCGCCTTCTCGTTCATGTAGCGATAGCGCAGCGTGTCGCGGTCGAACATGTAGACCTCGTCGCGCAACTGGTGCAGCGACTGGCGCATGTTGCGGTCGGCGTCGGCGATCTTGATCTCGGTAATGTCAGTGCGCACCGAGATCGCCCGTACCGGGCGGCCCATGGCATCGAACTGCGGCACGATCGTCGCCCGCGTCCACATCAGCGATCCATCCTTGCGCTTCAGCTGGGTCTCACCGCTCCAGCTGCGCCCGCTGGCGAGCGTGGCGCGGATCATCCGGTAGGTCGCCTGGCCGGACTCGGGATAGAGCAGCGAGGCCGGCTGGCCCAGAAGCTCTTCGCGCGAATAGCCGGTAGAGCGCACCATCAGGTCGTTGACGAAGATGTGGCGCGATTTCTCGTCGGTGATCGAGACGATGGAATGCGAGTTCAGCGCCTTGAGCTGGTAAGCAACCTCTTCGGCCAGCGACAGTGCCTGCCGCGGCTTGGCCAGCATCCGCCAGCCAACCCAAAGCAGGACGCCCAGAAGCGAGAGGTTGAGAACAGGAAGCAGGGGCGTCGAAATGAACAGCGGTGAATTGTTGGCCACAACCGCCAGTGCCGGCACCGTCAGGCCTACGGCGATAATGCGAAATCGCGCGACGAGCGGTGCAAAACTTTGCAAGGATTTCATCATCTCAACGTTCCTGCATGAACCGGCTACACCGGCGCGATGCGATTGCCGATATTCCGATCATCTGCCTGCCGAGACCGTAGCGAAACAATGAGGCCGAAAAAGGGCATTTGAAGAGAAATCACGCGAGCCTCTCCCCTCCTCCTTCACTCCGCCGGCTGCGGCAATCGACGCGATAGCACATGGCGCACGGTTGCGTTGATTTCCTCGACGCTTTGACGCGATTTCACGATCCGCGCCGCGATCCGGGGATCGCGTATCGCCTGCTCGCGCTCGGTCAGGGTGATGACCGCGGCGTCCGGCTGGTGGCGCGCGATCTGGTCGAGCATTTTCGCCACCTCGCTGGCACTGGCGTCGTAGCCGAGGATCACGAGGTCATAGGTTTTTTCGGTGATGCGTTGGTAGGCGGTGG
>NZ_JBLXFR010000090.1:0-10091 GCF_048261845.1 Stappia sp. | reverse complement strand
ACGACCTGAGTGGTCTGGCCGACCTGGCGGGAGATCTCGGCGATGGAGGCGGAGAGTTCCTCGGCGGCGCTGGCCACCGACTGCACGCTGCTGGTCGCCGCAGAGCTTGCCTGCGAGGTCTCGCCGGCCCGTTCGGCACTGTCATGAGCGGAGGCGGAGAGCTCGCGCGCCGTCTCGTCGAGACCCGATGCCGTCTGGCTGACCGTGCCGATCAGGGTCTGGACGGTGGTCCGGAACTCGGCGATCAGCCCGTCGATCTCGCTCTGGCGGTTGCGGGTCTCGCTCGTCGCGGCCTCCCGGTCGGCGGCAAGGCGGCGGCGCTCCAAGGCGCGCTCCTTGAGCACGTCCACGGCGAGCGCGAGCTGGCCGATCTCGTCCTTGCGATCGGTGAAGGGAACTTCCGCGTCGAGATTGTCGTCGGCGATGTTGTGCGCCACCTCGGCGATGCGCGGGATCGGCTTCAGCAGACGGCGGGCCAGCAGGGCCATTGCGGCAATCGAAACGAGCAGGATCGGCACGAAGGCGATCATCAGCTTGCTGGTGACGCTGTCCATCAGGGCCGTGATTGTCGACTTGCGGACGCCGGCATAAAGAATGCCGGTGATCTCGCCGGCCGGCGAATGGATCGGCTCGTAGATGGTGTAGTAGGGAGTGCCGAGGATGACGGCTTCGCCGCGGAAGGTCTCGCCCTTCGTCAGCACCGGATAGACAGCGCCGTTCTGGCCAAGCGGCGTGCCGACCGCACGCGAGCCGTCCGGCTTGATGATGTTGGTGGTCTTGCGCCAGAAATCCTTGTTCTCGGGATTCCACTTGAAGACCGTGACCGTCTCGCCCGTCATCCGGCCGATCGTATCGATCATGGCGTGGTCGCTGACCTCTTCGGGAATGCTCTCCATCACCACGCGCCGGACATTTCCGTCCTCGCTCCAGGTGATGGTGGTTCCGGGCATGTCGCGCTCGACAATGGTCGCGGCAACACGAAGGCTGGCATCCTGCCTTGTCACTGCATCCGACTGAATGCGATCGGTAAGGACCATGTAGATGACGGTGCCGACAGTGCCGAGTGCCAGCACGATCATGAGAGCAGCGGCCATCGAGACGATCGAGACCAGATTTAAGCGTGAAAGCAGGCCCATGACCGGTTTTTCCTCAGTTGTTGTTGGCTACTTGACTTGGCGTTGAAAGAAAGACTGAGGCAGAAACGTAAAATTGTCGTTATCCGGGAAACGAAATCGAAATGACCGGCTCCAAAAAGGAGAAATCGCGCGAATTCCCTTTCGTCAAGAAGGAGATTTCGCGCGATTTTTCAGATGGTTAAGCGGCGCTGACTTCCTGCAGGAAGGTCTCGAATTCCGACTTGAGCCGTTGCGAGGTGGTGGTCACGCTGCGCGACGCATCGAGAACCTCGCTGGAACTGGCAGTCGATTGTCCTGCCGTATCGAGAAGTTGGGCAAGATTGTCGGCGACCGTCCTGGTGCCATGTGCGGCATGCTGGACATTGCGCGAGATCTCGCCGGTCGCCGCACCCTGCTCCTCGACTGCCGCCGCGATCGCGGATGTATAGCCGTTCACATCCTGCATGGTGCGGGCGATGACCCCGATCACCTCGACGGCCTCGCCCGTCTCGTTCTGGATGGCGGTGATCTGGGCGCCGATGTCTTCCGTTGCCTTGGAGGTCTGGGTCGCCAGTTCCTTGACTTCGGCTGCGACGACGGCGAAACCGCGCCCGGCCTCGCCGGCGCGCGCCGCCTCGATGGTGGCATTGAGCGCCAGCAGGTTGGTCTGCTCGGCGATCGCCTGGATCAGAACCACGACCTCGCCGATCTTGTGGGCGGCCGCGGCCAGTCCGGAGACCTTGAGGTTGGCATCCTGGGCGCTGGAGGTGGCGTCGGTCACGATCTGCGTGGTCTGGCCGACCTGGCGCGAGATTTCGGCAATCGAGGCGGCGAGTTCTTCCGCCGCGCTCGCCACCGACTGGACGTTCTCCGATGCTTCCCGGGAGGCATTCGAGGCGACCGTTGTCTTGTCGGATGTAGAGGCTGCGTTGTGTGACAGCGTTTCGGCGGCCCGTCCGAACGTCGCGTTGGTCGCTTCCGACTGCTCCAGAAGCTGTGCGATCACGGTGCGGAAACGGGCGATGAGCTGCTCGATGCGCTGCTGGCGCTGTATCTTCGCGGCTTCTTCGCGCTGCTGCTCGCTCGCCATCGTCTCGCGCTCGATAGCCGCCTCGCGGAAGGTCTCGACCGCAACGGCCATCTCGCCGATCTCGTCACCGCGTCCGACGCCGGGAACGGGGGTCTCCGTGTCGCCCTCGCGCAGCGAGCGCATTCGCCCGACGAGTTCGTGTAGCGGCCGGGTGATGGAGCGCACCAGCAGCACGCAGATGATGCCGCCAAGAGCCAGGATCGCCATCACGATCAGGGACTGCCGCAGCAGCTCCCCGTAGAACAGGGTGTCGATATCGTCGACATAGACGCCGGTGCCGATGACCCAGCCCCATGGCATGAAGCCCTTGATGTAGGAAAACTTTCGGACCGGCTCGTCGGAACCCGGCTTCGGCCAGTGGTACTCGACCACGCCCTCGCCCCCGGACTTCACGAGCTTGACGAACTCGGCGAAGAAGCGCTTGCCGGTCTTGTCTTCCATCGCCTCGAGGTTCTGGCCTTCAAGCTTGGCCGCGATCGGATGCATCACCATCATGTGGTCCAGGTCGTTGACCCAGAAATACTCGTTGCCGCCATAACGGATGTTGCGCAGTGTGTCGGCCGCGTCTGCCTGTGCCTGCGCGTCCGTCTTCTTGCCGTCCTGGGCAAGCTTGTATTCGCGCTCGACCGCCGAGTAGGCGACTTCGGAAATATGCAACAGCTCTGCCTTGCGGTCTTCCACCAGACGGTCGTGATAGCCGCTGATCTGGATCGCAAGCAGTGCGGCGATGCCGGTTGCGAAAAGAAGGACGAGTGCCCAGAGGCGATGGCCGATTTTCCAAGTCATGAAACGCTCCTTCAGACAGGCGTCCGGCACCTGCCGCCCTATACGTCACGCAGCAACCGTTGACGGTCAGGTTCGCCCGGAAGAGATCGGGATTGCACCTGTCGCTACGTGTGTTTTCACGTCATGAATAGGATAGATCGGCTAACCATTGGTAAATCTGGCATGTAAACATGATTACGGCCTGAAAATTTTTCTCTGTATTCAATCAAGGGAGTAAATGAATATAGGCCGGCGGGTATAGGCGCCGGGGAAAGGAATATTTACTCAACCTGAGCTTGTCGTCGCGCTTGGCGGGCAACGTCGCTCAGGCAGGGGGCTGACAGGCTCATGAAACGCCGGCCGCCTTTCAAGCAGAAGATGAGTCGTGTCGTCGCGCAAGCTTTTTCGCAAGCTGTCCGGTGCGTCCTGTCGTATATCCGTGCAATCGGTTTGCATCGGTCCGGTTCGTCCCATATGTAGTGTCTAAAGTTCAACTTTTCGAAGGGAAGGTTGCGCGGCGTGCCGCCGGCCTGCACTCGACGTGATCGTATGTTCCTGCAATGTGTTGACCGACAAGGAGTTGCGCCGCGCCGCGCGGGAGCTCCAGTCCGGTCCCGACCGCGTTGTCGTGACGCCGGGCGCGGTGTTTCGCGCGCTTGGCAAGAGACCGCGTTGCGGGGGATGCTTCAGCACGATCATTCCGATAATCCATGAGGAAGCACCGGCGGAGAAGGGCACGCCGCCGGCAAAGGGGGAGACGACGGGCGATGAAGGGTGACGCGAAAGTCATCGACTACCTCAACAAGGCGCTGCGCCACGAGCTGACAGCGGTGAACCAGTACTGGCTGCACTACCGCGTGCTCGAGGACTGGGGATACGGCAAGCTGGCGCAGAAGGAGCGCGAGGAATCGCTCGAGGAGATGCAGCATGCCGACCGCATCGTAGAACGGATCCTCTTTCTTGAAGGGTTTCCCAACATGCAGACCCTCGATCCCTTGCGGATCGGGCAGTCGCTGAAGGAGGTCATCGAGGCCGACCTTGCCGGAGAATATTCCGCCCGTGCGCTCTACAAGGAGGCGCGGGAGGTGACGCTCGCAGTCGGCGACTATGTCACGATGCGCCTCTTCGAGGACCTCATGGGCGACGAGGAAGACCATATCGACTATCTGGAAACGCAGCTCAACCTGATCGAGCAGATCGGTATCGAGCGCTATGCCCTGCTGCAGTCTGCCGCCGCCGACGCGGCTGGCTGAAGGGCCCCGCCCAGGCTTTTGCAGCCTGCCCGCCCGTTCAGGCGGACAGGGTCAGGTCGACGACGGGACCGCCGGCCGCCTCCGCGTCGGCATGGTCATGGGTGACGAGCAGCACCGGCAGGCCGTGCGCGCGCGCCTTGTCGAAGACGAGCGTGCGGATCTGGCCGCGCAGCGTGGCGTCGAGCTTGGAGAACGGCTCGTCGAGCAGCAGCGCGCGCGGTCGCGACAGCAGAACGCGCATGAGGGCGACCCGGGCCTTCTGACCGCCCGAAAGCGTTGCGGGGTCGCGGCCCGCGAATTCCGCGAGCTCCACATCGGCAAGGGCAGCGGCAACAGCGGCCTCGCGGGCGGTACGGCCTTTCAGGTCGGGCGCCAGAGCGAAGGCGAGATTGGCTCCCACGCTCAGGTGCGGAAACAGGAGGGGGTCTTGGAACAGCAGGCCGAGCTGGCGCTTGTGCGCCGGCAGTCCCGTCACGTCGAGACTGCCTGAAAGCACCCGGCCGCGGGCTTCGAAGGCAGGGGCGAGAAAGCCTGCGGCATGGGCCAGAAGGCTCGACTTGCCGACGCCCGAGGGTCCCATCACGGTCAGCACTTCGCCCGGTCCGATGGTCCTGTCGAGGCCGATCAAGGGCTGTCCGGCGAGAGAGATCTCCACCTTTTCGAAGGTCAGCGGCTCGCTCATGCATCCGGCTCCTGTTCCCGGCGGTGGCGAAACGTCACGGCGGGGATGAGTGCGGCCAGCGCGAAAGCGGCAAACGGCAGCGCCATCTGCAGCAGCGCATAGAGACCGACGAGGCGGCGGTTGCCGCCCGATGCAAGCGCCACGGCCTCTGTGGTCACGGTCGCCGTGCGGCCGCCGCCGATCAGCAGCGTCGGCAGGTATTGCGCGACCGATACGGCGAAACCGAGCGCCGCGGCGGTGGCGACGGCGCGCCGTGCAAGCGGCAGGCGAATGCGCCAGAAGGTTCTGCCGGGCGATGCACCGAGCGCGCTCGCGACATGGCCGTAGCGCGGGTCGACGGCGCGCCAGGGATCGGAAAGCGCCAGCAGGACATAGGGAATGACGAAGACCGTGTGGGCGAGTGCGACCGCGATGAGCGTGTCGTGCAGCCCGGCCATGAGGAACAGGATCTGCAGGCCGAACAGGAAGGCGATCTGCGGCACGACCAGCGGCAGGTAAACGAGTGGCATCGAGCGGTGCCGCAAGGCGCGGGAGCCCCGGGTCTCGGTTTCCAGGCAGGCGAGCGCCAGCGTGACCGCGATCGCCACGACGGGCAGTCCGATCACCAGCGTCGTGCCGACGGTTCCTCCTGCCGCCGCCAGATGGTGGCGCCAGGTCGCCAGCGTGAAGCCCGCCGGCAAGGCGTCCGGGAACCGCCAGGGCCCGGCCAGCGACCAAAGCGCGAGCACGAGAAGACCGAGCAGCAATGCACCGGTCAGCACGCTCATCAGCATGCCGGAAAGGGCGGCAAGGGAGACATCCGCCGCCCGCCGCCCGCCGCTCGCGATCCAGCGCAGGCCGAGCCGCGCGACGATCCTCTCGCCAAGGATCCACAGCGCGATGGCGGAAAGGCTCACGCCAAGCTGCAACAAGGCCCCGGCCGAGGCCATGAAGCGCAGCGACAGGTCCGCATCGTTCATCCAGCCGGTCAGGCGCACGGCAAGCGGTGGCGGCGTGGCAGGACCGAGAATGAGGGCAACGTCGACGACCGATGTGGCATAGGCGATGACGGCAAAGACCGGCAGACGGATCTGGGGGTAGACGCGTGGGAGCACCGCCTTGAGCCACCCGGCGACGGGAGCATAGCCGAAGCTTGCCGCGACACGGCGCGCGCGCGCCGGATCGGCCTGTGGCAATGCGGCAAGCACCATCAGGAAGAGGAAGGGGATTTCCTTCGCCATCAGACCCAGCGTCATGGTGATGCCCGCCGGATCGCCGACGATGAGCACATCGGGGGGGCGCGTCGCACCGGTCGACCAGGGGGACAGAAGGCGCATTGCGAAGCCGGATGGCGCGATCAGGAAGGCAAGGCCGAAGGCCGCGGCCGCATGCGGCACGGACATCAGCGGTGACAGCAACGTGCGGAGCACGCGGAAAAGGCGTGTGCCCTCGAAGGCGGCCGTGAACAGGAGCGTCAGCACGAAGGCGCCGAGCGTTGCCGCAAGGCCCGTGCCGAGGGACAGAAGGATCGAGGTGGCCAGCCCCGGCTGCGCGGCGAGCCGGCGAAACGCGTCGAACGACAGCGTGTCGCCGCCAAGCGCAGGCACAAGGCCGAAGGCCGGCAGCAGCGTGCCCGCAAGGCCCGCGACAACCGGACCCAGCATCAGGACCAGTGTTGCCGCCGGTGCCAGTTTGATCATTGTCTTGCGGCCTGCCCGTTCCGTGGCTTCATCGGGAGGCGTAGCGGGCGTTCCACGCGCGTTCCACTCCGGTCATCCAGCTTGCATGCGGCTCGTCGATGACCGGGCCGAGTTGCTGCGGGGAAAGGGTCGCGATGCCGAGGTCGAGGGTGGAGAAGCGGGCCTTGTCGGCCTCGCTCAAGGCGTCGATTGCAAGTACGGTCGGGTCGCCCCAGATCGCCGGATCCTGCTTGCGCGCCTGCGCTTCCGGGCTTAGCAGGAAGTTGGCCAGAACCAGCGCGCCGGCCTTGGCATTGGCATTGTAGGGGATCGCGAGGAAATGGGCATTGCCGATCGTGCCGCCGTCGAGGACGAAGGTGCGGACCGTATCGGGCAGTTCTCCGGCCGCGATCGCCGCCGAGGCGTCGGCGGGATTGAAGGTGAAGGCAATGTCGATCTCGCCATCCGCGAGAAGCTGGCGCATGGCCGGCTGGTTCTGCGGGAAGGCACGCCCCTGCCGCCACATGGTCGGGTGCAACGCGTCCAGCCAGGCGAAGAGCGGTGCGACATCGGCCTCGAAGCTTGCGGGGTCGACTGGCTTTGTCAGCTTTGCCTTGTCGGCAATGGTTGTCGCAAGCACCTGCTTGAGAAAGGTCGAGCCGTGGAAATTGGGCGGCTGCGGATAGGTGAAGCGTCCCGGATGGGTCTTCAGGTACTCCGCCAGCGCGGCAAGACTGGTCGGCGGGCTCGCGAGTGTTGCCGTGTCGTGCATGAAGACGAGCTTGGCCATGCCCCACGGGCTTTCAAGTCCGTCCGTCGGTTCGGTGAAGTCCGTCAGCACCGCCGGCTTGTTTGCCGTGTCGACCAGTTCCCAGTTGGGGAGTTTCGTTGCCCAGCCCGGCGTCATCAGCAGGTCGGCCTTCTTCAGTGAAACGAAGTTCTCGCCATTGATCCAGACGAGATCGACGCCGCCGCCGGTATCCTGTCCGGCCGCCTTTTCCGCAACCACCCGGGCAACGACATTTGCGGTGTCATCGACCTTCACCTGCTCGACACTGACGCCGTGCAGGGCCTTCAGTTGCTCGCCCGCCCAGGCGATATAGCTGTTGATGCGAGGCTCGCCGCCCCAGGCATGGAAATAGACCGTCTGGCCTTTCGCCTCCTCAAGCACCGCCGGCCAGTCGGCCGGGTCGGGGGCATCTGCCGCCTGCACCCCGGCGAAAGGGGCGGCAAGCAGCAGGCTGACGGCAAGCGCCGCGCCGGCAATCGGGTGCGAACGGTGGCGGCAATGGAACATCGAGGCAGGTCCTTCCTTTTTTCTTTTCCTGCAAGAGGCGGCAATGACGGTCAACACACGGCTTCGTTATGGTCCCGTGCGCCTTGCCTACAGCGGCAGGACATGGGTGTCCTTGACCTCTTCCATCACCGCGTAGGTGTGGGTTTCGCGCACGCCGGGAAGGTCGAGCACGGCATCGGCAAGCAGCTTTCGATAGGCGGCCATGTCCGAGACGCGTGCCTTGACCAGATAGTCGAACCCGCCGGCCACCATGTGGCATTCCAGCACCTGGGGCACCCGCTTCACGGCCTGCGCGAAGGCGTCGAAGACATCCGGTGTGGTGCGATCGAGCTTGACCTGCAGGAAGACCAGAAGCCCCAACCCGAGGCGCAGCGGGTCGAGTTCGGCGGAGAAGCGCAGGATGTAGCCGTCCCGGATCAGGCGTTTCATCCGTTCCGCCGTTGCCGTCGACGACAGGTTCACCTTGGCCGCGAGGTCTGTTGTGGTGATCCTGCCGTCGACTTGCAGAACCGCCAGAATGCGGCGATCGACCCGGTCAAGTGCCGGCGTTTCAGCGGTATTCTCGGATTTCACGGGAAAAATCTCCGTTTCTGTATAATATTTCGAAGAAAATAACGGAAGAATTGCAGGTATGATAGGGGAATTCGCTAAGTGGGCGGCTCGGGCATGAACCCGTCGGCAGGCCCGCTGCGCGGCACTCGTTGTGTTCAGGAGCTGTCATGAGCCTCGCATCGGAACGCGCGCCCGTCGCGCAGTCGCATAAAGACCTTTCGCCCTTCCGCGCCCCTTTTGCCCCCTCGGATGAGGCCGCCGTTCGTGCGCTCATCGGCAAGGGCTCGCTTGACGACGCCACCGAGGCGCGGGTGGACGAACTGGCCTCCGGCTACATCCAGGCGATCCGCTCGGCCATTGGCGGACTGGGCGGGGTCGAGGATTTCCTGCGCGAATACGGTCTTTCAACGCGCGAGGGCCTGGCATTGATGGTGCTGGCCGAGGCGCTCTTGCGCGTGCCGGATGCCGCGACCGCCGACAAGCTGATCGAGGACAAGCTCGCCGCCGCACGGTTCGACGAGTCCGAGGGAGGCCCGTCCGACACCTGGCTCGTCTCGGCCTCGTCCTGGGCGCTTGGCATCACGTCGCGGCTGATCCATCCGGGCGAGGCGCCGAACACGATTCTCGCCGCCCTGGTCAAGCGCATGGGCATGCCGGCAGTGCGTGCCGCGACGCGGCAGGCGATGCGCGTTCTCGGTCACCAGTTCGTCCTCGGCGAGAGCATCAAGGGCGCGCTGTCACGGGCGAGAAACCAGGAAGCCAAGGGCTACCGCTACTCCTACGACATGCTCGGTGAGGGAGCCCGCACCGCCGAGGATGCGGAGCGCTATTTCCGCTCCTATGCGGATGCCATCGAGGCGATCGGCAAGGCGGCCGGCAGCGGCGAACTGCCGAACCGCCCCGGCATCTCGGTCAAGCTGTCGGCGCTGCACCCGCGCTACGAAGCGGTCAAGGGCGCGCGCGTGCGCGATGAACTCGTGCCGCAGCTTTTGAAGCTTGCCCAGGCAGCCAGGCGCCACAATCTGAATTTCACCGTCGATGCGGAAGAAGCGGACCGGCTGGAGATTTCGCTCGACGTGATCGCGGCCGTCGCGGCCGACCCATCCCTCGCGGGATGGGACGGGTTCGGTCTGGCAATCCAGGCCTATCAGAAGCGGGCGCTCGAGGTGGTCAACTGGATGATCGGCCTTGCCGAGCGCCTCGACCGCAGGTTCATGGTGCGCCTGGTCAAGGGCGCCTACTGGGACACCGAGATCAAGCGCGCGCAGGAGCGCGGCCTGACCGATTTCCCGGTCTTCACCCGCAAGGCGGCGACGGACCTTTCGTATCTTGCCTGCGCCAGGGCCCTGCTGGCGGCGCGCCCGCGCATCTATCCGCAGTTCGCGACGCACAACGCGCTGTCGGTGGCGCAGATCGTGGCGCTGGCCGGCAATGACGGCGGCTACGAGTTCCAGCGCCTGCACGGCATGGGCGAGAGCCTGTTCAAGGCTGTGTCGGAACGCGACGGCCATCCCTGCCGGATCTATGCGCCGGTTGGCGGCCACCGCGACCTGCTCGCCTATCTCGTTCGCCGTCTGCTGGAGAACGGTGCCAACTCCTCCTTCGTCTCCGCCGTCGGCGATGCCTCCGTGCCGATCTCGCGCCTTCTGGCCCGCCCGCAGGACCTGCTTGCCGGCGGC
>NZ_JBLXFR010000089.1:0-10507 GCF_048261845.1 Stappia sp. | reverse complement strand
GGGGGGGTGGGCGGGACCAGCCGGAGCAGCCGGCCACGGGACATGTGTCGGCTCCTGCAGGGGCGGCGCCCCCGCCCGGCGACCTCCCGCGGCGGGGCACGGGACGCGCGGCCCTGGCCGGACGGGCGGGGGCAAGCAGGCGCAGGAGGGCCGGCTCGATGCGCTCGGCAAAGGCCGCCGAGATCTCGTCCCGCCCCCTGGCGAAGCCTTCGTCGAAGGCGCGCTCCTCGGCGTCGCCCCAGCCGGCGGGCGGCTCGGGCTCGAAGCTTCGCGAGGCCGGATATGTGTGATGCGTGCCAAGAGAGGCGACATTGGCGCGCAGCTTGAGCCCGTCGAAACCGTGCGAAAGCGCGGGCGCGAAGGCGACACCCGCCTCGCGCAGGAAGAAGGACGTGAGGTCCGCCCCGTCGACCAGCGGGGCGCCGTCGGGACCCGCATGGCCTTCGAGGCCCGGGAATTCGATCAGGAGCGAATGTCCGGCGGCGACCGGATGGCCGACCTCGACCACCTGCGAGGGGCTGCCCGTTGCACGGCGCAACCGCGCATCGAGCTTGCCGACAAGCTCCTCGACCAGCGCGATGCGGTCGCGACATTCCGTGACATTGCGCCGGATGAAGCGCGCCGGCGCCTGCAGCGCGCCGAGCGCGGCCGCCTTGCCGACATGCGGCAGGCTGGCGGAGGAGGAGGTGATGAAGTCCTTCAGCGCCGCGATCATCCAGGCCGGACCGCAGCCCCAGCCGATACGCAGGTTGGCAAGGCAATGCAGCTTGCTGGCACCGGCAACCGTCAGGCAGCGGGACCCGGCCGGCGTTGCCGCCAGCCGCGCCCGGCAGGTCGCCGGATCATGCTCGGATCCGGCGAAAAGCGCATCCTCGACAGCGATCATGTCATGGGCCAGCAGCACGCCGGCAATGGCCTCGAGCTCGGACCGGGAATAGACCGCGCCGGTCATGGTCGGATTGAACAGCAGCAGGACCGGCGGCACCCCGGACCGGCGGCCGGCGAGGAAACGTGCCAGCGCCCCGGCCGTCAGCTTGTAGCCGCCGGAGCGCTCGCCGGGCACGACATGCAGGGCGCGCCGGAGATGGGCGCACCAACCGGCGAGCGGATGATAGAAGCCCGGAGCCGTGACGATTTCCGCCCCGTCGCGGGTCGCCAGCGCGAGGGCCGCGACGATCAGCCGGGTCGATCCGGCATCGAGAACAACTTCACCGGCAAGGTTTTCGGGAACGCCGTTGCGGATGAATTCATCGCGGATCGCGGTTTCCAGATCGGGAAAGGGGCGCAGGAACATGTAGTTCTCGATCGGACTGCCATCCGCATCCAGGAGGGCGCATTGCGCCGCCCGCACCGCACCGTGCCAGGGACGCCGCACCCCCTCACCATGGGCGAAAGAGACCACACCGGCATCGAACATGCCCGGAGAACAGGGAAACCCGGCCTCGTCCACCCCCATCAGGGCCCGGCGCGCGCGCTGCAATTTTCGATAGGCCTCACCTTCGGGAGGATCGGCCAGCCGCTCGACGAACATGCCTTCACCCAATACGCCGTAAAATTTCTATACTGAAACTGTTCTGACAATCCCATCACGGACCTTACGGAATTGCAACCTCAAAGTGTATTTTTAATTATTATTCAATCAACAATAATTATGAGACCACGGAACCTGCCGCGCTCCCCGGCTGTCACGCCGGCACTTGCCAGCGGTGAAGCCGGCGGCGACACTCCGGCCACCCCAAAGTGCCCAGGCACCCGTGCCCGAACGACAAGGATCTCCCCAATGGTGGCTGCCCCCGTCCCCGTCTTCGACGGGCACAACGACACATTGCTGAAGCTGGAACTGGGTGCCGGGACGCCGCGCGAGCGCTCCTTCCTCGAGCGTGCCCCGCGCGACCATATCGACCTGCCCCGGGCGCGGGCGGGCGGCTTCGCAGGCGGGCTTTTCGCCATGTATGTGCCCTCCCGCCTCGGCGAGGACATGAACCTGCGCTACGACCCGCAGGACCCGGCCAACTTCGCCGAAGTCCAGCAGCCCGCGGCGCTTGCCTTCACCTTGCGCATGGCTGCCAGGGCGTTCCGGCTGGAGCGCGAGGCCGCCGGCGACGTCAGCATCTGCCGCGACGTGCAAGCCATTCGCACGGCGATGGACGCGGGCTCGCTGGCGATGGTGCTGCATGTCGAGGGAGCCGAGGCGATCGACCCGGACTTCGTCGCCCTGGAGGTGCTGCACGCGGCGGGCCTGCGCTCGCTCGGCCCGGTGTGGAGCCGATCAAACATCTTCGGCCACGGCGCCCCGATGACCTGTCCGGCCTCGCCCGACAGCGGCCCCGGCCTGACCGACACGGGCAGGGAACTGGTACGCGCCTGCAACAGGCTGAAAATCATGATCGACCTGTCGCACCTGACGGAAAAGGGGTTCTGGGACGTCGCCTCCCTGAGCGACCGGCCGCTGGTCGCCTCGCATTCCAATGCCCACGCGGTGTGTCCGTCGGCGCGCAACCTGACCGACCGGCAACTCGACGCCATCGCCGAGAGCGGCGGCCTTGCCGGCCTCAACTTCCATGTGGCCTTCCTGCGCCCCGACGGCGGTCACCGCTCCGACACGGCGCTCGATGTCATGGTGCGGCACATGGACCACATGATCGCACGACTGGGCGAGGACGGGGTGGCGCTCGGATCGGATTTCGACGGCTGCCTGGTGCCACGGGCGATCACGGACGTGGCGGGACTGCCGGTGCTGCTGCAGGCCTTTCGCGATGCCGGCTATGGCGAGGAGCTGATCGAAAAGATCGCCTGGAAGAACTGGCTGTCGGTGCTGGAGAGAACCTGGGCGTGAGCGCCCCTTGTCGAGCCCTTGGGCCGACATCCGGGACCAACATCCGGGCACCGCATCCGGGCACCGCATCCGGGCAGTGCACGATGCCCCCGCAGGCTTTGGCAGGCTTGGCCGTCGGCGCGCAACGCGCCGTGCCGCACTACTGGTGAAACGGCAGGCCCGGCGTTTCCGCCTCGATGCGCTCTTCCAGATATTGCGCGATGCTGGTGGCGACCGCATGGAGCCGGCGCAACTCCGCCTCGCGGCGGGTCGTGGCCAGCACCTCGCTGGGGCTGCCGCTCCTGGCGCCGTTGCCGAAGCGGCCGGTGCCGCGCACGATGAAGCGATAGGCGGCGCCGTCCGGCGATTTCGGCGTGTGCAGGATGTCGCCGACATGCTGCTCGGCGAAACGCAGGCTGTCATTGAGCGTCGGCAGCGAAGTGACAAAACCAGACATGGAGAACTCCCGGAACCCGATCGCCGCCGCCATTTTGCGACGCCCGAAACTGAAATGGTTAACGAAAAGTTTGCGCCGATTCGCCAAAGAGTCAAAAGCCGATGTTTTTCCGGGTGCCGATCGGTCCTTCCGCGCCCGCGCAATCAGGACAATTGACGCGGCCGGGTGCCTGCGGTCTCATCGCGCCATGACCATCAACGCCACACCCGACGAAGAGACCTCCACCGCCTTCCGCCGGGCACAGGCCCGCATCCGGCGCCTGTATTTCGGCACGGACGCGACCTCGCGGCGCTGGCGACTGGCGCTCATCGCCTTCGACCTGGTGACGATCGCCTATTTCATCGTTTCGACGACCTACGATCCGAGCGATATCGATCACCGCATCGACTACATGATCGGCGGTGTGCTGGTTGTCGACTACGTGCTGCGGCTGGTTGCCGCCGCCCGGCCCCGGAGAGCCGTGTTCGAGTTCACCGCGCTGGCCGACCTGATCGTCATCGCCTCGCTGTTTGCCAGCGCCTTTTTCGAAAGCCTCGCCTTCCTCAGGGTCGTGCGCATGCTGCGGCTGATGCGCTCCTATCACCTGCTGCGCGAGGCACGGGAATTCTCTTGGTTTTTCCGGGAGAACGAGGAAATCATCCAGTCGACGGTGAACCTCATCGTCTTCGTCTTCGTCGTCACCGCACTGGTCTACGTGACCGAAGGCCACCGCAATCCGGGCATCAACACCTATCTCGACGCGCTCTATTTCACGGTGACGACGCTGACCACCACCGGCTTCGGCGACATCACCATGACCGACGAATACGGGCGCCTCCTCACCGTGCTGATCATGATTTTCGGCGTCGGGCTGTTCCTGCGGCTGGTGCAGACGATCTTCCGGCCGCAGAAGGTCATCCACAAATGCCCCGACTGCGGGCTGAGCAGGCACGATCCCGATGCCGTCCACTGCAAGCATTGCGGATTGACGCTGAACATCCCGACCGAGGGCATGTGAGCGCATCGAGCTTTTAGCGCGGGCGCAAGCCGCCCGGCGTCAGGCATCCGGCGTCAGGCATCCGGCGTCAGGCACCCGGCGTCAGGCGCCGTCGCGCGGCGTTGCGGACACGGGGCGCTCCATCTCCTCGACCTTGCGATCATAGGCCGGATGGAGCGTGTCCATGAAGCGGTCCCAGAGGGAGAACGTGTTGCTGAAGTTGCAGCGGAAATTCGAGTGGTGCTGGTCGTGGAAGGTGGTGCAGACAAGCGGCCAGGGCTTGCGCGCGCCCGGCGAGGCGACATGTTCGAACCCGCAATGGCCGACCATTCCACTCGCCTGATCGTAGAGCTTGTGCAGGACCAGCACGAGCGGAGGAATCGGCAGAAGCAGCGGCGCCACCAGGAAGTAGCCCTGCTCGATCATGGTGCCGACAAAACCGTCCGAATTGTTGGCCCAGACCGTCGGCGTGATGGAGCGGTGATGCAGGGCGTGAAACCGGAACAGCGCCTTGGTGTGCATCGCCCTGTGCCCCCAGTAGAACCAGGTGTCATAGGCAATGGCGGAGACGACAGACCAGCCAAGGAAGGAGACAAGCGTCAGTTCCCCGGGCTGAAACAGCGCATAGCCGTTGGCCGGCAGGCAGAGACCGCCGGCGACATATCCCGCGATCGAGACGAGGGCGACGAGGCTCTGGCGGATCTCGGAGCGGACCCGGTCCGAGCGCCGCTGCTTCTGGATGCGGCGCTCCGGATGGCGGCGGTTCAGCGCGACCAGCACGAGACCGGACCCGAAATACAGGATCACGAGTGCGATGTAGGATGCGGCCCACACCGCCAGGAAGCCGGTCCAACCCAGCGGAAGCGAAATCATTCGGCACCCCGATGCTGCATCGCGGCAACTGTAGAAGGTTTCAACCCTGTTTGGAAGGGAAGGTCCGAAATGCGGCCATATCCCGCCCGCACCGTTCACGGGCCGCCCTGTCCAGCCTGCGGGCTTGCGGCCGGGGCCGCCAGGCTTCAATCTGTCGCATGGGCATAACCGCCTGCCGACACACTATTCTCGTCAGACGCGTGCAAGGGTGCGCGCGTCACGCAGGAGCCGGCGGATGCCGGTGCGCATCCGGGATGTCGGACAGCGCCGGCCACCGAACAGCCCGAGAGACGATGGAGACGGCAGCATGGATTTTTCCGCACTCGACCTGGCCCGGTTCCAGTTCGCCTTCACCATCTCGTTCCACATCATTTTCCCGTCCTTCACGATCGGGCTCGCCAGCTACCTGATGGTGCTGGAGGGGCTGTGGCTGGCGACCAAGCGGGACGTCTACCTGACGCTGTTCAAGTACTGGCTGAAGATCTTCGCCGTCGCCTTCGGCATGGGCGTCGTCTCGGGCATCGTCATGACCTACCAGTTCGGCACCAACTGGTCGGTCTTTTCCGACAAGACCGGACCGGTGCTCGGGCCGCTGATGGGCTACGAGGTGCTGTCCGCCTTCTTCCTGGAGGCCGGCTTCCTCGGCATCATGCTGTTCGGCCTGACCCGGGTCGGGCCGCGGCTGCATTTCCTTGCCACCGTCATGGTCGCCTTCGGCACGGCGCTGTCCGGCTTCTGGATCCTGTCGGTCAACAGCTGGATGCAGACGCCGGCCGGCTACGCCATCAACGAGGCCGGCCAGTTCATCCCGGAAAACTGGTTCGAGATCGTCTTCAATCCGTCCTTCCCCTACCGGCTGGTGCACATGATGCTGGCCGCCTACCTGACGACCGCCTTCGTGGTGGGTGCGGTCGGCGCCTGGCACCTCCTGAAGGGCAGGCGCAAGGCGGCAGGAGACAACCAGGGCGCGCGCGTGATGCTGTCGATGGCGATGTGGATGGCCGCGATCGTCACTCCGGTGCAGATCTTCGCCGGCGACCAGCACGGCCTCAACACGCTGGAGCACCAGCCGGCCAAGATCGCCGCGATCGAGGGGCATTTCGAGAGCGAGGAAGGCGCGCCGCTGATCCTCTTCGGCATGCCCGACATGGAGGCGGCGGAAACCCGCTACAAGGTCGAGATCCCGAAGCTCGGCAGCCTGATCCTCACCCACTCGCTCGACGGGCGGGTGCCGGGCCTGAAGGACTTCCCGCGCGAGGACTGGCCGAACGCGGCCATCGTCTTCTGGTCGTTCCGGGTGATGGTCGGCATCGGCTTCGCCATGCTGGGCATCGGCCTGTGGAGCCTCTATCTGAGGGCGCGCGGCCGGCTTGCCGACACGCCGCTCTTCCACGGGGCGGTGCTTCTCATGGGACCGGCCGGCTTCATCGCGGTGCTCGCCGGGTGGATCACGACGGAGGTCGGCCGCCAGCCCTTTACGGTCTACGGGCTGCTGCGCACGGCGGACAGCCTGTCGCCGGTCGACGCACCTGCGGTGGCGACCTCGCTTGTGGTCTTCATCGTGGTCTATTTCATCGTCTTCGGCATCGGCACCGGCTACCTGCTGAAATCGATGGCGAAAACGCCCGGAGGCGACGCCGGGGGACCGGAACCCGGCGCACCGACCCGCGCCGCCGGCGTCACCCCGGCTGCGGCCTATGCCGAGCGTTCCAAAACCCAACCGGCGGAGTAGAGAGATGGACATCGACCTTGCCCTCGTCTGGGCCCTGCTCATCGCCGCCTCCGTCTTCCTCTATGTGGTGCTCGACGGTTTCGACCTCGGCATCGGCATCCTGTTCCCCACCGCCCGCTCCTCGAGCGAGCGCGACGTGATGATGAACTCCGTCGCCCCGGTCTGGGACGGCAACGAGACCTGGCTGGTGCTGGGGGGCGGCGGGCTCTACGCGGTCTTCCCCCTCGCCTATGCGGTGCTGATGCCGGCGCTCTACGCGCCGATCATGGCCATGCTTTTCGGCCTCATCTTCCGTGGCGTCGTCTTCGAGTTCCGTTTCAAGGCGCCGCCCGAGCGACGCTGGATCTGGGACGTGTCCTTCTTCCTCGGCTCGCTGACGGCGGCCCTGGCGCAGGGACTTGCGCTCGGCGCCATCGTGCAGGGCATCGAGGTGGAAGGCCGGGCCTATGCCGGCGGCTGGCTCGACTGGCTGACACCGTTCTCGGTGATGACCGCCATTGCCGTCGTCATCGGTTATGCGCTGCTCGGTGCGACCTGGCTGATCTGGAAATGCGAGGGGCCGATGCAGGCGCATTTCCGCGCCAAGGCGCGGCTGCTCGGCGGGCTGATGCTGGCGATGATCTGCATCGTCAGCCTGTGGACCCCGGCGCTCGACCCGCAGATCGCGGCGCGCTGGTTCGCCTTCCCGCAGATCCTCTATACCGCGCCGGTGCCGCTGATGGTGCTGGGCCTTGCCGTGCTGCTGTTCACCAGCCTCGCATCGACCCGCGACGCGACACCGTTCCTGGCAAGCCTCGGCCTGTTCCTGGTCACCTTCGCCGGGCTCGGGATCAGCCTTTATCCCAATATCGTACCGCCGGCGATCACCATCTGGGACGCCGCCGCGCCCGACAGCTCGCTGCTGTTCCTGCTCGTCGGCGCGGCGGTGCTGATCCCGATGATCCTGGCCTATAGCGGCTATGCCTACTGGGTGTTCCGCGGCAAGGTCCGGCCCGACGAGGGCTACCACTGATGGCGCAGGTGACGGCCGGCGGGAAACGGCAGGACGCGCGGGGCGAGCACGACCGGGACGGCGGCCGGGACGGCGGCCTTGCCCGGAAACTGGCCTGGTTCGTCTTCCTGTGGGTCGCCGGCGTGACGGTGCTGACGCTCGTTGCCGGGGCGATCCGCTGGGCGATCCTGTGACGCCGGCCCGGGACACCCTCACCAAAGCGTGAGCGGCGGGCGGCCTGTTTCCCCTTGCTCCGGAGACGGGCGCGGCCATCCTTGCACCAACTGTTCGGTGCAGGTGCCCGTCAACCTGTCAGGAGCGCAAATGATCCAACGCCGTCGACATGTGCCCGTTGCCGCGCTGATGACCGCGACGATGACCGCTCTGGCGACCGCTCTGGCGACCGCGCTGGCCGCTCTCACGTTGCATTCGCCGGCGGCCACAGGTGCCGGGACCGATTCCGGGGCCGACTGCGGCATCGAGATCCCCTGCCGCATCGAGGGCGGGGAGGACCGGATCCGCCTGCCCCGGGACCGGGAGGGAACGCCGCCCGTCGGCGCCATCGTCTTCCTGCATGGCTGGCGCGGATCGGCGGAGGCGGAAATGCGCAACCAGGCATGGGCGCGGCTCGCCGACCGGCTCGGCGTTGCCTTCATCGCGCCGCAGGGCGAAGGCGGAACCTGGTCCTATCCGGGCGCCCCCCGGCAGCTGCGCGACGAGTTCGCCTTCTTCGAAGCGCTTGTCGATGACCTGACGACGCGGTTTGCGCTGCGCCGCGACCGGATGATGGCAACCGGCTTTTCCATGGGCGGCTCGATGGTCTGGAACCTTGCCTGCCATCACGGCGAGCTGTTTGCCGGATACGCACCGATCGCCGGCGCCTTCTGGGATCCGGTGCCGCAGACCTGTCCCTCGAACGTGCCGGCGCTGTTCCATGTGCACGGGACGGGCGACCGCACCGTGCCGCTGGAAGGCCGGCCGATCGGCGATGCGTGGCGGCAGTCGGATGTGGCGAAAAGCCTTGCCGTCTGGCAGGACAAGGCCGGCCTGCCGCGCGACTTTCCCGAAGCCGCGCCGCCCGAGGGCCTAGCCTGCCAGCGTCAGGAGGCCAGGAACGGCGCCGGCCTTCTCGAGGTCTGCCTGCACAAGGGCGGGCATGCCGTGCGCGCGGAGTGGGTGGAGCGGGCCTGGCGGGCGCTCGGCAACCGGCTCGGCTGGGACCTTTGAGCCTCTATTCGGCCGGCTCGTCCTGACGGACGCGCTTTCCGGCGCCATCCGCCCCGCGCGCCGACCCGGCCCGTGCCGGCGAACCGGCCCTGGAAGGAGCCGGAGCCGAGATCCCGGCAGGACCCGCGTTCACCGGCTGGGCAGGGGACTGCGCGATGCGCGGCCGGCGCCAGGGCTCCTTCTTGAACCAGGAGACCAGATAGGCGACGGCGATGAGCCCGGCGAAGCCGCCGAGATTGGCCAGCAGCTCCATCAAGGGATCACCGCGCCCCCAGGCCATGTCCCGCAGGATGCCGACTGCCTGGGCGAGAACCAGACTTGCCAGGAAGACGGCGAGCGACTGCTGGCCGACCCGCTGCACGACGCGCACGGCGCGCCCCCAGAGATTGTCGGCAACGAGATACCTCCCGCCGGCGCCGACGGCGATCCAGGCGAGATAGGCAAGCGCCAGGAAATGCACGTAGCGCAGCAGGCCGAACGTCGTCTTGTCCCACAAGGGCATCACCGCATCGCGCGCTGCAAAGAGCTCCGGCACGGCGTTGTAGGCGACATGCCAGGCGAAGGGCACGGAGGCGACAACGACGACGGCGGCGACGGCGATCAGGCCCCGGTTGACCGGCGGCGCCGGCAGCCAGCCGCGCATCAGGGCGAAGCCGGTGAAGAAGACAAGCTGCCAGGCGAAGGGATTGAAGAACCAGGAGCGGTCCGACCAGGGTTCGGCCGGCAGGTCGAGAAACCCGAAGCCGGCGGCGAGCCAGAGGGCTGCCATCAGGCCGAAGACGGCGGGCTTCGACACGCGCGCGACCGCCATCATCACCGGCAGCAGCAGCAGGATGACGATGTACATCGGCAGGATGTCGAAATAGTTGGGCACATAGGTGAGCGTCAGCAGACCGGGCAGGTTCTCGCCGGTGCGCTCGAAGAAATGCCAGAGGTTGAGCGAGCCGACATAGTTCTCGGTGAGGCCGCAACAGGCCTCCAGATAGCCGCTGCGCTGGATCGCGACGAGACCGGCGGCGATCACCAGAAACTGGCAGACATGGGCGAAATAGACCTGCCAGACGCGATGGCCGACACGGGCAACGCCCATCAACCAGCCGTGCTGGTCGAAGACCTTGCCGAAGGCGATGGCGGAGGCCATGCCCGAGCAGAAGACGAACATCTCGGTGGCGTCGGAAAAGCCGAACCGGGCCGGGATCCACAGGGTCCAGGTATTGTTCGGCAGATGCGCGACGAAGATGATGAACATGCCGATGCCGCGAAAGAAATCGAGCCGCGGGTCGCGCGGCCTCGGTACGGCGGCAGTCGGTTTTGCATGAACGTTCACGATCCGCCAGTCTCCTGTTCGTTTCCCGGTTCCCGGTTCCCGGAATTCGTGCCCATTCACCCGCCGATCATGGCCCAATTCGGGCGACGGGGACGTGCATCCACCGGGA
>NZ_JBLXFR010000088.1:0-10620 GCF_048261845.1 Stappia sp. | reverse complement strand
CCGAGCCGGGAAAGCCCGCGCGCGACATTCGCCGCGACGCCGCCGGGACAGGCGGAAAGGCGCGCCGGGGTCGATGTCTCGGGCAGGATCGGAACGGCGGCATGGGCGATCGTGTCGAGGTGAATGGCGCCGAAGGCGGCAACGGGCATGGCATGGCTCCGGCAACGGGAGCATCCCTCATGCCACATTCAGGCCCGCTCCCGGAAGGGGAGCCGGGGCGCCGAAGCAGAGATGATTCTCTGCTTCGCAATCGCCGGTTCGACAATATTTCTCGCAAAAGTTGCAACAAGGACTCGAACGAAAATCGAACAAAAATCGTTTTTCGTTATTTTTCAGAGTGTTAATTCGTATTGTAAAATGAGAACAAAAAAGGTACAAAAGCGCAGTTTGAATCGCCAGGCGTGGCGTGGAATAAGGATGGCATCCGATGGCTCAGAATTCACTCCGCTTGGTCGAAGGCATGCAGATGGACAAGAACAAGGCGCTTGACGCCGCCCTTTCCCAGATCGAACGCGCATTCGGCAAGGGTTCCATCATGAAGATGGGACAGGGGCAGGTGGTCGAGGTGCAGACGGTCTCCACCGGCTCGCTCGGCCTCGATATTGCGCTCGGTGTCGGCGGGTTGCCGCGCGGCCGTATCGTCGAGATCTACGGACCGGAATCCTCGGGCAAGACGACGCTGGCCCTGCACACCGTGGCCGAGGCCCAGAAGAAGGGCGGCATCTGCGCGTTCATCGATGCGGAGCACGCTCTTGATCCGATCTATGCCCGCAAGCTTGGCGTCAACATTGACGACCTGCTGATCTCGCAGCCGGATGCGGGTGAGCAGGCGCTGGAGATCTGCGACACGCTGGTGCGCTCCGGCGCCATCGATGTGCTGGTGATCGATTCGGTTGCCGCATTGACGCCCAAGGCCGAACTCGAGGGCGAGATGGGCGACAGCCTGCCGGGCATGCAGGCGCGGCTGATGAGCCAGGCGCTGCGCAAGCTCACCGCCTCGATCTCCCGCTCCAAGTGCATGGTCATCTTCATCAACCAGATTCGCATGAAGATCGGCGTCATGTTCGGTTCGCCGGAGACGACGACGGGTGGCAACGCGCTGAAGTTCTATGCTTCGGTCCGCCTCGACATTCGCCGGATCGGCGCGATCAAGGATCGCGACGAGGTGGTCGGCAACCAGACCCGGGTCAAGGTCGTCAAGAACAAGCTGGCCCCTCCTTTCCGCCAGGTCGAGTTCGACATCATCTACGGTGAGGGCGTGTCCAAGATGGGCGAGCTGATCGATCTTGGCGTCAAGGGCGGCATCGTCGAGAAATCGGGCGCCTGGTTCTCCTACAACAGTCAGCGGCTCGGCCAGGGACGCGAAAACTCCAAGCAGTTCCTGCGCGACAATACCGAGATCGCGGACGAGATCGAGCTGGCCATCCGGCAGAATGCCGGGCTGATTGCCGAGCGCATCACCGATCCCTTCGCGGAAGGTGACAGCGAGGATGCCGGCGAGGCGTGATCGACGCCTGTTTCCGGGCTTCCGTCTCTGTCGGCTGCGTGGGGCTCTCCCGCGATTGCCGTTTCGGCATGTTGCACCGGAAGGCCGGTTCCGACGGACGTATTCGAAACGATGGCCGACCGGATTTCCGGCCGGCCCGATGTGCAGCGGGGTCTGGCGACCCAGTCGGGCCTGTGGGTTCGTTTCAACCGTACTGGTCATCCTGACAGCATGCGCGCCCTGCGGCGTGGTCCCCCGAAGGGGCCGAGCCTGTCTGATGCACTCCGCCTGACATGTCTTGTCCGGTCGGCCTTTTACGTCCCGCCTCGTTTGCCTGCTTCGTATCGCGTCCGGTCTCAAACCCAGCTGTGCACCGGCTCCCGCTTTACGGCCGGCAATGTCCCCCGTCACCGCTGGCGCTGCCCTTGTGTAAACCGGATGCGAATGTTCCCCGCGTCGTGAAACAAGGGGATGCGCGAACTCACCCCGTCCTCCCGCACCCGTGTGTAGACGCGCGTTGCCGCCGGCCGGCCTCCCGCTGGACTTGTCGACGGTGCAAAGCTAAAAGCGGGCTCAAGAACGAAGACAGGCGCGCATCTCCTTTCCACAGGTCCGGCACCGTTCGGGACAGGCATGCGCGGCGCAGTGGGTGGCATCTACATGAGCGGCGTAAACGAAATCCGGTCTGCCTTTCTCGAGTATTTCGACCGCAACGGCCACGAGGTCGTGGCGTCGGGTCCGCTCGTACCGCGCAACGACCCGACCCTGATGTTCACCAATGCCGGGATGGTGCCGTTCAAGAACGTCTTCACCGGTCTCGAGAAACGCGACTACAACCGCGCGACGACCGCCCAAAAGTGCGTGCGCGCCGGCGGAAAGCACAACGATCTCGACAATGTCGGCTACACGGCCCGGCATCACACTTTCTTCGAAATGCTGGGAAACTTTTCCTTTGGCGACTACTTCAAGGACCGCGCCATCGAGCTGGCCTGGAACCTGATCACCAAGGAATTCGGCCTGCCCAAGGACCGGTTGCTGGTCACCGTCTATGCCGAGGACGAAGAGGCATTCGGCCTGTGGAAGAAGATTGCCGGCATCGGCGAAGACCGGATCATCCGCATCGCCACCTCCGACAATTTCTGGGCGATGGGCGACACCGGCCCCTGCGGCCCCTGCTCGGAAATCTTCTACGATCATGGCGATCACATCTGGGGCGGCCCTCCGGGTTCGGCCGATGAGGATGGTGATCGCTTCATCGAGATCTGGAACCTGGTCTTCATGCAGTTCGAGCAGCTGCCCGGAGAACGGGTGGCGCTGCCGCGCCCGTCCATCGACACCGGCATGGGGCTGGAGCGCATCGCCGCCGTCATGCAGGGCGTGCATGACAACTACGATATCGACCTGTTCCGCGCCCTGATTTCCGCGTCGGAAAACGCGGTCGGCGTCGCGGCGGAAGGCGATGCACGCTCCAGCCACCGGGTCATTGCCGATCATCTACGCTCGGCCAGCTTCCTCATCGCTGATGGCGTGTTGCCGTCCAACGAGGGACGCGGCTACGTCCTGCGCCGGATCATGCGCCGCGCCATGCGCCATGCCCATCTGCTGGGCTCGGAGGAGCCGCTGATGTGGCGCCTGGTGCCGACGCTCGTGCGCGAGATGGGGCGGGCCTACCCGGAACTGTCCCGCGCCGAGGCGCTGATCACCGAGACGCTGAAGCTCGAGGAACGCCGGTTCCGCAAAACGCTCGCACGCGGCCTGACGCTGCTCGACGATGCAAGCGGCGATCTTGGCGAAGGGGCGGAGTTCGACGGCGAGACCGCGTTCAAGCTCTATGACACCTATGGCTTCCCGCTCGACCTGACGCAGGACGCGTTGCGCGCACGCGGCATTTCTGTCGACACCGAAGGCTTCAAGACGGCGATGGAGCGCCAGCGCGCCGAGGCGCGCGCCGCCTGGTCCGGCTCGGGCGAAGCGGCCACCGACACGGTCTGGTTCACGCTGAAGGACCGTCTGGGCGCGACCGACTTCCTCGGATATGACACGGAAACCGCCGAGGGCGTCGTCACCGCCATGGTGCGTGACGGCGCGGAGGCGATGGAGCTTCAGGCGGGCGACAGCGGCCTGATCGTCCTCAACCAGACGCCGTTCTACGGCGAATCCGGCGGCCAGGTCGGCGATACCGGCCGAATGCGGGGCGAGGGCGGCGTCGAGATCGAGGTCACCGGAACGCAGAAGAAGGCGGATGGTCTCTTCGTCCATGAGGTGAAGGTCGTTGCGGGCAAGGTCTCGCTCGGCCTGCCGCTCGAATTGCTGGTGGACAGGGTTCGCCGGGCCGCGATCCGGGCCAACCATTCCGCTACCCATCTGGTTCACGAGGCCCTGCGCGAGGTGCTCGGCACCCATGTTGCGCAGAAGGGATCGCTCGTCAGTCCGGAGCGGCTGCGTTTCGACTTCTCCCATCCCAAGCCGATGGCGGACGAGGAGCTTGCCCGGGTGGAGGACCTGGCCAATGCGATCGTGCTGCAGAATTCCGGTGTCGAGACCCGGCTGATGGGCGTCGACGAGGCGATCGAGCAGGGGGCGATGGCGCTGTTCGGCGAGAAATACGGCGACGAGGTCCGCGTCGTCTCGATGGGCGTGGCGACGGAGGGCGACAAGGCCGGCAAGACCTATTCGCTGGAACTTTGCGGCGGCACGCATGTTCAGCGCACTGGCGATATCGGCCTTGTGACGCTGGTTGCGGAAGGTGCTGTTGCCGCCGGCGTGCGCCGTATCGAGGCGTTGACCGGGGCTGCAGCGCGCCGTCATCTGGCGGCCCAGGATGCGCGCCTGCGCGTGGTCGCGGGCGTTCTCAAGTCCGGCCAGGCCGAGGTGGTCGAGCGTGTGACAGCCTTGGTCGAAGAAAAGCGCCGGCTGGAGCGCGAACTGGCCGAAACCCGCAAGAAGCTCGCCATGGGCGGTGGCGGCGAGGCCGACGGCGGTGTCCGGGAGATCGCCGGGACGCGCCTTCTCGCGCGTGCGGTCGAAGGGCTCAATCCCAGGGATCTCAAGGGCCTCGCGGATCAGGCGAAAGAGCAGGTCGGATCCGGTATCGTCGTCCTGATCAATGCCGGGGAAGACAACAAGGCGGCGATCGTCGTCGGCGTCACGTCCGACCTGACCGACCGGCTCAGCGCCGTCGACCTTGTCCGCGTCGGGTCCGAGATCCTGGGCGGGCGTGGCGGTGGCGGGCGACCCGACATGGCCCAGGCCGGTGGCAGCGATGCCTCGAAGGCGCAGGAGGCGATCGACGCGATCGCCGCGCACCTGGAAAGCGCGGCCTCGCTGACACAAGCATGATCGACATGGACCGGCCCCCTCAGCGTTATGAAGCGCCGGGCGGGGCCGATCCGGATGGTGGTGCCGCCCGGGCGGAACGCGGCGGTCCGCCCAAACTGAAGGCGCGGATCTTTCGCTGGCTGGAACGCGGCTCCGCCGGCGACCCGCAAGGCCGCTTCGTTGACCGGCTTCTTGTCGGTTTCATCTTCGCCACTGTCATTCTTGTGCTTCTGGAGAGCGTGCCGGCGGTTGCGGCCCGTTGGGGCGAGCTTCTCTATCTGGCGGAGCTCGGCGTCGGCGCGGCCTTTCTGATGGAATATCTGGCGCGGTTGTGGGTTGCCGACCTGCATCCGCCATACCGGCGGCTGGGCCCGCTTGTCGCGCGCTGGCGCTATGCCTGCCAGGGCGCTGCGATCGTCGACCTCCTTGCGATCGTGCCGTTTCTGGTCAGCCTGCTGACGCCGTTTGACCAGTTGCAGCCATTCGTGGTCCTGCGCCTCCTGCGGTTTCTCAAGCTGGCGCGCTATTCGCCGGCACTGCGGTCCCTGACCAATGCCATCGGCGACGAGAAGCACGCCATCGTTGCAAGTCTCATCATCATCTTCGGCGCCATGATCCTGTCGGCGACGGCCATGTATCTGGCCGAGGGCCACCTGCAGCCGGAGGTCTTCGGATCGATACCGCAGGCCATGTGGTGGGCAACGGCGACGTTGACGACCGTCGGTTATGGGGATGCCGTGCCGGTGTCGGCTCTGGGCAAGGTCATCGGCGGGGTCGTGATGCTGCTTGGCTACGGCCTTCTGGCCCTTCCGGTGGGGATCGTCGCGACCGCCTTTGCGCGGGAGATCCACTCGCGGGATTTCGTCGTCACATGGGGAATGGTCGCCCGGGTACCACTGTTCGAGGACCTGAAAGCGGCAGAGATCGCGGAAATCGCGCGACTGCTTCGCGCCCAGTCGGTTCGCGCCGGCACCGTCATCTCGCGGCGCGGGGAAGAGGCGACCTGCATGTATTTCGTCGCGGACGGCGCGGTGGAGGCGGCAATCGGCGACCGCCGTCTGCGGTTGGAGGAGGGCGCGTTTTTCGGGGAAATGGCAATTCTCGGCCACCACCGTGCCCTGGCTGAGGTGACAGCTCTGGAACCGACGCAGCTGATGGTGCTGGAGGCACACGACCTGCACCGGCTGATGCAGGAGAAGCCGGGTGTGGCGCGCAGGATTCTCGCCGAAGTCGAGGAACGCAGTCGTATGACTTCCGCCGGAGAGGGCGGCGGAGACATCACGGAGGACGAACTTGCCTTGGCGGAGACAATCCCCGGTCTTCTCGACGACGAACCGGTGCGGGAGCCACCGGAAGAGGATCCCGAGACGGACCTCTTGACCGGTGATGATCGAAAACCGCCCCCGACCGGCGGCTGATCTTCCGTCGGAACGCGACGCTACAGCAAGGGGACGCTCATCAGGCACCAGTATCGCCAAATCAACGGTATGGCCCGTGCGGTGCGGGTCTTCACGCCGTCACGTCGTCCCAGGAGACCGAGCAGGGCGCGCTTGCGCAGCCTCAACCACGTGTGCAGCGCGGGTCTCTCCGTCAGCCACAGGCGCAGTGCGAGCCGGGCCTTCCAGGCGGCGAGATAGAGTGCCCCGATGACCGTGCCGGTGTTTGCCATGGCCTTCATCAGCCGGTGGCGACCACCGAACCGGTCCTTGTAGTCGTAGGTTCCCGCTCCGAAATCATAGAGCGCGAACCCGTTGCGCTCTGCCCACTCGATCTCCAGGACGGTTGCGATGAGTCCGGGGGAATGTTTCCGGTAACGGCCTTCGTCAATGGAGCACAACGTGCCGGTGACGACGTCCTTGTGGCAAAGGCAATAGCTTGTCGCGATCCATTCATCCCCGGCGCGCAGCCCATGCAACAGGATTTTTCCCGATGCGCAACCTTCCATGGCAAGGCGCCGGAAATGGGCGAAGATCGCCGTGTCCTGGAGCGAGTCGTTCATTCCGTATTTCGAGAACCGGCTCAGTCTCTGATCGGCCATCGTGTTGAGGATGCTGTCGATCTCGCGCGGCGTCCTTGCCTCGACAATCTCGAATTGCGGGAGCTTTTCAAGCTTCGCTCTCTGTTTCGCCACCTTGCCATATACCGAATGATTGCTGCGGGCCCGCCGCAGGTTGTCCTTGTCGAGGTCGATGCGCGATGCGCCATCGCCGGTCTCGATCAAGCTGCCGCCATTCCAGAGCGGGTTCGGCGCGCCACGGAACTCGCGGATGATCTTGGCGATGATCAGTATGTCGTGCGAAGGAAGTGCCGAGACAAATGCTCGCCGCAGGCGTTCGGCCAAGGTCGGATCACTTGCGACTTCTTTCGTGACGAGCGGGAAATGATAGTCGGCCACGCCATGGTCGAGAAAGTCGATCCGCCGCACGCCGAATGTCCTGCGCACCATCAGCGGAACAATCATTTTCGGCCTGTTCCAGGCCGTATCGATGATCGCAATATAAAGCGGTTGCCCGCTTCGTTCGCGCACAACGGCATCTTCCAGCGAACGCATGAAGGTGAGGCTCTGGAAGACGGTGGCGCAGCCGTGCGCTTCCAGATCGCTCCAAAGGGCCGAGAGCGTCTCGTCGTGCACGCTGTCGAAGCTCAACGCGGAAAACTGCGCAGTTGCCGCCATGCTGCCGTCAGCCATTCTGTGCTGCGCGTATCAGGCGGCTGCCGAGGCCGGTCTTGCGGCAGGCATATGCAATGGCAGCCTTGCTCCAGTAGGCCGGACCATGAATCGCGTTCGAGCGCGGTGCAACGCCGAAAGCCTGGCGCATGATGCCGTTCGCATAGGTGACGGCGAAATGCCGGCGTGTCCGGCGTGTATGATACTCCACCGTGGCAGAGACGTTCAGGCTGTCGCCATTGACCACGCGATGTGGCCAGTTCAGCGGCCAGAAAAGCCCGTTGCCAGGCGTCAGGTCGATGACCGTCGCAGCCTCGTCATAGCTCGGGTCGTAGCTGATTTCCTCGGCGGTGACGGCGGTCACGACGCGCTCGAAGTCTTCCTGCTTCAGATAGGGTTCGTGGCCCGGATAGAGCCAGATGCGCTTCTCGCCGCGGATATGCAGCAATCCCTGGCCCGGAACGTCGGCATGATAGTAGACACGCGCGCGCGGCGAGGAGATCAGGATGCCGATCTGCCGGTTGAAGCTTGCCTGTCCCGGAACGGCGTCGTCGATGCTGTCCATGATGGCGTCGACAAGGCGCTGATAGCGGATGTCGCGGCCGCCGACATGGCCGATATTGACCCAGAGTGCGCCGCTGCGGACCGCGCTGAAAAGGCTCTGCGGATCAGCGGCCGAAAGACCGCTGTCGCGCCAGTGAGCCGAGTCTTCGGTCGAGACGTCCATCGTCGCGATCTCGCGTACCGCGTCGGGGTTGTGACGCACGAGGTCCGCGAGCGCGTCATCGGAGAACAAAGGATTGTTTCCCAGGTCATGCGTGACCGGAACGATTTCCTTGTCCCAGATCTCGGATATGTTGTCGGGAATACCAAAACTCAACATGATTTCCCCCTCTCCTTGGAATTTTCTGGATCGAAACATAAAGGAATGAACATGAGATCAACCGAGTTTCTGATCAACGCGGCGCGCAAAAACAAAACATGACATTGGTAAATGGCGGGTTGAGAAAAAATATCCCTTCCTTTCCTCGGTTTTCATCGAGGAACTCCACATTAACACTGCGCTGCTACCAATGCCCGATGCAAAGGTTATCGATGGGCAGGGGATAATGAACCTCCGGAAAATTGCCGGATCGGCGCAGGCACGTCGCCTGGCGGAGGTTGTGCTCAGCCGGGGGTTGAGCACGCTTTTCAGCTTCCTGCTGCTCTACGTGACGAGCCAGATCCTGTCACTCGACGAATATGGCCTTTATGTCTTCCTGTTTTCAGTGGGGTCGGCGCTTGGGTTGATGGCCGGCCTCGGCCAGCCGATGGTGCTGGTAAAGCATTTCCGTGCCGCGGAGGCTTGCGACGGTCGCCACAACGCTTCGCTGATCCGCGGCTCGGCCCGTGTGACAGGAGCTGCGGTTGCAGTGCTCGGCATGCTTGGGAGCGCGGCCTTCTTCTTCGGCTCTGCGCTGCCGGAGCGTTATGAGGACATTCACCTGGCGGCAGCCTTCGCCGCGGTCTTCGTCGTGAGCGAATATCTGCAGAGTTTTTTCCGGGTAAGGGCGCAGTACTGGCTGGCGCTCGGGCCACGCGAAAACATCTGGCGGCCGCTGGCCAGCGTGGTGCTCCTTGCCGGTTCCGCTTTCGGGCTTTCCTGGGCCGGTGCGGATGCGTTCATCGTCGTCGGAGCCAGCCTGCTTGTTGCCATCCTGCCGCAACTGGGTGTCTATCTGCGCCAGACGGCCGGCGTCTGGCGAGGCGGCGGCGCCGATTTCGGGGGCGGCCGGCGCCGGCTGTGGCGGCGGGAAGGGTTGTATTTCTTCGCTCATACAGGGTTCGCGGCGAGTGCCGCCTATCTGGAGACGGTCATCATCGGCCTGGTTGTCGGGCTGAGGGAGGCAGCGTTCTTCTTTCTGGTCACGCGTCTGACAATGCTTCTCAACCTGCCGGGTGTGGCGATCGAAACTGTCGGCGTGCCGCGCGTGGCGGAAAAATTCCGGCGCAATGACAGGCAGGGCGCGCAAGATCTCATTGCCTGCTTTTCGCTCATCGCTTTCGTGTTGGCGCTGTGTGGCGGCCTCGTGCTGCTGATCGTCGCTCCCGCCTTGCTGGGGCTGTTCAATCCGGCCTTCACCGAACATTTCGAGGTCGTGGTGATCATGACGCTCAGCGTCGTGGCTCATGCGTATTACGGCATCGGCACCAGCGCTTTGATGGTCGGTGGCGGTGAGCGCTATTATCTGTCCTATCGTACCATGCTGTTCGGGCCCTACGTTGCCTGCCTGATCGGATCCGGATGGTTCGCGGGGCTCGACGGAGTGGCGCTGACCAGCCTTGCCTTCGTCCTGATCGAGAATGTCATTGCCGCCCGCTGGTGCCTGGGCGTCAAGGGGGTGGACCTGAGAGCCTCCAGCTTCCGGCGCGCTCACCTTGTCGCGTTTTCCGCCGGTAGCGGGGCGCGGCACGCAAGAGCGAGCGAAAGCGACGGCGGGTCCGCGTTTCGGCTGTGAACCGGCCGGGTGTGCAGTAAAATGACGGGACCGTCACGCATGGCGAAGCGGGAGGCCTCGACGATCAGGTCCTGGGCGGTTTGCGGGTCAGGCCGGTTGGGCCTGCATCAACGGCAGGAACCGGGAGAGGTCCTTGCCCGACGTCGCAGTGACCTTGTCGAGCGGGGCGGAAGCCAGTTGTTCGCTCCCGTCTGATGTACCGACGGCAATCACGTCGCGCAGGCGCCTTGCAATGGCGGGGGCGGGATCGAGCCATTCGACCGGCCAGGGCGCGGCAGCCGCCAGTTCGCCGGCCAGAAGCGGAAAATGGGTGCAAGCGAGCACGACGACGTCGGTTCGCCTGTCGTCGCGCGAAACGAAACAGGCCCCGGCCTCGGCGGTCAGCGCCTGCATGTCCAGCGCGCGGCCGGCGAGCTTGTCCTCGGCAAGGCTAGCGAGCCGCTTCGATCCCACCAGCGTGATGGCGACATCCGGGGCGAAACGGCGGATGAGGTCGAACGTGTAGTCACGGCTGACCGTGCCCGGCGTTGCCAGCACGCTGACGAGGCCCGAACGCGTGCGTTCAGCGGCAGGCTTGATCGCGGGAACGGTGCCGACCACGGGGATGTCGAGCGCCTGTCGCAGCGGTGGCAGGACAAGGGTCGATGCGG
>NZ_JBLXFR010000087.1:0-10928 GCF_048261845.1 Stappia sp. | reverse complement strand
GCGGCACGGGCCAGCACGCGGTTCACATGACGCAGGCCCTGCCGCATCTCGTCTGGCAGTGCAGCGACCTGCCCGGCGCCGTTGCCGGCATCGCGGCGCGGCTGGAAAGCGAGGGAAATGCGCGCACCCCGCCGCCGCTCGCCCTCGATGTCGCCGCCCCGCCCTGGCCGCTGCCGATGGCGGACGCGCCCGATGCCTTCGACGCGGTCTACACGGCGAACACGCTGCACATCATGTCGTTCGCCCATGTCGGGCAGTTTTTCGCCCGCGTCGGCGAGGTTCTGGCGCCGGGCGGGATGTGCTGCGTCTACGGGCCGATGAAATATGGCGGCGCCTTCACCACGCAGAGCAA
This sequence comes from Stappia sp., assembly GCF_048261845.1. Classification (GTDB taxonomy): domain Bacteria; phylum Pseudomonadota; class Alphaproteobacteria; order Rhizobiales; family Stappiaceae; genus Stappia. Next base: position 10,576 of record NZ_JBLXFR010000087.1, on the reverse strand, counting down.
TGCCGCCTTCGACGCGCAGCTCAAGGCCGGCAATCCGGAAAGCGGCATCCGCGATTTCGAGGCGCTGGACGCGCTGGCGACGGATCAGGGGCTGACCCTGGTCGACGACATCGCCATGCCGGCGAACAACCAGCTGCTCGTCTGGCGGCGGGCCGCCGGATAGCGGCGGGTCCGCGTCAGGCGGCGTCCCCCTTGCGGCGAGGCGGCGGATCAGAGCCCTACCGCCGCCTTTCCGAAGAGCGCCCTGGCCCGCTCCGCCGTGTAGCGGCCGAGGCGCACGTCCTCGGCGACAAGCGCCGGATCGCGGTCCTGCGGGTCGCCGTAGCCGCCGCCGCCGGGCGTTTTCACGCGCACCCGGTCGCCCGGCTCCAGCGGAATGTCCTGCGCCTTGGACAGATGCTCGGGCACCATCGACGTGCCTCCCTGCCAGACGGTGACGGAATTGGGCTCGCCGTCCTCGCCGCCAAGCGCGCCCTGCGGGCCGAAGCGGCCGTGATCCATCACGAAACTTGCCGTAGCATGGCCGCGCAGCAGCTCGATCTCGTAGTCGAGCCCGAAACCGCCGCGATGGCGTCCGGCGCCGCCCGACCCCTCGCGCAGGGCATAGCGGTGATAGAGCACCGGGAACTGCTGCTCCATGATCTCCACCGGCGGGGCCTTGGAAATGCCGATGGTGGAACAGCCGTTGGAAAGCCCATCGTGATCCGAGTTGCCGCCATAGCCGCCGCCCGAGATCTGGTACATGACGAAGCCCGCGCCGCGCGCCGGATCGACGCCGCCAAGGGCGAAATTTCCGGAGCTGCCAGCCGGCGCGGCCGTCACCCGGTCGGGCAGTGCCTCGACAAGCGCGGCGAAGACCGCCTCGGCGATGCGCTGGCTGACTTCGGCCGCACAGCCCGAGACGGGGCGCGGATAATGAGCGTCGAGGAAGGTGTCCACGGGCCGGACGATGGTCAGCGGCTCGAAGGCGCCGGCCGAGATCGGCACATCAGGGAAGATGTGGCGCATGGCCAGGTAGACGGCCGAATGGGTCGTCGCCAGCACCGAGTTCATCGGCCCGCGGCACGGCGGCGAGGAGCCTTCGAAATCGAAGGTCAGTTCGCCGTCCCTGGCCGTGATCGCAAGCCGGATCTCCAGCGGCTCGTTGACGACGCCGTCGCTGTCCACATAGGCGAGCGAGCGGTAGACGCCATTGGGAATGAGCGCGACATTGGCCCGCATCTGTTCGGCCGCACGCCGGCGCAACTCGCCAATCGACTCGCGCACCACGTCGTCGCCATAGCGGTCGAGAATGCGCGCGAGACGCTCCGCCCCGACCAGGAGGGCCGCGGCCTGGGCCTTCACGTCGCCGATCCGCTGTTCCGAGACACGGATGTTGGAACAGATGATCGAGTAGATCTCCTGGTCGAGCACCCCCTTCTTGAACAGGCGCACGGGAGGAAGACGCAGGCCTTCCTGCTCCACGGACGTCGCCGATGCGGAAAAGCCGCCCGGCACCGCGCCGCCGGTGTCCGGCCAGTGGCCGGTGTTGGAGAGCCAGCAGAAGATCTCGCCGTCCCGGTAGAAGGGCATGGCGAAGCGCACGTCCATCAGATGCGTGCCGCCGAGATAGGGATCGTTGACGATGTAGATGTCGCCGGGCTCGGGAGCCGGCACCCGCCCCTCGCGGATCATGCCGATCAGGGTGCGGGTCGAATACTGCATGGTGCCGACGAAGACCGGCAGCCCGCCCGCCCCTTGCGCGATGAGCGAGCCGTCCTCGGCCGAATAGATGCCGTCGGAGCGGTCGTTCGCCTCGGCGATGACCGGCGAGAATGCGGCACGCGAGAAGGTGAGGTCCATCTCGTCGCAGACCTGCTGCAGGCCCGACTGGATGACGCTCAGCGTGATCGGATCGATGCTCATGCGCCTGCTCCGCCGGTGCTGCCAAGGGTGATGATGATGTTGCCGTCCCGGTCCTGTACCGCGTGGTCGCCCGGCTCGATGACTATGGTGGTGTCCATCTGCTCGACGATGGCCGGCCCTTCGATCCCGGCCGCAAGCGGCAGGTGGTCGCGCCAGTAGACCGGCGTCTCGCACCAGCCGTCGAACCAGACGGGACGCGTGCCGGTGCGCGCATCCTCAAGCGTCTGCCTGCGTCCGTCCGGGTCGATCAGAAGGGCGAGGTCGATGCCGGGACGGCGGCCGATGACGGAGGTGTTGACGTTGACGAGGCTCGCCTTGATCTCGGGAAGCTCGACGCGGAAGCGGTTGAAATAGGCCGCCTCGAAGAGGCTCTGCAGTTCGTCCACACTCGGCTCGGGACCCGGCAGCGGCACCCGCAAGAGGTGGGTCTGGCCGATGAACTGCATGTCGACCGAAAAGATCTCCTTCAGCTCCTCGATCGGCACGTTCTCCTTTTCCACGAGCGCCCGTCCCTCCTCGCGCTGGTGGGAAAAGAGTGCGTGCACCTGGGCAAGGTCGAGCACGGCAAGCGGCCGGTTGACCGTGTTGACGAAATCGTGCCGCAGGTCCGCGACGACGCAGCCGAGCGCGTTGGTGATGCCCGGACGCGAGGGAACGAGAACACGCGGCACGCCGAGTTCGCGGGCGATCGCCGTCGCATGAAGCGGACCGGCACCGCCGAAGGCGAAGAGCGCATAGTCGCGCGGATCCTCGCCAAGGCTGATCGAGACCATGCGCACCGCCTCGGCCATGCGGGTGTTGGCGATCCTGAGGACGGCGGAGGCGGCCTCCTCGGCGCTGACGCCGAGCGGGGCGCCCAGCTCTTCGGTGAAGATCGCGGCGAGGTCCTCCCGCGACACTCCGTTCGAGACGGAGTTGAGCTTGTCCGGGTTCATCCGCCCCAGAAGCAGGTTGGCATCCGAAATGGTCGGCTTCGTGCCGCCGCGTCCGTAGCAGATCGGCCCCGGCACCGACCCGGCACTTTCCGGACCGACCTGGAGCAGGCCCGCCCGGGTGATGCGGGCGATCGAGCCGCCGCCGGCGCCGACCGTGCGCACGTCCACCATGGGGACGTGGATCGGCATGGCGTATTCGATTTCGATCTCGTTGGAGACCGCAGGCTCCGCGTCGCGGATCAGCGCAACGTCCGTGGAAGTGCCGCCCATGTCGTAGGTGAGAAGGTTCGGGATGCCGGCGCGGCGCCCCGTATATGCGGCCGCCATGACGCCGGAGGCCGGCCCGGACATGACCGTCTTGGCCGCTTCGGCTGCAACGCGGCGGGCCGAGACCATGCCGCCATTGCCGTTCATGACGAGAACGTCGTGGCGGTAGCCGTCGCGGGCCAGTTCGTCGGCGAGGCGCTCGACATAGCGGCGCAGAAGCGGCTGCACCGAGGCGTTGATCGCCGCCGTCACCCCGCGCTCGAACTCGCGGCTTTCCGACAGCAGCGCATGGCCCAGCGTCACGTTCTCGTTCGGCCAGACCTCACGGGCGATCTCGCCGGCACGCAGTTCATGCTCCGGGTTTGCGTAGGAATGCAGGAAGTGGATGACAAGCGCCTCGCAACCCTTGTCGAGCAGCGCCTGCATGGCCGCCTTCAGTGCCTCCTCGTCGAGGGGAACCCGAACGCTGCCGTCCGCGTGCAGCCGCTCGGGCACCTCAAGGCGCAGGTCGCGCGGGATGATCGGGCGGAACTCGCCTTTCATGCCATAGGCATTCGGACGGGTGCGGCGGCCAAGTTCCAGCACGTCGCGAAACCCTTGCGTGGTGATGAAGCCGGTGCGGCAGAGATTGCGCTCCAGCACCGCGTTGGTGGTCGTTGTGGTGCCGTGGACGATGAGGTCGATGGCGGCGAGGTCGGCGTCCACCAGCTCAAGCGTCGTGCGCACGCCGACGGCCTGGTTCTGCAGGGTCGTCGGCGTCTTGGCGAGGCGGACCCGGCCATGGGCGGAATCGAACAGCACGAGATCGGTGAAGGTGCCGCCGACATCAATGCCGGCGACGAGTGCGGTGCGTCCCGCCGCGTCGGTCTCTTCTGTTCTTTCTGCGTCGGCGATCGACGGGGTCATGTTCATGGACGCCTCTTGTTTATCGACATCGTGCGGCGAAGGTGATGGGGCAACGGACCGGAGGACGCGCCTCAGGCCGGACGGCTGCGGATTGCGGCAAGAACCTTGTCAGGCGTCGCCGGAAGGTTCGTGACCCTGGCCCCGCAGGCATCCGCAATGGCGTTCAGGATCGCCGGCGCGGTCGGGATCAGGCAGTGCTCGCCGAGCCCCTTGGCGCCATAGGGTCCGTGCATGTCGCCCGTCTCGACGATCAGGGTCTCGATCGGCGGCACGTCGCCGATGGTCGGGATGAGATAGTCATGCAGGTTTTCCGTGCGGCCCGGCAGGAACTCCTCCATCAGGGCCAGACCGATGCCCTGGGCGACGCCGCCCTGCACCTGCCCCTCGACGAGGAGAGGGTTGATCGCCTTGCCGACATCGTGGGCGGCGGTGATCCGCAGAAGCTGCACGGTGCCGAGCTTCATGTCGACCTCGAGCTCGGCGATCTGCGCGGCGGTGCCGAAGACCGCATAGGGCACACCCTGGCCGTTTTCGTCCAGCGGCGAGGTCGGCGGATCGTAGGTCTCGACCGCCTCGATCACATAGGTCGCGCTGTCCGGGGCAAGGCCGGAGAGCGCGATGTTGCGCCGGCCATCCTTGTCGGAAAGACGGATCTCGCCGTCGGCGATCTCGATCTCCGCCGCGTCCGAAACATTGCCGAGGCGCAGGAGGCGGGCACGCAGCGCCTCGCCGCAGAGCCTTGCGGCATTGCCGGTGACGAAGGTCTGGCGGCTCGCCGAAGTCTTGCCCGCGTCCGGCGTCACGTCGGTGTCCGGGCCGACGATCGCAACCGTTCCGACCGGAACCCCGAGCGCGGTGGCGAAGATCTGGGCAATGACCGTGTTCGAACCCTGGCCGATATCGGTGGCGCCCTGATGCAGCACCACGCGTCCTTCAGCCGTCACTCCGGCGCGGATCGTGGAGGGATTGCTCATCGACGTGTTGCCGCAGCCGTACCAGCCGCCGGCAATGCCGACACCGCGACGGACGTGCCCGCCCCCGGCATTGACCGCCTCGGCCTCGGCCAGTGCCCGGTCCCAGCGCGGCTTCAGCGCGTCGAAACATTCGATGATGCCCATGCCGCGCTCGAAGACCTGGCCGGTGACAGTCGGGTCGCCGTTGGCGAGCGCGTTGCGGCGCCGGAACTCCAGCCGGTCGATGCCGAGCCGGTTGGCCAACTCGTCGTAAAGCGGCTCCTGGGCAAGCGCCGACTGGGGCACGCCGAAGCCGCGAAAGGCGCCGGCCGGGGCAGTGTTGGTGTGAATACCGGCGCTGCGGGCGACATAGTTCGGCGTCCGGTAGGGACCGGAAGCGTGGATCGGCACGCGATTGGCGACCGTCGGGCCCCAGCTCGCATAGGCGCCGGTGTTGAACGTGCCGTCGAACTCGGCGGCAACGATACGCCCTTCGGTGTCCGCGCCGATGCGCATGCGGATCTCTGAAGGATGGCGCTTGGTCGAGGTCGCGATCGACTCGACCCGCGAATAGGTGACCCGGACCGGGCGGTTCAGGATCCAGGCGGCCAGCGCCACATAGGGCTGGGCGGTCAGATCGAGCTTGGAGCCAAAGCCGCCGCCGGTTGCCGTGGGCACGACACGCACCGCCTCCTTCGGCAGACCGAGAAGCCCGGCGATGCCGTCGCGGTTCATCACGGGCGCCTGGGTACAGCAATGGACCTCTATCCGGTCTCCCACACGCCGGGCGAAGGCGGCCTCCGGCTCGATATAGCCATGCTCGATGAAGCCGGTGGAGAAGTCGCCCGCGACCACCACCGCCGCGCGTTCCAGAGCGGCTTCCGGCTCTCCGCGCCGGACGAAGCCACGGCACATGACGTTGTCGCCGCGCCCCTCATGCAGGTTCGGGATGCCGCCGGCATCGGCCGGAAGAAGGGCGGCCGGCAGTTCCTCGTAGACGACGGGGAAATCGGAGAGGTCGAGCGCGTTGACGATGTCGGCGGGACCGACGACAGCCGCAACCGCCTCGCCGCGGAACCGGGCCTCCCCTTCAGCGAACATGGGCTGGTCCTCGAAGCCCGGAATGACGCCGAAACAGTTCTCGCCAGGCACGTCGGCAGCCGAAAGCACCAGATCGAGCCCCCGCGCGCGCGCCCAGGCAAGGGTGTCGCCAAGGGTGAAGCGGGCGCGGTGATGGGGACTTCTGACGAGGCGCAGGGTGAGCGCGTCGGCGGGCGCCACGTCATCTCCGAAAAGCTCCGTGCCCGTCACCTTGGGCCAGCCGTCGATGCGCGCCATGGCCGCGCCCACGCCACCTTCGGCCGGCATGCCGGTGCCGCCGGCATCGAGCACCGCGTCGATGATCTTGCGGTAGCCGGTGCAGCGACACAGAACACCGCCGAGCGCATCGCGCACGGCCTCCTCGCACGGCTCCGCCTCCTCGCGCAGGAGAGCGAGGGCGGACACCATCATGCCGGGGGTACAGATGCCGCACTGGGCGGCCTGATGACGCTGGAAGGCGCGGGCGAGCGCTTCGGCCTTCGGATCGGAGGCAACGAGGCCGGCAAGCGTCTCGACATGCGCGCCCTCCACCTGGCCAAGCGCCGTCGTGCAGGAGCAGACGGGCCTGCCGTCGACAAGCACGGTGCAGGCCCCGCAGTCGCCGGCATCGCAGCCGACCTTGACGTCGCGAACCCCGGCTCGCTCCCGAAGAGCAAGGGACAGGCGCTCGACCGGATCGGCGACGATGCGGGCGGGCTTTCCGTTGAGGACCAGGGAGACCCCGGCCACGTCCTCGATATCCGTCAGCGCCATGCCTTCCCTCCCCGGTCAATGGCCGCCATCACGGCACGCACAACAAGCTCACGCGCCGCATCGAGGCGGTAATCTGCGCTCGCACGGACATCGTCGATTGGCGAAAGCTCCGCGAGCGCCGCATCCGCGACCTGCTTGCGGACCGCCGCCCCGGTGGCTTCGGCGCCGCTCAGGGCGGCCTCCACGCCGGCCAGACGACGCGCCACGGCGGAGCATGCCCCGACGGCGACACGGGCCTCTCCGATCCGCCCCGCATCGTCGAGCGACACGGCGGCGGCGACCATGGCAATGGAAATGACCAGATAACGCCGGGCGCCGAGCTTGAGAAAATGGGTCCGGTCAGCGTTCCAGTCCGGAACGAGGATCGCGGTGACGATCTCGCCGGGGGCCAGCGCCGTCTTGCGGACACCCAGGATGAAGTCGCCAAGCGGCAGTTCGCGAACGCCGTTGGGGCCGACAAGCTCGACACGGGCCTCCAGCGTCAGCAGCGGCGGAACACCATCCGCGGCAGGCGAGGCATTGCAGAGATTGCCGGCGATGGTGCCCGCGTTCTGGATCTGGATCGAGCCGACCTCGCGGGCGGCAAGCCGCAGACCGTCAAAGAGCGGCGGCAGGTCGGCCCGGACGATGTCCGTCCAGGTGGTCATGGCGCCGATGCGCCAGCCGTTCCCCTGCCGCGAGATGCCCCGGAGCGCCGCGATGCGGCCGAGATCGACGACCGGACCGGAAGGCTTCCGTCCGCCCAAAGCGGGAAAGAAATCCGTCCCGCCAGCCAACACACGCGCCTCCGCTCCGCCAAGGAGGGAAAGCGCGCCATCCATCGTATCCGGCCTGTGAAACTGCATCGGTTCCCTCAATGCATTTCGTTTGCATACTAACAACGTTACCGCTCACTCGAAATTCCTGTCAAGCACTCGGATGCGCCATCGTGACCAAAGTTTGATCATGCATTTTTCAGTTGCGCTCGTCGATTTTTTTCGTTTGCATGCTAACGATAATATTCTCATCGTCCCTTTCGCAAGGAGCGCCCAGATCATGACGGACACACTCGCAGACGACCGCCCGATCCTCGCTGGCGAACCCTCCCCCTTCGCCGTGCCGGCCGGTTGCCACGCCCTGACCGTGAGGGAGGTACAGCATTACACCGACACGCTGTTCCGCTTTCGCATCACCCGGCCGCAGGAGTTCCGGTTTCGCTCGGGCGAGTTCGTCATGATCGGCCTGCCGAACGCGGAAAAGCCTGTCTTCCGCGCCTACTCCGTGGCCAGCCCTGCCTGGGACGAGGAGCTGGAATTCTATTCGATCAAGGTGCCGGACGGGCCCCTGACACAACATCTTCAGAAGATCCGCCCGGGCGACACCGTGCTCATGCGCAAGAAGGCGACCGGCACGCTGGTCAATGACGCGCTGCTTCCCGGCAAGCGGCTGTGGATGTTCTCCACCGGCACGGGGATCGCCCCTTTCGCAAGCCTCATCCGCGATCCGGAAACCTATGAAAAATTCGAGGCCATCCATCTCGTCCATGGCTGCAGGACGGTCGCCGAACTGAAATACGGCGAGGATCTCGTCGCGGCGCTGCGCTCCGATCCGCTGATCGGCGAGATGGTCGAAGGCCACCTTCACCACTACACGAGCGTGACCCGCGAGCCCTTCCCCCGCCAGGGCCGGGTCACCGACCTGATCGATTCGGGAAAGCTCTTTGACGATCTCGGCGTTCCACGCATGGGCCCGGCGGAGGACCGCGCGATGATCTGCGGCTCCATGGCCATGCTCAAGGACACGAAGGAGCTTTGCCTCAGCCACGGGCTCGAGGAAGGCGCAAACAACAAGCCGGCGCAATTCGTGGTTGAACGCGCCTTCGTGGACTGACCCGTCCTGCCGCAGCGCGCGGCAGTCATGCCCGATAAATCAGCGCGAAACCCGCGCAAAGCCGATTGACACCAAAATCCCGCATATGTTTGCATACTAACAAAGCGAGCATACGTGCCAGCAGGAGTCACGACGTTGACTGCAGCCGATGGAAAGCCTGAAAAAATCAGGTGTGATGCCTGCCCGGTGATGTGCTACATCGCCGATGGCCGCTCCGGCGCTTGCGACCGATACGCCAATGACGGCGGCCAGCTCGTCCGTCTCGACCCGCTCACGATCCTCCGGCAACGCGCCGAAAGCGGCGGCGAGGTCGTGCCCTTCCTCGACAAGGAGTGGGACGGCGACATCCTCCCTTCCGAAGGCGGCTTCGTCACCGCGATCGGCGCCGGAACCACCTATCCCGACTACAAGCCCGCCCCCTTCATCGTCGCCTCGAAGGTCGACGGCGTGGACATGGTCACCGTCGTGACGGAGGGCATCTTCAGTTACTGCGGCGTGAAACTGAAGATCGACACCGACCGGCATCTTGGCGACGAGTGTTCCCCCGTTCGCGCCGACGGCGAGGTGATCGGCCACGTGACCACGTCCGAATACGGCAGCCAGATGCTGTCGCTCGGCGGGGTCCACCACCTGACCGGCGGATCCAAGAAGGAAGGCCGCGTCACCTGCTCCTCCATGCTGGCGCTGTGCAACGGCGAGGCCGTCGAACTCGCCATCGACGGCGGCGCGATGCTGACCGTGCAGGCCGGCCAACCTCCCGTCATCAACGGCCAGACCGAGGAGCGCATGCGCGTCGGCTGCGGCTCCGCGACCGTCGGCATGTTCGCCGCCCAATGGAACGGGCTGGTCGACGAGGTGGTCGTCGTGGACGATCACATCACCGGCGTCATTTCCGAGCATCAGGCGGGCAAGGTGATCGGCTGGGCGCCGACCGGCATCCGCATCAAGGGCCGTCGCTCGACGCCGGGCCGCTATTTCCAGGTCGCCGAACCGGGCACGGGCTGGGGCGGCACCAACCTTACCGATCCGCTCGCGATCCTGGGCGCCTTCGACCCGAAGACGGCACGGCCGGGCCTTTCCATCCTGATGGTGTCGACGACGGGCGAGCACTCCGCCTATTTCGAGCTCGACGAGGCGCTCCTGCCCGTCGAGAAGGAGATGCCCGCGCGGCTCGCGCCCTCGGTCCAGAGGATCGCCGACAATTGCGAGCCGGCGCTCACCTCCGTGCTGTTCATGGCCGGCGCCGGCGGGTCACTGCGCTCCGGCGTGACCGAGCACCCGGTCGGCCTCACCCGCTCCGTGCAGGGCGCCCTCACCTATGTGAGCTGCGGCGGCGCGCCGGTCTATGTCTGGCCGGGCGGCGGCATCACCTTCATGGCCGATGTCACGCGCCTGCCGAAAAACGCCTTCGGCTACGTCCCGACGCCCGCGCTGGTCGCACCTATCGAGTTCACCATGCGCGCCGAGGATTACGAGGCGCTCGGCGGCCACATGGACTATGTGATGCCCCTGTCCGAGGCCCTTGAGGGCAAGACCGGCCGGCAGAACGACCATATCCTGAAAGGCCGGCGCGGCGTTCAGCCGTCTTCAGGCAATCCCTGGCCGACAGGGCCGGACAACTTCCCCTGGCGGGGGCACTCGACATGACCGCTCCGGTCCGGATGCATGGTGCGACCGCGCGGCTTCTGGCCGATGGTCGCCGGCTGCACCTGCAGCACGGGCCGATCGACCTGGTGATCGAGGCTAGCGGCAGGGCCGACGAGGTGGCGCTTGCCTACCGGCAGGCCTGCGAGGCTTTCGGTCCCGTTCTCGACGAGCTCGTCGCCGAACTGCCACGGCTGCGCGCGCCAACGGGACCGCGCCCCGAGGGGCCGGTCGCGCGCCGCA
>NZ_JBLXFR010000086.1:0-11429 GCF_048261845.1 Stappia sp. | reverse complement strand
CCATCGAGTTGGGCTGTGGAACCGGCTACGTGTCCGGCTGGATGTGGCGGCGTGGCGCGCGTGTCACGGCGATCGATATCTCGTCCGGGCAACTCGCGACCGCGCGCCGCCTCGCGGCCGAACATGGCGCCGAGATCACTTTCATCGAAGGCAATGCCGAGCAGACCGGGCTTGAGGATGCCTCCTTTGACTTTGCGATCTCGGAATACGGTGCTTCGATCTGGTGCCCGCCGGACAGGTGGCTGGGCGAGGCATGGCGACTGCTGCGCCCGGGCGGGCGGCTTGTGTTCCTGGGCAACCATCCGATCTCGCTGATCGCGCGCCCCTTGATGGCGCTCCTGCCGACCGGACGTTGCACCGGCCCTATCGCGACATGTGGGGGGCGGATTGGACCGAGGTCGCCTACGAGCCGACCGGCGTGTGCTTCAACCTGACGATTTCGGCGTGGTTCGAGCTGTTCGCGGATATCGGATTTGACGTCACCGGCTTCCATGAACTCTACGCGCCCGAAGGCGCAACGGGCACGCGCGCAGCAATCCCGGCGGAATGGGCCAGGCAGTACCCGGTCGAATTCGTATGGCATCTGCAAAAGCCCGGCTGACCGCGGCTGCGCCACCGTTTCGCACCCCGCCCTGCCACAAAAAGACTTGGCCCCGCCGTTTCCGACAGGGCCAAGCGCTTGTTCGATGCCTGCCCCGGGCAGCAAGTGCGGGGCAGGCAGTGATCACATGGCCGGCGAAGGCCGGGCCGCTTAATCGCGGCTTTCCGGGGTCTCGACCAGGTTGTCGTCGAAGACCTCGCCGCCGACGACATCCTCGTCGCCGTCGTCGCCGGTTTCGGTCGGGGCAGCCAGGGCGGCGGCCGCCTCGGCCTCTTCCCGGCGTGCCTCGAGCACGACGTTGTCGCGGTCCGCGGCGATCTTGCGCACGAGCTGCGTCGCGCCGCCGGTGCCGGCGGGGATCAGGCGACCGACGATCACGTTCTCTTTCAGGCCAACCAGCTTGTCACGCTTGCCCTGCACCGAAGCCTCGGTCAGCACCCGCGTGGTCTCCTGGAAGGAGGCCGCCGAGATGAAGCTGCGGGTCTGCAACGACGCCTTGGTGATCCCCAGCAGGATCGGCTCGCCCGTCGCGGGACGCAGGCCCTTGCTGGCCGCCTTCTCATTGGCGGCGTCGAACTCGACCTTGTCCACGTGCTCGCCCTTGAGCAGCGTGGTCTCGCCCGAGTCCTGGATCTCCCACTTCTGAAGCATCTGGCGCACGATGACCTCGATGTGCTTGTCGTTGATCTTCACGCCCTGAAGGCGATAGACGTCCTGCACCTCGTCGATCATGTAGTCCGCCAGCGCCTCGACACCCATGATCGCCAGGATGTCGTGCGGCGCCGGGTTGCCGTCCATGATGTAGTCGCCCTTCTGCACGAAGTCGCCTTCCTGCACCGGGATGTGCTTGCCCTTGGGCACCATGTATTCGACCGGCTCGAGGCTCTCGTCTGCCGGCTCGATGCTGATCCGCCGCTTGTTCTTGTAGTCGCGGCCGAAGCGGACATAGCCGTCGATCTCGGCGATGATGGCGTGATCCTTCGGGCGACGCGCTTCGAAGAGTTCGGCCACACGCGGCAGACCACCGGTGATGTCCTTGGTCTTGGCGCCCTCGCGCGGGATCCGCGCGACGATGTCGCCGGGCTGGATGTCCTGCCCGTCTTCCACCGAAAGAATCGCGTCCACCGACATCGGGTAGGTCACCGGGTTGCCCGCGTCGTTGCGGACCGGCTCGCCATCCTCGTCGACGACCAGGATCTCGGGCTTGAGCTCGTTGCCCTTGGGCGCGGCGCGCCAGTCGGTCACGATCTTCTGCGTCATGCCCGTCGCCTCGTCGGTCTCGTCGCGCAGCGCGATACCGTTGACAAGATCGACGAACCGGACCTTGCCGCCCTTTTCGGCGATGATCGGCAGGGTGTAGGGGTCCCATTCGAACAGCTTGTCGCCGCGCTTGACCTCGGCGCCTTCCGTGACATGCAGCTTGGTGCCGTAGCCGATCTTGTGCGACGAGCGTTCCTCGCCGTTCTCGTCACGGATCACCAGCTTCATGTTGCGGCCGACGGCCATGGTCTCGCCCGCCGCGTTCTGCAGCGTCTGGGCGTTCTCGAAGCCGATGGTGCCGGCGTGGCTGGCCTCGAGGAAGGACTGCTGGCCGCCTTGCGCGACGCCGCCGATGTGGAAGGTCCGCATCGTCAGCTGGGTGCCGGGCTCGCCGATCGACTGCGCGGCGATGATGCCCACCGCCTCGCCGGTGTTGACGATCGTGCCGCGCGCCAGGTCGCGCCCGTAGCACATGGCGCAGACGCCATCGTCGGCTTCGCAGGTCAGCGGCGAACGGATGCGGGCCGAAACCACGCCGGCCTCTTCGATCGCGTCCGACGTGCGCTCGTCGATAAGCTGACCGGCCGGGACCAGCACCTCTTCGCTGCCGGGCTTGACGATATCCTCGGCCGCGACACGGCCCAGGACACGCTCGGCCAGGGTGGCGACGACTTCACCGTCGTTGACCGCCGGCTCGGCGGTGATCGCCTTGTCGGTGCCGCAGTCGCGGGTACGCACGATGCAATCCTGCGCCACATCGACGAGACGCCGCGTCAGGTACCCCGAGTTCGCGGTCTTGAGCGCCGTGTCCGACAGACCCTTGCGGGCGCCGTGGGTCGAGTTGAAGTACTCGAGAACCGTCAGGCCTTCCTTGAAGTTCGAGATGATCGGCGTCTCGATGATGTCGCCGTTCGGCTTCGCCATCAGGCCGCGCATCCCGCCCAGCTGCTTCATCTGCGTGACCGAGCCACGGGCACCGGAGTGGGCCATCATGTAGACCGAGTTCGGCTCCATCTCGGCGCCGTTCTCGTCGCGCTTGTTGGCCGAGATCGTCTGCATCATGGCTTCGGTGACGCGATCGTTGGCCTTGGACCAGGCATCGACGACCTTGTTGTACTTCTCGCCCTGAGTGATCAGGCCGTCCATGTACTGCTGTTCGAAGTCCTTGACCTGCTCGCGGGTCTCGTCGACCAGCGACCACTTCTGATCCGGGATCACCATGTCGTCCTTGCCGAAGGAAATCCCGGCGCGGAAGGCCTCGCGGAAGCCCATGGTCATGATCTGGTCGCAGAAGATGACCGACTCTTTCTGGCCGCAGTAGCGGTAGACGGTGTCGATGACCTGCTGCACCTCCTTCTTGCGCAGAAGGCGGTTGACCAGCTCGAACGGAGCGCGGGCGTTCATCGGCAGCAGCGCGCCAAGGCGCACGCGGCCCGGGGTCGTCTCGTAACGCTTGACGACCTCGTTGCCCTCTTCGTCGATCTGCGGAATCCGCGCGGTGATCTTCGTGTGAAGGTGCACGATGCCGGCGTCCAACGCGTGCTGGACTTCCTCGATCGAGGAAAACGCCATGCCCTCGCCCTTCATGCCCTCGCGCTCGATGGTCACGTAGTAAAGGCCAAGGATCATGTCCTGCGACGGCACGATGATCGGCGCGCCGTTGGCGGGCGACAGCACGTTGTTGGTCGACATCATCAACACGCGCGCTTCCAGCTGGGCTTCGAGGCTCAGCGGGACGTGCACGGCCATCTGGTCGCCGTCGAAGTCGGCGTTGAAGGCCGAGCAGACCAGCGGGTGCAGCTGGATCGCCTTGCCTTCGATCAGCACCGGCTCGAACGCCTGGATGCCCAGGCGGTGCAGCGTCGGTGCGCGGTTCAGCATCACCGGGTGTTCGCGGATCACCTCGTCAAGGATGTCCCAGACCTCGGGGCGCTCTTTCTCGACCAGCTTCTTGGCCTGTTTCACGGTGCTCGACAGGCCCTTGGCCTCGAGACGCGAGTAGATGAACGGCTTGAACAGCTCGAGCGCCATCTTCTTGGGCAGGCCGCACTGGTGCAGTTTAAGTTCCGGGCCGGTCACGATGACCGAACGGCCCGAGAAATCGACCCGCTTGCCGAGAAGGTTCTGGCGGAAACGGCCCTGCTTGCCCTTAAGCATGTCGGACAGCGACTTCAGCGGGCGCTTGTTGGCGCCGGTGATGACGCGGCCACGGCGGCCGTTGTCGAACAGCGCGTCGACCGACTCTTGCAGCATCCGCTTTTCGTTGCGCACGATGATGTCGGGCGCGCGCAGCTCGATCAGCCGCTTCAGGCGGTTGTTGCGGTTGATCACGCGGCGATAAAGATCGTTCAGGTCCGAGGTCGCGAAGCGGCCACCGTCCAGCGGCACCAGCGGGCGCAGCTCGGGCGGGATGACCGGGATCACGGTCAGCACCATCCACTCCGGGCGGTTGCCGGATTCAAGGAAGCTTTCGACCACCTTGAGGCGCTTGATGATCTTCTTCGGCTTCAGTTCGCCCGTGGCTTCCTTGAGGTCGGCACGCAGCTGCTCGGCCTCGGCCTCGAGGTCGATGGCGGCCAGCATCTCGCGGATTGCCTCGGCGCCGATATTGGCGGTGAAAGCGTCCATGCCATACTGGTCCTGGGCGTCCATGAACTCTTCCTCGGTCATCATCTGACCGTAGGACAGGTCCGTCAGGCCCGGCTCGATCACGACGTAGTTCTCGAAGTAGAGAACCCGCTCGAGGTCACGCAGGGTCATGTCCAGCATCAGGCCGATGCGGCTGGGCAGCGACTTGAGGAACCAGATATGCGCCACCGGCGCGGCCAGTTCGATATGGCCCATGCGCTCGCGGCGGACCTTCTGAAGCGTCACCTCGACGCCGCATTTCTCGCAGACGACGCCGCGATACTTCATCCGCTTGTACTTGCCACAGAGGCATTCGTAATCCTTGATCGGGCCAAAGATACGCGCGCAGAACAGACCGTCACGCTCGGGCTTGAACGTGCGGTAGTTGATCGTCTCGGGCTTCTTGATCTCGCCGTAGGACCACGAGAGAATCCGCTCGGGGCTCGCCAGGGAGACCTTGATCTCGTCAAAGGTCTTCACCGGGGCGACCGGGTTGAACGGGTTGTTTGTCAGTTCCTGGTTCATCTTGATGTCCTCAAATTGGGTCGGGATGGGGTGAGGGGCGCGGGGGCGCCTATTCCTCACCCTCCGAATCCAGGAGTTCCATGTTCAGGCCGAGGCCGCGGACTTCCTTGACGAGAACGTTGAAGCTCTCGGGAACGCCCGCCTCGAAGTTGTCCTCGCCCTTGACGATGCTCTCGTAGACCTTGGTGCGGCCGGCCACGTCGTCCGACTTCACCGTCAGCATCTCCTGCAGGGTATAGGCGGCGCCGTATGCCTCGAGCGCCCAGACCTCCATCTCGCCGAAGCGCTGACCGCCGAACTGCGCCTTGCCGCCCAGCGGCTGCTGGGTCACCAGGCTGTAGGGCCCGGTCGACCGCGCGTGGATCTTGTCGTCCACCAGGTGGTGCAGCTTGAGCAGGTACTTGACGCCCACGGTGACCGGGCGCGCGAACTGCTCGCCGGTGCGGCCGTCGAAGAGGACCGACTGGCCCGAGGTGTCGAAGCCGGCGCGCACCAGCGCGTCGTTGACATCGGCCTCCTTGGCGCCGTCGAAGACCGGGGTCGCGATCGGAACGCCGCGCGTGACGTTGCCGGCGGCCTCGACCAGGCGGGTCTCGTCCATGTCCTTGATGCCCTCGTCGAAGACATCGTCGCCATAGGCCTGCTGCATCGCCTCTTTCACCGGGGTCAGGTCACCCGAGCGACGATACTCGTCCAGCGCCTCGTCGATCCGCAGGCCCAGGCCGCGCGCGGCCCAGCCCATATGGGTCTCGAGGATCTGGCCGACGTTCATCCGGCTCGGCACGCCCAGCGGGTTAAGGCAGAAATCGACCGGCGTGCCATCGGCGAGGAACGGCATGTCCTCTACCGGCACGACCTTCGAGATCACGCCCTTGTTGCCGTGGCGGCCGGCCATCTTGTCGCCCGGCTGAAGCTTGCGCTTCACCGCGACGAAGACCTTGACCATCTTCATCACGCCCGGCGGCAGGTCGTCGCCCCGGCGCACCTTCTCGACCTTGTCCTCGAAGCGGGCGTCGAGGGTGCGCTTCTGCACCTCGTACTGCTCGTTCAGGGCCTCGACGATCTGTGCGTCCTTCTCGTCCTTGAGGGCAAGCTGCCACCACTGGCCGCGGCTCAGGCCGTCGAGCAGTTCCTCGGTGATTTCCGAGTTGGCCTTGACGCCCTTGGGACCTTTCACCGCAACCTTGCCCAGCAGCATGTCGCGCAGGCGGGCATAGATGTTGCGGTCGAGGATGGCGAGCTCGTCGTCGCGGTCGCGCGCCAGGCGCTCGACCTCTTCACGCTCGATCTGGAGCGCGCGCTCGTCCTTGTCGACGCCGTGACGGTTGAAGACCCGCACCTCGACGACAGTGCCGAAATCGCCCGGCTTCACGCGCAGCGAGGTGTCGCGCACGTCGCTGGCTTTCTCGCCGAAGATGGCGCGCAGCAGCTTTTCTTCCGGGGTCATCGGGCTTTCGCCCTTGGGGGTGATCTTACCCACGAGAATATCGCCCGGCTCCACGTCGGCGCCGATGTAGACGATGCCCGCCTCGTCGAGGTTGCGCAGGGCTTCCTCGCCGACGTTGGGAATGTCGCGGGTGATCTCTTCCGGCCCAAGCTTGGTGTCGCGTGCCGCGACCTCGAATTCCTCGATGTGGATCGAGGTGAAGACGTCATCGCTGGCGATGCGCTCGGAGATCAGGATCGAGTCCTCGTAGTTGTAGCCATTCCAGGGCATGAAGGCGACGACGACGTTCTTGCCGAGTGCCAGTTCGCCCATGTCGGTGCTGGGGCCGTCGGCGATGACCTCGCCCTTGCCCACGGTGTCGCCCACCTTCACCAGCGGACGCTGGTTGATGCAGGTGTTCTGGTTCGATCGCTGGAACTTGCGCATCCGGTAGATGTCGACCCCGGCATCGCCGAGCTCGAGATCTTCGGTGGCGCGCACGACGATCCGCTGGGCATCGACCTGGTCGATGATCCCGGCGCGGCGCGCCATGATCGCGGCGCCCGAGTCGCGGGCGACGATCTCTTCGATACCGGTGCCGACCAGCGGCGCCTCGGCCCGCAGCAGCGGAACCGCCTGGCGCTGCATGTTCGACCCCATCAGCGCGCGGTTGGCGTCGTCATTCTCGAGGAAGGGAATGAGCGATGCGGCGACCGAGACCAACTGCTTGGGCGAGACGTCGATCAGGTCGACGGTCTCGTTCGGGGCCAGGGTGTAGTCGCCCGACTGCCGGGTCGAAACCAGGTCGTTCACGAACTTGCCGCTGTCATCGAGGTTGGCGTTGGCCTGGGCGACGGTGTGGCGCATCTCTTCAGTGGCGGACATGTAGTGAACCTCGTCGGTCACCTGCCCGTCCTTGACCACGCGATACGGGGTCTCGATGAAGCCGTACTTGTTCACCCGCGCGAAGGTCGCGAGGCTGTTGATCAGGCCGATGTTCGGGCCTTCCGGCGTCTCGATCGGGCACATGCGGCCATAGTGGGTCGGATGCACGTCGCGCACCTCGAAGCCCGCGCGTTCGCGCGTCAGACCGCCCGGGCCAAGCGCCGAGAGGCGGCGCTTGTGCGTCACTTCGGACAGCGGGTTGGTCTGGTCCATGAACTGCGACAGCTGGCTCGAGCCGAAGAATTCGCGCACCGAGGCCGCCGCCGGCTTGGCGTTGATCAGGTCCTGCGGCATCACCGTGTCGATCTCGACGCTGGACATACGCTCCTTGATGGCGCGCTCCATGCGCAGCAGGCCGACGCGGTATTGGTTTTCCATCAGCTCGCCGACCGAGCGCACCCGGCGGTTGCCGAGGTGGTCGATGTCGTCGATGTCGCCCTTACCGTCGCGCAGTTCCACCAACGCCTTGATGCAGGCGACGATGTCCTCGCGTCGCAGGGTGCGCACGCTGTCGTCGGCATCGAGGTTGAGGCGCATGTTCATCTTCACCCGACCCACGGCCGAGAGGTCGTAACGCTCGGAATCGAAGAACAGCGTGTCAAACAGCGCGCTCGCGGCCTCGACGGTGGGCGGCTCGCCCGGGCGCATGACGCGGTAGATGTCCATGAGCGCGGTCTCGCGGCCCATGTTCTTGTCCATCGCCATGGTGTTGCGGATGTAGGGGCCGACGTTGATGTTGTCGATGTCGAGAACCGGGATATCGGTGATGCCGGCCTCGATCAGCTCCTGCAGGGTACCGCCGGTCACTTCGCCGTCCTTGTCGCGCTCGAGCGTCAGCTCGTCGCCCGCCTCGACGTAGATCGCGCCGGTCTCTTCGTTGATGATGTCCTTGGCGACGAACTTGCCGACGATGTGGTCGTAGGGCACCAGGAGATCGGTGACCTTGCCGGCGTCGATCAGCTGCTTGACCGCGCGCGGAGTGATTTTCTTGCCCGCTTCCGCGATCACTTCGCCGGTCTTGGCATCCACGAGGTCATAGCCCGGACGGGTGCCGCGCACGCGCTCGGGGAAGAACTTGGTGACCCAGCCCTTGCCCTTCTTCAGTTTGTAATCGACGGTGTCGTAATAGGCATCCATGATGGCTTCCTGGTCCAGCCCGAGGGCGTAGAGCAGGGTCGTTACCGGCAGCTTGCGACGGCGGTCGATACGCGCAAACACGATGTCCTTGGCGTCGAACTCGAAGTCCAGCCAGGAGCCGCGGTAGGGGATGATCCGGCAGGCGAACAGCAGCTTGCCCGACGAATGGGTCTTGCCCTTGTCGTGGTCGAAGAACACGCCGGGAGAGCGGTGCATCTGGGACACGATCACGCGCTCGGTGCCGTTGACAACAAAGGTGCCGTTGGGCGTCATCAGGGGCATGTCGCCCATGAACACGTCCTGTTCCTTGATGTCCTTGACCGACTTGGCGCCGGTATCCTCGTCCACATCGAAGACGATCAGGCGCAGCGTCACCTTGAGCGGCGCCGAATAGGTCATGTCGCGCTGCTGGCACTCCTCGACATCGTACTTCGGCTTCTCGAGCTCGTATTTCACGAATTCGAGGACCGAGGATTCGTTGAAATCCTTGATCGGGAAGACCGACTGGAACACGCCCATCAGCCCTTCGCCGTCCTGCGGGCCGGACTGGTCGCCGGAGTTCAGGAACAGGTCATAAGAGGATTTCTGAACCTCGATGAGGTTCGGCATCTCCAGCACTTCGCGGATCTTGCCGTAGTATTTGCGAAGACGTTTCTGGCCAAGGAAGGATTGCGCCATGGTCGATGTCACCTTTCAGTTTCTCACCGGACGCGGCGGCTGTCGGGCCACAGCACCACGCCCATACGAGACGGCACCCGTTCGATCAATTCACGGCCTTCGTCCCAAGGAAGGCCTCCCGATCATGAACCGCGCCTGAGAAAGAGCTTTCACGGCAAGCTCTTGCCAAGACAGGTTCGGCTGGGCGCGGTTTTCCGCACCCAGCCATGTCATGGGCTACCGGGTTCCCCCGGCGCCGATTACTTGAGTTCGACTTCGGCGCCGGCTGCTTCCAGCTTGGCCTTGATCTCTTCAGCTTCTTCCTTGGACGCGCCTTCCTTGACGGCCTTGCCGCCGGCGTCGACCAGTTCCTTGGCTTCCTTGAGGCCCAGGCCGGTGATGCCGCGGACTTCCTTGATCACGTTGATCTTGGAGGCGCCAGCGCTGACCAGGATGACGTCGAACTCGCTCTGCTCTTCAGCGGCTGCGCCGCCTGCGTCGCCAGCCGGACCCGCCATCATGACGGCGCCGCCTGCTGCGGGCTCGATGCCATACTCGTCCTTGAGGATGGTTTTCAGTTCTTGGGCTTCGAGAAGCGTCAGACCAACGATCTCTTCTGCCAGTTTCTTCAGATCAGCCATTTTACTGTTTCCGTTCTGTTAATATGTGTCCCAACGTCGGGCGATCAACCCGCCGCGGTTCAGTCAGATGCCTAGGCAGCCGCCTTGTCCTCGATGGTGGACAGGATGGATGCGATATTCGAAGCAGGTGCGCCAACGGCCCCGGCAATGTTCGCGGCAGGCGCGCCGATGCTGCCGACGATCGAAGAGATAAGCTCTTCGCGCGAGGGCATCTTCGACACAGCCGCAACACCGGCCCGGTCCAGAGCGTTCTCACCCATTGCGCCGCCGAGAATCTCGAACTTCGGATTCTCCTTGGCGAATTCCTCGGCCACCTTGGCTGCCGCCACGGGGTCTTCGGAATAGGTGAGGACGGTCATCCCCGTCAGGTATTCGGCGATGCTTGCGCAAGGCTTACCTTCAAGGGCGATCTTGGCGAGCCTGTTCTTGGCGACGCGTACGGCCCCCCCGGCATCGCTTGCGCGTGCCCGGAGATCCTGCATCTCGGCAACTGTCAGACCCGCGTAGTGTGCAACCACCACGACGCCAGAGCTTTCAAAGATCTGGCCGAGTTCGTCGACCAGTTTCTCTTTTTGTGCTCTATCCACAGTTTCACTCCAGTTTTGGGGATTGCTCCCCGGCTCAGGTTTGCCCGCCGATGGTCTGGCAGGCGTTCGGGTCCAATTCAGGGTCCCGAGGCCGCGATCGCCCGAGGCATTCGCCTACGGAAATCTTGTCTCGTTCCCCATCTCAGGAAGGAATTATGAGCTTTCGCTCACCCTCCGTCTCGGACAGGACGGGGCCGCGAGGCCCCGCCATCTAGCGGCCGAAGCCGCCAAATCTCTTACTCTCCCGTGGCGCCGGCCACGTCGACCGTGACGCTCGGACCCATGGTCGAGGTCAGCACGATCTTCTTGAGGTAGGTGCCCTTGGCACCCGCCGGCTTGGCCTTGGCGACAGCACCGATGAAGGCGCGGACGTTCTCGACCAGCTTGGCCTCGTCGAACGAGGCCTTGCCAACCCCGGCGTGAACCACGCCCGCCTTCTCGGCCTTGAACTGGACCTCGCCGCCCTTCGCCGCCTTGACGGCCTCGGCCACGTCCATGGTCACCGTGCCGACCTTCGGGTTCGGCATCAGGTTGCGCGGGCCCAGGACCTTGCCCAGGCGGCCGACGATCGGCATCATGTCCGGCGTGGCGATGCAGCGATCGAACTCGATCTTGCCGCCCTGCACGGTCTCCATCAGGTCCTCGGCACCGACGATGTCGGCCCCGGCTTCCTTGGCCTCGTCAGCCTTGGGGCCGCGGGCGAAGACGGCGACGCGCACGTCCTTGCCGGTGCCGTTGGGCAGGCCGACAACGCCGCGGACCATCTGGTCGGCGTGGCGCGGATCGACGCCAAGGTTCATCGCGATCTCGACGGTCTCGTCGAACTTGGCGTTGGCGTTGCCCTTGACCAGCTTGACGGCCTCTTCAACCGAGAGGTTGTCCTTGCCCTTGACGGCTTCGCGGGCGGCAGCGGTGCGTTTTGCGAGTTTTACCATCTTACTTCACCTCGATGCCCATGGAGCGGGCAGAGCCCAGGATGATCTTCATCGCGCCCTCGACGTCATTGGCGTTGAGGTCCTTCA
>NZ_JBLXFR010000085.1:0-11532 GCF_048261845.1 Stappia sp. | reverse complement strand
GCCCCAGTCCCGCATCGCCGCAGAGCCGGGCGATCCCCCCCGCGCCACCGCCGATGCCGCCGGCGGCAAGCACCATGCCGGCCGGAGGCGGCACCGTGTCGCGCACCGCGCCCTCGCCGGTGGCGATCACCGGCAGGCCGTGCGCCATCGCCTCGGCAAAGGCCATGCCGTATCCCTCGTAAAGCGTCGTCAGGGTGAAGATGTCGGCCTGCGCATAGAGCGCGTCGAGCGCCTCGCGCTCCAGCGCGCCGTGCAGGCGGACGCGGGCACCGAGCCCCAGCCGGCCGATTTCCGCCTCGATACCGGCGGCGCAGGCCGGATCGAACGCCGCGCTGCCGACGATATCGAGCCGCAGCGCCCGGTCGGAAAGGCGTGCGATAGCGGCAAGCAGCGTCGGATAGTCCTTGCGCGGGATCAGCGAGCCGACGGCGAGGAGCCGCAGCGGCCCCCCGTCGTCGTGGTCGCAAGGCGAGCGGTCCTTCACGCACTGGACCGTCAGCCCCGGTTCCAGCACGGTGATCTTTCCCGACGGCACCTTGAAACCTCCGGCAAGGGCGGCGGCGGTCGCATGGCTCGTCGTCACCACATGGCGGGCGAGCGCCAGCGCGGCGCGTTCGCTCGCCAGAAGCTCGGCCGCCCTGGCCGCCGGTATTCCGCTTTCATGGGCAAGGGGATGGTGCACCAGCGCGACAAGGCGCAGGCGTTCTGCATGCGGCCGCGCGACATCGGCCATCACGCCGAAGGCGAGCCCGTCGATCATCACCGCCTGGCCATCGGGAAGGCCGGCCAGCATGCGTTCGGCGCCGGCAAGCACGCGCGGCGCGGGCGCGGGATAGCCCTCGCCCAGCGAACGCGCATCGACCTGAATTCCGATGTCGCAGAGCGCGGCCAGCAGCTGCCGGTCGTAGACATAGCCGCCGGTCGGCGTCTCGAGCGCGCCGGGATAGAGGAAGGCAAGCTCCGCCCCGGTGCCCGGGCCGGTATCGGCGGCACCGTTCGCCGGCATCAGAGCCGGCCTTCGTACCAGGCCCGTGCCACGTGGCTTTCATGCAGCGTGACCCGGATCGCGGCAAGCTCGCCCCCCGGCCGGCCGAGCCGGTCGCCGCGTGCCGCGTCGGCCAGCGCCTCGAAGATGTGCCGGGTCAGGAACTCGGTCGTGGTGTTCTTGCCGGCAAAGGCGGGAACCTCGTCGAGGTTCTGGAAATTCAGCGGCTCGAGCACTTCCTTCAGCACCTCGTGCGCCCGTCCGATATCGATGACGATGCCGTTTTCGTCGAGCGTCTCGGCCATGAAGGCGGCATCGACCACGAAGGTCGCGCCGTGCATCTTCTGCGCCGGTCCGAAGACCGCGCCCTTGAAGGAGTGGGCGATCATGATGTGGTCGCGAACTTCGACGGCATGCATGGGACATGTCTCCGCTGGGTTGTATGTTTCGTCGGGTCGGTCGGCGCTCGCGGCGGCCGGTGCAGCGTCAGTCGTAGGCGATCGGCTGCGCCAGGGCCGCACGCCGGCCCGCCAGGACGTCCGGCAGGGCCTGTGGCGCGTCGATAAGCCGGATCGCCGGAGAAAGCAGGATATCAAGCACGGGATCACGCAGAAGTGACAGCGCCGTTTCCAGTCGCCGGCGATGGGTCCAGCGTGCCTGCCGCTCGGGCGGGATGCGGCCGACCTGGCTGGAGCGCAGCGTCAGCCGCTGGCTGTGGAAGCTCCCGCCGAGCGTGGCGGTGACGGGTTTCGTGCCGTACCAGCTCATCTCCACCACCTTCGCCTCGGTTCCCGCCAGCGCCAGCGCCGTGTCGAGCCCGGCCGGATGGCCGCTGGCATGGAAGACGAGATCCTGGCAGGCGGGGGCATCGGCCGGCATCGCGAAACCGGCGCCAAGGGCGCGTGCGACCTCTTCCTTCGCCGGATCGATGTCGACCAGGGTCACCCGTGCCCCGGGAAGTTGCGCGCAAAGCCGTGCGAGGAGAAGGCCGACGACCCCGCCGCCGACCACGGCAATGTGATCCCCCGGTGAGGCGTTGCCGTCCCATAAACCGTTGAGCGCGGTTTCCATGTTGGCCGCCAGGATCGCGCGCAGTGGCGGAACATCGGCCGGCACCGGGATCGCGGCGTTTGCCGGAATGTTGAAGAGGGACTGATGCGGATGGAGGCAGAAGACGGTTTCGCCGAGACGCGAGGCATCGCCGCCGACGATCTCGCCGACGCAGGCATAGCCGTATTTCACGGGGAAGGGGAAGTCGCCCTCCTGAAAGGGCGCGCGCATGCGCTCCCGCTCGCTTTCCGGCACCTCTCCGGCAAGCACCAGACGTTCCGTGCCAAGGCTCACCGCGCTCCACAGGGCACGCACGCTCACGCTGCCGGCATCTGGTTCGGGGATGGCCGCGCCGCGTATTTCCAGTTGCCCGGGGCCGACGGTCCAGAGCGCTTGCGCGGTCTGCGGAAATGTTTCCGGGATGTTGCGCTGCGTCACAAATCCTCCTTAGTCCAGCGCGACGTATAGCGCAACAGAACGGGCCGGGCATCCGTTGTCGCCGACCATCTGTCTACGAGGTTCTGTTTCATGTTCTACAGGAATTTGCCGACCTTCCTCAATCCGGACACAGCAGGCCAGGGCATTGCCGCGGCGGTTGGCGGGCAAGGCGAGCGCCTGGAAACCGGACCTGTCGACGCGCGCCGGCTGGCGCTGCGCCGGGCCGGCTTTCTGGCACTGGTGCTGGGCACCGTCGCTGCCCTGACCACCTTGCTGGGCGTGAGTTTCCGGGACAACGGCATCAGCTGGGCGGAGGCGCTGATGATGGCCTGCTTCCTGCTCACCCTGCCCTGGACGGCAATCGGCTTCTGGAATGCGGTCATCGGTCTGGCCCTGATGCGCCTGTCCCGCGATCCCGTGGCCGCCGTCTGTCCGCTCGCGGCGGGGGATCCGCATGCGGCCAGCCCCGCCTCCACCGCGATCCTCTCCTGCATCCGCAACGAGGATGTCGACGAGGTGTCCCTGCGCCTCGACGCGATGGCCGCCGATCTCGACCGCGCCGGCCGCGCCCCGGGCTTCACGCTCTACGTGCTCAGCGACACCGATGACGAGGAGATCGCGGCGCGCGAGGCACGTGCCTTCGCCGACCTCGCCACGCGCTGGGCCGACCGGATGCCGGTCATCTATCGCCGCCGTGCCGACAATCCGGGCTTCAAGGCCGGCAATATCCGCGATTTCCTCGAGCGCTGGGGCGCGGCGCACGATTATGCCATCGTGCTCGACGCCGACAGCTTCATGTCGGCGCGCACCATGCTCGACCTTGTCGCCAGGATGGATGCCAATCCGCGCCTCGGCATTCTCCAGACACTCGTCGTCGGCAGCCCGACGGTCAGCGCCTTCGCCCGCGTCTTCCAGTTCGGCATGCGGCTTGGCATGCGCTCCTACACGCTGGGCAGCGCCTGGTGGCAGGGCGATTGCGGACCCTATTGGGGGCACAATGCCATCTGGCGGGTAAAACCCTTCACCGAACATTGCGAGCTTCCCGTCCTGCCCGGCAAGGGGCCGCTGTCGGGCTGGGTGCTCAGCCACGACCAGGTCGAGGCGGTGCTGATGCGCCGCGCCGGCCTCGAGGTGCGGGTGCTGCCGGTGGAGACGGAAAGCTTCGAGGAGAACCCGCCCAACCTGCTGGAGTTCATCCGCCGCGAGCTCCGCTGGTGCCAGGGAAATCTTCAGTATCTCAAGCTGTTGCGCCTTGCCGACCTGAAGCCGGTGAGCTGCATCCAGCTGGTTCTGGCCATCCTGATGTTCGTCTCCGCGCCCGCATGGCTGACCTTCATGGCCACCGGCGCGGGCATCGTCGCCCTTGGCGGCGCGGAGCTGATCCGCTTCGAGGAAGTCTCCGGCTTCACGCTCTTTGTCATCGTCCTGACGATGATCTTCGCGCCGAAGATCGCGACCTTTCTCGACATTCTTGCCGATCCGAAACTGCGCCGCGCCTTTGGCGGCGCGCCGCGCCTTGCCGCAAGCTGGTTTGTCGAGCTTGTCTTCGCCGCCCTGATGGCGCCGGTCATCGCCGTTGCCGTGTCGCTCTTCATCGCGGGGCTTCCCTTCGGCAAGGCGATCGGCTGGGGCGCCCAGATCCGCGACAATCGCACCCTGCCGCTCGCCCTTTGTGCGGCAAAGCTCTGGCCGCAGACGCTGTTCGGCCTTGCCGGCTTCGCCTGGGTCGCCGCCTTCGCGCCAGGGCTCGTCTGGCCGATGCTGCCGGTGATCCTCGGTCCCGCATTGGCAATTCCCTTCGCCCGGCTGATGTCGGGCGCGGCGGCGGGGCGTCTGGCGCTTGCCTCGCGGCTCTGGCGCCTGCCGGAGGAATCCGTACCGCCGGACTGCCTGCTCCCCCTGCGCCTTCCGGCCCATGCCTCGCTCGGCGTTCGGTTCGGCCAGTCCGCGCCGCTCTTTGCCGGCGAGATGGCCAAGGCGGAGGCGTGAGGCCGGCCCTTCCCGGCACTGCCGGTTCCGGTCACGCCGATGTCGCGCCCGCGTGATCCCGGTTGACGTGTCCGTCGCGCGCCGTTGATTTGAACGGATCGGCGCACCGGCCCACCTTGGATGTGCCGGAGCGGCACGGGCCGCGAGCCGGGATCAGGGAGACATGCCATGCAACGCTCGCTCGCCGCACGGGAAGGAACCGCCAGTGTCTTTCCCCCGCTCACGCTCGCCACATTCGTCACGGCGCTGATCGCCGGCGTCTTCGCCGACGGCACCTGGGAGATCTGGGCGCGGTTCATCACGCCTTACTGGGTGGGCGGCCCGCTGCAACCGGCAGCCCTTGTCCAGTCGGTCTTCGGCTTCAGCAGTTTCACCCTGGCCGAGGTCGTCCATCTCGTCGTCGGCATCGTCTTCTACCCGCTCGGCTATCTCTTCATCGCCAGGCCGATCGCCGGCCGCTTCCTGCCCTTTCTGCCCTGGCCCGTCGTGGCACTCGGTTTCGGAGCCGGCCTTTG
Source organism: Stappia sp. (assembly GCF_048261845.1). GTDB lineage: Bacteria > Pseudomonadota > Alphaproteobacteria > Rhizobiales > Stappiaceae > Stappia. Next base: position 6,555 of record NZ_JBLXFR010000085.1, on the reverse strand, counting down.
GGTCTTCGCGCTCTATGTCATGGCCCATCTCATCGCCGGGTTGCCGCCCTTCCTCGGCTTCATCCAGTTGACCTGGGCCTCGCTTGTCGGCCATCTGCTCTTCGGCCTGGTCACCGGACTTGTCGTCCGGCTGCGCATGCCCTCGTGATCTGTCGGCGCCCCGACGTGACCCGCGAGCGATCCACCCGCCAACGCGAGAGAACATGACGCTGCCTGATCCCGACACCGCCGCTTCCGCCGCAACCGGCGGAAGCGGTCCGCTTTCCGGCCTCAGGGTCCTCGACCTGTCGCGCATCCTGGCAGGACCCACCGCCACCCAGCTGCTCGGCGATCTCGGCGCCGACGTGGTCAAGGTCGAACGTCCGGGAACGGGCGACGACACGCGCGGTTGGGGCCCGCCCTTCCTGCGCGATGCGCAAGGCAGGGAGACGCGCGAAAGCGCCTACTATCTTTCCTCCAACCGCAACAAGCGCTCGCTCGCCGTCGACCTGGCCAGCGAGGCCGGCGTCGCGCTGATCCGCCGTCTGGCGCGTAAGGCCGATGTTCTGGTGGAGAATTTCAAGGTCGGCGATCTTGCCGGCAAGGGGCTCGGCTACGAGGTGCTTGCGGCGGAAAATCCCGGCCTGATCTACTGCTCGATCTCCGGCTTCGGCCAGGACGGGCCCTATGCCGGCCGCGCCGGCTACGACTTCCTCATCCAGGGCATGGGCGGGCTGATGTCGCTCACCGGTCGTCCCGACGCGGAGGGCGGCGAGCCGACCAAGGCCGGCGTCGGCATCGCCGACGTGATGTGCGGCATGTATGCCTCGAACGCCATTCTCGCGGCCCTGCATCACCGCAGCGCCACCGGCGAGGGGCAATATATCGACGTGGCCCTGCTCGACACCCAGGTCGCCTGGCTGATCAACCAGGGGGCGGCGTATCTCACCGATGGCAACGTGCCGCCACGGCGCGGCAACGCCCATCCGGCCATCGTTCCCTACAACGCCTATCCGGCGCGCGACGGCGCCTTCATTCTTGCGGTCGGCAACGACGCGCAATTCGCCCGCTTCTGCGAGGTGGCAGGCGAGCCGGAGCTTGCCCGCGATCCGCGTTTCGCCCGCAATGCCGACCGGGTCCGCAACCGCGCCGCGCTGGAACCGGAGATCGAGCGGCTGACAAGGACACGCGACAAGGCCGGATGGATCGCCGCGCTGGAAGCGGCCGGCGTGCCCTGCGGCCCGATCAACGATGTCGGCGAGGTGTTTGACGATCCGCAGGTCCGCCATCGCGGCATGCGCATTGCCATGGCGCACGAGACCCCGGCCACGGGCGAGGTCGCGCTGATCGGCAATCCGCTGAAACTCTCGAGGACACCGGTCACCTATCGTCATGCGCCGCCGCGCCTTGGCGCGGATGCCGCTTCCGTCCTCTCCGGCTGGCTCGGCCTTGGCGAAGGCGATATCGGGGAACTGGTGCGCGGCGGCGCGATTGTCACCGAAGACGAAGCGGGCAACGAGGCAGGAGACGACAAGGCATGACCAGCGGCGCGGATCTGATTGCGGCGAAGCTCCGCCAGGCGGGCTGCCGCCACGCCTTCGGCATTCCCGGCGGCGAGGTGCTGGCGCTGATGGGCGCGCTTGATGCCGCCGGCATCGCCTTCCATCTGGTCAAGCACGAGAATGCCGGCGGCTTCATGGCCGAGGGCGTCTGGCACGCCGAAGCGCGGGCCGGTCAGGGCGCGCCGGGCGTGCTGCTGGCAACCCTGGGACCGGGCGTTGCGAACGCGGTCAACGTTGTCGCCAATGCCTGGCAGGACCGGGTGCCGCTGATCTTCCTGACCGGCTGCGTCGACGCCGCCGAGGCGGAGACCTACACGCACCAGGTCTTCGACCACCAGCAATTGCTGCGCCCCGTCGTCAAGGCGAGCTTCCGCGCCAGCTCTGGCACGCTCTCCGCGATGATGGACAAGGCGATCCTCACCGCGATGGAGGGCCAGCCCGGCCCGGTGCATGTGGACATGCCCATCGGTGTCGCGGAAGCGGAGACGGACGAGAGCTTGCTTCCGTTGCCGGCCCTTGCCGATCCGAGCTATCTCGCGCCTGCGGGTGCCGGACTGGAGGCGGCCCGCGCGCTGCTGGCGGGGGCCGAACGGCCCATCGCCATTGCCGGCGTCGATGCGGTCAACGAGGGGGCGGGAACCGCGGTTGCCGAATTCTGCCGGCGCTTCAACGTGCCGCTCGTCACCACCTACAAGGCCAAGGGGCTCATCGACGAGGCGGATGCGCTGTCGCTCGGCGGGGCGGGCTTGTCGCCGCGCGCCGACGCGCATCTCCTGCCGCTGCTGAAGGCGTCCGACTGCATCCTGCTTCTCGGCTACGACCCGATCGAGATGCGTATCAACTGGCGCGATCCCTGGGCGCCCGGCGCGCCGGTGGTGGAAATCGCGGCCAGTCCCCGCCGGCACGGCATGCATTCCGTCCGCCACTTGCTCGCCTGCGGCGTCGCGCCGGGACTGGCGGCGCTGGGCGAGGGGCTGTCGCCGCGTCCCGCATGGCCGGGCGACGAGGTCGCCTCTGCCCGGGCTGCCCTTGCCGCGCAATTCGCGCCGGAGCCCTCCGGCTGGGGCCCGGCAAATGTCTTCCATACGCTGCGCGCCGTCCTTCCGCCCGAAACGGTCGCCACCGCCGACAGCGGCGCCCACCGGATCCTCGCCTCGCAGGTCTGGCGCGCCGGCTTTCCGCGCGCCATGCTGCAGTCCTCGGCCCTGTGCACCATGGCCTGCGCCCTGCCGCTCGGCATGGGGCACGCCCTCGCCGAACCGCAGCGGCCGGTGATCGTCTTCGTCGGCGATGCGGGGCTCGAGATGGGGCTCGGCGAACTGGCGACGCTGCGCGATCTTCGCCTGCCGGTCATCGTCTGCGTGCTCGTCGACGAGAGCCTTGCCCTGATCGAGCTGAAACAGCGCGCCGGCCAGAGGGCCAATGTCGGCGTCGATTTCGGCGGCACGGATTTTCCGGCGCTTGCCCGCGCCACGGGCGGTCACGGTGTTTGGGTGGACGACACGGAAACGCTCGCCCGCGAGGCCCGCGCCGCCCTTGACCGCGACACCTACACGCTGCTTGCCTGCCGCATCGGCCGGCGCGCCTATGACGGCAAGTTCTGAGGAGGCGTGACCTATTCCGCTGTTGCGGCCCGCTCGCCGATCCGTGTGAAGACCGCGTCGAGTTCCTCGGCAAGTTCTTTCAGCGCCGCGCCGCCCTCGTCCATGTAGGGAGCGAAGACGTGGCCCGGCGTTTTCCACGAAAGCGTCGCGCTGCCATCGTCGTTCTCCGTGACATAGAAGCGGATCGGCGCCTCGATGCCGGCGGCAAGGCTCGCTGCCAGCATCCGCCGGGCATAGTCGTTGCGATAGACGCCGAGGACCCGGTTACCGGGAATGGTGAAGCCCTGCATGGCGGCCCCGTCCGAGGCGCTCGCCTGGGTGACGAGGCCCATCTTCTCCGCGGCAACGGCCTTCTTCACCCGCTCGACCAACTCGGCGAAACCATGGCCCGTCGCCATCACCACCCAGCCCTCGCGCGGTGCGATCTCGGCTTTTGCGGGCAGGACAAGGAAGGCGAAGGCGGCGAGAAGGGCGAGGGTGGCGCGCATGACTGGGGGCATGATTGGGGCTCCGGCGGCAAAGGGCGGGTGATGGCCCGACCCTGACAGCCTTCGCCTGCCGGTGCGTTACACGTCCGCTTGAGCGGCGGTCACGATTTGCTGATGACGGCTCCGCCCGCCTCAGCCCATGCCGAGCCTGAGGCGCAGGCGCGTGCCGGCAAGGCTGCCGATGAAGCCGAAGACCAGCCACAGCCAGCCGTGCAGGGAGCCGGAGACGATGCCGCCGAGATAGGCGCCGATGTTGCAGCCATAGGCGAGCCGCGCGCCGTAGCCCATCAAGAGCCCGCCGATGATGGCGGTCGCCAGGTCCCGGCGAGACAGCTTCCACACGGGCGCGTATTTGCCGGCGATGGCGGCAGCCGCCATGGCGCCGAGCAGGATGCCGAAATTCATCACCGAGGTGGCGTCGGCAAAGACCGAGGCCTCCAGCGCCCCCTTCTGCCATTGCCAGTAGGGCCAGTCGGTGACCGGCACGCCGAAGAACTGCCAGATCTTGGCGCCCCACAGCGCAAAGCCCGAGGTGATGCCCCAGGGGCGGCCGAGCACGAGGAAGGTGGCGATGCCGACCAGCGCGATGGCGACCGCGCCGAAGACCAGCGACCAGGGGCCGGCAAGCACGGAGACGGTCGGTTTCGGCTCGGCGAGGCTGCCATGGGCGCGGGTCTCGACGCGCACGCTCCACAGGGCGATGAGGCCGAGCACGGCGGCGGTCGCCGCATAGGCGCCGAGCGGGCCGAACTCGCTGACCAGCGACAGGGCCGGCAGCTTGGGCAGCTGTCCCCACAGATGCATGTGCGGGGTCGCGGCGACCGAACCGGTGACGAAGGCGGCGAGGGTCACCATCATCCGTGTCGAGCCGCCGCCGGCGGTGAACAGCGTGCCGGAGGCGCAGCCCCCGCCGAGCTGCATGCCGAGGCCGAAGGCGAAGGCGCCGATCGCCGCCGCCACGCCGAAGGGGAAGACGAAACCGCCCGTCGGCATGCCGAAGGAGGCGCCCCAGGCGATCAGCGGAAACGAGACCGCCGAGGTCAGCAGGATCAGCAGGAACTGGGCCCTGAGGCCCCCGCCGCGCTTCTCCGTGACGATGCGCCGCCAGGCGGCGGTGAAGCCGAAGCTGGCGTGATAGAGCGCGATGCCGGCGAACCCGCCGATCAGCACGGCGAGGCCGAGCCGCATGCCTCCGGTATTGGCTGCGGCCAGCGCAACGGCCGCCAGTGCGGCGAGCGCCAGTGCCAGAACCGTGCGGTTGGCGTTCGATAGGGTCTTCGAAAGATTTTGGACGAGGGCTGTCATGCTCAATCGTTTACCGGTTTCCCGCCCGGCCCGAAAGGTATTCGTTTCCATCTCGCGCCGCGTGCGCGCAAGTCCGGTCCGGCGTTCTTGCGATCATTGGAACATGGATCCTTTCACGGCGAAGGGAACGGACACGGCTGTCACAAGTTATTGTGTATTGCTTGTCAACTTTGGCGGCGGAACACTTTGCGCAGACAGGGCGGGGGATCCGCGCCGTGCCGCGCCGCCTCCACGGCCCGACACGGCGCCGGCCCGACACGGGGATGACCCGACACGGGGATGGTGCGCGGACGGCGCACACATGACGACCACGCGGCCGAAGCGCCGCCGGCAGGATGGCATTGATGACGATCCTCGACAGCTACGGCTACCCGCTGACACTGGCACAGGCCTCCGCGCTTGAGCCCTGGACCGGCACGGTGCATGCGTTTCTCTCCCATGGCACGCGCACCCCTGACCTGATTGCCGAGACGCTCCGGCTCGATCCTCATTTCGCAATGGGCCATGCCGCCCACGGGCTGTTCTGCATGCTGCTCGGTCGGCGCGAGCTGGTCGACGTGGCGCGGGCGGACTGGAAAACCGCCGATGCGGCACGCGAGGCCGTCGGTGCGAGCGCGCGGGAGGCCGCGGTGGTCGATGCGCTGGCCGACTGGCTCGCCGGATATCCCTCGCGCGCCGCCGACCGTCTCGACGCGGCCCTTCAGGCGTGCCCCGCCGATCCGCTTTTGATGAAACTCGTTCACTCGATCCGTTTTGTGCTCGGCGATGCCGCCGGCATGCACCGCTCGCTGCAAGGCATCGCCCATGCGGTCGGCGCGGATCATCCCGCCCACGGCTATTTCCTGGGCTGCCGCGCCTTTGCCTTCGAGGAGACCGGCGACTACGGGATGGCCGAGCGGCTCGGCCGGCAGGCCGTCGCGCATGCGCCGGACGATGCCTGGGGGCTGCATGCGGTCGCCCATGTCTACGACATGACGGCGCGCGCCGATGCGGGGCGGCAATGGCTGGAGGCCAACACCGCCGCCTTCGCCCACTGCAACAACTTCCGCTTCCACGTCTGGTGGCATCTGGCGCTGATGTATCTCGACAAGGGCGACATTGCCCGCGTGCTCGACCTCTATGACGAGGAGATCCGCGCGGAGCGGACCGACGACTATCGCGATATCTCGAATGCCGCATCCCTGCTGGTGCGGCTCGAGATCGAGGGCGCCAATGTCGGCGGCCGCTGGGAGGAACTGGCACGGCTCTCCGAGGGGCGCGTCGACGATCGTTGCAACATCTTCGCCGACCTGCACTACCTGATGGCGCTCGAGGGCGGTGACCGGCGCGAGGCGGCCGACCGCCTGCTCGCCTCGCTCGGGGCCCATGCGGAGGAGGAGACCGACATGGGCCGTGTGGCCGGCAGCGCCGGCCTGCCGGCGGCGCGCGGCCTTGAAGCCTACGGGCGCGGCAATTTCTTCTCCGCCTTCCACCATCTCGACAAGGCGCGGCCGGCGCTGCGCTCGGTCGGCGGCAGTCATGCGCAGCGGGATGTCTTCGAGCGGCTGACGGTGGAGGCGGCGCTGCGCGCCGGTCTTGCCGGCGATGCCGAGCGGGTGCTGCGCGAGCGGTTGGCCC
>NZ_JBLXFR010000084.1:0-12758 GCF_048261845.1 Stappia sp. | reverse complement strand
GGCGGCGACATCGCGCTTTACCTCGCGCGGGGAACGTTCCGCATCGGCATCTGCGAGGATCCGGTTGCCGGAACCGCCGGCGGCATCGTGACGCTCAAGCCCGGCGACGGGATCGGCGGCATCGCCACCAGCGGCTGGCGCGGCCGTTCGCACTCGCTCGGCATCGCCGATGCAGTGACCGTACTGGCCGAAACGGCGGCCCGCGCCGATGCGGCCGCGACCCTGATCGCCAACGCGGTCGACCTTCCCGGCTCGCCGTGCGTGACCCGGACACCGGCCAGTGAGCTTTCGCCCGACAGCGACCTGGGCTCCCGCCCGGTCACCGTCGCGGTCGCACCGCTGTCGCTCCCCGAGATCGACCAGGCGCTCGCGCGCGGCGACACGGTCGCCCGAGCCCATGTGCGGTCCGGGTTGATCGAGGCCGCCTTCCTCGGACTGGCCGAAGAGCGGCGCACCGTTTCCGGCAATCGCCCTGTCGAGGCCACCCTTTCTTTTGCTTCCTGGAGGACCAAAGCCTGTGCCTGAGCCGATCCTGCGCAAGAGCGCCATCATCGTCGAGGAAATCCATCACGAGGGCGGCCCCGTCGCGTCCGTGCCGCTGAAGCGCGCGGCCGCGATCAGCGTCATCCAGAACCCGTTTGCGGGACAGTATGTCGAGGATATCACGCCCTTCATGGACGATCTCAGGCCGCTCGGCCTGAAGATGGCCAGGGACCTGATCGACGCGCTCGGCGGCGATCCGTCCATTGTCGAGGGCTACGGCAAGGGCGCCATCATCGGCGCGGCCGGCGAGCTGGAACATGGCGCCCTCTGGCATGCGCCGGGCGGCTATTCGATGCGCGAGGTGCTGCCGAATTCCATGGCGATCGTGCCGTCGACCAAGAAGATCGGCGGTCCCGGCACACGGCTCGACGTACCGATCACCCATACCAACGCTTCCTATGTGCGCTCCCATTTCGACGCCATGGAAGTCGGCATGAACGATTCCCCTCGCGCCGGCGAGATGATGCTCGTCCTCGTGATGACCACGGGCCCGCGCATCCACAACCGTGCCGGCGGCCTGAAGGCATCCGACGTCGTGGGCAAGGACGGCCTCAGATGAGCCTGCCGGTCCGCAAGATCGTGACCCATTGCGAGGTGACGCGGCTGGAGATGGGCCAGGCGGTCACACCGCCCGTCCGCCGGGCGGTGGCGGCGGCGATCCTCGCCAACCCCTGCGCCGGGCGCTTTCATGCGGACCTCTCGCCCCTGAGCGACATGGCCACGGAGCTCGGCGACCTGCTGACCCGCCGGGCGCTTGCCGCGCTCGGTGTCGAGGCTTCGGCGATCCAGAGCTTCGGCAAGGCGGCCATGATCGGCGAGAACGGCGAGCTGGAACACGCAGCCGCCCTGCTGCACCCGAGCCTCGGCGCACCGATGCGTGCGGTGCTCGGCGGCGGCAAGGCGCTCGTTCCCTCGGCAAAGAAGATGGGCGGGCCGGGCCAGTCGCTCGACATCCCGCTCGGCCACAAGGACGCAGCCTATGTGCGCTCCCATTTCGATGCCATGGAACTCCGCGTCGCCGACGCCCCCCAGGCGAACGAGGTGCTGATCGCCATCGCGCTCTCGCCGGGCGGCCGGCCCAATCCACGTGTCGGCGGGCTCACCCACGAGGAAATCAGGGGCGACGACGGCTTGAGATAGCTTCGGTCAAAGAGGGAACAGCCATGGAATTCGTGCGGAACGCCTGGTACGTCGCGGGCTGGTCGTCGGAAATCGACGAAGAACTGCGGCGCTTCACGATCCTCGACGAGCACATCGTCCTCTTCCGCAAGTCGGACGGGACGGTGGCGGCCCTCGAGGACCGGTGTCCGCACCGGCTCCTGCCGCTGTCCCACGGCAAGCGTCTCGGCGACACGGTGCAGTGCGGCTATCACGGCATGACCTTCGACGCCTCCGGCGCCTGCGTGCGCATTCCCGGCCAGTCGAACCTGCCGCCCTCGGCCTATGTGGAAAGCTATCCGGTCGAGGAACGTCACAACATCGTCTGGATCTGGATGGGCGATCACGACAAGGCCGATCCGGACGAGATCTTCGACATGCCGGAGTTTTCCGATCCGGCCTGGGCCGCGCATCAGGGCGACGCGCTGCACCTGAAGGCGAACTACATGAACGTGGCGGAGAACCTCGTCGATCCTGCCCATGTGAGCTTCGTGCACCCGACCACGCTCGGCAACCCGGCATCCGAGAACGTGCCGGTTCACGTCTCGACGGAAGGCAAGGTCATCGTTGCCTGGCGCTGGATCCGCGACAGCGAACCGGTCGGCTTCTTCAAGGTGTTCGGCGGCTTCAAGGAGAATGTCGACCGCTGGCACTACTATTACCTGCACACGCCCTGCACCGCCGTGATCGATTTCGGCAGCGCGCCGACCCGCGACGCCATCGGGGAGGACGAGCGCGACAAGGGCGTGCGCGTCTTCGCGCTGCATTTCATGACCCCCGTCACCGCCAACCACACGATCGATCGCTGGATGCACCTGCGCAACACCGCGCTCGACGACGACACCGCCGCCGACACGATGGACACCCTGCTGCGCAAGGCGTTCCAGGAGGACAAGTCGGTGCTCGAGGCCATCCAGGAGCAGGAGGAGCGTCCCCAGAAACGCCGACCCATCCGCATTGCCATCGACAAGGGACCGATGGTCTACCGCAAGCGCATCTCGGAACTGATCGAGAAGGAGCGCACCCAGGACCTCGCGTCCAACCCGACCCCCGCCTTTGTCTATCACGACTGAGCGGCACGCCTTCTTCCGGCGCGCAAGCGCGACGGAAAACCAATAAAAATCATAAGGATGAACGGTCAAACACCGTCGTCGACCAACCAGAACGAGGACCAGATGAAAAGCCTGAAAACATGGACGGCGGCAGCAGCCGCGCTTCTCTCGGTAAGCACGGCCGCCTTTGCCGCCGACACGATCAAGATCGGCGAGATCAACCACTACAAGCGCATGGCCGCCTTCGCCGAGCCCTACAAGAAGGGCATCGAGCTGGCGCTCAAGGAGGTCAACGATGCCGGCGGCGTGCTCGGCAAGCCGCTGGAGTTCATCTTCCGCGACGACGACGGCAAGCCGGGCGATGCGGTCAAGATCGCCGAGGAGCTGATGACGCGCGACGGCGCGGTCATGCTGACCGGCACGATCCTTTCCAATGTCGGTCTCGCCATCTCCTCCTATGCGGGCGAGAAGGGCTATATCTACCTCGCCTCCGAACCGCTGGCCGATGACCTGGTCTGGAAGTCGGGCAATCCGTACACGTTCCGCCTGCGCACCTCGACCTATGTCCAGGCCGCCATGCTGGCGGAGGAAGCCGCCAAGACAGACGCGATCCGCTACGCGACCATCGCGCCGAACTACGCCTACGGCACGGCGGCGGTGGAAGCCTTCAAGGAGAACCTGAAGCGGCTGAAGCCCGAGGTGGAGTTCGTCACCGAGCAATGGCCGGCGCTGTTCAAGATCGACGCGGGCGCCGAAGCCCAGGCCCTGGAGCGGGCCAAGCCGGACGCGATCTACAACGTCACCTTCGGCACCGACCTCCAGAAGCTGGTCCGCGAGGGCACGACCCGCGGCCTGTTCGACGGTCGCAAGGTCTACGGCCTGCTGACCGGCGAGCCGGAATATATCGATCCGCTCGGCGAGGAGGCTCCGCAAGGCTGGACCGTGACCGGCTATCCCTGGTACGCGATCACCGAGGCCCCCGGAAAGACCTTCGTCGACGCCTACATGGCCGCCTTCCCGGGCGAGACCCCGAAGCTCGGCAGCCTGGTCGGCTACATGACGGTCGAGAGCATCGCCGCCCTCATCAAGAAGGCCGGCTCGACCGAGACGCCGGCCCTGCTCGAGGCCTTCAAGGACCTCAAGGTCTCGACACCGATGGGGGAGATCACCTATCGCGCGCTCGACCACCAGTCGACCATGGGCGCCTATATCGGCGTGACCACGGTCGAGGACGGCAAGGGCGTGATGGTCGACTGGTCCTACAAGGATCCGGCGCCCTACATGCCCAGCGACGAGGCGATCGCGGCGATGCGCCCGGCCAAGTAGGCCCGGCTCTCCCGCCTGCATAACAGGCCCGCCGCCCGGTTTGCGGCGGCGGGCACCGCTCCCCCCAATATCTCGAACAGAAAGATCGCCATGGGTCTCTTTGTGGCACAGCTCCTCACCGGGCTTGCGAATGCGGCGGCCTTGTTCCTCGTCGCTTCCGGACTGTCGCTGATCTTCGGCGTGACGCGCATCGTCAACTTCGCGCACGGATCGCTCTACATGCTCGGCGCCTATGTGGGCGTTACCCTGATGGACGCACTCCCCGGCCATTTCGGCTTCTGGGGATCGATCGTGCTCGCCGGCCTCATCACCGGCCTGATCGGCGTCGTCATCGAGATGTGCGTCCTGCGCCCGGTTTACAGGGCGCCCGAGCTGTTCCAGCTCGTCGCGACCTTCGGCGTCATCCTCGTCATCCAGGACCTCGCCCTGATGATCTGGGGTGCGGAGGACAAGCTCGGACCCCGCGCACCGGGGCTGAAGTCCGTCGTGCGCATTCTCGGCGAGCCCGTGCCGCAATACGACCTCGCCCTTATCGCGATCACCCCCTTCATCCTGCTGGCACTGTGGTGGCTCATCACGAAGACGCGCGTCGGCATCCTCGTGCGTGCCGCAACCCAGGACCGCGAGATGGTCGGCGCGCTCGGCGTCAACCAGGCCTGGCTGTTCACCGGCGTCTTCTTCCTCGGCTCGGCGCTCGCCGGTCTCGGCGGCGCGATCCAGCTGCCCAAGGGCGGCGCAGACCTGCTGATGGACCTGAACATCATCTCCGCCGTCTTCGTGGTCGTCGTCATCGGCGGCATGGGCTCGATCACTGGCGCATTCCTGGCCTCGGTGCTCATTTCCGTGCTCAACGTGTTCGGCGTCACCTACCTGCCCCAAAGCACGCTGGTGCTCATGTATGTGGTCATGGCGGCCGTGCTGCTGATACGTCCCTACGGGCTTTTCGGTCGCGAGGAGAAGGCCGGCGAGCACGGACAGGCGGGCGAGCCGGACCGGCCGATCCGCCCCTTCGGCACGACCGGCAAGACCTTGACGACGCTGCTGCTCATCGCGCTTGCCCTCGTGCCGGTCTTCGGCTCGACCTTCGCGCAGGTGCTGATCGTCGACATCATGATCTTCTGCCTGTTCGCGGCCTCGCTACAGTTCATCATGAGCACGGGCGGTCTTGTCAGCTTCGGCCATGCGCTTTTCTACGGTGGCGGCGCCTATGCCGCGGCCCTGCTCATGAGCTATGCCGACACGCCGATGGAGGTGGCCTTCATACTGGCGCCGGTCAGCGCGGGCCTTATCGCCCTCGTCGTCGGCTGGTTCTGCATCCGCCTCAGCGGTGTCTATTTCGCGATGCTGACACTCGCCTTCAGCCAGCTTGGCTGGTCGCTCGTCTTTCAGTGGAACGAGGTCACGGGCGGTGACGACGGGCTCGTCAACATCTGGCCCTCGTCCTGGCTCTCGGACACGACGGCCTACTATTACTTCAGCGTGGTTTTCGTGACCGCCGGCATCGTGTTCCTGCGCCACGTCATCCACGCGCCCTTCGGCTATACATTGCGGGCAACCCGCGACAGCGCCCGCCAGGCGGAAGCCACCGGCATCGACGTGCGCCGGGTGCAGTGGATGGCCTTCGCGCTGGCCGGCGCGGTCGCCGGTCTTGCCGGGGCTCTCTTTGTCTTCTCCAAGGGCTCCGTATTCCCGAACGAGCTGCAGATCTCCAAGAGCTTCGACGCGCTGATCGTCGTCTTCCTCGGCGGCGTGAAGACCCTGTCGGGCGGCGTGGTCGGCGCCACGTTCCTGGAAGGCGCCAAGGACTGGCTGATCCGCCTCGAATACTGGCGGCTGGTTCTGGGGCTCGTCATCATCTTCGTCGTCGTCATTGCGCCGGACGGCATCGTCGGCACCTTGCGCAAGCTGGGCGAACGCCTCGGCCTGCGCCGGCAAGAGGAGTTCATGCGATGACCGCCGTCCTCGAGGTCAGGAACCTCGTCAAGCATTTCGGTGGCGTCACGGCCGTCAACAATGTCAGCTTCGAGGTGGCGCCTGGCGAACTCCGGGCACTCATCGGGCCGAATGGCGCCGGCAAGTCCACCTGCTTCAACATGCTCATGGGCCAGTTGAAGGCCACCGCCGGCAAGGTCTTCCTCAACGGCAAGGACATCACCGGCCGGCCGCCGCGGGAAATCTGGCGGCTGGGCGTCGGACGGACGTTCCAGATCACCGGCACATACCAGAGCATGACGGTGGCCGAAAACGTGCAGATGGCGCTGATTTCCCACCACAGGAAGCTCTTCTCCGTCCTGCCGCGCGCGCACCGGCTCTACCGGGAAGAGGCGCTGGACCTTCTGGAGACCGTGGGCATGGCCGACCAGGCCGACCGGGCCTGCGCGATCCTTGCCTATGGCGACCTCAAGCGCCTTGAGCTTGCCATCGCGCTCGCCAACTCCCCCCGTCTGTTGCTGATGGACGAACCGACCGCAGGCATGGCGCCGCGCGAACGGATCAACCTGATGAAACTGACCGCCGACATCGTGCGCGAACGCGGGGTCAGCGTCCTCTTCACGGAGCATGACATGGACGTCGTCTTCGCCCACTCCCATCACATCATGGTACTCAATCGCGGAGAGTTGATCGCGGAAGGCTCGGCGGCCGAGGTGCGGGCCGATGCCCGCGTGCAGGAGGTCTATCTCGGCGGCGGCACGCTGTTCGCGGCGGAGGATGCACATGCTTGAGGTCAGCGCGCTCAACAGCTTCTACGGCAAGGCCCATATCCTCAACGACCTGGATTTCAAGGTCGCCCGAGGCGAAGTGGTCGCCCTGCTCGGCCGCAACGGAGCCGGCAAGACCACGACCATGAAATCGGTGATGCAGCTGGTTCGGCCGCGCTCGGGCGAGGTGATCTTCGACGGGACGAAGATCACCGGCCTGCCGGCCCACAAGGTGGCCCGCCTCGGCCTCGGCTACGTGCCGGAGGAACGGCGGATCTTCTCCGATCTCACCATTCTGGAAAACCTCGAGGTCGGCCGGCAGGCCCCACGCCAGGGCATCCCGGCATGGCCCATCGAAACCCTGTTCGAGCTCTTTCCCAACCTCTGGGAACGGCGCAACAACCGCGGCAAGGCCATGTCGGGCGGCGAGCAGCAGATGCTGACCATCGCCCGGACGCTGATGGGCAATCCGAAGCTCCTGCTGCTCGACGAACCCTCCGAGGGCATCGCGCCGGTGATCGTGGAACAGATGGCCCGCACCATCGTGCGGCTGAAGCGCGAGGGGCTGACGGTCGTCATTTCCGAACAGAATCTCCACTTCGCCCGCATGGTCGCGGACCGCGCCGTCATCATCGAGAGCGGCGAGAAGAAGTTCGACGGCAGTTTTTCCGAGCTTGAAAAGCATCCGGAGATTCGCGATGCCTACCTGTCAGTCTGAGGCCGGCCTTCTGGCCGCCGCAACCGGGAAGAACATGTGAACGATCGCAGGGACGATGCGGACAAGGAAACGGCTGCGCCCGTTCCCGACCATGGCTATGTCATCGACGAGCAGGTCGGCTACCTCCTGCGCAAGGCCTACCAGCGCAATGCCGTGATCTTTTCCGAGCACATCAGCGACCTGACGCCGACGCAACTTGCCGTTCTTGCCCGGCTCACCGAACTCAGGTCCATCTCCCAGAACAGGCTGGGGCGCAAGGTCGGTCTCGATGTCGCGACCACCAAGGGCGTCGTCGACCGGCTCACGGCCCGCGGCCTGCTTCAGCTCGACCGGGACCCTTCCGACCGGCGGCGCCAACTCGTCTCGCTGACCGAAGACGGCTGGCGTGTCTTTCGACACGCCGCCCCGCTCGGGCTCAAGGTGAGTGACGAGACGCTTGCCCCGCTGACCCAGGCCGAGCGACGCACCCTCCACCGCCTGCTGAAGAAGCTGCAATAGGCCCTCTCACGGCCGCTCCGAGAACACGGCTTCGCCGCCACGGTTGCGCTGCCTTGCACCAATCAGCGGCCGGCGATCTCCAGCAGGGCGTCGATATCGAGGCAGGTCTCCAGATGGGCGGCGAGGCGGTCCAGCGTCGCGTCGATGCCGCCCTCGTAGGCAAGCCTCGAGGCCGCGCCGAACCGCGCCAGGAAGGCGGCGCGGAAGGCATCGGACGCAAACAGCCCGTGCACATAGGTTCCCATGACGAGGCCGCTGTCGCAGACGGCCCCGTCGGCGTGCGGCGCGCCTGAGGGGGATGCGCCCTCGCCGGCGGCTATCGAGGCGAAGGGGCGGGCGCAGTCGGCCCCTTGCGTGCGGCCGATATGGATCTCGTAGCCGGAAAAGCCCTCGCCGCTGGCCAGATGCCGGCCCGAAACCTCGACCAGCTGCTTGTCCGGCGTCAGCACGGTGTCGACGTCAAGCAGGCCGAGGCCGGCGACGGTGCCGGGCGTGCCCTCGATGCCGCCCGGATCGGCGATGGTGCGCCCCAGCATCTGGTAGCCGCCGCAAATGCCGATCACCTGCCCGCCGCGCCGCACATGGGCGGCAATGTCGATGTCCCAGCCTTGCGCCCGCAGGAAGGCGAGATCGCCGACGGTCGACTTGGAACCTGGCAGCAGGACGAGGTCGGCATCGCCGGGCAGCGGTTCGCCCGGGCCGACCAGTTCAAGTGTCACGCCCGGCTCCAGCCGCAGCGGATCGAGATCGTCGAAATTGGCGATGCGGCTGATCACCGGCACGGCGATCTTTACCGAGCCGTCGCCCTCCCCTTCCTCCAGCCCCAGCGCATCCTCGGCCGGCAGGCGGTGGGCGTCCGCGAACCACGGCACGACCCCGAGCGGCCGCCAGCCGGTGCGCGCGGCGATCTCGCGCACGCCGTCATCGAAGAGCGAAACATCGCCCCGGAAGCGGTTGACCAGGAACGCCTTGATGCGGCTGCGCTCCTCCTCGGGGAGGATGGCATGGGTGCCGACAAGCGAGGCGATGACCCCGCCGCGGTCGATGTCGCCGCACAGCGCCACGGGAATGTCGGCGGCCTCGGCAAATCCCATGTTGGCGATGTCGCCGGCGCGCAGGTTGATTTCGGCCGGTGAGCCCGCCCCTTCCACAAGGACGAGGTCGGCGCCGTCGCAGACGATGCCGAAACTCTCCAGCACCTTCGGCAGCAGCTCGGCCTTGCGGCTTCCGTATTCGCGCGCCCGCATGGTGCCGGCGCGTTTTCCCTGCACGATCACCTGGGCCCCGACATCGGTCTCGGGCTTCAACAGCACCGGGTTCATGTGAACCGACAGCGGCACGCGCGCGGCGATCGCCTGCAAGGCCTGCGCCCGGCCGATCTCGCCGCCGTCAGCGGTGACGGCGGCGTTGTTCGACATGTTCTGCGGCTTGAAGGGGCGCACCTTCAGCCCCCGGTCGGCAAAGAGCCGGCAAAGGCCGGCAACGATCAGGCTCTTGCCGACATTGGAGCCGGTGCCCTGGATCATCAGGGCGGGGGGAAGCTTTCTCATTTACTTTTCGATCCACAACATAACGCTGTCTGTCGCTTGCAGATTGCGTTCTTGGCCGTCAACCTATT
Organism: Stappia sp.; assembly: GCF_048261845.1. GTDB lineage: Bacteria > Pseudomonadota > Alphaproteobacteria > Rhizobiales > Stappiaceae > Stappia. Next base: position 3,146 of record NZ_JBLXFR010000084.1, on the reverse strand, counting down.
GTTCCGCTGCGATCTTGGTTTTATTTCTTGTAACCCTATGCAGTTACGCTGGTAGATTGACTGACTGCACCCTATCTTCTGCACAAAATCTGATTCGGGATTGAAATAAAATGAGCAATGGCGACGAAAAAGTCTGCGATACGGTAAAAGATTCTCTTATCGCGCACAAGATAGATTTCGCAGAAACCGATATTCAACATGCGACAAAATTCACCGTAAAATCCGGCTCTTTTCTCGCATCTATAAATGTTTATAGCACAGGAAAAATACACGTCGAAGGCAAGGCGTCAGAACTGAAAACGTGGCTGGAGCAACTAAAAGTTAGTATCGAAAAAGGTGTCGGCGGACCCATCGCTTTGCTACCAGCGGAAATTGAAAAATTTCCTCAAACTCTCCGCGAGCGGGTGCCCGATTGCGACGATGTAGTTTTGTGGTTTTTTCAGGAGTCCCTTAGATGCTACAAAGCAGACAGTCCTGCCGGCGCAGCATTTATGCTTGGAGCCGCAAGCGAAAAAGCAACAATATTGCTTATTGAAGCTTTTGGAAATGCCATTATCGACGAAAAACAAAAGAGTAGTTTTTTTACTAGAGTAAACAATAGGATGATATCAAGAAAGTACGATGAATTCAAAGCCTCATACGCCGGATGCAAAAGCAAGCCAAACGATCAAGCTCTTGCACAAGACTTAAACCAACTTCTTGACGGCGCGTTCAATTTCTACCGGCACACACGAAACGCAGTTGGCCACCCCCAAATTATTCCCGACCTTGATAAGGGAGTTATATTAGCCAACTTGGGACAGTTTATCGTCTACGTTGAGAGGATCTATAATCTGATACATCACTTTCAAGAAAACGGCGTAAACTTATAAAAAACAAAGTATTTTAAGCGTATAAAATCTCCGCAGACAATAAATCATTCAAATAACCCTTCCCCATAGAGCGAGGAGAGAAGGTATCGACCGTTATCCATCTTAGATGCACTAAAAACTAGAAAGCATCTGGTATCAGAACTCGATCCCCTCCTGCGGCTTCACGCCGGAGCGGAACGGATGCTTGATCTGGGTCATCTCGGTGACGAGGTCGGCGATCTCGATCAGCTCGTCCTTGGCGTTGCGGCCGGTGATGACGACGTGGACGTCCTCGGGCTTCTCGTCCCTCAGGAAGGCGACAACCTCCTCGATCGGCAGGTAGTCGTAACGCAGGACGATGTTGAGCTCGTCGCAGAGCACGATCCGGTGCTCGCGCGAGCGGATCAGGTCCTTGGCCGCCTCCCAGGCGGCGCGCGCCGCGTCGATGTCGCGCTGGCGGTCCTGGGTCTCCCAGGTGAAGCCCTCGCCCATGCGCTTGATGGTGACGAGGTCGGAGAAGCGCTCCAGCGCCATGCGCTCGCCGGTCTCGATGCGGCCCTTGACGAACTGCACCACGGCGACCTTGTGGCCATGGCCGAGCGAGCGGAAGACCATGCCGAAGCCGGCGGTCGACTTGCCCTTACCCTTGCCGGTATGGACGATCAGGAGACCCTTCTCGATGGTCTTGGTCGCCATGATCTTGTCGCGCGCCGCCTTCTTCTTGCGCATCTTGTCGGCATGGCGGGCGTTCAGTTCCTCTTCGGTCATTTCCGCCTTCTTGTCGCTCATCCGGTCGTCTCCCTTTCCTCGGCCCGAGGGGCGTCGATGCCCTGGCCGTCAATGTTCAATGCGGCGCGCGTCGAATTGCGGCGCGGGCTCCAGAGGCCGCGCTCGACCGCTTCGCGGAAACGCGCCTCGATTTCCTCAAGCGCCTTCGGATTGGCGGTGGCGAGAAACGCGCGCACGGTCTCGTCGTCCAGATAGGCGTCATAGAGCTGGTCGAAGTGATGGTCGCCGACCGCATTGGTGGTGGCGGAAAAGGCGAAGAGATAGTCCACCGTCGCGGCGATCTCGAAGGCGCCCTTGTAGCCGTGGCGCATGACGCCGGCGATCCATTTCGGATTGGCGGCGCGGCCGCGCACCACCCGGCCGATCTCCTCGGCAAGCGAGCGGATCACCGGACGCTCGGGGCGCGAATGGTCGTTGTGCCAGACCCTTGGTGCGGCGCCCTTCAGCGTCTCGACCGTTGCGGAAAGCCCGCCCTCGAACTGGTAGTAGTCGTCGCTGTCGAGCAGGTCGTGCTCGCGGTTGTCCTGGTTGTGCAGGACCGCGTCGACCCTGGAAAGGCGCGTCTCGAAGGCGGCGCGCGCGCCCTCGCCGGACGCCCCGCCGCCATAGGCATAGGAGCCCCAGGCAAGGAAAGCGTCGGCGAAATCGGCGCGGTTTTCCCAGATGCCCTCGTCGATCAGCGCCTGCAGGCCGGCGCCGTAAGCTCCCGGCTTCGATCCGAAGACGCGGAACAGCGACCGGCGGCGGGCGTCGGCAGGTGCGAGCCCCTCGCCCTCCAGCCGGGCGGCCTCGGTCCGGGCGCGGGCGGCAAGCGGGTTGGCGTCAGCCGGCTCCTCGAGTGCCGCGATCGCCGCCACCGCCGACTGGAACAGGTCGATCTGGTGCGGGAAGGCATCGCGGAAGAAGCCGGAAATGCGCAAGGTGACGTCGACGCGGGGGCGGCCGAGCTCGGCCAGCGTGAGAATGTCGAAGCCGGTGACGCGGCCAGAGCCCGGTTCCCATTTCGGCCGCGCGCCGATCAGCGCCAGCGCCTGGGCGACGTCGTCGCCGCCAGTGCGCATGTTGGCCGTGCCCCAGCAGGTGAGCACGAGGGCGGCCGGATAGTCGCCCTCTTCCTGGAAATGGCGCTCGACGAGACGTTCAGCGCTGGCCTTGCCGATGCGCCAGGAGGTTTCAGTCGGAACCGCGCGCACGTCGACCGAGTAGAAATTGCGGCCCGTCGGCAAGACGTCGGGCCGGCCGCGCGTCGGCGCGCCGGAAGGACCGGGAGCCACGAAACGCCCCGACAGGCCGGCGAGAACGCCGCGCGTCTCCGCTTCGCCCGACGAGATGACAGCGGGGCGGATGCGCGTCTCGATCTCCGCGACCACGGCCGCCGTCGCCGGGAAACCTTCGGGCGCCGCGCCGGCCGCAACGACCCGTTCAGCGAGCAATTCCAGCCGCTCGACCGTGTCGCCGCATGTGCGCCACGGGCTGTCCGAGAGCGCGGCAAGCATCGCCGGGCGC
>NZ_JBLXFR010000083.1:0-12784 GCF_048261845.1 Stappia sp. | reverse complement strand
CTCCGCTTCGCGCTGCCGGACATTCGCCTCGGCGGAAAGGACGGCCGCCTCAAGCATCGGCCGGGTGACCAGTTCGGCAAGAAGATCACCGGCTCCGACCCGCTCGCCCTCCGCCACCAACAGCTTCGCCATGCGGGCATCGCCCGCGCCGAAGGGCGGCGCCACGGTGACGACAAACCCGTCCGGCAGCAACCGGCCGAGCCCGTAGACGATCCCGGGTTCCGCGCGGTCGACGGCAGCACCGGCTCCGGCCGGAGCGGACTGCGCCGCCGGCCGGGTGGCCGACAACGGCCAGGGAACGAGGTCGCGCTGCTGGAGCACGACACCCGCCGCCACGCCGGCCGCAAGGAGAACAAGGCCAAGCGCAAGGCTACGCAGGCGACGAAGGATCGTCCATAGTCGGCCACGAACCGTGGCCTCGCCGGACGGCACTTCGCGCCGAACGGCCTTCAGGGGAAGCGACGTCGGCCCTTCGGGCACAGCGGGCCCGGCCGGATGCGTCGGTTTTCCCGCGTTTCCGGACCTGGCCGGATCGGGCCTGAGGCTTGATGACATGACATGATCCTGTTAATGACTCGAAAGTCATTAACAGGCAGGGGAAGGACATGCAAGGACGATGACGGAGAGCGACACCGCTCCGGCAACGCCGCCACGCCGGCGGCGGCGCAAGGAGGCCCGTCCGGGTGAGATCATCGATGCGGGATTGGCGGAATTCGCCGAGAACGGCTTCGCGGCGACGCGGCTGGAGGATGTGGCGAAGCGCGCGGGCATCGCCAAGGGCACGATCTACCGCTATTTCGCCAGCAAGGAAGACCTGTTCGAAGCAGCGCTTTCCGCGCGCCTGACACCGTTCTTCGACGATGTCTCGGGGATGGTCGACAGCTTTCCCGGCTCTTCCGAAAACCTCGTGCGCGCGGCCCTGCCCCGCATCTACAAGGCGCTGTTCGAGGACGGACTGCATGTCTTGATGCGCATCATCATCACGGAGGGAGGCCGTTTCCCGGCGATTGCCGAACTCTACCACCGCCGCGTCATCAGCCGTGGGCAGGCAGTGCTGGCCGCCCTGGTCCGCCGCGGGGTCGAGCGCGGCGAATTCCGCCGCAGCGCGCTGACCGACCTGCCGATCGTCATCGTCGCCCCGGCGGTGATGACCATCGTCTGGAAGATGACCTTTGACCGTTTCGACCCGGTCGAGACCGAGCGCTTCCTTGCCGCCCATGTCGACATGGTTCTGGGCGGCCTGCTGGAACGGCAGGACGGCGGAACGCAAGCCCCCGGCTGACCCGGAAGCCCGGGACATCACGCCATCGCCAGATCCACGTCCATCTCGTCGAGCTTGTCATAGCCCTGGACGTTCCAGACGACATCGTACTGGATCGGCGCGTGGTCGTTCTCGTCCCATTCGTTGTAGTCCGGGTCGGGCGGGTCGGGATTGCACTGGACGGTTCCCCCGTCGTGCCAGATGTAATCGAGAACCGCCGGCCGGTAGCCTCCGCCACGGGAGACATGCGTTGCCTGCAAGCCCGGCGGCCGTCGCGTCCAATCCATCCGCGCAAGCTCGCGCTCGGCATCCCTCGGAAATTCGTCATACGGGATGTTCATGTCGCCGATCAGCACCGCCCGCTGGCGGAATCTGTTGAGGTAGCCACAGCCTTCGAGAATCTCCTGCTGCGCCAGATCCCGGCGCGCCGCCTTGGCATGGATGCCACCGACGACCAGCGTCTGCCCCTGCAGGATGATCATCGGCCGCACCCAGTCGGGTTCCCAGTAGAAACTGACCCGGCCGCCAAGCCCGGTCAGTTCCGCGATGCCCTCGTTCCAGATGACCGCGAAGTTGCAGGGACTGACCCGGCCGCCATTGCCTTCCGACCAGTGGAAGGCACCCTGCATGTTGAACCTGAGGAGGCCTATCTGACGGCTCAGCCGCGTCGCGACTTCCCGGGCGAACCTGTCGCCGCCCTCCCCCCGCCGCGAGACTTCCGCGAGAATGAGAATGTCGAATCGGGACGAAACGAACCAGCGCTCGATCGCCCGCATGACCTGGCTGCTGCGACGCAGCATCTGGCTCTCGAACGCCGCCTGCCCTTCCTCCGGGAGCACATTGTGCTTCTCGATGTTCCAGAAACCGACGGTCAGATAGTCCCGCCCCCGCATGCGCGCTTCCTTCCAGTCGAAGAGAACCAGGAGCGTCGGCAAAGGGTTCCGGGCAGCAAGCCTTGCCGCCAGGGCCGCCGACGCGTCCAGGCAAGGTAAGCATCCGCACTCATAGATTGCAACATGTGCCAGTGCAATTTTTTGTATTGAACCGCCCTACAGCCCTTGGTAGCGTTTCGGGGAGCTTCAGTCAGAGGGTGCATTTTCTCATGAGCGATCTTTATGACAAGGCAATTGCCGGACGGCTTTATTCCCCCATGCCCGCAGCGCAAGAGACAACCACCTCCGTCACGGTCACCGTCTACAACAAGCTGCCGGTCAAGGTGTTCGTCTACTCGATCACCTCTGCCGGCACGCGGAGTTACGAGGGCTATATCGCGGCCGGCGCCAATGCCGCCATCGCGGGCGATGCGGGTGAGAACTTCGTCTTCACCTCGGCAACAAGCGGCAGCTTCATCTCCGCCTACACATTCCCGGGCAGCAACGCGACATACACTATCGACAGTTCCGTCCTGTCCGAGCCCAACAATATCGGACCGATCCCGCAACCGACGCAGGCGGTGCCGGTGCCGGTGAATTCACCGCTGGTGATGGTCGCCTGCTCGACGGTCACGGACATCAACGGCACCGTCAACTACATCACCCGTGAGCAATACTGGAACCTGCAGGGCGACAGCTATTCCCTGACAGTGGGCGAAAGCCGCACGGTGAGCTACACGATCGTTGCCGGACGGCAGGTCACCTCCTCGACCGAGGATACGGTCGGCGCCTCCGTCGGCGTCGACGCCCATGCCGGCTGGGGCCCGGTTTCCGCCGGCATTTCCGCCAGCCTCAACGCCCAGTCGACGACCTTCCAGCAGGTCAGCGTGAACGAGCAGACGACGACCTATGTCTCCGACACGGTGTCGAACGCGAGCCAGGACGACATCATCGTCCTGCGCTGGCAGATGACCGACGTGATCAATGTCTACAACTCGACCTATGTGCCGCTGTCCTCGGTCGTGTCGGGCCTCAACCCGATCGTCGTCCAGCACTATGCGCTGGGCAACATCGAGGAAGCCTTCGTTCGTCCGGCGCTCGTCGCACGCCCGCCCCGGCCGCAGATTGCCGCCGATTGATCCGCCCCGAACCCACCAAGGCCATTCAACGCTGAAAGGACTTTCCCATGAGTTGTTGCGACGGAAGCCTCGTCCAGATCATCAACCTGTCCGGTGCGGACTTTTCGATCGAAAGCCACGACAGCACGGTCGGCAGCCTGCACGGACTGTCGTCCGGGACCGACATCCCCAACAACGGCTTTGCCATCGGTTTCGCCTATTCCGGCGGCGGCACCAATGGCGCGGCCAGTGGCACGGTCACCGTCTCGACGTCCAACGGCGCCTATACGATGACGCTGGACTACGGCTACACGCCGGACAGCAAGACCGGCTCGTGCCCCTGCACCACCACCTCGCAATCGGCACAGTCGGTGGAGAACTATCTCGCGACGCCAAGCACCTCCACCGGCAACAACACCGGTGAGGCCTGGACGGTCTGGACCATCACGTCCCAGCTCGCGTAACCGAAAGCACCGCTGCCGCCGCGTCGAAATCGCGGCGGCGCTGGGCCCGCACCCGCTCCGCCTCCGGATCGGCACCCCACAGGCGGATGTTCCAGTCCTCGTCGACAAAGGCGGCAGCCCAGGCCTCGTCCGACGTGAGCCGGCCCTCGGCCAGAGCCAGCGCAAGCAGCGCCGAACCGGACAGCGTCGTCGCCACATGCAGCCCTGTCAGGCGCAGCGCCGGGAACGGTTGCAAGGTCTCCCGGATACGCGCGATCAGGCCCGCATCCTGGGAAACCGGCATGATCCCCTCGGCCAGCACGAAGCGCCCGCCATAGCGGGCCTCGGCCCAGGCGATGACAGGCCCCCAGCGCGTCTCCTGAAGTTCCACCAGTTCCTGCGGACTTTCCGCCCGGTAGAAAAGCAGATCGTTTCCGGCATAGGCGGCGACATCGTCGGCAACATCCTCCGCATGCTCCGGCACCGCGTCGATCGCCACGTTGGCGATGCGGGTCAGCGGCATGGTCTGCGGGTCGATCTCCGCGCCTTGCGCGCGCCATTCCTGCGCGACGATCTCCGCAAGCGCCTCCTCGGCAAGCACCAGCGGCTTGCGACCGGCCGTTTTCACCGGCCGCCCGTCGAGCAGGACGACATGGCCGCCCTCCTCGGCGCCAAGAGTCACGTCCTTGTAGAAGCGCTTCGGCAACGGGCGCCGCGACAGGGCCCGCGTCCGCTCGACCGGATCGACCGGTCCGCCGCCTTCCAGCTCGCTCAGGAGATCTCGCATCAGACCGCCTCCCGTCCCGCCACAACGTCCTGCCAGCCAAGCGTCTCGCCCAGCGCCGGCAGCAGCATGTCGAACCCGTCGATGATCCGCGCGGGCTCTGCCTGCGCCAGCCGCTCGCGCGGGTGATAGCCCCAGGTGACACCGATGCCGGCAACGCCGGCCGCACGTGCCATCTCCATGTCGAAACCGGTATCGCCGATCATGACCGTGCGCGCCGCTTCCGCGCCTGTCTCTTCCATTGCCTGCAGGATCATGCCCGGATGCGGTTTGGACGGCGCCTTGTCCGCCGTCTGGATGGTGACGAAGCGCCCCTCCAGCCCGTGCGCCTCCTGCATGTGGCGAACGCCGCGCATCGCCTTGCCGGTGGCAACCCCGAGGAGAACGTCGGGGCGCGCCGACAGCGCGTCGAGCGCGGCAAGCGCGCCGGGATAAAGCGGATCATGGTCGAGACCGGCCAGCCGGCGGGCAACCTTGGCCTCGCGATAGGCATCGGCCATGGCCGGCACCATGTGGCGATGCTCGGGCGCCGTCAGTTGCGCAAAGGCGACCTCGAGCGACAATCCGACGATGGAAAGTGCCACGGCCCGCTCCGGAGCCGGCAGGCCGACGGCGGCAAAGCCGACGCCAAGCCCGTGCAGGATGGTCTCCTGACTGTCGATCAGGGTACCGTCGCAATCGAAGATGACCAGGTACAGGGCCTATTCCTCCGGGTCGTTTATGTCGGGGTCATACTGGCGGGCATCGAAGCCGAGCAGGTTCCAGCTTTGCTGCATGTGAGCCGGGAGCGGCGCGGAAACGTCGATCACGCCGCGCCCCGAAGGGTGCGGAATGACGATGCGGCGCGCATGCAGGTGCAGCTTGTTCTGGAGCCCGCCGGGGAACTCCCAGTTCTCGACGTTGAAATATTTCGGATCGCCGACGATCGGATGATGGATATAGGCCATGTGGGCGCGCAACTGGTGGGTCCGGCCGGTGATCGGGCGGAGCGACACCCACGACACTTTCGGCCCGGCATTCTCCACAACCGAGTAAAGCGAGACCGAGTGCTGGGCGTCGTCCTCGCCATGCCGGGCGACGCGCATGCGCTCCTCGCCCTCGTCGCGGGCAAGATAGGTGGAGATGCGGCCCTGCCGGGGCTTGGGCACATGGGCGACGAGCGCCCAGTAGATCTTCCGGGTCTGGCGGGCACGGAAGGACTTCGACATTTCCGAGGCCGCCTTGCGCGTCTTGGCGAGCAGCAGGATGCCGGAAGTCTCGCGGTCGAGCCGGTGCACCAGGCGCGGCTTCTCGCCCTTCTGGTCGCGGAACGCCTCAAGCATGCCGTCGAGATGGCGGGTCAGGCCGGAACCGCCCTGCACGGCAAGGCCGGCGGACTTGTTCAGCACCATGACCTCGCGGTCCTCGTAGAGGATCATCGCCTCGACGGCCTCGCGGTCGCCGGCAACCAGCTTGCGCGGCTTCGGCTTGGCGTTGGCGTTGTCCTTCGCCGCAACATGCGCGTCGACCGTCAGCGGCGGAATGCGCACGACCTGACCGTCCTCGACGCGGGTCGAGGTCTCGGCGCGCTTGCCGTCGACACGCACCTGCCCGGTGCGCAGCAGCTTTTGCAGGTGTCCGTGGCCAAGCCCGGGAAAATGGGTCTTGAACCAGCGGTCGAGCCGCATGCCGGCCTCGTCGGAGGTGACGGTCTTCTGTTCGATGCCGGCCATGGCTGTCCTTGTACCTGGGTCGCGCGCCCGGACCCTTGCCTCCCGGCCCGGCGCATCTCGCGCCCTACCTAATCCGCGCAAGCCTCAAGGGCAAGCGTGGCGCGCGGCGGAACCGGGTCACGCCCTGTCGGCGCGCAGCCCCTCGGCCATCGCCTGAAACGCCTCGACCGCCCTGGGCAGGGCGGAACGCGGATCCTCGCTCGCCGCCACCCACAGTGCCGCGTTGAGCGCCGCGCCGCTCAGGAGCCGCGCGGCCGCATCGACATCGACGGGTCTCATCACCCCTTCCGCGATCAGCCGCGCCACCGCCTGCCGTGTTGCCTGCAGGCAGGTGTTCTGGCTTGGCCATTGCGAGGGATCACCGAGAAAGGCCGGCCCGTCGAGCAGCACGATGCGCTGCACTTCCGGGTCGAGCGCCATCTCGATATAGGCCGCCCCTTCCGCCATCAGCCCGTCCCAGCCCTCGCCTTTGGCCGCACCTGATGCCCTGGCACGGGCCGCCATCTCGCCGTCAACCTCGGCGACGACGGCCGCAAGCAGCCCCTTCTTGTCGCCGAAATTGTGATAGAGCGCGCCGCGCGTCAGGCCGGCAGCGGCGGTGAGCTCGTCCATGGAGGCCGCGGCAAAGCCCTGCTCGGCGAAGGCCCGGCGCGCCGCCGCGATCAGCTTCGCGCGGTTCTCCTGCATCGTCTCCTTGCGGCTCTTCGCAGCCATGGCACACCCGCCTTGCATACGTCGCGTATATGAAATTGACATACGCGCCGTATATGAATATTACATACGCCACGTATATCAAACCTGAAGACGGTTCGTGAAGCCCCGCCGATGCGGGACACTGCAAGCCGCCCACCGCACGAAAGGAACAGGGACATGACCCGAGCCGAAGCCGTTTTTCCTGAAGGCCGCCACGCCCTTTACGAGCAGCACGGCTATTCCGCCGCGCTCCGCTCCGGCGACCTCCTCTTCGTCTCCGGCCAGGTCGGCAGCCGCGAGGACGGATCGCCGGAGCCGGATTTTGCAGACCAGGTGCGCCGCGCCTTCGCCAATCTCGAGGCGACGCTCGCCGCCGCCGGTTGCAGCTTCGACGACCTCGTCGACGTGACGACGTTCCACACCGACCCGGAAAACCAGTTGGCCACGATCATGGAGGTGAAGAACGGGATCTTCCCGAAAGCGCCCTACCCCAACTGGACCGCTATCGGCGTCACCTGGCTGGCCGGCTTCGATTTCGAGATCAAGGTGATCGCCCGCATTCCGGAAAAAAGCTAGCAGACCTCACCCGGCCGCGATGGCGCGCATGGCGGCAAGGCCGGCGACCAGCGCCAGGATCGAGGCCGTGACGGAAATGCCGGCATAGAGCGCGGCGGCGCCCAGCGCGCCGCGCTCCCACAAGGTGGCGACATCGAGCGAGAAGGCCGAGAAGGTGGTGAAGCCGCCGAGAAAGCCGGTAGCAAGGAAGAGCCGCAGCGCATTGCCCGACCCGCCGGCGCGCGACGCCAGCCAGCCGACCAGCAGGCCCATCAGCAGCGAGCCGATGACATTGACCGCAAGCGTGCCGGCGGGAAAGCCGGGCCCGAAGGTCCTGAGCGCAGCCAGGTTGACCAGATGCCGGCCGGCCGCGCCGAGCCCTCCGCCCAGCGCCACGAGGATGAGGTGCTGCATCGGCATCACTCCGTGAAATTGGGCCAGAGCGGCGGGGCGGCGAACTCCACCACATTGCCGTCCGGATCGTCGACGTAAAGGCTGCGCCCGCCCGCCGGCCAGACGACCTCGCTGCGCAGGGGAATGCCGCAGGCGGCAAGATGCGCCCGCCAGGGCTCCAGCTGGTCGGCGGCGATGCGGAAGGCGAAATGGCTCGGCCCCTCGCTGTGATGACCCGGAACGATGCCGCCCTCGGTCTCGACATCCTGCGCGGTCAGGCCACGGGCGAAGACGAGCAGTGTTTCGCCGGGACCCGCGTCATAGGCGGAAAGCCGCTCGCCGGAGACCATCCGCGTCAGTCCGACAATGCCGCAATAGAAGCCGTGCGCCCGCTCGAGATCCTCCACATAGACGGAGGTTTCGAGAATGCCGCCAAGCGGCGGTGCTTTCGACATGAGCGTCTCCCCTCGCGCAACGCGACATGGCTCAGAGCGGCAGGCCGAACCACAGCGCCGCGATCCACAGGAAGGCGAAGAAGCCGACCACGTCCGTCACCGTTGTGACGAAGACGCTGGAGGCAATCGCCGGATCGACATTGATTTTTTCCAGAACGACCGGGATCAGCAAGCCGGAAAGGCCGGCGAAAAGAAGATTGATGACAATGGCAACGCCGATGACGACCCCGAGCCCGGTGCTTGCGAACCAGAGCGCGGCGGCAACGCCGATGATCGTGGCCAGCGCCACGCCGTTGAGCAGGCTGACCAGAACCTCGCGTCGCAGCACCCGCCACATGTTGCGTCCGTCCAGCTCCTGCGTGGCCAGCGCCCGCACCGCCACCGTCATGGTCTGGGTGCCGGCATTGCCGCCCATCGAGGCGACGATCGGCATCAGCACGGCCAGCGCCACCATCGCCTCGATCGTGCCCTCGAACAGCGAGATGACGACCGAGGCAAGGATCGCCGTGCCCAGGTTGACGAACAGCCAGCTGAAGCGTGAGCGCGCGGTGACGAGCACCGCATCGGAGATTTCCTCGTCGCCAAGGCCGGCAAGGCCGCGCAAGTCCTCCTCCGCCTCTTCCTGGATGACGTCGACGATGTCGTCGATCATCAGCATGCCGACGAGACGGCCGGCATCATCGACGGCGGGAGCAGAGACAAGGTTGTAGCGTTCGAAGCTGCGCGCCACTTCCTCCCGGTCGTCGGTCGCCCGGAAGGTCGGCGGGTCCTCGGTCATGATCGCCGAGATCTTGGTCGCCCGCTTGGTCCTGAGGATCTTGTCGAGCGGCACCGAGCCGGTCAGCCGGAAGCCGGGATCGACCGCGAAGATCTCGTGGAACGTGTCGGGCAGATCCTTCGATTCGCGCATGTAGTCGATGGTCTGGCCGACGCTCCAGAACGGGGGCACCGCAATGAAGTCCGTCTGCATCAGACGACCGGCGGATTCCTCCGGATAGTCGAGCGAGCGCTGCAGCTGGATACGGTCGGAATAGGGCAACTGGTCAAGGATCGCCGCCTGGCCCTTGGCGTCGAGATCCTCGAGAATGTAGACCGCGTCATCGGAATCGAGCTCGCCGATGCCTTCCGCCAGCGTGTCGGAGGGCAGCTCCTCGAGAATCCGCAGGCGAACGGCCTCGTCCAGCTCCGTCAGGGTCGCGTAGTCGAACTCGTCGCCGAGCAGCCGCACCAGCGGCACGCGCGAATCCTCCGGCAGCGACTCGATCAGGTCGGCGACGTCCGCCTCGTGCAGGTCGCCGACAAGCCCGATCAGCGCAGGCGCGTTCTCCGCCTCGACACCGGCCTCGACAAGGGACAGGAAATCCTCGCCGATGCGACCGTCCTCGTCGCGCACCGTCGGAATTTCCACCGGGTTCTCGGCAGTGTCGACGTTTTCGCCTTCGGCCAATTCAGCCCTCCCCTTGGTCCCCGACAGCCGCGACGGGCCACTGTCCGGGATCCGTTTTCGTCCCGGATCACGGCAGATCGGTCCCTACCACTCTGTAGCATGCCCCTGCATCGCATGCCGCACTGCCGAAGATGCTTTTTTCGCCTTCTCGGGGCGAAATTCAGGCGGTGACCGCCGAAACCGAAGAATCATTTTCAACGCGGGGAAGCCAGGCCGGCACGGACACCGGATACAAAAAAACCCGGGCATTGCCCGGGTTCTTTTTTGGTGCGGTCGAGAAGACTCGAACTTCCACGGGTTTTACCCCACAGCGACCTCAACGCTGCGCGTCTACCAATTCCGCCACGACCGCATAACCGTTCCGCGAAGCGCTGCATCGCGCTGCGGAGCCCTCGTCTAGCAAATCGACTTTTGCCGCGCAAGCGCTTTGCACGTCGATATGCACAAGGGTTGCAAGATAGTTTGCTGGCAGGTGCGTGTGACCTGCCGCCGCCCCTCAGACCCGACCGGTCGCCCGCACCGGGCGAGCCTCCGGCGGCCGCACCAGGACCTCCGTCACCGACACACCGACCCGCTCGCCCTGCAGCACCACCTGTCCGCGTGCGATCGGGATGTTGTTGGCGAGAATCTGGACATCGTCGTCCTCGCGCGATGTCAGCTCGATCACCGCGCCGCGGCCCATGCGCAACAGCTGGTGGATCGGCATCTCGGCGGAACCAAGCACCACCGAGATCTCGATGGTGATATTGTCGAAGATACCCATATGACCACCGGCGTGATGAAGGATGGCAATCGCAGCACGTTCACTCTATTACGGACGCAGTCGAGGCCGCCCCGTCGAACCGACACTGGCGGGCGTTGGTTAACAAACCGCTAACGGACTTGCAATATGACAGACCGCGCGGCTCTTGCCGGCAGCTTTCTGGCGGAACCCGGCTCTCCTCCCGTCGAATGGGCCATCAGCGACGGGCTGGTGCCCTACGAGGTCGCCCTTGCGGAAATGGAAAGGCGCGTCACCGGCATCGCCGACGGCACGCTTGGCGAGCGCGTCTGGCTGCTCGAGCACCCTCCGCTCTACACGGCCGGCACGAGCGCCCGCGACGAGGACCTGATCTCCCCCGACCGTTTCCCCGTTCACAGGACCGGACGCGGCGGCCAATACACCTATCACGGCCCCGGCCAGCGCGTGGTCTACGCAATGCTCGACCTGAAGCGCCGGCGACAGGACGTGCGTGCCTTCGTTGCCGCGCTCGAAGACTGGCTGATCGCGGCCCTGTGGGAACATCACGTGCGCGGCGAGCGGCGCGAGGACCGGGTCGGCGTCTGGGTGCGCCGGCCGGAGCACGGCCGGGAGCGCGAGGACAAGATCGCGGCGATCGGCATCCGCATGCGCAAGTGGGTCAGCTTCCACGGCATGGCGCTCAACGTCGACCCTGCCCTCGACCACTTCACCGGAATCGTGCCCTGCGGTGTTTCGCAACACGGGGTCACCAGCCTGGTCGACCTCGGGCTTCCCGTGACCCTGGAGGATGTGGACATCGTGCTGAAACGCTGTTTCGAGGAACGGTTCGGCCCGACGCAAACGGTCGCGGCGCCCTGACAGCACAGAGGGCTGACGCAGCGGCATTTCGTGCATCTTCTCAGCCGTCTCACCTTGTATTTTTGTCGATACCGCCGTTTCATTCCCCGGGGAATGGAGGGCCGGGGCAATCGATTCGAAATCCACATGGACGGCTGGACCCGTACGTGCGGGCTTTTTTGCGATTGCGCTGGCCCTGTTGCCTGCGGCCGCAACGCCGGCGCAGGCGGACGAGGAGGCGACTCTCGCCGGGCAATGGAGCCGCTCCGCGGTTTCCGGCGTGCCACGCTATGCGACCCGGTCGATGAACGGCGCAGTCTTCGCCATCTGGTGTCCGCAAACGGCCAGGCCGATCGTCGAAGTGGTCATCAACGGCAAGCCACCGCCGCCGAATCAGCTTGTGCGCATCGTCGTCGACCGCTCGATGATCAAGCTGCGCAGCGACAAGCTCGGTTATATCCGTGGTGACTGCCGCTTCTGCAAGGACCAGATGATCTGGCTCTGGAACAAGCTGCGCTCCGGGTCCTTTCTCCAGATCCAGCTCGACGATGGCCGCTATTCGGGTTTCAGCATGCGCGGCGCCGCAAGGCTGATGGGCGCGGACATCTGCAGCGCCGGCTGAAAGCGACATGACGCGGTCATGCAAGCCGGTGCCGTGTCCAGGCATTGCCGGCGGGCCTCGGCACTGCTAGGTCCTGTTCGGTACGAGCGACATTTATTGCCGGCTCCGGCAACACATGGCCTTTCGGCCCGGCCCTCCCGTGCCGGCCGCGCTCTCATCAACAAGAGCTGCCCAATGGACGCTATCCACCTTGAAGACCTCTCCTTCTATGCCTTTCACGGGGTGCATGACGAAGAGGCCCGGCTCGGCCAGCGCTTCGTCGTGGACCTCAGCTGCTGGCTCGATCTCGGCCCGGCCTCGCGCAGCGACGTCTATGCCCAGACGCTGTGCTATGCCAGTCTGACGCGAACGGTGGAAGCCGTGGTGACCCGGTCCCGGTTCCACCTGATCGAACGGCTGGCAGGCGCCATCGCCGAGGCCGTCTTCGAGCTCGACACACGCATCGAGAAGATCACGGTCAAGGTGCACAAGCCGGGCGCGCCCCTGCCGATCGCTGCTGGCCGGGTCAGCGTCGAGATCAACCGGACGCGGTCCTCGTAGGTCCGGCTGCCGCCGCCGCCCGCGCCGCGCCCTCCTCGCCCAGCACGCGCTCGACCTCGGCGACAAGGCCGGGAACCAGCTCCGGATCGGCGACGAGCTCGCCGCGCTCCTCCTCCAGGATCGCCAGGAAGACGTCGCGCCGCGCCGCACGCAGCACCTCCGGGGCAAGCGGCACGATGGTCTCGCCCACCCGGGTCGCCATCCTCATCAGCCGGTCGGCGGCGGCCAGCCGCCCCCACAGGTAGTCGCGCCGCGCCGCACGCAGCACCTCCGGGGCAAGCGGCACGATGGTCTCGCCCACCCGGGTCGC
>NZ_JBLXFR010000082.1:0-12967 GCF_048261845.1 Stappia sp. | reverse complement strand
CGCCACGCGATCTCGTCGACCGAAACCCCGGTGGACACGACGCTCACTGGCGGCAGCGTCTCGCCCGACAGCGTCACCACGTCGAGCGGGAACGCATCGCCGGTGATGGCGTCGGGCAGGTTGTCGAACACGGTCACTGCGCTTGGGACCCTTGGCGCCACTGTCGGATTGTCGTGGATCGCGATGACCAGCGCCGCCGCGCAACAGGCGCATGCGGCGGAAAGGCTCAGCGCGGGGCGGCGCCTGCCCGGATCGCGGGACCTCCGCCGGGCCATTTCGCTCACGGCAAAGCCGATCACCATCCAGATCGCACCGACCACCCAGCCGTTCAGAACGTCCGACAGGAAGTGCTCGACGAGATAGATCCGCGTGAGCCCCAGCGCAGCCGCCATTGTCACCCCCGCCGTGATGGCGAGGGTCGGGCCGATGAGTTTTTCGCGCCAGAGCATCATGGCCAGCGTGCCGTAGAGCGCCACCGAAATCGCCGCATGCCCCGAGGGGAAACTGTTCGAGCTTTCGAGGAAATACGCCAGCGAGGGGCGCGCCCGGCCGAAGGCGATCTTCAGCAGCGTTACCGTCAGCGCGTTGCCCGCGACGGCGGCGGCGAGCCCGAGGGCGGCGGCCCTGCCTCCCCAGAAGGCAAGCCCGAGCACCGCGCCGAGCGCGACCAGCGCCGCGACCAGCGCCGCGACCGGCACATGCCCCGCCTGCGTCACCCAGGCTGCCAGAGACAGCCCGCCGGGGGTCCAGAAGGCATGCGCGAGATTGGCGATGCGCTGGTCAAGCGCGTCTGTGCCCGGCACGAAGGCAAGGTCGAAGGCGCCGTCGATGAACAGGGCGCAGAGATAGAGCAGCAGGGCGGCCAGCGCCGTGGTCAGCAGGCCGCGCTCCGGGTCGAGGCGCCGCGCGATGACCGTCGCGGCGCGCGGGTGGCAGGCGGTGAAGCGCAGAAGCGGCGGCCAGGTTTCCAGTCGCCCGCGGATCGCGCGGCCCCAGACCCGCAGCGCCGGAAGGCCGCGGCGCAGGTGGTGGGAGAAGGCCCAAGTCACCAGCGCGAGGACCGCCACCAGAGCCAGCGGCAAGAGAAGGCGCGGAAGGTAGGGTCCGAGGCGGGCCATGATGTCGCCCGCGGCGTAACCGATGGTGACATGGCCCAAGGCGTAGGCGAAGCCGCTCGCGATGTTCCAGGCATGGAACCGTTTGCGCTCCATGCCGCTCAGGGCGGCGGCGAGCGGCACGAAACCGGCGGCCGGGCCGAAGAATCGGCCGATCACCAATGCCAGCCCGCCGCGGCTGCGGATGAGCTCCTGCGCCCGGCGGAATGCGGCTGATTGGGGTAGCCGCACCCGGTCGCCCAGCCCGCGGCCGCTGTGCCAGCTCAGCTCGCCGCCAAGGATGGCACCGATGCCGACGAACCACGCAAGGTCGATAAAGTCCATATGCCCGAGCCGCACCAGGGCGCCGCCCGCGTCGACCACCAGTGTGCCCGGCACGATAACCGAGGTGCCCGAGGATCGTTTCTGCTGCGCTTTCGAGGCTCTTCTTCTTTTCCTCAAGCCAGTTTCGCGCTTCGGAGATTGAGTTCTTGCTCTGATCCTTCCTCTTCTGCTCGTGCGGTGCGACTACGCTCGCCGGATCGCCAAGGTCCGGCTGTGTGGCCCACGCATCATGGATCGCCTGCCGTTTGCGCTCAAACTCCCCAAGCGTACTTGCGTCGTTTCCAGTGTTTTTCGTTCATCCGCCCTGAGCCGCTTAACCACTCGCGCGGACCTGCGTCCCAAGTCCTCCAGCGGCTTGAGACCGGTCAATTGGGCAACTGCCTGCGCAAACGTCGTCTTCTCGTCCAAGCGCATATGCGCGGCAATTCCAGGCATCAGCGTTCCTGCCTCGATCGCAACTTCTGGAAGCCCGAGATCTTCGAGGCCGGTCTCGGACATGCTGATCCTGCCGCGTTCGCTCACACGCAACGCCCGCCGCACGACGCATATGTCGTCCGATCCTTCAGCGTGAAACGTCAGTTGCGCCCAAGTGTCGATCCTCGGCCTCTCACCAAGCGCTTCGAGCTCGCCGAACGACGGGATCGGGACGATCGGCGGAAGCGCAAAGCCCGACTCGTGGCCCCTTGTCTCATCTTCACCGTCGCCTGCCGTCCGGTACACCTCCATGGGTTCATGGACATCGTCGGGCATATGCTGGGAGCGCAACGCTTTGCCTGTCAGGCACCAAATGATCACATTTTGCAGCGCAGTTTTGCCGGCGCCGTTGAAGCCGCTGATCAAGCTTACGTCGCGCTCGATGTCGAGCGAGAAATCCTCGGGGTCTTCGCCCTGCGCGCCGCAATGCCTGTGCAGCCCGGCAATCCGGTGCGCTTCAGTTTCCACAACCGTCTCGGCGTGGTTGTCGCGCCATTCATCTCTGGAGCAGGGACCTCCTCCGCAAGGGCCTTCAGTATGTCCTCGATCTCGGGCGCTTGGACCGGCTTCGCACGAGGCCACAGGTCACGGTGGCGGGCATAGTAGGAGAGAACCCGTCGAGTATCGTCGTTAGTAAGAAAAAACGGCTCCCCGTCGGCCAGGAGGGCCACCGGCTGTCCTGCCAACAGCGCGGTTAGCAGTTCTTCGATTCCGCAATCCACGAGACTGACCGGCCGGGGATCGGCTCCTGCGCTGCCCGTTTCCATTACTTTCCTCCGCCCTGGGCAATGTCCTGAAACTTCGCCAGCGCCTCTTCAAGGTCGGCACATCCTGACTGCCGCAGGATTTCCGATTCGCAGTCCGGCGAGAGTGCGGTTTCGATCCCGTTCGCCTTCGCCGATATAAGGTAGTTGATGCCGTCTTGTCCGGGGGCGGCTTTGCCGACACTTTCAATCGCAAGAATTGCCAGCGTCTCTGCGGTCAGCGGCTCAATATTGGCAGCGATGTCCGTGAAGAGCACAACCTTCACACCGCCGAAGTTTTCGACCCGCCTCACAACCACGGTGTTCGGGCCGATCTTTTCCGGTGGAACATAGGCGAGGCCGCTGCCGACCTTCCGGGTTTCGCGGCGCCACAGGCGGTTCGCCGCTTCGGCCTCCGACACATCAAGAACGAATATCCGGCCTTGGACGGCGCTTCCGCCAGCCGGCACCGGGACCAGCGTGGGCGCGCTGCCGCGGCTTCCGCTCTTGCGTGCGAATTCGATGCTGAAGGGCGTGAGGACATTTGCCACCGTATGAGTAGTGGCGCCGGCTATTTCCTCACCCGGTTCATCGAGCAGCGAACCCTATGCCAGTATACCGACAGAGTGACTTGCAGCGCTCATGCCGCGGACTGCTTTTTGCGAGTGGACTGGGCGCGAGGCGAAATCCGAATTCGTCCCAGCTCGCCAGGATGGGCGGCGTTTTCCTTGTGCCGCCACATGAAGCCGATCTCGAGGCTCGTGCCGAGCGCCTGCGCCGCGGTCACAACGGCCCGGCACGCGCCGTTTGCATCCTGTCCCTGCACGGAAACATCGATCTCTGGCAGGTGACCGTAGCCTTCGTCTTCCTTGCGGCCCTTGACCATGTTGACCGGGCAGATCCGCTGAAGCTCATCGAAGCTGCCGACGCGCTGCATTGCGCGCCGCAGCATTTCGTCGAGCAGCGAGTTCCAGTTCGGCTTTGTCAGCGGCTCCCCGTCGATTGTCGCGTCGAGCAGCTTGGTGTGGGTCAGGCGGGGCAGAGCCCGCGTGTCGATCTCCCGTTCAGGCGATCCGCCGACGCTTGCGTGTGGTGTCGCTCGTCCCGTTTGCTGTTCCAGGGCGTCGAGCGCCCGCAGGATCACCGATTCCGGCGTATCGACAAGCGGCTGTGCGTGGCTCTGGAGGCGCTCGAACGCGCTCCGGCTAAGGACAATATCAGGCATCGCCCCTCCTATAACAAAATACGGAAATATGAGAATACAAAAGAATATGGCGTTGTCAAGTTTGACTGGCAGGTTGAGCGCGCCTCCTTGCGCCGTTAGCTTCGGGCGACATATCTGTCGTGAACGAAACCGGCTGAAGCGGTCTAACTTAGGGGGCCTTCCATCCCTCGCGCGGATCAGGTGGTGAGGCATAACTGCCTCGTGCCGATCACGCCGGTCATCCCGCATGCACCAAGGGAGATCATGACGGGTCAGCGGAGATTAACTCTGAAAACGTCGGCGTCTGCCGTGCAAAGTTCAGTACAGTCAGCCGCGCGGCTGGCCAAAGCTCACGGCAACGGAAAAGGCAACAGCAGCGGCCGGGTGAGTGCCTGGTAGCCCCGACCGCGACGGGATGCGACGCATCCTGCTGCGTGTGCGAAGGCGGCTCACCGCGCGGCGGTGAGACAGGGCTATTGGCCGAACTGCGGCAGCGCGGCGTGATGTCCTAATTCGCCCTCCGTTGAATGGCGGTTTCGACCCCGACGCAGGAACGGTTCGTAGCTACGGCGGACTTCCGGTCTCCGTCCTTGCGGCACCGTTTTACCCATTCCAGCCTCGGACTGATTCCAATCATAGGCCATGGACCTCATTGTGTCTGGAATGCGCCCCTGCAGATGGACATTCTCAGGCGGCGGTTTTGACCATGGCGCGGGCGTGGCGATCTTCGAACTGTGCAGGGCTGAGATAGCCCAAGGCTGAATGCAGGCGGCGGTTGTTGTAGGCCTCGATGAACCGGGGCAGGCCGGTGGCGACGTCGTCGAACGACTCATACTCCATAAGGTAAGCGTCCTCCACCTTCAGTGTCTTCATGAAGCTCTCGGCCTTTGCGTAGTCGTACGGGTTGCCGTGGCGGCTCATAGATCCGAAGAAGCCCTGTTCGGCAAGAATGCCTCGATGCAGCTCCGACGCGTACTGGGATCCGCGGTCCGTGTGGAACACGCAGCCGGCCAAGGGACGCCGCTCCGCGATCGCGCTGCGGAGCGCCCTCGCCGCCAGGCGGGCGTCGATGCTGCGGCCGATGGCACAGCCGACAACACGGCGCGACCACGCGTCCAAGATCAGCGCGGCGTAAACGAAGCCTCCGGCGGTGGTGATGTAAGTCAGGTCAGCTACCCCAAGCTGGTCCGGACCGTAAACCTCGAATTCCTTGGCAATGAAAGGAAAGATCGGGCCGCCATGGTCGCTGTCTGTTGTGCGGGTGGTGCGCCGCCTCCGCCGCGGGTTCAGGCCGTTCTCTCTCATCAGCCGCCGGACCTTTTTCGAATTCACGACCATGCCCCGATGCCGGAGCTCGGCATCGACCCGGCGGTAGCCATAGCCCTCGAACTCGTCGGTAATCGCCCGGATTTCCTCAATGATGACGGCGTCTCCGGGCCTCTGGCCGGGATCGGCATAGAAGCTGGACCTCGCGACGTCCATCAGCTCGCATCCCCGCCGGATCGAGAGCCCCCGAGGTCGGCAGTCCCGGATGTAGGCTCGTTTCTCGGCAAGCGTCCGGAGCGTTGAGCCCCCTTTAGAAACTCGATCTCGAGCGCCTGGCGCCCGGCAAGCCGCTCCAGCGCAACGATCCGGGCTTCGTATTCGGCCATCAGCTCGGCCGCCGCCACGTCTTCGTCGAGCGCGCCTGCTTCCGCTTTTTCGATCCAGACCCGGATCAGGTTGCGCGACAGGTCGTGGCGGCGGCCGAGCGCGTGAAGCGTCTCGCCGCCCTGAAACTCGGCGACGATCTGGCGCTTGAATTCGGTACTATGGCTTCGGTGGCGTCTGGGCATAGGCTTTCTTCCTCTGAAAGCCCGCAGGAGGTCAATTCAACCGGCCAACTTGGTCCATCCGCAGGGGCGCACTCCAGGTCCATAGCGCCCGGCGAGATCAAGACGTCGAGCCAGCCGGAGATCAGCCCGAAGAGCCCGCCGTCTTCGCCACCGAGGTGCATGGCGCTCTCGCCCCGGTCCAGCTCCATCACCACGCAGGCGTCCAGCACGGCCGCGCGGAGCGCCTCGGGCTGACGGTAGAGCCATCCCCGTCCCTCAAGCTTGCGCCTGTCCTCTGCAGTTAGGTCAATATGTTTCGAAATGCCCATGCGTGGGCAGTGTTATTCCATTGGGCTGGATAGTCTACTCCCGCTATGCGTGACCACTTTGCGTGCTAAGCTGTCGATATTACCAACCTTCGGATTCCTTACGGAACGAGGACATTTGATCATGAAACGACCCAATTTCCTGCCCCTGATAGGCATTGGCGCCCTGCTTGCCACGACCGCCACTGGCGCGCTGGCCCAGGCCACCGAGGCCAACGCCCCGACCAATCCGCTCAAGGAGGCCTACTTCGGCGAGCAGCACGTCCACACAGGCGTTTCGATGGACGCCTTCATCGGCGGCAACCGGCTGACGCCGGACGATGCCTACCGCTTCGCCAAGGGCGAGGAGATCATGGTCAACGGCAGCCTGCACAAGATCAAGCGCCCGCTCGATTTCGTCGCCGTCACCGACCACTCGGAATTCATGGGCGAGGCCTACAGCCTCATGACCGAGGGTGCCCCCGGTTATGATGACGAGATCGCTGTCGCCTTCCGCACCGCGCCGGATCTCGAGACCGCGCTGGGGCTCTATGGCAAGTACGTGCTGACCCCGCTGGCCGGGGGCGGCGATCCGCACCCGCCCTTCTTCCAGGGCGAGGAGGCGATCAAGACGACGTGGCAGAAGAATGTCGAGGCGACCGAGAAGCACTACCAGCCGGGCACCTTTACCACCATCCATGCCTATGAGTGGACCTCGGCGCCGGGCGGATCGAACCAGCACCGCAACGTCTTCTTCCGCGATGCGAACGTGCCAGACATGCCGTTTTCCTCGAACGAGGGCGGTGACCCAGAACAGCTCTGGGCTTGGATGCAGACGCAGCGCGACGACGGCAAGAAGGTCTTCGCGATCCCGCACAACTCGAATGAATCCAAGGGGCTGCTCTTCGCCGAGGCGAGCCTGACCGGAGTGCCGATCGGCAAGGACTATGCCGAGATCCGCGCCTCGATGGAGCCGCTGATCGAAATGATGCAGGTGAAAGGCAACTCCGAGGTGGTGCCGAATTTCTGGCCCGACGACGAGTTCGCCGATTTCGAGAACGCCGTGTCGATCCAGCGCTTCAGCGGCCGTGGCTTTGTGAAGGAGAACTTCGTGCGCTACGGGCTTGGGCGCGGCATCAAGTATAATGCCGACCTCGGGGTGAACCCGTTCAAATACGGCTTCGTCGGCGGCACCGACAGTCACAACGGCACCCCAAGCAACGTCGAGGAAGACAACTTCATGGTCGGCAGCCATGGCTATGCCGACCAGACCGCCGAGATCCGCTCGACCTCGGTGCTCGAGGGCGAGATGCAAATCTCCGACGTGAACCCTGGCGCGCTGACAGCGGTCTGGGCGGAGTCCAACACCCGTGGCGCGATCTGGGACTCGATGATGGCCAAGGAGACCTTTGCCACCTCGGGCCCTCGGATGAAGGTGCGCGTCTTCGCGGGGCAGGGCTTTGCCGACAGCTACGACAGCTATGACGCCATGGTGACCGACGGCTACGCCAAGGGCGTGCCCATGGGCGGCGATTACACCGGCACCGAGGCACCGCAGTTCCTCGTCTGGGCGATGAAGGACCCGATCGGGCCGAACCTCGACCGCATCCAGATCATCAAGGGCTGGTACGAGAAGGGCGAGATGAAGGACACCATCTACGACGTCGCGGCCTCCGGTGACCGCCTGCAGGCGGATGGCAGCGTCACGCCGATTGACGCGCCGATAGACATGGCCACTGGCAATTTCAACGCCGAGAAGGGTGACCCCGAGTTGATGACGGTCTGGACCGATCCCGACTGGAACCCCGATGTCGAGGCCTTCTACTACGCCCGCGTGCTGCAGCTGCCGACCGCACGCTGGACGCTCTACGACGAGCTGCGCGAGGGGGTGAGCTACCCCGAGGACGTCAAGCGCGAGCTGGTCGAGCGCGCCTGGGCCTCGCCGATCTGGCACGAGGTCAACTGAGCCGCGCCATGCTGAAGTCGATCCTCAGGGAGCCGCTCGTCCATTTCCTCGTCCTTGGCGGGCTGCTCTTCGCGACATGGAACTGGCTGGCCCCGCAGGAGAGCGCGGGGCCGCAGGCCGAGGTCATCACCCTCGACCAGGCCCGGCTCGATCATCTGCAGACGCTCTGGACTGCGCAGTGGAAACGCGATCCCGCGCCGCAGGACATGAAGGCGATCATCGACCGCCACCTGCGGCAGGAGGTCTTCTACCGCGAGGCGCTGCGTATGGGTCTCGACAAGGATGACGACATCATCCGCACCCGGCTGGCGCAGAAGATGGAGGCGGTGTCGAGCGATTTGAGCCTGCTCATGCAGCCCCCCGCCGAGGAACAGCTGCGCGCCTTCCACGCCGCGCGCCCTGATCTTTTCACCCTGCCGCAGGCCTACGCCTTCCGGCAGGTGCTCTACCTGCCCGCCGAGGCCGGGGACGAGGTGCTTGAGACCACGCTCGCATCGCTGCAGGGGGGCGGAGAGGTCCCGCCCGGCCAGCGCGGCAAGCTGGCGGTGCCGACGGACTGGGCGCTGACCCCGGCGCAGGCGCTGGAGAATTCCTTCGGCGGCGGCTTCGCGGAATCGCTCTCGGAGCTGCCGGCCGGGACATGGTCCGGGCCGGTCCGCTCGGGGCTGGGGCTGCACCTCGTGTTGGTCACGCAAAACCAGCCCGAGCACCTCGCCCCCTTCGAGGAGGTCCGCGACTTCGTCGCCCGGCAGTACGAGTATTACACCGTGCTGGATGCGCAGGAGCAGATGTTCCGAGAACTTCTGAACCGTTACGAGGTCCGCTTCGAAGCCGAGGGCGTGCCTGAGGCGGTACGGCAGGAGTATGCCCGGCCATGATGCTGCGCCTGCTCTCCGCGCTCCTTCTTTGCCTCTGCGCACTGGCCCCCGCGGCGCGTGCGCATGAAATCCGCCCCGCCTTCCTGCAGATCGACGAGGTCGCGCCCCAGCGCTACGAGCTGCTGTGGAAGGTGCCGACCCGCGACGGCATGGTGCAGAACATCCGTCCGAGCTTCGATCCGGACCTGACCCTGACCTCGGTGCCGGGCGAGACCCTCGTCGAGGGCTTCGTGCTCTTCCGCTACGGCCTCACCGGCGGGACGGGGCTGCCCGGCACCCTACTGCGCATCGACGGGCTTGGCCGCACCACCATCGACACGCTGGTCAATGTCTCGCTGCTGGACGGCACGCATCACAGCTTCCTGCTGCGCCCGCGCGAGCCCGCCGTGACCATCCCGGAGGCGCCCTCGGCCTGGGCCGTGGTGCAGACCTACACGCGGCTTGGCGTGCAGCACATCCTCGAGGGGGTCGATCACCTGGCGTTTGTCGCGGCACTGATGCTGATCGTGCGCGGCTGGCCGATGCTGCTGAAGACCGTCACCGCCTTCACCGTTGCCCATTCGATCACGCTGGCGCTGGCCACCTTCGGCTACGTCTCGCTGCCGCCACCCCCGGTTGAGACGCTGATCGCGCTCAGCATCCTTCTGGTCGCCGTCGAGGCCATCCACCTGCGCCGTGGCCGCTCCAGCCTCGCGACCCGGTGGCCCTGGATCGTCGCCTTTGCCTTCGGCCTACTGCACGGCGTCGGCTTCGCCGGGGCGCTGGTCGAGATCGGACTGCCGCAAACCGACATCCCGCTGGCGCTGCTCTTCTTCAATGTCGGAGTGGAACTGGGCCAGCTTGCCTTCATCGGTGTGCTGCTGGCACTGGTCGCGCTGCTGCGCCGCCTCGTCGCCCTGCCGCGCGCCACTCCGGTCGCTGCTGCCTACGGCATAGGGACCATCGCGACATTCTGGGTGTTCGAGCGGCTGGACGGGATGTTCTTCTGAAGCGGCATCGATAGGAGAGGCCACTGCATCGAGCGAAAGAGATCATAATTTTCAAGGAGGGCTTTCATCATGCGACATACCCTTGGCACACTTTCTATTTTAGCCACCATTGCGACCCCCGCCGCAGCGCAGGACGTCCACGTTCCGAAAAGCGATTACGCGGCACCTGAAGCCAGCTACTCGCCCTATGTCGATGACCACTACCCGCAGGACGCTTATTTCGGCGACACCCACCTGCACACTTCGTGGTCAGCGGATGCAGGGCTGGCGGGTGCCACGCTGGGGCCAGAGTCGGCCTACCGCGTTGCGCGCGGAGAGGAGATCGAGAGCCAGACTGGCCAGAGATTCAAGCTGATCCGACCGCTCGACTTCGTCGCCGTCGCCGACCATGCCGAGAACATCGGCATCGCCGACTACCTGATGCGTGGCGATCCCCTGGCGCTCGGTACCGAGGCCGGCAAGCGCTGGCACGAGTACTTCCAAGCCGGCACTGGCATAGATGCGGCCTATGAATGGAGCGCGGCAAACGCCAAGGGCGAGGACCCGATCGACAACCCCGAGATTGACTCCCGCGTCTGGGACCAGGTGATCGACAATGCCGAACGCTTCTACGAGCCCGGCGTCTTCACAACGTTTATCGGCTACGAGTGGACCTCGGGTCCGGGCAGCAACAACCTGCACCGCAATATCATCTTCCGCGACAATGCCGACAGGACCCGCCGGGTGGGGCCCTTCTCGGCGCTCGACAGCGACAACCCCGAGGACCTCTGGGAGTACCTCGCGGCGTATGAGGAGACGACCGGCGGCCGAGTGCTTGCCATCCCGCATAACGGCAACCTGTCGAACGGCATGATGTTCATGCTTGAAACCTTCGACGGAGAACCCTTCGATACCGCTTATGCCGAGACCCGCCAGCGCTTTGAGCGCGTGGTGGAGGTCACCCAGCCCAAGGGTACCGGCGAGGCGCACCCGCTGCTGTCGCCGGACGACGCCTTTGCCGATTTCGAGATCATGGACTCCTCCAATCTCACCGGCACCGTGCCGAAAGAACCCGGGATGCTGAAAACAGAGTATGCCCGCGAGGCATTGAAGCTTGGCCTC
Source organism: Stappia sp. (assembly GCF_048261845.1). GTDB lineage: Bacteria > Pseudomonadota > Alphaproteobacteria > Rhizobiales > Stappiaceae > Stappia. The sequence continues at coordinate 2,054 of NZ_JBLXFR010000082.1, read as the reverse complement.
GAGGAAGAGGCCCGGCTCGGCACCAACCCGTTCAAGTTCGGCATGATCGGTTCGACCGACAGCCACAACGCCATCCCCTCGACCCGTGAGGAAAACTGGTTTGGCAAGATCTACTTCGTCGAGCCCTCTGAGCACCGCAAGGATGGCATCTTCATCGAGAGTGCGGTCGATCCCCGGTATTCAATCTATGACATCGACCTCGGGGCCTCCGGCCTCGCCGCCGCCTGGGCAACCGAGAACACCCGAGAGGCCATCTGGGACGCCTTCGCCCGGCGCGAGGTGTTTGCCACGACGGGCACGCGCCTGAGGGTACGGGTCTTCGCGGGATGGGATTTCGAGGAGCCCGAAGTGCAACGCCCGGACTTCGCCGCGCAGGGCTATGCCCGTGGCGTGCCCATGGGAGGTGATCTGCGTCCGGGCCCTGAGGGCGCCGCTCCGAAATTCATGGTGCGGGCGCTGCGTGATCCGGACGGCGCAAACCTCGACCTGGTGCAGATCATCAAGGGCTGGCTTGACGCCGAGGGCAACACCCAGGAGAAAATCTGGGATATCGCCTGCGGCGGACGCGAGGTCGTCGGCGAGGCCTGCGAAAGCGAGGTGGGCAGCACCGTCGACATTCCCGATGCGAGCTACACCAATGACATCGGCCAGGCCGTTCTGGGCGCGTACTGGGAGGACCCGGAGTTCGATCCGGCGCGAAAGGCCTTCTACTACATCCGGGTCATCGAGATCCCGACACCGCGCTGGACCGCCTATGACGCAAAATACTTCGGGATCGAAATGCCCGATGACGCACCGACGGCGGTTCAGGACCGGGCTTACTCTTCGCCGATCTGGTACACACCGGGGTGATTGATGGGTCGGCTTCGGTAGGATGAAGCCGGCACTGTCGGCAGCCTTCCGAAAGCGTTGAGTGGCCAGGAGCAGTGGGTATTCCTGTCGATCCGTTTCGCGGCGGATATGGTTTCGTGAATCCTTTCTCACACCCCGGGGCTCGCTGGTACTTGTCGCCCCCAAGAAATCATGGTTCCGCGGCTTCAAAAGCTTCACTGTTTGAATGTCGCATTCGGGCTCGGAGCGGACTTCGGCCGCGCAGCGGGTCGTGCGCCCGGCAGGCAGCGGCAGCCGTCGCTCCCGGCTCGAAGCCGACCTAGGCCAGGATCACTGTTGCCGCAGCGCGGCTTCTCAATACCGGACCTTCATGGCACCGTGCAGCATCATCCAAGGCCCCGAGGTCCGCTGAGTGGACCTACCTGACTTTCGCTGCGACCGCGCGGTGTGAGATTTGTGCAGTAGCCTCACGGCGATCCTGAGATCGGTGCCGTCAGGCAGCCTCGTAGCTGGAGAAGACCTTCGTCCCGCCATCTCCGAGGATCAGGAACACGTCGTAGGCTTCCCGCTCATGCTCTGGCCCCATGCCCGGTGATCCATAAGGCATGCCGGGCACGGCGAGACCGACGGCATCGGGGCGCTCGGAGAGGAGCCGTCGGATGTCGGCCGTCGGCACATGCCCCTCGATCATGTAGCCCTCGACCTCGCCGGTGTGACAGGAGGTCATCTTCTGGGGGATGCCGTTCTCGAGCTTGTACCGGATCAGGAGCGTGCCGTAGCTGCGCTCGGTGGTGACGGTGAAGCCGTCCTCCTTCAGGAGCTCGATCCAAGCGGTGCAGCAGCCGCAATTGGGATCTTTCAGGACGTGGATTGCCGGAGAGCTTTGGGACAGACCGGCGGTCGGCCCTGTCGCGGCGAAGCACGCGGCGGAAGCCATCATGGCGCGGCGGGTGAGGATCATCGGTGTCTCCCTTTCAGGTCGTTGCGGTTGCGTGATCGGGGCGTGTCTCAGCGGTCAGACCGACGTGCCCCGCAGGTTCAGGCGTGCGGGTGGGACGGAAGAACAGCAGCCGCAGGGCGTTCATCGTCACCAGCACGGTGGCACCGGTATCCGCGAGGATTGCGATCCAAAGGCCGGTGATCCCGAGCACGGTAGTCACGAGGAATATCGCCTTGAGGCCGAGCGCAATCGCGATGTTCTGGCGGATGTTCGACATGGTCGC
>NZ_JBLXFR010000081.1:0-13286 GCF_048261845.1 Stappia sp. | reverse complement strand
CCCAGCACGTCGCGGGTCTGGTCCGGCTCGATGATGCCGTCGTCCCAGAGCCTTGCGGTGGCGTAGTAGGGATCGGACTGTTCCTCGAACTGGGCCCGCGTCCGGCGGTCCAGTTCGGCGATATCCGCCTCACTCGCCGCGCTCTTCAGGCTGGCGCGGCGCAACTCCGTGACGACGGTCGAGGCGACGTCCGGGCTCATCGTGGCGATGCGTGCGTTCGGCCAGGAGAAAAGGAAGCGCGGACGGAAGCCGCGCCCGCACATGCCGTAATTTCCCGCGCCGTAGGAGCCGCCGACGATCACCGTCAGTTTCGGCACGCGTGCGTTGGAGACCGCATAGACGAGCTTGGCGGAATGCTTGGCGATGCCGCCGCGCTCCGCTGCCGTGCCGACCATGAAGCCGGTGATGTTCTGCAGGAAGAGCAGCGGGATCTGTCGCTGGTCGCACAATTCGATGAAATGGGCGCCTTTCAGCGAGCTTTCGGAAAACAGCGCCCCGTCATTGGCAAGGATCCCGATCGGATAGCGGTGGCCATGGGCAAAGCCCGCGATCAGCGTCGCGCCGTAGTCGGGCTTGAACTCCGAAAGCTGCGAGCCGTCGACCATCGAGCGGATCAGCGCGCGCATGTCGGCGGGACGCTTCAGGTCCACCGGAGCATGGTCGGACGGGGCGCCGAAGGCGGCCAGGGGCGGTGTGCCGACCTGCTTCGGCGGCGCGATCCGGCGGCCTTCGCCGAGATGGGCGACGATCTCGCGCAGCTTGCGAAGGGCGCTCTCCTCGTCGGGCGCGACATGGTCGCTGACGCCGGAGATGCTTGTGTGCATGTCGGCGCCGCCCAGTGTCTCGCCGTCGACGGTCTCGTTGATCGCCGCCTTGACGATGGGCGGTCCGCCAAGGTGGATGCGGCCCGTGCCGCGCACCATGATCACCTGGTCGCTGAGCGCCGGAATATAGGCCCCGCCCGCCGTGCAGCCGCCGAAGACGACGGAAATCTGCGGCAGCCCTTGCGCCGACATCTGGCATTGCCGCCAGAAGGCGCCGCCGAAATGGTCCTTGTCGGGAAACACCCGGTCCTGCTCGGGCAGGAAGGCACCGCCGCAATCGACCAGATAGATCGTCGGGAGGCGGTTCTCGTGGGCGATTTCCTGGGCGCGAGCATGCTTGCGCACCGTCTCCGCGAAGAACGAGCCGCCCTTCACCGTCGCGTCATTGGCGATGATCATGCAAGGCCGGTCGTGGATCAGGCCGATACCGGTGACGATGCCGGCACCCGGGACCTCACCGCCGTAAAGCCCGTCAGCGGCGAGCGGCGAGAACTCCAGGAAGGCAGTGCCGGGATCGAGGGCGAATTCGATGCGCTCGCGCACGAACCACTTGCCGCGTTCGGCGTGGCGGGCGCGGAACTTCTCGCCGCCCCCTTGCGAGGCGGCGGCGTGCTTCGTCCGCAAGGTCTCGACCAGTTTTCCGATTGCTGATGTCTCGGTTGCGGATGGCTCGGTTGTCTGCGTTTCGGTCCTGGGCGTCTCGATATCGGGCATGGCGCGCCTCCCTTGCCGCAATCCGGTTTGACGTTCTGTCTAACGTTCGTTAGAAATTAAGTCAAACGGCGGGTGCTGGCCGCGTGCCGGTCGCATTGCGGTCTGGCCAGGACGGGTGCCGGCCCGGAACTGGTTCGGAATGGGTCCGGGATTGGACTGGAGTTAGACCGGAGCGCAAGCCGGCGCGCCGGGCAACCAAACCGGAGCTGCTGCGGGGCCGGGCGGGATCGTCGCGACAAAACGGAAGCAGGCCGGAAACCGGCCAGGCGGGAGGGCAGGAAACATGAAGGCAACGCTCGGTTTCGACGCGACAACGGCCAGCAGCTTCTTCTTCGAGGAGGAGCACCACATGCTGCGCGCACAGGTGCGCCGCTTCGTCGAGGAAGAGATCAAGCCGCATGCCGGCCAGTGGGAGAAGGACGGCCTCACCCCGCGTGCCGTTCTGCGCAAGATGGGCGATCTCGGCTTCTTCGGCATCCGTTATCCGGCCGAATATGGCGGCTCGGGCATGGATGAGCGGGCGACGGTGGTGCTCGCCGAGGAGCTCGGCCGCTCCACCTATGCGGGCGTTGCGATCACCGCGCTGGTCCATACCGACATGGCTTCGGTCCATGTCTTCAACGCCGGCAGTGCGGCGCAGAAGGCGCGCTACCTGCCTGGCGTGATTTCCGGCGACCTCATCACGGCGGTTGCGGTGACCGAGCCGGATGCCGGTTCCGACGTGAAGGGCATCCGGACCACGGCGCGGCGTGAGGGCGATCACTATTTGCTCAACGGTTCCAAGATGTTCATCACCAATGGCGTCCATGCGGATCTTTATTGCGTGGCGGCCAAGACCGATGCGGCCGGTCCGGCCAGCCAGTCGGTGACCATGTTCCTGGTGGAGAAGAACACGCCCGGCCTCCGTGTTTCGCGCGCCCTCGACAAGCATGGCTGGCGCAGTTCCGACACGGCCGAGCTGGCCTTCACCGATGCGCGCGTGCCGGCAGACGCCGTGCTGGGCGAGGAGGGCCGCGGGTTCTACGCCATCATGAAGAACTTCCAGAACGAGCGCCTTGTCCTTGGCGCCATGTCGATGGGCGAGGCGCAGGCGGCGATCGAACTGACCGTGGATCATGTCCGCGACCGCAAGGCGTTCGGCGCTCCCTTGTGGGAAAAACAGGTGGTTCGCCAGCGGCTTGCCGAGCTTGCGACTCGGGTCGAGGCCGGGCGGCAGATGATCTATGCAACGGCGGCCCGCGCCGCCGCAGGCGAGGACCTCGTGCGCGAGGTGTCGATGATCAAGTCCTATTGCGGCGAACTGGTCAACGAGGTCATGTATGCCTGCGTCCAGTTCCACGGCGGCATGGGGTTCATGAGCGAGAGCACGATCGAGCGCATGGCGCGCGATGCCCGGGTCCAGTCGATCGGCGGCGGCGCCACCGAGGTGATGCTGGAAGAGGTCGCCAAACGCATGTAGGAGACGACCGGGTCGCCGGGCCGGGGGCGTCCTTTCGACAAGTCTCGTGCAATCTCGACAAGTTTTGCGCCGGATTTTCGAAAAATTGTCACATGGGATATTCGAATTGATCGAAGCAATATCGACCCGCAGGCCGAGGAAGGCGCAGGTGGCGCGCCGCGAGATCCTGACGGTCGCCGCCCGGATGATGCGCGAGCGCGGCTATGCCGAGATGTCGCTGCGCGATCTGGCGGCCGAGGTCGGCATGAAGGCCGGCAGCCTCTATTACCACTTTGCCTCGAAGGAGGAGCTGGCCTGCGAGGTGATGCGGGCCGGTGTCGAGATCGTCTCCGAGGCGGTGACGCAAGAGCTGAACGAGGCCGGGGATATCCCGCCGAGGGACCGGCTGGTGACGGCGCTGCGTATCCACCTTGAGACCCTGCAATCGGCGAGCGATTTCGCCTCCGCCCATATCCGCTGCTATCCCTTCGTTCCCCCGGCCGTGCAGGCGGAGCTGAAAGAGGTGCGCCGCGCCTATGACAGGGTCTGGAGCATCATCATCCGCGCCTATCTGGGCCCAGGAGCCGACGCCAACCGGGTGCGCTACCTGCGCCATGTGCTGATCGGTGCGCTGAACTGGTCGCTGGAATGGTTCGACCCCGAAAGGGACGATGTCGCCGGCTATGTCGAAACGCTCGCGGGGCTGTTGCCGGCGGAACCCGGCGGTTCCGCCTGAACCTGCGCTGGCCGGCGCTTGCATCGCGGCGCATGGTCGGACATGAACGGACGAGCCACCCCGACGTTTCCGGCCGTCCGGCCGCCACGAGGCGCTGTCCTGCATGTCGCTCACCATCGTCACCGCCGCCGATGCAACCTTCGCCCGCACGCTGGCGCAATTCCTGAAAAGCGTCGGGCGGCACGGCATCGGGACGACCGCGCGCATCGCCGTCTACGACCTCGGGCTCGACCCGGCGGAGCGTGCAAGCCTTGCGGCCCGCTTTGCCTTCGCCGAGTTCCTGCCCTTCAGCCTGGTCCCCTATCCGGCGCATGTGGCGCCGAAGGCTGGCACCTATGCCTGGAAGCCGCTGGTCATCGCCGATGCGGCCGAGCGCTTCGGCGGCAGGCTCTTCTGGTTCGACAGCGCGACGCTCTTTCACGGTCCGCTCAATGAGCCGCTCGCCGAGCTTGACCGCTTCTGTGTCTACACGCTTTCGGGCCAGTCGAACCTTGCCGGGCGCTGCGCCGCCGAAATCCGCGACAGGCTCAAGGTGGAGCCCGAATTCCTCGACCGGCAAATCCGCGTCGGCGGGGTTCTCGGCCTCGATCTCGCCCGGCCCGCTGCCCGCGCGTTGCTGATCGACTGGGCGGAACTGGCGCTCGACCCGGCCGTCTTCATCCCGGCGCGGTCCGACCACAGTCACAATGCCGACCAGGCGATCCTCTCCATCCTGCTGTTCCGGGCGCAAAAGCGCGGCGATCTCACCCTCAACGAGGGCGACATCGACATCAGCTCGCCCCGGCCGGTGCGCTGGATGTCGTCCCGCAACAAGATAGATGCCACACGCCCGGCCTGGACCGATCCGCTGCAACGCTTGTGGTATCGCGCCTACAAGGCGGGAGACCGGCTCAATCTGCGCTGGCAGGATTTTTATCGCCGCCGGATCCTGGGCCTGCACCGCTTTCCCAAGGAGCATTTTCGCACCTATGTGATGCGTGCCGGCGATGCGCTTCCCACACCCGTGCCAACACCGAGCTTGAGCTACTATGCCGATCCCTTCCTGTGGCAGCGCGAGGGGCGGACCTGGCTTTTCGCCGAGGAGTTCGAATATGCCGAGCAGCGCGGCCGGCTGGTGGCGATGGAACTCGGCAAGGACCTGCGGCCGGGACCTGCCGTTCCGGTTCTGCCGATCCGCGAGCATGCGAGCTTTCCGTTCCTCTTCGAGGCCGAGGGCAGGCTCTACATGCTGCCGGAGACCTGCGCGATGGGCGCACTCGACCTCTATGAGTGCGAACGCTTTCCGGACAAATGGCGCCGGGTGCGCCGCATCTTCGAGGGGCGCGACGCGGTCGACAGCCTGCTCTTCCGGCAGGGCGGCTGGTGGCGGCTCGTGACCTGCGAAAAGCCTGCCGGCGCGGAGGGAGCCCGCCGGCTTGCCGCCTATCGCTCCCGCGAGCTCTTGTCGGGCGCCTTCGAGCCGCTGCCGGTCAATGACGAGAAGATCTTCGCCGACGGGCAGCATGGCTTCGGCCGGGGGGCGGGGAGTGTCTTCGCCGACGGCGAGGGCCTGTTGCGGGTGATGCAGAAGAACACGGACTATTACGGCCAGGGAACCGAGGCGCGGCGCATGACCGGGCTCGCGACGGGCGACTACCGCGAGACGCCGCTGGGCGAGGGACATCCGCTGGCCGACCTGCTGCGCCTTGCCTCTCCGCATCACGTTTCGATGGCGGGCGACACGATCGCCTTCGACCTGCGCACCCGGCTCGGCTTCGTCTCGGGCCTGCCCTGGATCGGGCGCCGGCTCAACCGGATCGACCCGGCTGCAAAACGCTTTCTCGCCGGCGACCCGGACGTGCTGGCCGGGATCGCCGAGGCTGTCAGCCGGCTGGCGGGCGCGATCCGTCCGGTCGATGGCCGCCCACCGTCCAGCGTTCGGCGAGATGGCGAATGACGATGGTGTTGTTGCGCGTTTCCGGCGTGCCCTCGCCGCGATTGACAAGGCCAAGGCTCGACGCCTTGTAGAAGGACTTCCGGCTGATCATCTGGAAGCCGGCGCGCCTTGCCGGGACCGCGTATTTCGGCGCGGCGCAGAAGCCGGAGATCCAGACGTCGTCGACGAAGAAGGCCGCCTCCGGCGCATCGCGATGAGCAAGCATCGCCTCCATTTCGGGGAAGAAACGCGGTCGCACGAGATAGCCGGAAAACCCTTGCAGGATGTCGATCGGGACAGGCCTGCGGATGCGCCGGGCGCGAATGGGGGTCGGCGGCAACATGAAGAGATTGGAGCGCAGCGTCGTCGGCCGGTCGGTAAAATCGTCCGGCACCACCCAGCCGGACAGGCCGAGGGCCGCGTCCGGATCCGCCTCGGCGTGGGCGGCAAGGTTTTCGAGAAAGTCCGGCGGATAGATCCGGTCGTCGTCGACGACGACAATGGCCGTGTCTTCCGGCACGCGCGTCAGCGTCGGGAAGAGTTTCGTCGCCGGGCCGAAATCGTTGCACCGCACGATGGTGACGGTGGCAAGCCCCGTGAGCCAGTCCGGGATCTCGTAGCCGCAATTTTCCCGGCGCGAGTGTTCCGGGACGTTGAGGCGGATTTCCGCCGGCGGCAGCGTCTGGTCGAGCAGGCTCTTGATCGTCATGGCGATATGGCCGATCCGGCTCGGGATCGTCGTCAGTGTCACCAGGGGCCCGCGCCCCGCCGCCGCCTGCGCCTTCCGGTCCAGCCCGGCAATGTCACGCCGCGCCAGACGGCGGGTGCGAATGAGGTCGGCGACCAGCGTCTCGCCCTCGAAGAAGTCGTGCACGGCAACCGCTGTCGCGGCGCAACCACCGAGCGCGGCAAGGGCGAGCGGACAGGCGAGGGACATGGCGGCCTTTCGTGCGGGGCGGGTGGAGCAGGTCGGGGTTGGGAGATTGCCGCCCGGCCGCACACTGTCAAGCGGAGTTGCGTGGTTGAGTGTTTCGGTGAAGTGCAACTCTATCGTTTCAAAAAAAATCGGAACAGCCTAGTCTGGCCGTAACGTAGGCGGCCTTGTAGCAAGACAGGATCGGCCCCGCTGGCAGTTGTTGATTACGGTCCGGATTGAACCCGGATTGAACAAAATGAATCTGAGAAGGGCGTGAATATGAAGCTTGTTTCTTTGCCGGGGTCAGGGGCGCGATATCGAGCGATAATGCCGAGTAACGGAGATGCATTTTATTCAGTTCTGGGGGCATCGACACGCAATAGGGACGAATTTGGGGATGACTCTCTGAGCAAGTTCGAGGTGCAAGTTCGAGATCTCGGGACTGTTTACAATGCGCTGGTGAATGAAGGTTTTGATTGGACCTTCGCGCATTTTGAAGATCCGGAGGATATAAAGCGAATAAGGGCGTCTCTTTCTAAGGCCGGTATGAGCAGATACTTGGATATGTTCGACAGAGCGTATACATTATTTTGCACATACAGTAGTAATTATAACAAGGGGCCAACTCTGAATATTGGGAAGGAAGCCGCAATTTCCTTGATGGGAGAGTTTGAATCAGAGAACTATAAAAACAATGAGGCAGACAAATTTCTTGATCAGGCAAACAAATACTGTATTGAAAGCTATGACTGGGCAGGATGATCGTGTTGGGTTTGGCGCGGTTGGGCAGTATTTGTTGAGCGATCAAAGTTCGGGCGAGGCTTTGGGGTGATGCGGTCTCCAAGCCTGCTTGCTTAACCGCCGAGCCCCTGCTGCCAGTCTCGGATGGCGTCGATCGGCCAGACCAGCATGATCACGTTGAGGGTGAGATTGTCGCGGATGACGATGGCCGTGCCGATCTCCATGACGAGTGCCAGCGCGACGGTGAGCGCGACCGGCAGGCGCAGCGCCAGCCAGAAGCCGAACAGCATCCAGCCGATATCGGCGACGGAGTTGATGACGCTGTCGCCGGTATAGCCGACGGCGATGGTCGCCTCGCGGTAGCGGTCGATGATCCAGGGACTGTTCTCGAGAAGCTCCCAGGCCGCCTCGATGACGATGGCGCCGACCGCCCGCCAGCCGAGCGACAGCTGCGGCGTTGCCAGATGGAACAGCCCGTAGAACAGCATGCCGTGGATGATGTGCGAGGGCACGTACCAGTCGGCCAGGTGCTGCGAGTTGTCGGCGGAGACGACGTCGCCGGTCCACAGCTTGATCTCGCCGCAGGTGCAGATCGGCACGCGGCCCATGGCAAGCAGGATGACGGCGGTGAGGGCGATCAGCACGAGCCCGGTCACGATGGGTGCGAGGGTACGGCGGGAGAGGGGCATGCGGCGGGGTCTCGGCCTGCTCATTGGCGGGAAGGGCGGTCGGAAGGTCCAGCTATGGTCGGGAAAGCCGCCATGCGCAAGGCGCACTGGAATTTGCCCGTGCAAACGACTAGACCTTGCGCCAACCCTCGCGCGGACGGCAATCGTCCGGCGCCAGCGAATTCCAGACCGAACTCCAGGGAGCGGCCATGAGCCTCACCGACACCCGCACCGATGCAGGGGCGACCAATGGCGCCGGGACCGCGCCGTCGCATCTGACCCGGCGCACCTTCGCCATCATCTCGCATCCGGATGCGGGCAAGACGACGCTGACGGAAAAGCTGCTGCTGTCGGGCGGCGCCATCCGCGCCGCCGGCCAGGTGCGCGCGCGCGGCGAGCGTCGCCGGGCCCGCTCGGACTGGATGAAGATCGAGCAGGAACGCGGCATCTCGGTCTCGTCCTCGGTGATGACCTTCGAGCGCGACGGGATCACCTTCAACCTGCTCGACACGCCGGGCCACGAGGACTTTTCCGAGGACACCTACCGCACCCTGACGGCGGTGGATGCGGCGATCATGGTCATCGACGCGGCCAAGGGCATCGAGACCCAGACCCGCAAGCTGTTCGAGGTCTGCCGCCTGCGCGACATCCCGATCATCACCTTCATCAACAAGATCGACCGGGAAGGCCGCCATCCGCTGGAGGCGCTGGACGAGATCCAGGAGGCGCTGGCCCTCGACGTGACGCCGATGACCTGGCCGGTGGGCATGGGCTCGGATTTCTTCGGCGTCTACGACTGGCAGAGAAAGACGTTCCTGACCTCCTCGGAAGGGCGCGGCCAGCGGCTCGACACCGAGCGCCAGGTGAGCGGTGTCGATGATCCGTATCTGGTCGAGACGCTGTTTCCCAACGTGCTGGCCGAGCTTGAGGAGAATGTCGAACTGGGCGCGGAGGCTTATCCGGCCTTCGACCGCGAGGCCTTTCTGGAAGGGCACATGACGCCGGTCTTCTTCGGCTCGGCGCTGCGCGACTACGGCGTCGAGGAGATCATCCGGTTCATCGCCAGCTCCGGCCCCGCGCCCCACGCCCAGCCGGCGACGACGCGGGTGATCCGCCCGGAGGAGCCGAAGGTCACCGGCTTCGTCTTCAAGGTGCAGGCCAACATGGACCCCAAGCACCGCGACCGCATCGCCTTCGTGCGCCTGTGCTCGGGCGTCTTCAAGCGCGGCATGAAGCTGAAGCATGTGCGCGCCGGCAAGACCATTGCCGTTTCCGCGCCGATCTTCTTCTTCGCCGAGGAGCGCGAACTGGCAGAGACCGCCTATCCCGGCGACGTGATCGGCGTGCCCAACCACGGCCAACTGCGCGTCGGCGACACGTTGAGCGAGGGCGAGGAGATCCACGTCACCGGCCTGCCGGCCTTCGCCCCGGAAGTGTTGCGGCGCGTGCGCCTGTCCGACACGATGCGCGTCAAGCAGATGCGCCAGGGCCTGATGGATCTGGCCGAGGAGGGGCTTGTGCAGATCTTCAAGCCGCAGATCGGCTCCAACTGGATCGTCGGCGTTGTCGGCGTGCTGCAGCTCGACGTGGTCGTCGACCGGCTGCGAAACGAATATGCGACCGAGATCGGATTCGACCCGGTGCCCTACAACACCGCGCGCTGGGTCGAGTGCGACGACGAGACGGCCTTGCGCAAGTTTCTGGAGACGAGCCGCATGAGCGTTGCCCAGGACCGCGACGACCGGCCTGTTTACCTTTTCAAGAATGCATGGGAGGTAAACTATGTCGGAGAAAAGAATCCGGAGATCCGTTTCCGCGAAACCCGCGAAATCGTTCACACGCCGGAAGCCTGAGGCCCCGGCGTCGAAGTAACGGCAGCGTCCTGCCAAGCGGTGGATGGTGCCGTTTGATGGCGCGGGAAAAGCGTAATTTGTGCGCCTTTTTGTTGCAATGCTGTGCAATGTTCCCTATCTATAAATCATGCCGTTATTTTGGCGGCTTTTACGATTCTGATTGATCCAACAACGGGTAACCCGAAACAGAAAGTGTCTCGCCGTGGCTTTGGTCGCCCCAGAAAACCTTCGGGCAGGTTCGCGCATCGGTGATGCGATCGAAACCATGCGCCAGTGGCTTGGCGCCAAGCCGGCGGCCGTTCAGGTCGCGGCCCTGCCCTGGCGCCGCGACGGCGAGGGGCGGCTGGAGATTCTGCTGGCGACGAGTCGCGACACCGGCCGCTGGGTGCTGCCCAAGGGGTGGCCGCAAAAGGGCCGCTCGCTCAGCGAGACGGCGGCACGCGAGGCCTGGGAAGAGGCGGGGCTCGTGGGCGATATCGGAACCGATCCGCTTGGCAGCTTCTTCTACCGCAAGGTGCTCGACAACGGGCTGCGCCGCCGGGTGCGGGTGCAGGTGTTTCCGCTTGCCGTGCGCTCCGTCGACGATGACTGGCCGGAGAAGGGCCAGCGACGGTTCGGCTGGTTCGCCCCGCAAGAGGCGGCGAGCAACGTGCTGGAGCCGGAACTTTCCGAGCTCCTGCGCAACGCGCGGTTGCTGGACCGCCTGCGGTGATCGCGGTGTCGCCAAACCGTTACGCGACTGGCGCAGCATAGAGCCATGAGCGAACGGGTGTCCCGACAATCCAGATCGACGATCGACAAGGATCTCGACAAGCTGACCTACGTGGAGGAAGCGACCACCTATCTGTCGCGCTCCTACGTCACGCTCGGCTTCGGGTTCCTGTTCCTTGTCGTCACGGCCTGTGTCGCCGCCCTGTTCTTCGCCGACAGCTCCCACTGGCTGCTGCTGACGGCGGCGCTCGTGCTCGGCGGCTACATGGCGCTCAATATCGGCGCCAACGATGTCGCCAACAACATGGGCCCGGCGGTCGGCGGCCGCGTGCTCACCATGGGCAGCGCGCTGGTGCTCGCCGCCCTGTGCGAAAGCGCGGGGGCGCTGCTCGCCGGCTCCGAGGTGGTGACGACCATTTCCTCGCGGATTGTCGATCTCGACAGCTTCGCCCGCCCGGCCGATTTTCCGCTCGCCATGCTCGCCGCCCTTGTCGCGGCCGCCCTGTGGATCAACCTGGCGACCGTCATCGGCGCGCCGGTTTCCACCACCCATTCGGTGGTTGGCGGCGTGCTCGGCGCCGGTGTCGCCTCGGCCGGCATTGCCGCGCTCGACGGGGGCGTCATCGCGGCGATCGCCGCCAGCTGGGTGGTCTCGCCGCTGCTTGGCGCGTTTGCCGCCGCCGGCTGCCTGGCCTTGATCAAGAGCCGGATCATGTATCGCGACGACAAGATCGCCGCCGCCCGGCGCTGGCTGCCGGTGCTGTTTGCGCTGCTGGCAGGAACCTTCACGCTCTATCTGGTCATGATCGGCCTGCCGCCGGCCCGCTCGCCGGGTGCCCTCGGCAGCCTTGCCATTGGCGGGGCCGCCGCGCTCGGCGCCTATCTGCTCGCCGTGCCGTCCGTCGCACGGGCCGCGCAAGGACTGGAAAACCGCAACAGCTCGCTGCGTCAGCTCTTCCGCGTGCCGCTGATCGCGGCCGCCGCGATCCTCTCCTTCGCCCACGGCGCCAACGATGTGGCCAACGCGGTCGGCCCGGTCGCCGCCATCTTCTCCGCCCTCGACCAGGAAAACTGGAGCTATACGGGGCAGGACTTCCTGCTGCCCGTGCTGGTGGTGGGAGCGCTCGGCATCTCGCTCGGCCTGCTGCTGTTCGGGCCGCGGCTGATCCGCATGGTCGGCGAGCGGATCACCCGGCTGAACCCGATCCGCGCCTTCTGCGTGCTGCTGGCAACGGCGGCCACCGTGCTGCTGGCCAGCGCGCTGGGGCTGCCCGTCTCCTCCACCCATATTGCCGTCGGGGCCGTGTTCGGTGTCGGCTTCTACCGCGAATGGTACACGAACCGCATCCGCACCCGCCGCATCCTGGACCGGATCGACGATGTCGCGGTGCCCATTGCCGGCAACTGGCCCCAGTCCGAGCCGGCCGACCTGCGCCGCCGCAAGCTGGTGCGCCGCGCCCATGTGCTGACCATCGTCAGCGCCTGGGTGGTGACCGTGCCGGCGGCCGCGCTGCTCGCCGCGATTGTCTGGGCGGGCTTCTCGCTGGTGCGCTGACGCCGCCGCGCTGACGCCGCCGCGCCGCTCCGGGCTGTGGAGGAGGCGGACGGGCGCCGCAATTTGGTCCCCATTCCCCGTCACGTCCCCCCGGGAGCCTTGTTGTGGGGCCCTGGAAGATTGACTTTCACCAGCGCAGGGCGGTCTTCTCGGGCTCGCGCACGGCGCGGCGCATGCATGCAAGGCGGGGAATGATGGACCGGTCGCACTACCGAAAGCTGCTGGAAGCGGATCTGGCCCGCTGGCTCGAAAAGGGCTGGATCGGCACGGAGGGCGCGAGCCATATCCGCGCCGAACTGGCATCCGCGCCGCGGGCGACAAGCCGGCTTCCGGCGCTCTTTGCCGGCATCGGCACGATCTGCCTGGCGCTTGCCGTCGCCGCCTTCGTCGCCGCCAACTGGGAGGCGATCCCGCGCCCCGTGAAACTTGGCGGCATCGCCGTCCTGCTGCTTGGCGCGCACGGTTTCGCCGCCGCGATGGCCGCGCGCGGCCGGACCGGCACGGCCGATCTTGCGACCATGTTCGCAACGCTCGTCTTCGTCAGCGGCATGTCGCTGGTCGGCCAGATGTATCACCTGCCGGTCGACTGGGCCGGCGGCGCGCTGCTGGTGGCCATCGGCGCGCTCGCCGCCGCATGGATCTGCGGCTCGCGCGCCTCGCTGGTCGCCGGCGCCGTCGCGGCGATCACCTGGCTTGCCTTCATCGCGGATCCGCCCCGGCCGACGCTGCCGGACACGGCCATCGCGCTGGCGCTGCTGGCGCTGACGGCCGGCCATGTGCTGCGCCGCACCTCGCTGGCCGGGCGCTGGATCGTGCTGCTGCAGGCAACCGGTGTCTATGGCTGGCTGCTGGCCGGGGCGCTGGAGGAGCATCTCTCGCTCTCCGCCAGCAATCTGGAATTTTCCGCCCTCTTCGCCCTTGCGGCCTTCGGCGCGGCCCTTGCCGTGTGGGGACAGGCGCTGTCAACCGGCGAGGGCGGCCTTGCCCGCTTCGCCGGCACGGCGATGGACTACGGCATGCTGGCAATGGTCGGCTGCGTGCTGCTGGCGCTGATGCTCGGCTTTTCCGGTGTGCTGGACGCGGGCATCGGCAGCGGTTTCGCCGGCGTCTGGCCGCTGATGCTGGCCGTCCTTGCCACGATGGCCGGGCTCGCCTGGCAGGCGATGCGCATGCCGAACGCGCGCCCCTTCCAGATGGTTGCGGTCGCCGTTGCCC
>NZ_JBLXFR010000080.1:0-13523 GCF_048261845.1 Stappia sp. | reverse complement strand
ACCCGGCCCGCTCGCGTTCTGCCGCCCCCCCCCCGCCACAACCGGCACCGCCCGACCGCGCGGAAAGGCCCGCCGAGGCGGCCCCGGCGGTGCGGGAGACCCCCGCCGTTGTTCCGGCGAATGTTTCGCCCTCGGCCGTTGCCAAGGATCTCTTCGGCGCCATGCGCTCGCCCGCGCCGCTCGCGGCCCGTTCCATCGGCTCCTATGCCAAGGGCTGCGTTGCCGGCGCCACGGCACTGGCCGTCGACGGGCCGAGCTGGCAGGTGATGCGCCTGTCGCGCAACCGCAACTGGGGCCATCCGGAACTGATCGACATGCTGCAGCGGCTGGCCGCCGACGCGCCCGCGCTCGGCTGGAACGGCCTGCTTGTCGGCGACCTCGCCCAGCCGCGCGGCGGGCCGATGACCTCCGGCCATGCCAGCCACCAGATCGGCCTCGATGCCGACATCTGGCTGACGCCGATGCCGGACCGCACGCTCACCCGCGACGAGCGCGAGAGCATGTCGGCGGTCTCCATGCTGAAGGGCCCGTCCAACCTCAAGGATGCCGACCGGGGCGTCGATCCGGCGAAATGGAGCGATGCCCGCGCAAGGCTGATCCGCCGCGCGGCGCAGGACCGGCGCGTCTCGCGCATCTTCGCCCATCCCGGCATCAAGCAGGCGCTCTGCCGCTTCGAGACCGGCGACCGCGCCTGGCTGAGGAAAGTGCGTCCCTGGTGGGGCCACCACTACCATTTCCATGTGCGCATCGCCTGTCCGGACGGCAGCATCGGCTGCAAGGACCAGAACCCGCCCCCTCCCGGCGATGGCTGCGGCCAGGAACTCACATGGTGGCTCTCCGACGAGCCCTGGGTGCCGAAAAAGCCGGCCAAACCCGCAAAGCCGTCGAAGAAGAAGCACATGACGCTCGCCGCCCTGCCGGACGCCTGCACGCAGGTTCTGGTGGCGAGGTAGAGGGAGATGGCGCCGCCGTCGGGCGGCGCAAGGAAGCACCGGCCTCTTTTTCCTTGATGCGCCGCGCAATCCCCTTTGCGCCGGCCTGCGGCGATGGTAAACGGGCGCGCATGAGCACGCAGAAAATCTCCGACATCCGCAATTTCTCCATCGTGGCGCATATCGACCACGGCAAATCGACGCTGGCCGACCGCCTGATCCAGATGACGGGCACGCTGACCAGCCGCGAGATGAAGGAGCAGGTGCTCGATTCGATGGACATCGAGCGCGAGCGCGGCATCACCATCAAGGCGCAGACCGTGCGCCTGATCTACAACGCCGCCGACGGCAAGCAGTACAAGCTGAACCTGATCGACACGCCGGGCCATGTGGACTTCGCCTACGAGGTGTCGCGTTCGCTGGCCGCCTGCGAGGGATCGCTTTTGGTCGTCGATGCCAGCCAGGGCGTCGAGGCGCAGACGCTCGCCAATGTCTACCAGGCCATCGACAACGACCACGAGATCGTCTCGGTGCTCAACAAGGTCGACCTGCCGGCGGCCGAGCCGGACCGGGTCAGGGAGCAGATCGAGGACGTCATCGGCCTCGACGCCTCGGAAGCTGTGATGATCTCCGCCAAGACCGGCCTTGGCGTGGAAAACGTGCTGGAGGCGATCGTCAACCGCCTGCCGCCGCCCGAAGGCGACCCGGACGCGCCCTTGAAGGCGCTGCTCGTCGACAGCTGGTACGACCCGTATCTGGGCGTCATGGTGCTGGTGCGCATCATCGACGGGCGGATGAAGAAGGGCCAGAAGATCAAGATGATGGGGGCGGGCGCCTCCTACGAGATCGACCGCGTCGGCGTCATGACCCCGAAATTCCTGATGACCGACGATCTCGGCCCCGGCGAGATCGGCGTCATCACCGGCTCCATCAAGGAAGTGGCGGACACCCGCGTCGGCGACACGATCACCGACGAGCGCAAGCCGACAGCCCAGGCGCTGCCCGGTTTCAAGCCGGCCCAGCCGGTGGTCTTCTGCGGCCTCTTCCCGGTCGATGCCAACGACTTCGAGGACCTGCGCGCGGCGATGGGCAAGCTGCGGCTCAACGATGCAAGCTTCTCCTACGAGATGGAGACCTCGGCGGCGCTCGGCTTCGGCTTCCGCTGCGGCTTCCTCGGCCTCTTGCATCTGGAGATCGTCCAGGAGCGGCTGGAGCGCGAGTTCGATCTCGACCTGATCGCGACGGCGCCCTCGGTCGTCTACCGCA
This sequence comes from Stappia sp., assembly GCF_048261845.1. GTDB lineage: Bacteria > Pseudomonadota > Alphaproteobacteria > Rhizobiales > Stappiaceae > Stappia. The sequence goes on along the minus strand of NZ_JBLXFR010000080.1, from coordinate 11,325 downwards.
TGCACCTGACCGACGGCACCTTGAAGGAGCTGCACAATCCGGCCGACATGCCGGACCCGGTGAAGATCGAGACCATCGAGGAGCCGTGGATCCGCGCCACGATCATGACGCCGGACGAATATCTCGGCGCCATCCTGACGCTCTGCCAGGAGCGGCGCGGCGTGCAGGTCGACCTGAACTATGTCGGTTCGCGCGCCATGGTCACCTATGACCTGCCGCTCAACGAGGTGGTCTTCGATTTCTACGACCGGCTGAAGTCGATCTCCAAGGGCTATGCCTCCTTCGACTACCAGATCACCGACTACCGCGAGGGCGACCTGGTGCGCATGTCGATCCTGGTCAATGCCGAGCCGGTCGACGCGCTGTCCGTGCTGGTCCACCGCTCGCAGGCCGAGCGGCGGGGCCGCGCCATGTGCGAGAAGCTGAAGGACCTGATCCCCCGGCACATGTTCAAGATCCCGATCCAGGCGGCCATCGGTGCCCGGGTCATCGCCCGCGAGACCATTGCCGCGCTGCGCAAGGACGTGACCGCCAAGTGCTATGGCGGCGACGCGACGCGCAAGCGCAAGCTTCTGGAAAAGCAGAAGGAAGGCAAGAAGCGCATGCGCCAGTTCGGCAAGGTGGAGATCCCCCAGGAAGCCTTCATCAAGGCCCTGAAGATGGACGAGTGAGGCTTGCGGTCGCCGCCCTACTCGGCGGCGACCAGCACCGGCTGCTGCCAGCGGCCGGCCTCGATCTCGGCGATCTGCGCGTCGATGCGCTGGAGCACGAAGCGCGAGAACGGGCCGAGATGGACGTAGAGCGCCACCATCTGCAGCATCGGGTTGAGCGCGCGCGGGTTGTGGCGCAGCGTGAAGGCGATCATCCGCCACAGGTGCCCGCGATGCTCGGGCTTGTGTAGCGTGATCGACCAGACGAGCCGGCCGAGCTTCTTCACGTCGCTGAGGAGGCGGGCGTTGAGAACGTCGCCATTCGGCCCGCTCATGTCGAGCAGCGAGACCATCCTTTTCAGCCGCCCGAAATACGCGTCCGGCGCGTAGACCCGCGCGATCACCTTGCGGTAGTCGGCGAGAATCCGCTCGCGCGGGCGCAGGGTCTCGAAATTGAGCCCGGCCGTGCACTGGTCGCCCTGCTCGTGGTCGGGATCGGCTACGTCGAATTCGGCGTGCAGGCGTCCTTGCGCGGCGAGGCGCCGGGTGAGCTGCGTCGTGGGAAGCGCGTAGAGAAGCCCGGTCATGGCGACGGGAATGGCGGCCTCCTCGATAAGGTTGGCGATCTCGTCCGCCACACGGTCGCTCTCCTCGTCGAACCCGACGATGAAGCCGCCGATGACGAAGATGCCGGCTTCATAGATCTTGTGAACGCTGGCGGCGATGTCGCGCCTTGTGTTCTGCTTCTTGCGGGTGGCGATCAGCACTTCCGGGTCGGGGCTCTCGATGCCGACGAAAACGACGAAGAAGCCGGCCTGGCGCATCATTTCCAGAAGGTCGTGATCGTCGGCCAGGTTGAGCGATGCCTCGGTCGAGAGCTCGAACGGGCGACCCTGCGCCTTTTGCCAGGCGATCAGGTCCGGCAGGAAGGCTTTCACCGCCTTCTTGTTGCCGATCAGGTTGTCGTCGACGAAGTCCACATGGCCGCGATAGCCAAGATCGTAGAGCGCCTGCAACTCGGCCAGGATCTGCGCGCTGCCCTTGGTGCGCGGCTTGCGCCCGTAGAGCTCGATGATGTCGCAGAACTCGCAGGTGAACGGGCAGCCTCGGGAGAACTGCACATTGACCTGGACATAGTCGGAGAAGTTGAGGAGGTCGAAGCGCGGCACCGGCGTGGTGGTGACGTCGGCCTTGAACTTCTCCGCCTCGAAGGTGCCGGACCGTTCGCCGCGCTCGAACGCTTCAAGGAAACGCGCGAAGATGCCCTCCGCCTCGCCGATGACGCGGAAGTCGGCGGTTGTGTAATGGTCCGGGCTCGACGTCACGTCCGGACCGCCCACGACGACGGGGATGCCGGCCTGCCGGCACATGGAGATGATCGCGAGCGTGTCGGACTGCTGCGGCAGCATGCCGCCGGTGAAGACGACATCCGCCCAGGCCAGGTCTTCGTCGCGCAGCACCGTCGTGTTGCGGTCGACGAGCCGCGGCGTCCAGGTGTCGGGCAGCATCGCGGCGACCGTGATCAGCCCGAGCGGCGGTGCCGGATATTTGGCGCCGACCAGGGTGCATGTCTCCTGGTAGTTCCAGAAGGACCCGGCCTGGAAGCGCGGATAGAGCAGAAGAACGTTGACGTTCTGGTTCATCGTGAACTCGTCGCGTTGGTGGTGGCGGGTCATCAGGGGCAGGATATCAAACTTGACGGTTTTTGCATGGCCTGCCAGTGCGAATTGTCGGTTCGGCGTCGCAGGCCTTGCAAAATGAAATAGGGTCACCATTTCTTAACGGTAGTTGTTCATCATTCGCTGACGATATGGCGCGCCTTCCGGTGTCGCATGCCTGTCACCCTCACATTGCAAGATGAGGACCGGGCGCTTTCGAGACGAACCGAGACGCAATTCGTCATGCGACTGCGCGACACGTTCCGCGCGAGCATGGACGTTGCCCCGGCGCGACACGCGCGCCACGGCGGCATGACCGGCACCCCGGACGGGTGCGCAACACCACTGACAAGAACGATAAGAAAGAGACTGAAATGGACTTTGGCAATGTAAAGTGGTTCGACATCAAGCAGGGTGTTGGCCAGATCGAACCGGACGAGGGCGACTTCGTCCATGTTGACATGGCGGCGCTGCGCCGCGCGGGTCTTCCGACCCTGCGCGAAGGCCAGCTTGTAGCCTATGAGCTCAACTATGCCCGCGGCCATTCCGCCGCCGAGAACCTGCGCGTCCTGTAAGGGGCGACATCAAACCGCGCGGCGTTGAAAAACGCCGCAAGCGAAGCGCCGCTGCCGTGACGGGCACGGCGCTTTTTGCGTTTAGAGGGAGACTGCTCAGCCGGTTCCGCGCTCAGTGCTCATCAGCCGCCTGAGCCGCAGCATGGCGACAAGCCCGAAGGCCGGACCCAGCGCCAGCAGGGCAAGCAGCACGGGCCAGCCGGCCAGGTCCACGACCACCGGCGTTGCCTGTACCGTGACGAAGGTCAGCGCGAAACCGATCGCCGTCTGCAGCGTCATCAGGCTGCCCGCCTGGGAGGCCGGGGCGAAATCCGCCACCAGCGCCGAGAATTGCGGCGAATCGGGTGCAATCGACGCTCCCCAGACCAGAAAGACCGCGCAGAGCAGCCAGGGCGGGCCGCCAAAGGCAAGCGCGGCGGCAAGGGCGCTGGCAAAGCTGAAAGCCAGTGCGATGATCGCCACGGTTTCCTTGCCGATACGGTCGGCCACCAGCCCTCCGACGATACAGCCGATGCCGCCGGCTGCGATTGCCGCAAAGGTCGTCATCCGGGAGAGGGGCAGTGCGGTGGCATCGTCAAGCGTGACGGCGAAGGCGGCCGCCATCGCCGCGCCCGCCCAGGTCCACATGGCATAGAGCTCCCACATGTGGCCGAAATATCCGGCATAGGCGAGACGAATGCGGCGATCCGTCCAGGCTCGGCCGATGACGCTCGGGTCGAAGCGCGGCGACGTTGCATGGTACGGGCCAAGCCGCACGCCGAGCGCGAGAACGGCCGCGGCAAGGGAGGCGAGCGAGGCGAGAAGCACCGTGACGCGCCAGTCGGCGCCGCCGCCAAGCGCGATCAGGTGCGGGGCGGCTGAGCCGAGCGTTACCGCGCCGACCAGCAGCCCGACAAGAAAACCGCGATCCTTCACGCCCCAGCCGACGGCGATCTTCATGCCGACCGGATAGACGCCGGCAAGCAGCGCGCCGGTGAGAATGCGCGCCGCGATAGCCCCGTTGCCTCCCACCGGCAGAACCAGCAAGGCCGCGTTGACCAGTGCCGCCAGCGTGGCGCAGGCCGCAAGCAGGCGTCCGGGGTGCAGACGGTCGGGAAGGCCGAGAAAGGCCGAGAGAAGTGCGCCGGCCACGAAGCCGACCTGCACGCCGCTGGACAACAACGCCTGCCGGACCGCCGGGATCGGCGTCTCGGCGAGCATTTCCGGAAGGATCGCGGCGGACACGAACCAGAGCGACAGTGCGGCGATGACCGCGATTGACAGGAGGCTGAGCGAGAACGTCTTTATGGCCGCAGACCCGGTCTGGCCGCGATCGCGGCGACAGGAAGGTGCGGCCGGACGACCGCTTGCCGAAAACCTAGCAAGGTCGGTGAAACGCGTCGATCCTGCATTCGGGCATCGCAGCCATGCAAGAGGGCGAGATTTTCGATTGACCGCTTTTTTGCTTCGTTTGATGGTTTTTTTCGGCAATAAGGAAAGAAAACGAACGTACCGGGAGGCGGCGTGTGAGCGGCGGACATATACTCGCAATCGATCAGGGCACCACATCGAGCCGGGCCATCGTCTTTGACGGGGGGCTGCGGTCGGTGGCGGTCGGCCAGCAGGAATTCGCCCAGCATTTCCCCCATTCCGGGTGGGTCGAGCATGCTCCGCAGGACCTGTGGACCTCGACGCTGGCCGTCTGCCGCGAGGCGTTGGCGCAGGTCGAGGGCGGGGCTTCGGCGATCGCGGCGGTCGGCATCACCAACCAGCGCGAGACGACGCTGGTATGGAGCCGCAAGACCGGCGAGCCGGTCTGCAATGCCATCGTCTGGCAGGACCGCCGCACGGCGGAGTTCTGCGCCCGGCTGAAAGGGGAGGGACACGAGGCTCTGTTCGCGCAGCGCACCGGCCTGCTGCTCGACCCCTATTTCTCCGGCACCAAGCTTGCCTGGATCCTCGACAATGTGGATGGCGCGCGGGCACGCGCGGAGGCCGGCGAATTGGTGTTCGGCACGGTCGACAGCTGGTTGATCTGGAAGCTGACCGGAGGGCGGTCCCATGTCACCGATGCCACCAATGCCTCGCGCACGCTGCTCTACAATATCGACGAGAACCGCTGGGACGAGGAACTGTGCGGCATTCTCGGCGTGCCCTTGTCGATGCTGCCTGAGGTCAAGGACAGCGCCGACAGTTTCGGCACGGTCGAGGCGGAGTATTTCGGGACGGAATTGCCGATCCTCGGCGTTGCGGGTGACCAGCAGGCGGCGACTGTCGGGCAGGCCTGTTTCCGGCCCGGCATGGTCAAATCGACCTATGGCACAGGCTGCTTCGCGCTGATCAACACCGGCGAAACCCGGGTTACCTCGCACAACCGCCTGCTGTCGACGATTGCCTACCGGCTTGACGGCAAGACCACCTACGCGCTTGAAGGCTCGATCTTCGTCGCCGGGAGCGCTGTGCAATGGCTTCGCGACGGGCTCGGCATCATCGACAAGGCTGCCGACAGCCAGCAACTCGCGGAGGCATCGAACCCGGAGAACCGGCTCTATCTGGTGCCCGCCTTTGTCGGTCTTGGAGCGCCCTATTGGGATCCCGATGCGCGTGGCGCCCTGTTCGGCCTGACGCGGGCGAGCGGTCCGGCCGATTTCTGCAGGGCGGCGCTGGAAAGCGTCGGCTACCAGACCCGCGACCTGATCGAGGCCATGCGCGCCGATGCGGCCGGCATCGACACCACGGGCATCGTGCTGCGCGTCGATGGTGGCATGACCGCCTCGGACTGGACCATGCAGTCCCTCGCCGACCTGCTCGGAGCGCCGGTCGACCGGCCGCAGATCCTCGAGACGACGGCGCTGGGCGCCGCCTGGCTCGCCGGCTACAAGGCGGGTGTGTGGCCGGACATGGAAGCCTTCGCCGAGACCTGGCATCTCGATCGCCGTTTCGAACCGGCCATGGAAGAGGAGGCCCGCCAGACGCTCTATGCCGGCTGGCAGGATGCGGTGCGCCGCACCCGAACCAACTGATACGGACACGGGACGCAGCGGTTCTCCGCGCGGTGCCGTCGTTCCATGCATCCTGACACATGGGAGGCGTGCCGGCCGTCTGGCTTGACGTCGCGTATTCCGGCATTCGTTCGTTGCGAATTCTCTCTCTCCGGGGTTGAATGACATGCGCCAAGCTCCCGTCATGCGGGAGCGGCGGCGATTTCGATCAGCCATTTGGAGACGACCATGCCCGTATCCCGTTCTTCCGCCACACTCGAAAACGGTCTGCCCTTGCCCTATGCCGGCCTTCCCCATGTCGACGATGTCGAGCGTTTCGACCCGGCCGGGGATGCGCCCCTGTTTGCAGCCCTCGCCGATATCCTGATCGACGAGGGGCTGGATGACACGTTCGGCGTCAACCTGCTGCATGTGCATTTCACCCTCGCCGAGGGTGAAACCGTCTGGGAAAGCCATGACCGGCGGGCCAACAGCCTGTCCGTCACCGTCTGCGCACGCGGCTCGGCGATGTCGCGCGAGGGCCGGCCGACATCCTGGCGTTTTCTCGATGGCCGGTGGTTGCCGCTCGCCTTCGCCCGCCACGGCCTCGACGAGAGGGAGCTGGCGCGCGCGGCTCCCGCCATGGAGCGGATCGGCCGGTTGCTGGAAGAATCCGGCCAGGCCGGGCGCTTCGGGCTCTGCCTGGCGCGGGGCGGCTTGCGCTCCTGGCCGCTGCGCATCCACGTGGAGCGGACCGACGAGGCCGGCCGCCGCCAGATCCTTGCGCCGGAATGGGCGCCGCTGCGCGACCGGGGCCAGGACCTCGACACGTCCTGGACATTCCATCCGTCCCTGCTGGCGCGTGCCGGCATTGTCCGCAACACGGGCACCCGCTGCAGGAGCAAGTGCAAGACGACCTGTCTTGTCGGAAGTGTCCACGGACCGTGGCACGAGAAGGAACACAAGAAGGAGGTCTGAGACGCGCCAGCCTCGCCGGAACGTGAAAGCCGGTTGCCGGCTTTCGCATTCCCTTGCGTGAGCCGGCATGTTTCACTCGGGCGTCACCGGATTGCCCTGGAGAAACGGCATGCGCGCATTCGTCCGCCTCGTGCTTTCCCTGCTGCTTGCAGCCGCCGCGCCGCTCGCGGATGCGGCGGCGGAAGACGTGGATCTGGAGCTTGTGCTCCTGGCCGATTCCAGCGGCTCCATCGACGATGCCGAAATTCGCTTCCAGCGACAGGGCTACGCCGATGCCGTAACCGACCCCATGGTGCTCTCCGCCATCCTCGACAATGCCCACGGCAAGATCGCCGTTACCTATGTCGAATGGGGAAATGCGGCCTCGCAGGATGTCGTCGTCGGCTGGACCGTGATCGACGGGGCCGATGCCGCCCGGCGGTTTGCCGAAGCGCTGATGACAGCGCCGCGCAGGGCGTATGGGCGCAACGCCATCGGCTCGGCGCTGCTGAAGGGCAAGCGGCTGATCGAGGAGAGCGGCCATCGCGGGGTCCGGCGCGTCATCGATCTCTCGGCCGACAGCGCCAACAGCTGGAACGGTCCGCCGCTGGAAACCGCCCGGGCCGAGGTGGTTGCCGCCGGTATCGTCATCAACGGCCTGGCCGTCCTGTGCCGGCACTGTTCGGGCCGCCCGGTCCGCTACGACCTGGAAGAGGCCTTCGCCAGGCTGATCATCGGCGGTCCCGGTTCCTTTGTCGTGACGGCCGATTCGAGGGCGACCTTCGCCGATGCCGTCCGCAAGAAACTGATCCTGGAAATCGCGGCGCTACCGCCCGAGCGCAACATTGCCGCCCTGTCCGGCCCGCAGGTGCGCTTCGGCAGCGACGGGGAGGCGCGCGGCAAGTGAGACGTGCTCAGCGCCAGCCGTCGCGATGCAGGGCCGAAAGCGCCTCGCGATAGGTGGGAAACAGGAAGTCGTAGCCGAGCTCGGACTTTACCCGGGCATTCGAGACCCGCTTGTTCTCGCCGTAGAACGAGCGGGCCATCGGGCTGAGGTCGGCACTCGCGAAATCCTGTTCCGGCGGCGGCGCCACGCCAAGCAGACCGGCGGCATGGGACACAACGTCCTGCGGCGGCGCCGGTTCGTTGTCGGTGATGTTGAAGACGCGCGTTCTTGCCGGACCGTCGATTGCCGCTTCCAGCGCTCCGGCGATGTCCGCCACGTGAATGCGGTTGAACACCTGGCCGGGCTTGACCAGCCGGCGCGCGGTGCCCTTCTCGAAATTGACGAAGGCGTTGCGGCCGGGACCATAGATGCCCGACAGGCGGAAGACCTGCACGACACGCTCATGCGTTTCGCCATGCGCCAGCCATGCCTGCTCGGCCGCCACCCGCTGGACGGAGCGCCGCGATACCGGCTTGCAGGGTGTTTCCTCGTCGACCCATGCGCCGCCATGGTCGCCATAGACGCCGACCGTCGACAGGTAGCCGGTCCAGGCGGGCCGGGCGGCGGCAAGGTCCGCGCCGTGATGGAGAAGCACCGGATCGCCGGCCTCCCCCGGAGCGATCGAAACCAGCACATGGGATGCCTGCGCAAGGGCTGCGGCGATGCCGTCACCCGGCGCCGTTCCGTCGAACAGGAAGGGGGCGATGCCGCGCGCCCGGAGCGCCTCCGCCTTGTCGGGGCTGCGCGTCGTCGCGCCGATCCAGGTGCAGCGCTGTGCGATGCGCGTGACGAAGGCATCCGCCGAGTAGCCGATACCGAAGACGAAGAGGCGCATGGTGTGATTTCCCAGAGGTTGTGGTTTTGTGGTATTTTCTCACAAGGCGTGTATCGGTGGCGGATCCCGCCGCACCGGGGTCAACGCCGTTTTATTGCCGGTACAGGGAGTTTCAACATGGATATCGCAAAGACGCTGCAGGCGCGGCCCGCTTCGCAGACCTGTGGACTGATCGATTTCGACACGGCCGAGGTTTTCGTCGGTCTCGGCGGCAATGGCAAGTTCCTGCTCGTCACCGGCGAGCGGGCCACCGTCTCGATGCGGGTCGACCTGCGGCCGCTCGTCTATGTGACGCAGCCGGACTACTGGGGGATCGAGGTCGTCGGTTGCGTGTCCGGCATCGTCCTGCCGCAGACCGCGCCCTACGCCGAGACGCTGGAAATTTCTGCGGTCGCGGGCACGAAGGGCATCGAGGTGATCGGCGCAGGCGAAAGCCGCCGGATCGACCTCTAGGGTCGGGATCCCGGGCGGAAGCCCGGCGGGACGCTCGCCGGGCTTCCGCCGTGCCGCTCAGAGCGCAAGGTCGGTGCGGCGGATCTCGTAGAGCATGACCGCCGTGGCGACCGCAAGGTTCAGGCTGTCGGCCTGTCCGGCCTGTGGGATGCGGGCGAGCGCGCCGCAGGCCTCTGCCATCTCGTCGGGGAGGCCGGACTGTTCGTTGCCCATCAGCAGCAGGGCGGGCCGGGCATAGGTGATGGTCCGGTAGTCGCTCGACCCCTTGAGATGCGTGCCGACGACCGTGCCCGGCCAGGCCTGCGCGATCTCGCGGAACTCGGCGCGCTGCAGGCGTACAAGCGGCACATGGAAGAGCGAGCCCATGGTGGCGCGCACCGCCTCCACGGCAAAGGGATCGGTGGTCTCGCCGACAAGCATGACGCCGGCCGCGCCGACCGCGTCGGCGGTGCGGATGATGGTGCCGAGATTGCCGGGATCGCGGACCTGGTCGAGGGCCACCCACACGGCATCGGGGCGGGCCGCGATCGCCGCGCGCAAGGAACCGGGGGGCAAGGTTTTTTGCCCGTAGACGCCGACCACCATCTGCGGGTTGTCGCGCCGCGTCATCGCCGCCAGGACCGGGGTCGAGACCTCCAGGATCGTCGCCCCGCGTGCACGCGCCATGGCCGCGACCTCGCGCGCTGTCGCGCTGTCGCGTGCTTCCGGTCCGATCGCCAGCATGTCGACCTCCCAGCCGGCGGCGAGCGCGTCGGTCGCAAGCTTCAGTCCCTCGGCGACGAAGCGGCCCGTGCGCTGGCGGTGCTTGCGCTGGGCGATCAGCGCCTTGATGTCCTTGACCAGCGGGTTGGAAAAGGAGGTGACCTGCTTGACCTGGCCGGCCTTGCGGGCGCCGGGTGGATCGTCGCGCCCGCTCATTGTCCGCTCCACCTGCTGTAGAGGGAGGTCGAAAGGGTCCGTCCGCCGGTCTCGGACCGCAGCACCAGTTCTCCCGATTCAAGCCGCCCCCCGCGTGCTGCCAGCGTATCGGCCATCACTTCGTGCAGGGCCAGGAAGCTGGCGCGGATCGCATAGGCGGTCAGCACGAGGAAATCGGCCTCCGGCGACAGGATCTTCTCGATCATCGGCAGCATCTGCGGCAGGCTTTCGTAAAGGTCCCAGATCTCTCCCTTCGGCCCGCGTCCGTATTTCGGCGGGTCGAGCAGGATGCCGTCATAGACATTGCCGCGTTTCACCTCGCGGGCGACGAACTTGGTCGCATCCTCGCAGATCCAGCGGATCGGCAGGTCGTCGAGGCCCGAGAGCGCCTGGTTCTCGCGCGCCCAGCCGACGGCCTTCTTCGAGGCATCGATATGGGTCACCTCGGCGCCGGCGGCGGCCGGCACCAGAGAGGCGAGGCCGGTATAGCCGAACAGGTTCAGAATGCGCATCGGCCGCCCGCCCGCCGCCTGGCGGGCCCTCACGCGGTCGGCCATCCACTGCCAGTGCGCGGCCTGCTCGGGAAACACGCCGACATGGCGGAAGGACATGAAGCGGCCGAGAAACCGCACATCGCCGAATGCCATCTGCCAGGTCTCCGGCAGGTCGCGGTTCAATCGCCAGCGTCCGGGCCCGTCATCCTCGTCATTGCCCGTGAAGACGGCATCGGCCGCGTCCCAGCGGCCCTGCGGCAGGTGCGGCGCGCCCATCGCTTGCGGCTCGGGACGGTCGACGACAATGCTGCCATAGCGCTCGAGCTTGCGGCCGTGGCCGAAGTCGAGCAGCGCATAGTCGGACCAGCCCCGTGTCTGGAGCATGCTCGGCCAGACCGGCACCGGCGGGTTGCCGGCCGGTGCGGCCTCTTGCGTGTCGCCGGTTGCCCGGTCTCTCGCCTCGTCGGACAAGCGATGGTCCTTTCCTGCGGTGGTCTTGCGCGTGATCCCTGGCGAACGCCTTAGGGCGCTTGCCGGCCGCGGTCAATCGCCATGCGCTGTCGCGCCAGACCCCGGGCGGAAACGGCTCGGCGGGAACCGCGCCTGCCGCGCTGCACCAAAGAGAAGTTTGTAGCTGATTTTCTTTCAAGCACTTGAAAGGCGGGGCCGGCTTGGTCAAGCTGTGCGCAACTGAAGATGCGCAAGGCGCGGCGACACGCGCGCGAACCCTTTTGCAAAGGCACCGGAACATGGATTTGGTAGGTGAGTACCGTTTGTTTGCAGGTCGTGGTGTTGTGTGGGAAGCGTTGAATGACGCGGATGTTTTGCGTCGTTGCATTCCCGGCTGCCAGTCTCTTGAGAAGGTTTCGGACCGGGAGA
>NZ_JBLXFR010000079.1:0-13940 GCF_048261845.1 Stappia sp. | reverse complement strand
TGTGCTGCCTGCCATGATGGCGCAGCGCTCCGGCGCCATCGTCAACGTCGCCTCGATCGCCGCCTCGCGCTATATCGGGTTTCCCTACGCGGCCTATTCGGCCTCCAAGGGCGCTGTCGTCGCGATGACCCGCAACATCGCCCTGCAATACGCCTCGCACGGCATTCGCGCCAATTGCGTTTCGCCCGGCCTGATGAACACGCCGATGATCCGCAAGCCCCTTGCCGGCGCCTATGGCGGCGAGGAGGAGATGATCGCCAAGCGCGACGCGCAGAGCCCGACCGGCCGCATGGGAGATGCATGGGATACGGCGCATGCCGCGCTTTTCCTCGCATCCGACGAGGCCCGCTACATCACCGCGCACGAACTCGTCGTCGATGGCGGCCTGACGGCAAGCTGCGTCTAGGCCGTGCCCCGCCGCCACACGCGGGAGGCGCGCGCGCGTCAGTACCAGACGCCGAACCCCTTCAGGCGACGCCTTGGCGCACCGACAACCGGCACGGGCGAGCGGCCGGCGACATGGGGCATCGCGGCCACGTCCAGCCAGCGGGCGGGAGCCGCCTGCAGGGCCCGCAAGCGGCGGACCCGCTCCTCGGTGCCGGGATGGCTGCGCAGGATCGAGGGATCGGGAATGCGGGCGCCCTGCGGCAGGGCCGCCTCCCATATACGGCCCTGCATGCGCTCCAGCTTCAGCAGGGCGAGAGCCAGACCCTCCGGATCGCCGGTCAGGGCGGCAGCACCGAGATCCGCCTCGTATTCGCGGGCGCGCGACAGCGCCAGCTGCAACCCGGTGCCGAGGCTCGGCGCGATCAGGAGCAACAGGATCGTCCCCCAGGGCACGGCCGTGCCGCCCTCGATCATGGCCGGCAGGTTGACGACGGCCAGAAGCAGGCCGAGCAGCGACATCATGCCGGTCATGCGACTGACAACGTCGGCCATCGCCATGACGTGAATGTCCTCATGCGCCACGTGGGCGATCTCATGCGCCATCACGCCGACGAATTCACGCGGCGTCATGCGCGCCAGCAGCCCGTCGGTGACGCAAATGACGCTGTCGGCGCGGGTGCCGGCGGAAAAGGCGTTCATCAACCGGCTCTGCACCCGGTAGAGGCGCGGCGTCGCCGAGAGCCCGGCCCGCCCGGACAGGAGGTGCACGATCTGGTGCGCCTCGGGAAAGAATGCAGGCGTCATCTCCCGCGCACCGTAAAGGCGCCGCGCCATGCCGGATGACAGCCGCGCGGCGAACAGCACCGACACGGTGCCGCCAACCCCCGCCCACAGGACGCCGCGCCAGCCATCGAGCGTCCATGCCGTGACCGACAGCAGCAGGACGGCAGCAACGCCGAGGAGCAGCGTATGCATGCGGTTGCGTCGGCGGTGCGCGGACGCGATGGCCGGATCTATGGTGGAAGCGAGCATCATCCCCGCAATATGGGGCCGCAAGCGTCCCCCGAAAAGCCGGGGGGCGCGCTTGCGGCACACCGGCGCTGCAACGCAACCCGGTGCGGCGCCTCCAGGTGTCGTCGAGCGGGCGGGCAACAGCCCCGCGCGCTAGCCGGCGACCTTGCGCAGGAACCGGTCGACGGAGTGACGCACAGCGTCCATCTCGACGACAACGGCCTCGATGCCGTGCTCCATCTTGCCCGCCTCGGCCGCCGTGTGGCCGACGGCTTCGCCCAGCCCGGCCACATTGTCCGTGACACGCGCCGTTCCGGCGGCGGCCTCGACCACATTGCGCGAGATCTCGCCGGTCGCCGCCTCCTGCTGCCGGACAGCATCCGCTATCGACGAGGTGTAGCCGCTGACTTCCCGCATGGTTTCCGCGATGCCGGCGATCGCCCCGACGGTTTCCTTCGTTTCGCCCTGGATCGCGGAAACCTGCGCGCCGATCTCTTCCGTCGCCTTCGCCGTCTGGGACGCCAGTTCCTTGACCTCCGCGGCGACGACCGCAAATCCTCTGCCCGCCTCGCCCGCGCGCGCGGCCTCGATGGTGGCATTCAGCGCCAACAGATTGGTCTGCTCGGCGATCGCCTGGATGAGCGAGACGACCTCGCCGATCTTGTTGGCGGAGGCATCGAGACGGGTCACGCGATCATTGGCGCCCTGGGCCCCGGAGGCCGCGCGCCCGACGATCTCGTTGGCGCGTCCGATCTGACGCGAAATCTCGAGAATGGACGAGGAGAGTTCCTCGGCCGCGGCAGCGACAGAGCGGACGTTGCCGCTCGCCGTGCCGGACGCGGCGCCGGCGGACCTGGACCTCTCGGCCGCCTCGCTGGCGATGCGTTCCAGGGATACGGCGGCCTCGCGCATGAGATCGGTGCGCCGGCCAACCTCGGCCAGCTGCTTCTCGATATCCGCGCGGAAGACGGCGATATCCTTCCCGATCTCCTCCTGGCGGCGATCGTCCAGAACACGGCGGTTCGCCTCCTCCTCCCGAAGACGCCCGCTTTCCGTCTCCGCCTTGCGCGCGACATCGAGCGCGGCCATGGCGGCGGCGAAGGTCGCTTCGATGCGGCCGGTCAGCCAGATCAGAACGCCGGTCTGCAGCACCACGATCGCGGCATGCAGCATCACGCGAGACAGGTTGCCCCCGGACGGAAAGACCAGGGACGGCAGCAGGAAGTTCAAGGTGAGGTGATGGAGCGCGACAATTGCCGAATAGGCCGTCAATGCGCGCCAGTCGACCCAACCGGCGAGAATGGCGAGCACCGCGAAGAAATACATGTGCCCGTCGACCTGAAGCGACTGCGAGGGATCGCCGCCGCCCAGGGCCGCCACGACAAGACTTGCCAGGCCGGCCAGGGAGACCGCGCTGACAACCCGCGTCGCAACCCCGATGCCCTGCCGAAGCCAGGTTGCGGTTGCGGTCACGCCAAGCAGAAGGGCAACCGCGGAGACGGCCACAACGGACACGTTGTCGCTGGTCCAGGAAACCGCGATCGCCACGAGCACGTTGAACCAGAGGAAGACCATCAGCCCCTTGGCGAAACCGGTCCGCATCGCATCAAGACCGCTCGTCCTGCCACCTGCAATCACATCCATATTCCACCTCACGGATACCCGTCCGGACCATACGCAGAGCCGGGTTTTCTAAAGACATGCCTCAACCGGACCGGGCGCAAGCACAAGCAGCGCCCCGTTCCGGTACAAACGGGTTATGAAGCCGTCGCCGGACGCGTCCGGACCGGCGACAACCACGCCGGCCCCGGACCCCGACAGCACGAGCCGCCCGCCGGCGGCAGCCACCACCTCGGCCGCATGACGCGTGCCCGGCCATGTGATGACCGCCACGCGCGCATCCGATACCGGTGCCAGCGACACTCCCGTGACCGCTGCAAGAACCAGGACGACATAGAGGAGGCAGAGTGCCGCGCACCGACCCGTCACGTTTGCCGCTCCCTGGGCCCCGAGCTTTCACGTCTGTTCGGCCGCGAACTTTCGACTCGGCCCTGACTTTCGACCATTGTGAAATATGACAGTTAATTTACGTTGAAGGCACGCGCGCGCCGGCACGCGGGCCAAGACCCGCGCGCGTTACAGAACAACCGGGAGGGACGCGGTCGCTCAGTCGGCAAGAGCCGAGGGACAGGCGACACCCGTGCCGCCGAGACCGCAATAGCCGCCCGGATTCTTGTCGAGATACTGCTGGTGGTAATCCTCGGCGAAATAGAACGCTGCCAGCGGCTTCACCTCGGTGGTGATCGCACGGGCATGGCCGGCGGCCTTGAGCGCCGCCGCATAGGCGGCGCGCGTCGCCTCCGCCGCGCCTTTCATCTCCTCGCCAGTGTAGTAGACGGCGGAGCGGTACTGGGTGCCCGTGTCGTTGCCCTGGCGCATGCCCTGCGTCGGGTCATGGCCTTCCCAGAACGCCCGGAGCAGGGCCTCGCGGGAGAGACGCGCCGTGTCGAAGACGACGCGAACCACCTCGGTGTGGCCCGTGCGCCCGCTGCACACCTCGTTGTAGGTGGGGTTGGGCGTGTGTCCGCCCGCATAGCCGACAGCGGTGACCACGACGCCCGGCAGCTTCCAGAACAGCCGTTCGGCGCCCCAGAAACACCCCAGGCCGACAAACACCACGTCCTCGCCGGCCGCAGGCATCAGATCGACCGGCCGGCCAAGCACCGCGTGCGGGCCCGGCGTCATGACGGGCGTCTCGCGCCCGGGCAAGGCCTGCGCCCTGTCCACGACCGCGAACTTGTTGGCGAGCATCGTCATGAACGACATGGGGTCTCCTTCACTGTGCCGGGAGCCGGGTGGCCGGGATCAGACAGACACGGTACGGCGACGGCGTCCCAGTTCGCCGAGCCAGAGAAACAGGAAGCCGAGCGGCCCGATAACGACCCAGGCCGGCTGCCCCAGCAACGACTGGATGACCGGATCCCACAGGAAGGGATTGACGTGACGCTGTATCGCGGCCTGGGCAAGGCCAAGCGATTCCGGCGCGAAGTCGAACCAGTATTTGCCAAGCGGCGTCGTCGACCAGGCCGATGCCGCAATCGAGCTCGTGCCGTCGATGACCAGCGCCACAAGCGCCACGGCCACCAGCCAGAGGCCGATCAGTCGCAGGATAAGTCTCAACATGTGTCCCCGCCCGGTGGTGAACGATGCGTGCCGCCGATGCCTGGAGCGCCAGCCCCGGCCAGGCGACAGGCAAGATATACTGCGCATCGTCCTTCACCGCGACCGCAAAGCTTCGTGAGCGAAGCGCGCCGCCGGTCGCCGGGAGAAACGGCCGAACGGGAGGTCTCTCCGATACGGCCGGTTGAAAAGCGCAAGCGGTGACGGATCAACGCTTGAACTTGCCCGCGCGCTCAGTATATTGCGCGACTTGCGGGTGGGTCGGCCCGGCTCCTCCTGTCCCCGGACAGGAGCGGAAAGCCGGGAGTTTTCCCCCGCAAAAGGCCGCATCCCCGCCGTCGACAAGACGGCGACCTTGTGATGCGGACTGGCTGCGGAGAGGTGGCCGAGTGGTTTAAGGCGCACGCCTGGAACGCGTGTATACGGGAAACTGTATCGAGGGTTCGAATCCCTCTCTCTCCGCCATTCTTCAGAAATTCACGCAGATTTTCCTGGTTCACGGCTCCGAGCCGGAAGGGTTGCCCGCACCCCGCCGCAAGAAACACCCGGCCGAACCGATACCCCGGGCCGAGGCACCGGTTCAAAGAACGGGCCGTCCGGCCTGCCGGGAACACCGAGGCTGTCCGGCCCCGGCAGGCCGGGGCCGACAACGGGTTCACATGGCAGCGCCGCTTGCCAACGTCATTGCGCCACGCCGAGGGTCTTGGTTGCCTCGACGAAGCCTTCAAACAGCGCCGTCATGGGTTTTGCAACGCTTGCCGGCGTGGTCGACAGCGTTCCGCCCTGGAAGGGCGGCTCGGGATGGTACTCCGCCGTGAGCATCGACGCGGCGGCATAGGGCTGCCCCCGCAGTTGCGCCACGATGGACAGGCCGAAATCCAGCCCTGCCGACACGCCGGCACCTGTAACAAGGTTGCCGTCGCGCACGACGCGGGCATCAACGGGCGTTGCCCCGAACCTGCCGAGCAACGGGCGAACGGACCAGTGGGTGGTTGCGCGCTTTCCCTTCAGCAGCCCGGCGGCGCCAAGAATGAGCGCGCCGGTGCAGACACTGGTCACGAACATGGCGCGTGACGCACGATCCCGGACAAAGGAGATGGTGTCGGGATCGCGCGCCGCCGCGATCGTCCCGTCCGTGCCGCCAGGGGCGAAAAGTATCGTCAGGTCGCGCGGACAATCGGCCAGCCTGACGGTTGGCTGAACCGCCAGCCCCATGTCGCTTGCCACGGGAGAGAGGTCGGCCTGGTTGGTCACCAGGTGGATGCGCGCGCCCATCATCCCTGCAAAGAAATGATAGGGACCGATCAGGTCCAGTGCAGTGAACCCGGGATAGAGCAGCATCGCGATGTCCTCGTCGCCCATCAGCGTAACGCCCGGCAAACGAGAAAAATCCTCCTGCCAGTTGTAGCCCGGCTCTTCCGCGCCGTTTGCCGACGACGCAAACCAGGATGACATCACCGCGGCGCCGGCGAGGCCGGCGAGCACATCTCTTCTGTCCAGCATGATCAAGGCCTTTCCGGGCATCCAGATACCGGGCGCGACCATGCAGGGAAAACCGGAATGGCGGCAATGACACAGATCCGCTAGAAACGGACATGACCCATCGCATCGGCTTCCTTCTCCCGCCCGACTATCAGCTGCTTGACGTGGCCGGTCCGATGACCGTCTTCGAAACGGCGGGCGGGGGCTACAAGATTGACCTGCTGTCAGCTTCCGGCGGCGTGATGACGAGTTCGGGCGGCGCCGAACTTCGCACGCGCTCGCTCGCCGATTGCCCTCCCTGCCAGACCCTGCTGGTCTGCGGCGGGGTCGGTGCGGTGACCGCTGAAATCGATCCCGCGACACGCGATTTTCTCAACCTGCACATGAGCCGGGGGCAACGCGTTGCCAGCGTGTGTACCGGAGCTTTCGTCCTCGCCCGTGCAGGCTGCCTGACGGGCAAACGGGCAACGACGCACTGGCGCTACGCAAGTGAACTGGCGCGGCGCTATCCCGACGTGAACGTGGAGGCGGACCGGATCTGGATACGCGACGGAGCGGTGTGGACATCGGCGGGCGTAAGCGCGGGCATGGATCTGGCGATGGCCATGGTTGCCGAGGATCAGGGCAGTTCGATTGCACGGCAAATCGCCAAGGAGCTTGTGATCTATTATCGGCGTCCGGGGCGACAGTCGCAGTTTTCCGCGCTTCTCGAGACGGTCGATACCGGCGGCCGGTTCGCCGAACTGCTCACCTGGATACGTGAAAACATCGGCGTGGCCCATTCCGTGGAGAGCCTGGCCGCCAGGACCGCGATGAGCCCCCGGCATTTCTCCCGGGCGTTTCGCGCGGAGACAGGCGTGACGCCCGCCCGCGCCGTCGAGCAGATGCGGCTCGAGATTGCGCGCGAGTGGGTCGAGCGCAGGACCCACTCGCTGACGCATGTTGCACGTGCCACGGGCTATGGGTCCGCCGACCGGATGCGAAACTCGTTTCTGCGCAACTTCGGAGTGCCGCCGCAATCCATCCGCCGGTCATTCTGACGGGGCCTTGCGATGCGGACCGGCTGCGGAGAGGTGGCCGAGTGGTTTGAGGCGCACGGCTGGAACGCGTGTATGCGGGAGACCGTATCGAGGGTTCGGATCGCTCCGCGCCTTGAAACGTCACATCTGCGACCCCTTCCTGTGAGGTCAGATCAGCGCTGACAAATCTGCAAGCTCAGTATGCGGCCCCTCACCTGAACCTTCCATGTGCGGGCGGTTCTCGGGCCGAGCCGTTTCAAGCACACAGCATTCGGTGGCAGCCACGCGGACATGGCTGCCACTCATTGGAAGTCGCTATTCTGTGTCTAGCGCCGCGGCCTGTTTAA
Source organism: Stappia sp. (assembly GCF_048261845.1). Taxonomy (GTDB): domain Bacteria; phylum Pseudomonadota; class Alphaproteobacteria; order Rhizobiales; family Stappiaceae; genus Stappia. The sequence continues at coordinate 6,514 of NZ_JBLXFR010000079.1, read as the reverse complement.
TGAAGCCTGCCATCTCGTCGGCGGGATAGTTGTCGATCTTCGACACCCGGATAGTTCGTGACTGCTTGCCCGAACCTTTCAGAACTCCGTGCGGGTCGTCAAAACTTGCACCATGGGTAAATGAAAATGTGACGCCCGTTTTGGTAGGGCTGATAGCCACTATGTCCCGGTTAACTCTGTAAACAGGCACTGAATAATATTTTTCGGTACCGCCTCGCATGCGCTGTGTTGCTTCTGGGGCAACCTCCGACATCTGTTGACAGAACCTGAGAACGATGTCCCTGTGACTGGGCAAAACACGCTCTTGCAAAAAGATTTCCAGCTCGGGACTCATCTCTATTTCCTATCATTGAAAGCCAAAGATACCGACACTTGCCGCCCTGCAGAAAGATGGCACTGTGAGATCCTTGCGACCATTGGGACAATGCCTCACTTAGGGAATGCACGCCCCGGGTGCGAGCGGCATTCCCCTTTGACGGTCAATCGTGGGCAGTGACGTATCGCTATCCCTTATCCCGTCATCGGCGGGTTGATGCGGGCGAATCCCTCCTGCCGGCGATAGGGAAAATGCGGATAGGGTGCGGTGACGGCGCTGGCTTCATCCAGCCGTGCGACCTGCTCCTGCGTCAGGCTCCAGCCGATGGCACCCAGGTTCTGGCGGAGTTGTTCCTCGTTCCGCGCGCCGACGATGACGGACGACACGGTCGGGCGCTGCAGCAACCAGTTGAGCGCGATCTGCGGGATCGTCCTGCCGGTTTCCTCCGCCACGGTTTCGAGCGCATCGACGACGCGATAGAGATGTGCGTCCTCCACCGGCGGGCCGAAGCTGGCGGTCTCGTGCAGGCGGCTGCCGTCCGGCAACGGTGCGCCGCGTCGGATTTTTCCGGTCAACCGTCCCCAGCCCAGCGGCGACCAGACCATCGCGCCGAGGCCCTGATCCTCGCCCAGTGGCATCAGGTCCCACTCATAGTCGCGCCCGACCAGCGAGTAATAGACCTGGTTCGCCACATAGCGCGGCCAGCCGTGACGGTCGGCGACGGCCAGCGATTTCATGATCTGCCAGCCTGCGAAGTTCGAGACGCCGACATAGCGGATCTTGCCGTCACGGACGAGCGTATCGAGCGTGGACAGCACCTCTTCGACCGGCGTGAACGCGTCGAAGGCGTGAAGCTGAAAGATGTCGATATGGTCGGTGCCGAGGCGGCGCAATGCGTCCTCGACGCTGCGGATCAGGCGGAACCGGGACGAGCCCGCATCGTTCGGCCCGTCGCCCATCGGCAGCGCGCTCTTGGTCGATATCAGCACCTGATCGCGTCGGCCCCGGATCGCCTCGCCCAGCACGTTCTCGGATGCGCCGTCCGAATAGACATCGGCGGTATCGAACAGGTTGACGCCCGCTTCCATGCAGATGTCGACGAGGCGGCGTGCCTCGACCGCATCGGATGTGCCCCAGTTGCCGAACAAGGGGCCGGTGCCGCCGAACGTGCCGGCGCCGAAGCTGAGAACCGGCACCTTGAGGCCGGATTTGCCAAGGTTGCGATATTCCATGACCTGGTCCTTTCCTTTGTCGGTTGACGGTCAGCGACCGAGCAGCGCATCAAGATCGACGGCCTCGGCCATCGCCCGATTGCCAGCGTCGCCGGGATGAAGGCGATCGCCGGAATCGAAGGCTGCGTTCATCCGCGCCGGGTTGGCCGGGTCGCGCAGCACCGCGTCGAAATCCACGACAGCGTCGAAAGCGCCGCTTTCCCTGATCCAGCGGTTGACCTCCTGGCGCAGCGCATCCTTTTCGGGACTGTAGTAATTGCCCAGAGGCGTTCCGGTGAGCGCGCCTTCGAATGGCGGCAGGGTCGCGCCGATCAGGCGGACGTTGTTCGCCTGCGCCAGAGCGATGACCTGCCGGAAGCCGGCGATCATCTCGTCTGCGGTCGGGGGTGTCTGATCCGGCGCGAGAATCGTGCCCGGCCAGGATATGTCGTTAATGCCGATCAGAAGGATCGCCGCCTTGACGTTCGGCTGCGCGAACACGTCACGCTGCAGCCTTGCCGCGACGCTGACGCCCATCTTGTCCTGAAGCAGCCTGCCACCCGAGATGCCGCCGTTCACTACCGCGACCCGATGTGGGGCAAACCGCTTGGCAAGAAAGTCCGGCCAGCGGGCATCAGCATCGATCGTCGCCCCGTTGCCATCGGTAATCGAATCCCCGATGGCCACCACCGCACCCTCGTTCGGCGTATCGACCAGCACCTCGCTCAGGAATATCCGCGCATCCGTCGTTGCCGCTGCGGTAAAGTCGTCGGATCCGGTCTGGTTGCCTTCTGCGAACCATGCCGTCTGGCGGCCGTCCCAATGGAACGTCGTCAGCGGCGTTTCATCGGGCAGATAGATTGAAATTGCGAGTTTTGACTGCGCCTCAACCGTCATGTCGACCGGATCGCTGACAGCCGGAGCACCGGGCAGGATGACGGTTTCGTCCTGCCCGCCAAAGGTGATCCTGTGGAGCGTGCCGGAGACAGTTGCGCTGTTTTCGCCAGCCAGCGCAACACTCGCACCGCCAATGCGCAGGGGGTGTTCGCCATATCTGTTGGAGAAAACCAGACGCACGCGCGAACCGCCAAGGCTGACCTGCGCGACCTGCCGGAAGGTCTGGTCAGTCACGGATGCCGGGATCCTGGTCGGGAACGGGAAATCCGGGCCCCAGATCGGCTGCGGGCTTGCCATCCATGTGGTGACCCAGCCTTGAGCCTGGGCCATCGACGGTCCGGAAAGAGCTGAGGCCAGCGCGAGGGCGATGGCGGTAGCGATGATGGCGGGGCGAAGGCGCGTCTTGCGGCGCGTTCGACTGTTTTTCGCCGTTGAGCCGTTAATGGGCATGGCAATGTGACCCTCTTATTCGGGTTGTCCGGTCTGGTTGAAGGGGAGACTTTCAGCGTTTGCCGGTCTGGCGGCGAGGAGCGCTGTGGCGATGGCAAGCAGCGGGAGGACCGTGGCTGCGAGCGGCAGAAAAGCGAGGCCCGGCCCGTGGTCGATGACCATGCCGCCAGTCCACGCGCCGATGGCGTTGCCGAGATTGAAGGCACCGATGTTGAAGCTTGATGCCAGGCTCTGGCCGGCACCCTCGGCTTTGGAGAGCACCCACATCTGCAAGGGCGCGACGGTAGCGAAGCCGGTCGCTCCCAACAGGCCGACGAAGACAACGGACACTGCCTGCATGCCCAGTGCGAAGGTCATGACCGCGAGAGCGACGGCAAGTGCAGCCAGCGTGCCGAGGATGGCGCAGATCAGGTTGCGATCTGCCAGCCGGCCGCCCAGCAGGTTGCCCGCCACCAGACCGCCGCCGAAGACAAGAAGGATCGGTGAGACGGCACTTTCGTCGAAACCGCTGATTTCTGTCAGGAGCGGCGCGATATAGGTGAAGACGGCAAAAACGCCGGCATAGCCGAGTACGGTGGTCAACAGGCCGAGCAGCACGGGACGGCGGGCGATGACGCGCAGATCGGCACGCCAGTCGGAGGCTTCCGGCTTCGTCCGCTCCTGCGGCAGCAGCATGACAAGAACGGCCAGCGCCATCAGCCCGATCAGGGTCACCGCCCAGAAGGCTACGCGCCAGCCGTAATGCTGGCCAAGCCATGTCCCGAAAGGAACACCAAGCACGGTCGCGACCGTCACGCCGGTGAACATGATTGCAATGGCCGACGCTCGCTTGTCTTCCGAGACAAGACCGGTCGCCACGACGGCCCCGACACCGAAGAACGTGCCGTGCGTCAGGGCGGTGAGAACACGCGCAGCCATCAGCCAGCCGTAACCCGGGGCAAGCGCGCAGGCGGCGTTGCCGATGATGAAGACAATCATCAGCCCGACCAGCACATGCTTGCGTGGCCAGCAAGCGGTGAGCGTGGTCAGGACCGGCGCACCAACCGCAACGCCGAGCGCATAGCCCGAAATCAGCAGGCCGGCGGCGGCGATGGTGACGTCCAGTTCGCGACCGACCTCCAGAAGAAGGCCCATGATGACAAATTCGGTGACGCCGATCCCGAAGGCGCCGACCGTCAGGGCGTAGAGAGCGATGGGCATGCCGAGCTATCCGATGATGTTTCCTTGCCCGACAGATAGACCGTCCGCATCGGATGAAATAGAATGCGCGTGGGAACATCACTTATGAGATGAAGTCATCATGGCACGGCTTGAGGTCAACCGATCGGGCGAGATGGAGGTGTTCGTTCGCGTGGTCGAGCTCGGCGGGTTCTCACCTGCCGCGCGGGCAGCGTGCATGACGCCCTCGGCGGTCAGCAAACTCATCGCGCGGCTGGAGGGACGACTAGGCGCAAGACTGCTCAACCGCTCGACGCGGCAATTGCAGCTGACGCCGGAAGGCTGCGCATTTTACGAGCGGGCGACGCGCATCCTCGCGGACCTGGAAGAAGCCGAGCGCGTGGCCGGCGTCGGCGAGCAGGCGGTCGGCCGCGTTCGCATCACCACCAGCGCCTCATATTTCAATCACATCCTTGCGCCAGTGCTGCCCAGGTTCCTGGCGTTGCATCCGGCCGTCACGCTCGACATCGTTCAAACCGATGCTGTGGTTGACCTTCTTGCCGAGCGCACCGATATCGCCGTCCGGGCGGGGCCGATGAAAAGCTCAAGCCTTGTTGCCCGCAAGCTCGGCGGGACGGCGCTGACCATCGTTGCCGCGCCTTGCTACCTGGACCACTTCGGCACCCCCGGCAGCATTGCCGATCTCGAACGGCACAACCGGCTTGGTTTTGGCTATGCGCGCGCGGTCGACGGCTGGGCGCTGCGGGAAAACGGCGAAATCAAACGCGTTCCCGCCACCGGCCGCGTCAAGGCAAGCGATGGAGAAGGCTTGCGCCAACTGGCGCTTGCGGGCGTCGGCCTTGCACGCCTTGCCGCCTTTACCGTGCGCGAGGACATCGCCGCGGGAAGGCTCGTCCCCATCCTTTGCGACCTTGATGCCGGTGAAAAAGAGGACTTCCACGCCGTCCATATCGGTCAGGGCGGGCCCCTGCCCTCGCGCGTCAGGACGGTGCTGGACTTTCTGACCGAGCACGGAAAGGTGTCGTGACGCGCCAGTCCAAAGGGCCATGGCGTAGATGCAGTTCTCTGTTTCGCCGGCTTCGGCCCGCCGCTGTTTCGCTCACCGCCTCGAGGGCACCCGAAATGGCGGGGCTCCGGCGAGCCTTCTATGCCGGCCGGTGGATGGCGCAGATCTTGTTGCCGTCGGGATCGCGCACATAGGCCAGATACATGGTTCCGGAGGCACCGGTGCGCGGGCCAGGCGCATCCTCCACCGACACACCGCCATGCGCCACGGCGACGTCGTGGAACGTCTGCACCTGCTCGGGCGAAACGCACTTGAAGGCGATGGTGCCGCCATTCGCGCCGGTCGCGACCTCGCCGTTGATCGGTTCGGTGACCCCGAACATGTTGCCATCATGCCGGTAGAAAAGCCGGACATGGCCGGAGCGCGCCTCGTTGCGCACCGGCTCGCCGACGCCCAGCGTTGCCAGCACCGCATCATAAAAGCGTTTCGACCGCTCGATGTCGTTCGATCCGACCATCACGTGACTGAACATGTTTCACCTCCCCGCCTTTTCTCATGGCGCCGCCATCCGTCCGTGCCACCGGCCATGCAGGTCCCGGCTCGACCACGGTGCGGCAGCCGAGAATAATGCGGCGCCTGTCGCCGCGCGAGCCGTGATTTCCTGCAAGTCGCCCCTCTGGCCGCGCGCGTTCCTATGCGAAAGCGACCCAGCCACGAAAGGTGAAGCCGGCATAGAACAGGGCAATGTCGGAAAAGCCGGCCTCGGCCAGAAGGGCTTCGTCCTCGGCGGCCGGGAGCACGGGCAGCCTGTCGGCCATGAGCGCGGCGGAGGCGGAAACCTGCGCGCGATCCGCGCGCCCGTCGCCGGCAAAGGCGACGGACCTTTCCAGCCAGTGCCGGAGCCGGCCCTCCTGCGGGCAGCTGTGATGGGCAACGACAAGCGGTGCCCCCGGCCGGAGACGGGCACGCAACTGCGCCAGCGTGTGCAGCCGCTCCCGCCTTGCCAGGAAATGCAGTGTCAGAAGGCAGGCCGCGCCATCGAACGGGCCGGCGGGAACATCGTCGACATAGCCCTCCAGCAGGTCGACACGCGATCCCAGCGGACCCAGCACGTCGCGCGCAAGGTCAAGCATCTGCGCCGAAGGGTCGACGCCAAGCAGACGCCAGCGCGGCTGCGCCTGCGCGAAAACCTTCAGCTCCAGCCCCCCGCCGGCGCCAAGGACAAGAATGTCCGCCCCGCCGGGGGCATGCTCCGCCAGGAGCAACATCGCCATCCGCTGAAGGTCGGCAAAGCCGGGCACCTTGCGGGGCGTTTCATCCACATAGCGGGCGACGGCCGCCGGATCGGTGAAAGGTTGCATCATGCCCGCATCCTTGCCGGCGGCGCCCCGGGCCAGGCCGGGGCGCCGCCTGATTATCACGTAACTTCTTATGATACGTGAAATGCGGTCCGTC
>NZ_JBLXFR010000078.1:0-14059 GCF_048261845.1 Stappia sp. | reverse complement strand
CTCCCGGCCGGATGGTGAGCACCTTCTCCTCCTCGAAGGCCGAGACGGCGACGATGCCGAGCAGCGTGATGCCGATGCCGGCATGGCCGAGCGCCGTGCCCCAGGCGGAGCCCGGCAGGCCGTAGAGGCGCGCAAGACCGTTCGACAGTCCGACATCGCGGAAGCGGGCCCGCGACAGGATTTCCGCCACCGCGCCGCAGATCACCCAGGCGGCAAGGCCGACGCCGAGCGCGGCGAGGATCTTTTCGGTGCCCTGCGCCCAGGCGGTCACCAGCGTCGCGGCAAGCGCGAGGCCGAGCACCGCGTAGAGCCGCTGGCTGACAGCGACAAGATCGCCGCGTTTCCAGGCGAGCAGCGGGCCGAAGGGCATCGCGATCAGCAGCGGCACCATCAAGGGCCCGAAGGTCAGGTTGAAGAAGGGCGGGCCGACGGAGATCTTCTCGTCCGTGACCGCCTCCAGCGCCAGCGGATAGAGCGTGCCGACCAGCACCGAGACCGCAGCCACCGTCAGGAGCAGGTTGTTGAGCACCAGCGCGCCCTCGCGGCTCACGGGCGCGAACAGGCCGCCCTGCTTGAGCAGCGGCGCACGCCAGGCATAGAGCGCCAGCGATCCGCCGATGAAGGCGACGAGAATGCCGAGGATGAAGGTGCCGCGCAGCGGGTCCGTGGCGAAGGCGTGGACACTGGTCAGCACGCCGGAACGCACCAGGAAGGTGCCGAGCAGCGACAGCGAGAAGGTCAGGATGGCGAGCAGCACCGTCCAGACTTTCAGCGCGCCGCGCTTTTCCATGACGATGGCCGAATGGAGCAGCGCCGTGCCGGCGAGCCAGGGCATGAAGGAGGCGTTCTCGACCGGGTCCCAGAACCAGTAGCCGCCCCAGCCGAGCTCGTAATAAGCCCAGTAGGAGCCCATGGCGATGCCGAGCGTCAGGAACATCCAGGCCAGCAGCGTCCAGGGCCGCACCCAGCGCGCCCAGGCCGCATCGACGCGGCCGAGCAACAGCGCCGCGATGGCGAAGGAGAAGACGATGGAGAAGCCGACATAGCCGATGTAAAGCAGCGGCGGATGGATGGCCAGGCCGACATCCTGCAGGATCGGGTTGAGGTCGTTGCCCTCCATCGGCGCCGGGTCGACGCGCAGGAACGGGTTGGACGTTGCCAGCATGAACAGCAGGAAGGCGGCGGTCACCCAGCCCTGCACACCCAGCGTCGCCGCCCTCAGGTCGGCCGGGATGTTGCGACCGAAGGCAGCGACCAGCGCTCCGAACAGCGCCAGGATCAGCACCCACAGGAGCAGCGAGCCCTCGTGGTTCCCCCACACGCCGGTGATCTTGTAGAGGTCGGGCTTGGCCGAATGGGAGTTCTCGACCACGTTGAGCACCGAAAAATCCGATGTCACATAGGCATGACTTAGGGCCGCGAAGGCGATCCCGACCAGCAGGAACTGCATGCCGGCCACCGGCGGCGCCACCGCCATCAGGCGCCGGTCGCCGGCAACCGCGCCCCAGACCGGGACGACGCACTGCACCAGCGCAAGCACGAAGGCAAGGATCAGCGCGAAATGCCCGAGCTCAATGATCATGGCCGGTTCTCTCCCTCGTCACCGCCGCGCCTTTCGGGCACGGCCTCTTTCCGGCCCGGACCGCTGCGGCGGCCGGTTATTCCTTGCCCTGCCAGACGCCCTTGCCCTTGAGCGCATCGGCCACTTCCTTGGGCATATAGTTCTCGTCGTGCTTGGCAAGCACGTTGTCGGCGTAAAACACCCCGTCCGGCTTCATCACGCCCTCGGTGACGACGCCCTGCCCCTCGCGGAAGAGGTCCGGCAGCAGGCCGACATAGACGACGTTGACGGTCTCCACCGTATCCGTGACCGCAAAGCGCACCTCGGCATTCTCGCCGCGCGTGATGCTGCCCTCGGCCACGAGACCGCCAAGACGGATCCGCTGACCGTCGGGAACCGACTTCGCCGCGATGTCGCTCGGGCTCTGGAAGAAGACGATCCGGTCGTTCAGCGCGAAAAGGATCAGGCCGACCGCGACGGCCAGCACGGTGCCGGCGGCGGCGATCATTGTCAGGCGTCGTTGCTTGCGCGTCATCTTGCTGTCTCGTTTCGTCCGCTTCCCGCAGGCGCCTTCGCGCCTGACGGCGCCGGCCTCGCCGGTGTCACGATCCCTGTCCCAGCTCCCGGGCAAGGCTTTTCACCCTGGCCACCGCAGCCGGATCATCCTTCAGCGCCTCGCCGGCGCGCGCAATGACCTGGCGCAAACGGTCCGTGTCGCCAAGCACGGCCAGCGCCCGCATCAGTTGCAGCCATTCCCCGGTCGACCCGCCGTCGGCCTCCAGCCGCGCGTCGAGCCCGTCGACCATGGCGCGGATCATCGCCCCGCGATCCTCCGCCGCCATTCCCTCGGCAGCCTGCACATCCTCGCTCGAGGGTCCCGCGAGAGGGCTCTCGGGCACTTGTGCCTCGACCCCCAGCTTCGCCAGTTCCATGCGCACCGCCTCGGCCCATGCCTCGCCGCCGCTGGCATCCTTCAGGAGATCCTGCCAGGCGGCCACCGCCGCCTCGCGCAGGTTCTCCTGGGTCAGCGCCAGCGCCAGGAAGAAGCGCGGCTTGACCGCCTCCGGATCGAGCTTCACGGCCCGCTCGAAGGCGGCATGCGCCTCGGCGCTGACGATCCCGTTATTGGCGACCACCAGCGCTTCGCCCCGGTCGGTCTCCCGGCGAACGTCAGGGCCGAGCAGCCGGATCGCGGCCGCATAGGCCGCGGCAGCGTCCCCGGGCCGGCCGAGCCGCATATAGACCGGCGCCAGCACGTCCCAGCCGCGGCCGTCGCCGGGATCCTTCGCCAGATGTTGCTCGACCCGTGCGACGAGTTCGGGCAGCGACCTGTCCTGCGCCGGCGCCTGCAGGCGCGCGACGAGCGGCTGGTCGGGAATGTCAGGGGAGCCGAAGGCGAGATAGGCACCGATGGCGGCGAGCGGAATGACGCAGATCGCCAGAATCCGGACGACGCGCAACCTAAGCCGCCCGCCGTTTCCCGGCTCCGCCGTCTCGCCCTGGTTCGCGGCCTGGTCGGCGGCGATCAGCCGGCGGGCGATTTCCGTGCGCGCGGCAACCGCCGCCTCCTCGGAGATCAGGCCACGGTCGAGATCGCGCCCGACCTCGCCGAGCTGCGCCTTGTAGACTTCCGCGTCATGAGCGGCGCCCGCACGCGCCTGCACACGCCCGGCACGGGCCAGCGGCACGAGAACGGCAAGCGCGGCCAGCACGGTCAGAAGGGAGAACGCAATCCACATCGTCATAAGGGGGATATAGACCGCGCCTTGCCCGTTTCCGCAAGTGGAAGCCGCCTGTGACAGGGGGTCGCGCCGGCCGCGCCGGTCAGGAGGCGGCCTGCCTGGTCTCGGTCTTCGGCGTCAGCGCGGCCTTGCGGCTTCGGCGCAGCTGGTCGGCATAGTCCTTGCCGTAAAAGTCCTCGCACAGGTCGATGGCCACATCGACGGCGACCAGGTGCGCCTTGCGCTGGGGGCCCTTGGATTCGGACAGGGCCTGGAGGAGCGCCCGCGTCTTGATCTCCAGCGACTGGTCGAGCGCCTGGCGTGTGCGGGCCGTGATCTCGTTGACCGCAAGGCTTTCGGCCACATCGCGCATCTTGTTGACAAGCATGACGCCGCGATGGGCCTCATCGAGCAGCAGCACGTCGACATCCGGCTCGCCGTCGGAGCGGATCTTCGGCACCGTGAGGGCGCGGCGGATATTGCCCATCGTCGCCTCCAGCTCGCGGGTGACGAGGCTGGACAGGGCACGGCGGGTTTCCGCGACACGCTTTTGCCAGGCCGGCTTCTCGGTCAGGTCGAGCTGCCGGTCGAGCACCTTGACCAGACGGGAATAGGCGTTGATCGCGGAAGACAGCTCGCGGTTGGTACAGTTCCCGCAGGCAATGCCGGAAAACCGCTCCACCTCCGACAACGCCATCTCGGCAAAGACCGCATAAGGGCTCGCGGCGATCTTGCGGATCGACATTGACCCTGCAAGGGCGGCGGCAAGCGAGAGCATCGCTTCAGGCGCCTCCACACGGCTCAGCACGATCGCGCCGACCAGATGCTTGTGGTCGGGATGCCGATCGGTCACGGCCTTGATCCGGACCAGCGACGGGCTGCCTGCCTTGAAGTCCCATTCGGTCAGCCGTTCGGGCAGGCTTTCGCGCAAGGCGTCGAGCCATCCCGTCTCCAGGATGGCGGCGGTGACGTCCTCGAGGTCGCGCAGGGCCCGTTCGCCGCCGACCAGCATGCAGATCTTCTGATGCGAGCGGTCGTCCGCACGGGCCTCCGCGAGAGCCTTCTGCAGCGGCTGCAGGACATGGCGGCGCAGGCTCGCGGCCATCTCCACCACCTCGTCCGGATCGGTCTCGAGGCGGCGCGACAGTTCCGTGGCGACCGAGACCCGGTCGGGCGCGATATCGCGGGCGATCCAGGTCCAGATCAGCGGCAGGCTGGCGCGGGTGATGCGGCCGGGTTCCTTGGCCGGCAACATCTCGCTGACAAGCAGGTCCTCGACCGGCGCGAAGAACAGCCTTTGCAGCCAGTTTTCGCGCGGCTCGGCATCGAGAACGACGCCGCAGCTGCGCCGGGCTGCGCTGACGCAGGCGCCCAGAATGAGATCGAGATGGGGATCGTCGGAACCGCGCGCACGCGCGCTTTCCAGCCCGCGCAGCAGGGTCTGCACCGCGCGCGGGGACAGCGCATCCAGATAGGAGCGGATTTTCTCAGTCAAATGGTGCCGATCAGGCATCAGTCCGCGCTCGACAAGGGATGAAAACACACAGTCGGAATCATCGCAGAAAAGGATTAATTGAATCTTGGCAACGGATTGAGACAAACGCCAAGGATCGGCAACCGGGCCTTGCAGACCCTGCGTCAGGCGGAACGCTTCCTCGCGGTGCCGTTCGTCAGGTGATCGGCTGCCAGCCACCGTCATCGGCAAGGCAGGCGGACCCGCGCATCGAGCGCTCCGTCTCGCCGACGACGACGACATGCGTGTAGTCGCGGCAGACGATGTTGTTGACCTGGTAGTTCGGCCCGGTGACAACGCGCCCGCGCGTGCCGTTGCTGCGGTTCCGCCATTCGACGCTCTCGCCGGTGCGGTTGGTTCGCAGCGCCCCGCGCCAGGCGGTCGCGGCGGCGCGCCGGTCGTCCACCGACAGGCCCTTGCCTGCTTCCGAGCGCATCAGGTCGGCAAGCACGACATCGGCCTCGGACTGCGGAACGGCGGGCGCACTGAAGGCGCTGCCGAGCAGGCTGCCGCCGACCACGACCGGGCCGCTGTCGACATTGCTGCTGGTGCCGCAGGCACCTGCCAGCATCGCCGCCGCCACCACACTCGCCAGCCTGAAGGCTTTCATTCCTCGCACCCGCCCATGCCTCTTGCCTTTGCCGTATCCATGTTCGGGTCCGGCATCCGCGGCCCCGGTTCGCATGAAACGCCACCGCGTCAAAAAAGTTCCGCCGATCCGGGCGGCGCTGCCGCATATACCCCGGCGCGGCCTTGCCGCTCCGTGAGGGTCAACAGGATCGAATCTAACCAATCGGGCTGGGAACGCCAACCGGGAGGAAGGGTCTGCCCGAGTGAATGTTCGACAAGGTTACACATGTCTTTGTGGCCGAACTGCGTTCCGCGACCCGGCCGCCCGGGCCATTTTTTTGCGTTGCAACTTGCATAGGGGCCGTGCTCACAGGGCCGGCAGGACAAGCCGCGCGGCAAGCCCGCCCGCCTGTGCCCTGGAGAGCGAAAGGTCACCTCCGTAAAGGCCGGCCAGGTCAACCACGATCGACAACCCGAGCCCGGTTCCCGGCACCGTCTCGTCGAGCCGGCGGCCACGCTTCAGCGCCTCCGCCCTTTCCTGCGCGCCGAGCCCGGGGCCATCGTCCTCGATGGTCACCACGACCCGTTCCGTTCCGGCTCCCTCCCCTTGCGGCGCGACGGTGACGCGCACCCTCGACGAAGCCCACTTGCAGGCATTGTCGATCAGGTTTCCGGCCATTTCCTCCAGGTCCTGCTCCTCGCCGCGAAAACGGACCGGCGCGCGCATCTCGAGAGAGATGTCGAGGTCGCGGTCGCGGTGGATGCGGCCCATCGCCCGGATCAGGCGGGCCAGCACCGGTTCGACATCGCATGAGACGCCGATGACGCGGCGCTGTGCCGCCATGCGTGCCCGCTCCAGGTGGTGATTGACCTGGTTGCGCATCAGCTCCGCCTGCTCGCCGACCTTGTCGGCAAAGGGAGCATCCTGGCCGCGCACCTCGTTGACGATCACGCTGAGCGGCGTCTTCAGCGCATGCGCCAGGTTGCCGACATGCGTGCGGGCGCGTTCCACCACCTCGCGGTTGGAACGCACCAGTGCGTTGAGTTCGACCGCCAGCGGCCGGAGCTCTGGCGGCAAGTCCTCGTCGACGGTCTGCGCGTCGCCTCGCCGGACGGCGGCAAGCGAGGCGCTCAGCGCCGCCAGCGGCCTGAGGCCGACCCGCACCTGCAGGAAAATCGCCCCGACGAGCCCCAGCCCCAGCACCAGCAGCGTCAGCGCCACCTGGCCGGCGAAATGGCTCTCGCGTTCGCGCAGTTCGGCGGTGTCGCCGGCAACCGCGATCCGGTAGGCGGCGGCCTCGCCGAAGATGATCGTGCGCTGCAGGGCGCGCAGCTCGGACGCACGCGGCCCGCTGATCACCGATTGCAGCACTTCGCCGGGTTCCGGTTCCGGCAATTCAAGACGATCGCCAAGCAGAGACTGGGAGGAGAACAGCACCTCGCCGGTATGGGCCTGCATCACCATCCAGTACCAGCCGGAGGCCGGCAGGTCGAAGCGCGGATCGCCCAGGTTGCCCGGTACGGCGGGCGAACTCGGCGTGCCGGCCGCCATCTCGCCGATGATTGCCTTGAGATAAACGTCGAGCCTTGCGTCGAACTCGCGCTCGCTCGCCTCGCGGTAGAGCGCGACCAGGACGAAGCCGGTGACGAGGAGCGCCACCAGCGACCATAGCGCGGCGACCATGATGAGCCGCGTCGCGATCGAACGCTGGCTGCCGCGCGGAGCCGGTGCCGGCGATGCGTCTCGCGCCGCCTCGGTCTCGGGCCCGGCGGTTTCAGGCATCGGGCTCGCCGATGCGGTAGCCGAGGCCGCGCACGGTCTCGATCAGGTCGCTGTCGAGCTTCTTGCGCAAGCGTCCGACGAAAACCTCGATCGTGTTGGAATCGCGGTCGAAATCCTGATCGTAGAGATGCTCGATCAGTTCGGTGCGCGAGACCACCCGGCCCTTGTGGTGCATCAGGTAGGAGATCAGGCGGAACTCGTGCGAGGTCAGCTTGATCGTCGATCCGTCCTTCGTCACCTTGCCGGCGCGAATGTCGAGACGGAACGGGCCGACGGCAATCTCGTTGCTGGCATGGCCCGCCGCGCGGCGCAGCAGGGCACGCAGCCGCGCCACCACCTCCTCCATGTGGAAGGGCTTGGCGACATAGTCGTCGGCGCCGGCGTCGATGCCGGCGACCTTGTCGGACCAGCGGTCCCGGGCGGTGAGGATCAGCACCGGCATCAGGCGTCCGTCGCGGCGCCAGCGCTCCAGAACCGACAATCCGTCGAGCACCGGCAGGCCGAGATCGAGCACGACCGCGTCATAGGGTTCGGTATCGCCCAGAAAGTGGCCTTCCTCGCCGTCATGGGCGGTGTCGACCACATAGCCGGCCTCGCCAAGGGCCTCGCAGAGCTGCCGGTTGAGGTCCTTGTCGTCTTCCACCACGAGCAGTCGCATGCGTTCGGTCGTCCTTTGATGACAGGAATTGGCGGGGAGGCCGGGCGGGCCTCAGCGGAGAACCTGGCCGGAGCGGGCATCGATGATGCGCTCCTGCAATCGTTGGTCAGGAAGAAGAACCGATAGCACATAGACCAGTCGTCCGCCTTCGCGACACAGTTCGGCACGCAGGATCTCACCGTTGACGGCACCCGCGACGCTGCCGAAAGGTCGCGCATCGCCGCTTTGCACGGCGGCGCGCGCATCCTGCTGGCTGAGGCACTGGGCCGAGGCTGCCGTCGCCGGAACGACAAGCGCCAGCGCCAGCGCGAGGATCCGTGCGCCGCGTCGAAAACCGGACGTCGTGCCGGTGAATATGGGTGTGTGCCTGACCATGCCCGATCCATAGCGCGTTGCGCCTGAATAGCACATGAACGTCTCACGCAGGAACCTGAGGGGTTACGCGCCCGCTCACCCCTTGCCGGACATCCCCGCGCGCGCTGCCCGCACCGCGCCCTGCACCCCGTCGACCAGGAACAGCGACAGGAGGATCCCGCCCGCCCATTCGTCGAGCGGCGGCGGCAGGGCGGCGACATCCCAGTCGAAGGAGAACACCGAATCGGCGATCACGGCACTCCACCACAGGCCGAGCGGCAGGACAAAGAGCAGCCGTCCGAGCCGGGCGGCGGACAGAAAGTGCCCCTGCTCGGCGCCCAGCACGGCACGCGCGTGAGCCCGGGCCTCTATCTCGCCGCGGACCGCTTGCCCCGCCAGATCCGCCGATATCCGCGCCGCATCGGTTCGCGCCGCGACGCGCGTCTCGAAGGCCCTGACCAGCGCCGTCAGCAAGGGGCCCGCCAGCAGCCCGAGAAGCGCGCTCATGCCCTCCACTCCCGCCGCTGCGCGCGCCGCCAGCCGGCCGGCGCGCCGGTGATGTGGCGCAGCGCGATATTGGCGAGGTTGACGGCGACGACGATCCACAAGGCCTGGTGCGGCCCGAGCGCCGCCGCCCAGTCGACCTCGCCGAGGAACCTGAGCGCTTCCAGCGCCGCGACCCCGGCCGCCGTCAGGGCGTTTACCGCAAATGTTCTCCATCCGCGCATGCGACATGTCCTTCCGCTTCCGTGTGATGATGATGTGACCAGAGCCGTTCAGCCGGCACGGTTTGGGGTGCGGCGGCGCCAATACCGGCGGACGAGCAGAAGCGTCCCGGCGATGACGAGCGCCGCGACGGTCGCCCCGGCGATCCACCAGGCCGACAGGGTTTCGCCCCGGGCTGCCCCCGCCGCACCCAGGCCGAACACACCGGCAAGCGAGGCCCACAATCCGCGCCGTGCGGACGCACGCGGCTTTGCCGCCGGCGGGCGGGAGGCAAGAGACACGCCGCCGTCGCCATAGTCGCCGGCAAGCAGCAATGCCGCCTCTTCGCGACGACGACGGACAAGGCCGGCAAGTCGCCGGCCGCCGGCAGTGTTGTAGTTGGCGCCAAGGATTTTCGCCGCGCCGGCAACGTCCCCCGCCTTCAGCGCCCGAGCCCAGCGCCATCCGAGCGCCCGGGGCCCGAGATTGAATGCGACCGAACAGGCCGCGTCGTGGCGATGCTGCGGCAACTCGCCCAGCTCCCGCGTGACGGCAGCGCCGTATTCGCCGTCGACAAGCCGGCGCAGCAGCGCGTCCGCCTCCCCCCGGTCCAGCCGGTCGCCGGGCGCCAGGGCCCGTCCGTGCCGGTCACGCCAGAAGGCTGCGAAAACGCGGCTGCCCATGGTGAAACCGTAGCCGATGGTCAGCACCCCGACCGGATCGCGATAGGCCCTGGCGACGAAACCCTCGTGCCGGGCGATGAAGGCAAGTCCCCTGTCGCTGATGCGCATGGGTGTCTCCTCCTGGCTGGAAGTGGCGGGTCAAGCGGTGAGATCGAAGGTCCCGGGTGCGCCCGGACCGACAACGGCGGAGATCTGGCGCACGCGCAGCCGGAACGCCTCCTGCGGCGTGCCGAAGGCGGCAAGCTCTTCGCCCGCCGTCACCACAAGCTCGGGCACCTCCGTTTCCCGGGCCAGAAGCGCCGCGCCGCTACCATCGAGCAGTTCGGCCAGATACACCTCGCGTTCCTCGCCAAGGGGCACGTCCCCCTCGCGCCAGCCGTCGCCGCCGATGCGCGTGCGGCGGATCCAGACAAAGCGCACCTCGCCGCCCGGCACTCTCTCCATCCGCGCGTGCACGGGAGAAAACGGCAAGAGCCCCCGCGCGCGCGCCACATGGTCGATGTCGGCCCGTGCCGGGCTGTCGAGCGGCTGGCCCGCCGGCACCAGCGCATGGGTGAAGGCAAGGCCGATCTCGTCGAGTGTCAGCGGCAAGGGCGTCAGTGCCTCGTCGACCAGCACGGCGCGACTGCCGGCCGGCGTTACCCGCGCGGCAGCCGCCTCCGTTCCCTGCTGGCCACGCAGCAACATGGTCAGCGCGTAGCGGCGCGGGCCGACAAGCTGGGCCTGAGCGAACTGGACGATCTCGATGCCGCCGTCGGGCGCCAGGACGGCAAGGGCGTTCGCCCCCGCCAGGACGGCGTCCTCGGTAACGGACGAGAGCGTGCCGCCGGTCACCTCGATTTCGACCTGCCCCGCCCGGTCCCAGATGGCGACCGGTCCCGGCGCCAGGTCTTCGGCCAGCGTGCCGATCAAGGCCGGCTTCTCGATGCGGGCAAGCAGCGTTTGCGGCACACCCTCGCCGGCCCGGTAGACCTGCACCGCGCCCGGCCAGGGGGTGACGAATGCGGCGATCCGAGGTTGCTGCGGCCCCTCGTCACCCGGCATCGGCGGCAGGTCGAGGATCAGCGCATCGGCGCGCCCGGCGACCGCCGTGATGCTGCGCGGCCGCGCCCCGCCGCCGACCGCACGCGCCCTCACAGGCGGGGGACGGCGCACGGACCGCGCCACGATCCGGCGCGCCTCGCCCTCTTCCACCGCCTCGATGCGCACCTCCAGCGTCGCCGCCTGTCCGCTCAGCGGATCCGCCACCAGCCGCGTCACATCGCCCGGCTCCAGCCCGACACTGCCCGGTGGCAAGGCAAAGCGCACCTCCTCGCGTTCGGCCCAGCGCCGCACCAGCAATTTCTCGGCAAGGTTTGCGGCCAGCGCCGGGTCGAGGCTCGCGGCAAGGTCTATTTCTTCCACCCGCCGGCCGTTTCCAGCGGTTTCGGCGGCGATGCGGCGCGAGGAAACGACGAAACGCCGGTGCTCGCGCACCGGATCGCGCGCCGCGATCCTGACCTCCACCGGCATTTCCGCTTCCTGCGCCCGCTGCAACCCGGTCGCCGCCTGCCCGTCTCTCCCCGCCACGACCGCCCCGGCACCAAGATCCGCACGCGGCGGCGTCCAGGCCGGCACCAGCGCCAGAGCCGTCCCCCGGTCGACGGCAACCGCTCCGTGTGCGTCGACGAGCGGTGCCAGCACGTCGCGCAGCCGCACCGGCCCGGAGACAGTGATGCCGTCAAGCGTGCCCGGCAGACCGTCGCAGTCGAGAACGTCGTCGGGCAGGCCGAAATCGGCGGCAAGCCTGCGGACAAGTCCGGCAAGCGACACTGCGCCGAGGCGGCCGTTCAGCCAGTGGCCGGCGCGCCAGTTGCCGCCGTCGGCCCAAAGGTCGGTCTGCGCGGGAAAGGCGGGATAGGGCCGCGCGTCCCAGGCCCACAGATGGATGTGGTCGGGGTCGACCATCGGCCCGCCATAAAGCGGCGACACCGGATTGTAGCCGGGCAGGACGGCGGGATGGGCGCCCGACCAGTAACCGATGACGGCTTCCAGCGCGCGGCGCTGGACCAGGTCGTCGCGGCCTCCGTCGGAAAAGCGCGGCCAGGAGGATTCCGAGGACTTGGCATCGTAAAAGACATTCGGCTGGTTGGCGCCGAAGGTGATTGCCGGCACGCCGAGTTCGGTCAGCCAGACCGGTTTGGAACGCGGGATCCAGTCCGTCGCGGTTCCGGCCTCGACGCCCCCGACGCGCTCGACATGGGCGTTTTCCCACCAGCCGGCGATGTCCTTGGCGCGGTAGACCCAGGGTTTCCCGTGGGCCCCGTCGGTGATCGGCGTGCGCGCTCCCGCCCGCCGGTCGGCCTCGCTCGCGTAGTACCAGTCGAAATCCTCGCCGCCGGCGACCGACGCCGCCAGCGGACCGAGCGCATGCGGGTCTGTCTCGCCGTCCGGGTCGTTGTCCTCGCGCCGGTCGGCGAGCGGAAAATAGGCATCGATGCCGACCGCGTCGATCGCCGGATCGGCCCATAGCGGGTCGAGAGGAAAGCGCAGTTCTCCCGGTGCCGGCTGATGCGCGCCGTATTCGCTCCAGTCGGCCGCGTAGGTGATCTTCGCCCCCGGCAGGATCGCCCGCACCTCGCCCGCCAGTTCCCGCAGCACCCCGACGAAGGGATACTGGCCTGTCGCATCCGACAGCCGCGTCAGCCCGCGCATTTCCGAGCCGACCAGAAACGTGTCGACCCCGCCGGCCGCCGCCGCCAGGTTGGCGTGATGCAGCAGGAACCGGCGATAGGACCATTCGTTCGGCCCGAAATAGGCGACCCCGGAGGCTTGCGGCAGGAAATGCAGCGGCGCGGCATTGCCGGCAAAGGCGGCGATCCCGCTTGCTGCCGCTTCCGTCCCCTCGCTCGTTCCGGGCAGGCCGGGAGCCACCTCGCCGGTGATCCGGCCGCGCCAGGGGTGGGCTGCCTGTTCGGCGCCTCCGTAGGGGTCGGGCAGTCCGTTTGCAGGCGGCACATCCATCAGCAGGAAGGGATAGAGCGCCACTTCAAGGCCCCGTGCCTTGAGATCGGCGATTGCCGCGATGACGCTCGCATCCGACGGCGTGCCGCCATAGGCCGGCACCCCTTCATGGCGGCTCACCTCCCCGGCGGTCGCCCCGTTCAGCCCGGAGACGCCCCAGGTCGCCCCTTGCGTCTGGCGGCCGCGCGTTTCCACCTTGGGGCGGATCGTGCAATGACCGGCACGCAAGTCGTCACCGAACCAGGCCACCACCAGCGCGACGCGTTCCAGCCCCGGGCACAGCGCCTGCAATTCGTCGATGGATGCTGCCCAGTTGCTCGGCGCATGCAGCACCTGCCGGTTGGCGCTTTCCGAAACGCCCGGCCGCACGCTCCAGGTGACGGGCGCAGGCTCGTAAACGAACTCGCCGGCGCCGGGGATGATCGTCACCGCGCGGACAAGGCCCTCCAGTTCCCCGGCGGCGCGGATCACCTCGAAGGTCAGTTGCGGCAACCGGTCGCCAAAGGCCTCCAGCGACAGCCGCTCGAAGACCACATAGGCCGTGTGGCGATAGGCCGGCGTCTCGTCCTGCAGGGCCGCGATCAACGGATCCGCCGGTTGATCGGCGGAGCCCTTGTGGACGCGCCAGGTGATCCCGGTCATGTCCAAAGGCTTGCCGTCGGCCCAGACCGCGCCGACATGCGAGACCGGCCCCTGGCAGAGCGCCACCGCGAAGCTCGCGAAGTAGCGGTAGCTGCGCACCGTCGTGCTGCCTCCCCCGCCGCCCTTGCCGCCGCTTCTCTCCTCGCGGACCTCTTCCTCGAAGCGCGTTGCCCAGATCAGCTGGCCGGCCAGCCGCACCCGGCCGTGGACCATCGGCAGCGGCGCCCCTTCGGTCGAAGACTGCACGGCGAGATCGTCGAGCCTTCGCCCCTCGACCGTGCGGCTTGAGCCGAACAGCCGCTGGTCGAGCACGGAGCCGGCGATGGCGCCGGCTGCCTGCCCGAGCAGGGCGCCGGTGCCGCCAAACAGGGCGCCGCCGATGGCCTTGCCGGCCGCCGCAAGGATCAAGGTTGCCATGGGTTCACTCCGGGAAAGGAGAAAGCGGCGGCGATGCGCCCGCGCCAGGCGGGCACCAGCGGGCTCTCGCTCACCGTAATGCCCTCATAGGCGTGGATGACGCGGGCATCGCCGGATTGCGGCGCGCAGGACAGGATGCCGGCATGCTTGACCGGCGCGCCGTCGCGCCAGCGAAACAGGAGCACGTCTCCCGGTCCCGCCCGGGCCGGCTCGCATTCGCGCATGTGGCGACGGGCGGCGGCGAGGAAACTTTCGTGCGGATCGGCTTCCGCCCAGTCGCGGGTATAGGGCGGCGGGATTTCCGGCTCGCGCCCGTAGAGCGCGCGCCAGACGCCGCGCACGAGGCCAAGGCAATCCGCCCCCGCCCCCTTGCAGCTCGCCTGGTGGCGATAGGGCGTGCCGATCCAGTCCCGCGCCTCGCGCAGGATGTCGTCGCGTGTGATCATGAG
>NZ_JBLXFR010000077.1:0-14306 GCF_048261845.1 Stappia sp. | reverse complement strand
CGGCCAGCTCGATGTTGATCTCGGCGATCACGTCGGCGGGCTTGTCCTGGGCACCGCCCAGCAAGCCGCCGCCGCTCGAGCCGCCGGCCGTGGTCACAGCCATCACGACATTCTTGATGCCGGCGACCTGCAGCACCTCGCGTTCGACATCGTCGACGAGGTCGAGCGCCTCGCGGGCCGAGAAGTTGCCGCGCGCCGAGACCAGGACGATGGCCGCCGGCGGCTCCTCCTCCACGAAGAACTCGACACCCTGCGCGTTCTGCATGAAATACGCGAAGATGCCGCCCGAAAGGACCACCAGCGCAACGAGGGTCACCACGTTGCCGAGCGGCGTGCCGGCGCAAAAGCGCAGCAGCCGCACATAGACGCCGGTCGCCCCGCCCACCTTGTCGGCGTCGAACTGCTCGCCCGCCGACAGCAGCTTGGCTTCCGCCTGCTCCTGCGCCGCCATGCGGTCCGCGCGCCGCCGCGACATGCGGATCAGCGGCGACAGGCCGCGACGGGCGAGAACGCCGACGACGAGGCCGAGCAGCAGCCCGAGCGGCACCATCGCCGCCGCCGGTACGGCAAAGGGCAGGGCCTCGCCCGCACCCGACACCGCGACCGCGACGCCAAGGCCGATCATGCCGGCGACGATCCACTCGGCATTGCGCCCCGTCCAGGAGATCATGCCCGACAGGACGGCGCCGGTTGCCGGCAGGAAGACGAGCGCCGTCAGCAGCGAGGCCGACAGCACGATGATCACCATGATCGGCAGGTAGCTCATGAACTCGCCGGCAACACCCGGCCACAGCAGCATCGGCAGGAAGGCGGCGAGCGTCGTCGCCGTCGACGAGACGATCGGCCAGAACATCAGCTTGGAGGCCCGGATATAGGCCTCCTGCGCCGGCATTCCTTCCGCGATCTTGCGGTCGGCGTACTCCACCATGACGATGGCGCCGTCGACCAGCATGCCGACGGTCAGCACCAGGCCGAACATCACCATCGTGTTCACGGTCATGCCGATCGCCGACAGGATCAGGAAGCCGACCATGAAGGAGGCCGGAATGGAGATGCCGACGAGGATCGCCGATTTCGGTCCGAGCGCCCACACCACCAGGATCATCACCAGGAAGATCGCGGTCAGGATCGACGATTGCAGCGAGCCGAGGATCTCGAAGATGCTTTCCGACTTGTCGAGGATGTAGTCGATGCGGATCGTCGAGGGCCAGTCCTTCGTCGCGTTCTCGACCACCTCGCGCACGGCGGCGTTGTTCTCGATGATGTTGGTGCCCTTGCGCTTCACCACGTTGAGGGTGATCGCCGGGTGACCGTTGACGCGGGTATAGGTCTCCGCATCCTTGAATGTACGGCGGACATCGGCAATGTCGCTGAGCGTGACGACGCCTTCGCCGCTCTGCTTGATCGGCAGCGAGTAGACATCCTCGGCGGTCTCGACGAGGCCGGGCACCTTGACGTTGAAGCGGCCCCGGCCGTTGTCGAGGAAGCCGGCCGGCACCAGCTGGTTGTTCTGCGACAGCGAGGTCAGCAGCTCCTGCTGGGTGACCTGGTAGGATTCCAGCTTCATCGCGTCGATGACGACCTCCAGAAGCTCTTCCCGGTGACCGGAAAGATCCGCCGAAAGCACTGTCGACACCGCCTCGACCTGGTCCTTCAGCCGCCTTGCGTGGCGGTAGAGGGTCCGTTCGGGCACGTCGCCCGACAGCGCCACGAAGATCGTCGGCTGCAGCGCGAAATTGGTCTCGACAATGGTCGGTTCCTCGGCTTCTGCCGGCAGGTCCGCCTTGGCCTGGTCGACCTTGTCGCGGACATCGGCAAGCGCCTTGTCCTTGTCGAAGTCGATGTCGAACTCGAGGATGATGCCGAGATGGCTCTCGGCGGAGATCGTGGTGATCTCCTTCAGGCCGTCGAGGCCGCGAAGCGCCGTTTCCATCGGCCGCGCCAACAGGCGCTCGGCGTCCTCCGGCGAGATGCCCTGCTGGCTGACCGAGACATAGAACACCGGAATGTCGATGTCCGGATCGGCCTCTTTCGGCACGCCGATATAGGCCATGACGCCCGCGGCGACCATGACGACCATCAGCGTGAGAACGGTTCTCGGTCGGCGCAGGACGCCTTCGAGCATGGAAATCATTGTTTGGCCTCCGCCGTGATCGCCACCGGTTCGACCGTCTGTCCGTCGGTCACGTAGTCCTGCCCGGCCGTGATCAGCCTGAGCGTCTCGGGCAGTCCGGAAACCCAGAGCCCGTCTGTGTCGCCTCCCAGCACCTTGACCGGGTGGAAGACGACCCTGTTGTCATCGTCGACGGCGCGCACGCCCAATGTCCCTGCGTCGTCCAGCGTCAGCACGCCGGAGCTCAGCCGGTGCGCCTGCTGTTCGCTCAAGGGCACGCGCGCGGTGGCCGTGATGCCGTCGCGAATGGCGCCGTCCTTGTTGTCGATCTCGACCTCGACGCGGAACGTGCGCGTGGCGGGGTCGGCGGCCGGAGCGATGTAGCGGATCGAGCCCTTGGCGGTTTCGCCGGTGACCAGCTCGACTTCGGCCTGCTGGCCGAGGTCGAGCTTGCCGATCTCGCGTTCCGACACCTGGCCGATCGCGAGGATCGGGTCGGCATCGATGATCGTGGCGCAGATGTCGCCAACGGAAAGCACCGTGCCGGTCTTGACCATCGGGCTTTCGACGACGCCGGAGATCGGCGCCTTGATGATCGTGCGCGACAGCTCCAGCTCCTGTTCCTCGAGCCGGGCCTTGGCCGCATCCATCGCCGCCTTCAGCGCGGCGACGCGGGTCTGGGCGGTGAAGCCCTTTTCCTTGAGCTGGGTGGCGGCCGTATGGTCCAGCTCCGCCTGGGCGAGCTGGGCCGTGGCTTCCAGGACCTTCGCTTCCCGCGCGCCCTTGTCGAGCACGCACAGCACGTCGCCCCTGGCGATGCGCTCGCCCTCGGTGACCCGCCTCTCGGCGACGCGGCCGTCGGTTTCGGCGCGCACCTCGACCTTGGCGTCGGCCTCCGTGCGTCCGCGGATCACCAGCACCGAGCGGCGCGGTTCGGCCGACATCTGGCGCACCGAAACGCGGAACGGGGTGTTTTCAGCCTCCTGCCGCTGCTCGGACAGCGGCGGTTCGGCGTTGGCAGCGTCGGCCCGGCCGCCTTCCACATAGGTTCCGGTCCACATCCAGCCTGCGACACCGGCGGTGATGCCGATGGCGAGAATGTGGGAGAAGCGGATCTTCATTCGGTCAGTCTCCGGGCTTTCGGCTCACTCGGCTGCCTGGGGCAGGGGGGTGAGGCCGCTTGCGATGGTTTCAAGGCGCGTGCGGTTGGCTTCGAGGAAGCGGATGTCCTCGCGCATGCAGTGGCGCCCGTAATCAAGGATGAAGTCGGCTGCGGGGCGGCGGTCGCAGGGCTCGTTGCAGATCGTGTCGAGTTTCTCCAGTTCGCCGCGCAGATGGGAGAGACGCGCGTCGATGGCCTTGCGGATGGCGTCCATCCCCGCCATCTCCGCGCACATGGCGACCAGCAGGAACGGAGAGCGGAATGTATCGGGCGCCGGCGGCTCGGCGAGCGCGCGCACGAATTCGGACCGGCCGGCCTCGGTGATGGAATAGACCTTGCGCGCAGGCTTGCCGCTCTGCGCTTCCTCGCGGACGGTGACGAGCTTTTCCGCCTCCAGGCGAGCCAAAGCCGGATAGATCGAGCCGAAGCTGGCATCGACGAAATAGCTGTACTTGCCTTCGGTCGAAAGTTTGCGGATCTCATAGCCTGTCGCATCGCCAAAATTCAGGATTGCTAGACACAGTGTTCTGACGCTCATGTTCTTGGCCTTTCCGCCCTCGCCGGGATGTCGCCAGCAACACGTTCGCCGTGGATGGGCCACGGTCATCGCTTTTTCGTGCTGGCTCTTCTTGTCTTTTTCGCCTGGCTGGACCGACATCGCTTGCGCTTTTCGCGGCCGTCTTGCGCGCCGTGGCGGTCGGCCCCTTGCGGGCAACGGCCTGCGGCATCAACGGTGCGGGCGCAGCAAGTTTCAAATTGTATTATATATCGGCCCGATATACTTTCGCCTTATATAGGTGGAGGCGGGCTGCGCACAAGCACGCAGCGTGAATTTTTCGCGGACTGCTGAATTTTTCACGGGGCGCCCGGACGG
Organism: Stappia sp.; assembly: GCF_048261845.1. Lineage (GTDB taxonomy): Bacteria > Pseudomonadota > Alphaproteobacteria > Rhizobiales > Stappiaceae > Stappia. Next base: position 10,157 of record NZ_JBLXFR010000077.1, on the reverse strand, counting down.
CCTGCGCCAATCCACCGCGTCGACAGGCCCGCGTCCGCGTCCTATCTGGCCCTCAGGACGGCGCGAAATCGTTTCGCGCCGACACGCCGGAGACGGATCGGTGACCGCAGGCTTTCAAGACGGAAACGGGATCGACGGCCGCAATGCCGTGCCGCGGCCGCACGGCATTGCCTGGCTCGCGGCCTCGCCGTTCTTCCGGCTGCTGGCGATCAACTGGCTGATCGGCGCCTTCGTCGCCACGATGGTGCTGGGCGGCCTCCTGTGGTTCGACACCGGCGGGCTGCGCAGTCTGGTGCTCGCCTCCGATCAGCCCTGGCAGCCGGTCCTCCTGCTTTTCGCCGGCCTGATGATCACCCTCTGCTCGGCCGCCATGGGGGCAGCGATCATGGCGCTTCCCGCAACAGACGAGGGGACAGGCGGTCCCGGTCGCCGGGTCCATCGGGCGATGCCGGCGCTTGTCGCGCGGCCTGCCGCCGTCCCGGTTCGCCTCCCGAGGCACCGCTGAGGGCGCGGCAAACGCGCGAAGTGCTTGCATCGGTGCGCGGTTTTGGGTTTCCTCGCAGCCATGAGCGGCCCGGCAGCGGGCCTTGACCCCTTTCACGGGACGATCCTCCATGAGCGACACCTATCCGCGTGACCTGATCGGCTACGGGCGCAACACGCCAGATCCCCAATGGCCGAGCGAGGCGAATGTCGCCGTCCAGTTCGTTCTCAACTACGAGGAAGGCGGCGAGAACTGCCTGCTTCATGGCGACAGCCATTCGGAGGCCTTCCTGTCCGAGATCGTCGGCGCCGCGCCCTGGACGCGCCAGCGCCACATGAACATGGAATCGATCTACGAATACGGCTCGCGCGCCGGCTTCTGGCGCCTGTGGCGGATGTTCACCGAGCGCTCCATGCCGGTCACCGTCTACGGCGTCGCCACGGCGCTGCAGCGCAACCCGGACGCGGTCGCGGCGATGAACGAGGCCGGTTGGGAGATCGCCTCGCACGGGCTCAAGTGGATCGAGTACAAGGACTTCTCCCGCGACGACGAGCGCCGCCACATGGACGAGGCGATCCGCATCCACGAGGAGGTGACCGGCTCGCGTCCGCTCGGCTGGTATACCGGGCGTTCCTCCGAGCACACCCGTGAACTGGTCATGGAGGAGGGCGGTTTCCTCTATGATTCCGACAGCTACGCCGACGATCTTCCCTATTGGGTCGAAGGCCCGGCCGGGCCGCATCTGGTGATCCCCTACACGCTCGACACCAACGACATGCGCTTCGCCACGCCCCAGGGCTTCAACTCGGGCGACCAGTTCTTCACCTACCTGAAGGACACGTTCGACACGCTCTATGCCGAAGGCGAGGCGGGCGCGCCGAAGATGATGAACATCGGGCTGCACTGCCGTCTCGTCGGCCGTCCGGGGCGCGCCGCCGCGCTTGCCCGCTTCCTCGACTATGTCGCCGCCCACGAAAAGGTCTGGGTGGCCCGGCGCATCGACATCGCCTGGCACTGGCATGCCCACCACGCCGCCGGCTGAGGCGGCGCGCGCGGCCGGTCATGTCGAGGCCCTTGTCGACCGGTTGCACGCAAACCCGCCGCTGCGCGTCTGGTCGCTGATCGTCACGATCTTCGGCGATGTCGTCGCCCCGCGCGGCGGCGAGGTCTGGGCCGGCACCCTGTCGGCCCTGCCCGGCCTGATGCGCACCGCCGCGCCGGCCGTGCGCGCCGCGCTCTCGCGCCTTGCCCGCGATGGCTGGCTCGACCGGGTCAAGGTCGGCCGGCTCAGCTATTGCGCCTTGTCGGAGGAGGGCCGCCGCGCCTTCGGCCCGGCTCTGGCGCGCGTCTACCGCCGCATGCCCGGCGAGGGCGGGGGCGATGTCCCGCCGGAGCTTCGGGTTCTGGTGCTGCCCGAGGGCGATGCCCGCGCCGCCCTGCGCGATGCCGCCCTTGCCGCCGGTTACGGCCAGCTCGCTCCCGGCATCCTGCTCGGCACCCCGGCCAGCGCCGGGCTTCCCGGAGATGCCGCCGGCAGCGGCATCGTCACCCTGAGTGCCTCGCTGCTTTCCGGTTCGCGGGAAGAGCTTGTCGGGCGGGCCTTCGACCTTGCCCCGCTTGCCGACCGCTACCGGGCCTTTGTCGCCGCCCATGCGCCGCTTGCCGCGGCCCTTGCCGAAGGCGGCCGCCTGTCGGACGAGGCGGCGATGATCGCGCGCATCCTGCTCATCCACGACTATCGCCGCCTGATCCTGCGCGACCCGTTGCTGCCGCGCGCGCTGCTGCCGGCCGGCTGGCCCGGCCACGAGGCGAACGCGCTCGCCGCCCGCCTTTACGGAGCCTTGCGCCCCGGCGCCGAGGCATGGATCGCCGCCCATGCCCGCGCCCGCGACGGGGCGATGCCCGCCGCCGAAGCCACCGAGCCGCTGCGCTTCACCTGAACCGCTCGTTCCGCCCGCCTGGTGTGTTCCGCCTCTGTGCGCTGCAACGTGTGACGAAAATAACTTGAAACATGAAATATCGTCACGTATTATCGTTGCCATGATGAAGGCGCTCCCTTGGCAGGGGAGTGGCCGCGCGGCCGGCGGGACCCATATGTTCCGCAAGGGCAACCGAGGGAGGGTCTTGCGCATGTACACCCAGGCACTGAATGCCCGCGACACCGAATCCGCCGGGGCCGAGGACGCCGGGCGCCTTGCCGCCTTCCAGGCGCGTGTCGATGCGGAAGACAAGATCGAGCCGAATGACTGGATGCCCGAGAGCTACCGCAAGACGCTCGTCCGCCAGATCTCCCAGCACGCCCATTCCGAGATCGTCGGCATGCTGCCCGAGGGCAACTGGATCACCCGCGCCCCGACATTGAAGCGCAAGGCGGCCTTGCTGGCCAAGGTGCAGGACGAGGGCGGCCACGGCCTCTATCTCTACTCCGCCGCCGAGACGCTCGGCGTTTCGCGCGAGGAGCTGACCGACCAGCTCCTGTCGGGCAAGGCGAAATACTCCTCCATCTTCAACTATCCGACGCCGACCTGGGCCGATATCGGTGCCATCGGCTGGCTGGTCGACGGCGCGGCGATCATGAACCAGATCCCGCTCTGCCGCTGTTCCTACGGGCCCTATTCGCGCGCCATGATCCGCGTGTGCAAGGAGGAGAGCTTCCACCAGCGCCAGGGTTACGAGCTGCTGCTGGAGATGTGCCGTTCCTCTGAAGAGCAGAAGGAGATGGTGCAGGACGCGCTGAACCGCTGGTGGTGGCCGTCGCTGATGATGTTCGGCCCCTCCGACACGGATTCCAGGCACTCCGCCCAGTCGATGGCCTGGAAGATCAAGCGTTTCACCAATGACGAGCTGCGCCAGAAATTCGTCGACGCGACCGTGCCGCAGGCCCATTACCTCGGCCTGACGCTTCCCGATCCGGACCTGAAGCGCAACGAGGAAACCGGCCACTGGGAATATGGCGAGATCGACTGGGAGGAATTCTCCCGCGTCATCGCCGGCAACGGTCCGTGCAACCGCGAGCGGCTGGCCGCGCGGCGCAAGGCGCACGAGGCCGGCGCCTGGGTGCGCGAGGCCGCCCTTGCCCATGCGCAAAAGCGCCGCGACCGCCGCGAGGCCGCGCGCCACGCCGCCGAATAGGGGGCAAGGCCGTGCACGTGGCCCAGTTCAACATCTCGAAGCCGCGCCACCGGGTCGACAGCCCGCGCATGGCCGGTTTCGTCAACAGTTTCGACCGCGTCAATGCCGCGGCGGACCGCAGTCCGGGGTTCGTCTGGCGTCTTGTCGCCAGTGAAGCGGAGGCGGCCGTGCTGCCGCGCGACGGGGAGGACGAGGTGATCGTCAACCTGTCGGTCTGGAGAACGGTCGCGGACCTGAAGCACTACGTCCGCAACACGGTTCACAGGCAGGTCTACGACATGCGCGGGCACTGGTTCGCGGATCTCGGCAGGCCCCATTTCGTGATGTGGCTCGTGCCGGACGGGCACCGGCCGACAACAGAAGAAGCATTCGGGCGGCTCGGCCACCTGCGGCGACACGGCGACAGCGACCACGCCTTCGGCTGGGACGGCCTGCCGCATGTCGAGCGCTGGCTGGAAGCACGCCATTCCTGAAGGGGACACAGCAATGACCGAGAAGAACACGCCGCTCTGGGAAGTCTTCATCCGCTCGCGCACCGGCATGGCGCATCGCCATTGCGGCTCGGTGCATGCGGCCGACGAGGAGATGGCGCTGCAGGCGGCGCGCGACGTCTACACCCGCCGCGGCGAGGGCGTTTCCATCTGGGTGGTGCCGTCCGCCGCCATCATCGCCTCCGATCCGTCGGAGAAGGAGGAGATGTTCGAGCCGACCGCCTCCAAGATCTACCGCCATCCGACCTTCTACGAGATCCCCGAAGAAGTCGGGAACATGTGAGCGGGATGGGAAGCGACATGACCGCCAGCGACACAATGACCGCAACGGAGCTCAAGGGCGACCTCTTCGCCTATGTCCTGCGCCTTGCCGACGACGCCGCCATCCTCGGCCAGCGCCTCGGCGAATGGTGCGGCCACGCCCCGACGCTCGAGGAGGACATCGGCCTTGCCAATGTCGCCCTCGACCATATCGGCCAGGCCCGCGCCCTCTACACCCATGCCGCCGGGGTCGAGGGCAAGGGCCGCGACGAGGACCAGCTCTGCTTCCTGCGCAAGGAGCGCCAGTTCGGCAACTGCCTCCTGGTCGAGCAGCCGAACGGCGATTTCGCCCAGACCATCCTGCGCCAGTTCTTCTTTTCCGCCTTCATGCTGCCCTTCTGGCGCAGGCTGATGGCCTCCAGGGACGCAACGCTCGCCGCCATCGCCGCCAAGGCCGAGAAGGAAGCGACCTATCACGTGCGCCACTCGGCCGAATGGACCATCCGCCTTGGCGACGGCACGGCCGAAAGCCATGCCCGCGCCCAGGAGGCCGTCGACATCCTGTGGCCCTACACCGGCGAGCTGTTCGAGGCGGACGATCTGGTTTCCCGTCTGGTTGCCGCCGGCATCGCCGTCGACCCGGAGAACCTGCGCGAGGAGTGGCGCGCCGCCCTGCGCGAGGTGTTCGACGAGGCCACCTTGCGGCTTCCCCCCGAGGGCTGGTTCCAGACCGGCGGCCGCTCCGGCCTTCATTCGGAAGGCTTCGGCCATCTCCTCACCGAGATGCAGTACATGCAGCGCGCCTATCCCGGCCTCAGGTGGTGACGATGGGCGCGCGGGTGCACGACCTCGACGCGGAAAGCGCACGCCGGCGCGCCTTCGAGGTGGCCGCCGAAGTGCCCGATCCCGAAGTCCCGGTGCTGACCATCGGCGATCTCGGCGTGCTGCGCGACATCCGCGTCGCACAAGATGGCTCGCTCGATGTGGACATCACCCCGACCTATACGGGGTGTCCGGCCATGGCCGTCTTCACCATGGACATCGAGACGGCGCTTGCCGCCGCCGGTTTCGACAGGGTGCGCATCAACACGGTGCTGTCGCCGGCCTGGACGACGGACTGGCTGAGCGCCGAGGCGCGCGAGAAGCTGCGCGCCTACGGCATCGCCCCGCCGGCCGGCAAGGCTTCGCGCCGGGCGCTGTTCGGCGACGACGAGGTCGCCTGTCCGCGCTGCGCCTCGCTCGACACGGAAAAGGTCTCCGAGTTCGGATCGACCGCCTGCAAGGCGCTGTGGCGCTGCCGGTCCTGCGCCGAGCCTTTCGACTATTTCAAGTGCCACTGATCCGGCGGGACGATCCGCCGGAGTGACGAAAACGGCGGGACCGCCGCCGCGAGGGAGAAAACCGCATGTCGCCGCGATTCCATGCGCTCAAGGTCAAGGACGTGAAGCGCGAGACCGCCGAGGCCGTCTCCATCTCCTTCGACGTGCCGGAGACCTTGCGCGAGGCCTACCGCTTTTCCGCCGGCCAGTACCTGACCTTGCGTGCCGTCATCGACGGCGCCGAGGTGCGCCGCTCCTATTCGATCTGCGCCGGCGAGGATGACGGCGAGCTGCGCGTCGCGGTGAAGAAGATCGATGGCGGCGTCTTTTCCGCCTTCGCCAACGAGAACGTCGCCGCCGGCGACGAGATCGACGTGATGACACCCTCCGGCCGCTTCCTGCTGCCGGCCCATGAGGGCGGGCCGCGCAGCCTGGTTGCGATTGCCGCCGGATCCGGCATCACCCCGGTGCTCGCCATGATCCGCACCGTGCTGACCCGCGAACCGGAGAGCGACTTCTTCCTCTTCTACGGCAACCGCAGCGCCCAGACGATCATCTTCAAGGAAGAGATCGAGGACCTGAAGGACCTCTTCCCGACCCGTTTCGGCGTCTTCCACGTTCTCTCGCGCGAGACCCAGGACGTCGAGGTCCTGTCGGGCCGCCTCGACCGGGAGAAGCTTGCGACCCTGCTCACATATGTCGTGCCGGCGCGCGAGGCGGACGCGCTGTTCCTGTGCGGCCCCGGCGAGATGATCGAGGCCGCCACGTCGACGCTGAAGACGCTCGGCGTCGACGAGGCCCGCATCCACCGCGAGTTCTTCACCCCCGCCGACGGTTCCGCCCCGCATGCGGCCAAGCCCGCCCATGCTGAGGCCGATACCGGCCACGCGGCGCGCGCCGAACTGATCATCGACGGCGCCCGCGTTGCCGTGCCCGTTGCCGCCGGCGAGACGATCATCGATGCGGCGATCCGCGCCGGCGTCGAGGCGCCGTTCTCCTGCAAGGGCGGCATGTGCTGCACCTGCCGGGCGAAGGTCGAGGCCGGGAAGGTCGACATGGCGGTCAACTATTCGCTGGAGCCCTGGGAGGTCGAGGCCGGCTTTGTCCTCACCTGCCAGTCACGCCCCGTCACCGACACGGTGGTGCTCGACTTCGACGCGATGTGAGGGACGGGCCGCTCTTGGCGGCCTGGCTTTCCTCCCGTCGATGCGGCATGCTGTCGTCTTCCGAGACCTCATCCCGCAGACGGCCCCACCCCCCGGCCGTCATCCCGGACTTGATCCGGGATCCATTCATTGCCAGAGCGGCGGGAGGGCGCGCCGCTGCATGCCGCAGACGCCGGGGCTCCTTTTGACGATACGGGTGCCAATGGGCCCCGGGTCGCGCTTGCGCTTGCCCGGGGTGACCGGTGGAGAGTGGTCGCGGTCTCTTTCAACACCTCTTGCGCGGCTGATCCGAAAACGCAAAACTTGCCGCGTTTTCAATCGAGGCGCGCGCATTGGCCGATCCGGATTTCGACCGCGAGGAATTTGAGAAATGGCTCCAGGGTCATCCGCGCGAGGTCGCCGTGGCGCTGGCATCGCGCGCAGCGCTTCGTGTGTTTCCTGTTGTTAGGCGGCATGTGAGGGTAACTAGCGTTTCCTCCGAAGCCGTTTTTTTATCGTTGTTTCGTGCAAATTTCTTAGCGTGTGGATTTGTCGACTACAGGCTTCAGACTAGAGTGAGTCGTTCTGCTGCCGACAATGCGGCCGCTGCCGCGTCGCGAGCAGCGCGATCCGCTCGAGATCTTGCGCGTGCCGCTAACTCTCGTTCTTCCGCTCGCGTCGCCCGCTTTATCGGCAATGCCGCCTCTGACGCTGCCACCACCGCTTACGCTGCTTCTCCCAACGCTGACATCCCGATCTTTGCCGCTGCCGGCCACGCTGCAGCAGCGGCATTGAGTGCCACCATGGTTTCAACTGACACTGCAGCGTTACCCGCTGTTCCCAATACTGATTTCGCCGTAGCTCTAAGATCGGATCGCGAAATTATTGATGCTGGTTTGACCGCGCTAGAACTAGCGCGAATGCCCTTATGGCTGAACGGCATTTCTGAGGAGCTCGGGCGGGACTGGAAACGCCTCAGTAAAGACCTTCTCGCACTCGATCCGAACTGGTCGGTCTGGACCGACTGGTACGAGGATCGGCTTTCCGGGCGGTCGGCGGAAATAGAGTTCGAGATTGCACGGGCGAACCTGCCGGAGAAGCTTTGGAAAGCGGGCGCGAGGACCGTCAACGCCGAACTGAAGCGCATCCGGGACGAGCTTCTCGAAAAGCGCCGCAGGAAAGCCAAATCGGAGGACGGCGACATCGATGACGCCCCGCTCTCCGATAAAGCCTTGGTGCAGGGGCCGGGCGTTCTGCATTTCACGCCGGGCGAGACCGCCATGGATGTCGCCCGGGTCACGTCGGAGCTTTCCGTCTCCGAGGCGGCGCGGGATGCGCTGCATGACGGGCTGATCCAGCTCCTGCGGGAAGCGCTTGAGGGACAGGAAGAAGCGCGTGACGCGCGGCGCAATCACGATTTTCCCGAGCGACTTGAGACGGCTCTTCGCAAGCTCATCGCGTTTCTGGAAAGCGCGGACGGCAAGCAGGGAGGCGCGCTGCTTCATGCCGGCCGAAGGTTCCTGACGCGCGTTGCGGAGCTTATGCGTGACGGCGGCACGGGTCTCGCCGAACTGGACGATCCGCTGAACGAGGCGGTCGAGGCGCTGGCCGAGTTGAAGGCCTGCTACCCCGAGATTGCCCAAATCGAGCGCGATCGGCTGAGGGGCGAGATCACCGCCCGCAATCAGGACCGGGTGGTCGCGGCGCTCAACCGCATGACCAGGACGCTTGAGGCACGCACTGACGCGCTGACCGAGGAAGCGCGCGAAAAGCTCGTCGCGCTTTCCGAAGCGACGACCGAGGAGACCGACCCGGAAACCCAGGCGAACCTCGCCGCCGATCAGGCGCAGGTCGACCGCAATCTCGCCAAGGCATCGACCAAGGTCTTGCGCGATTTTCAGCGTGAGATGGTTGAAACCGCCAAGGTCGAACTCAAGAAGGAAGCCAAAGACCTTTTCGTCCGCAAGCCGATCCGGTGGGCCACGCGCACGCTCCTGCGCACCATGCTTCCGGGTGTTCGTGAGTTGGAAGACCTTCTGCCGAGCTTCGCTCAGGTTCGCGATCAGATCGAACGCATCCTCGCACGCGAGCCGGAAGACGACGACCCGCCGTCTGACGACGACGACTGATTCCGCTCACCTTTCCCAAAGCTCGTCATCGATGATACGCGCGGCTTCAAGCCCGCTCAGATAGGCGCCGTGCACCGTGCCGTGGTGGCGGAAGGTCGTGTGCTCTCCGGCCAAAAGCAGGGTTCTTTCGATCGGAACGGCGAGCCCGTCGAAATCCTCAGGCCGTGCGCCCGTGCTGGCGAAGGAATAGGTGCCCCGGGAATAGGGGTTCTGCGACCAGCGGGTAACCCGCATGGCGACCGGGTCGGGGACCTTGCTTCCGAACATCGCCCGCACTGCCTGCATGATGTCGGCGGACAGTTCGGAGTCCGAAAGGGCCTCCGCCTTGCCCGCATAGGCACCGACGCCGAGGCCGAGCAGGATGTTCTGCGGCGAGAAGGTCCGGTAGTTGAGGAAATAGTTCCATCGGCCCTTTTCCTCGCTCATGAGGCCGAAATACTGGGTGTCTGCCGGCCAGTGTGGCTTGTCGAACTTGAGGGCGACCTTTGTCACGTTGCCCATGCCGATCCGCTCCAGCGCCGCCTCCGCGCCATGTGGAAGCGGCGGGTCGAAGGCGATGTCCCGCGCCTTGAGGACGCCGAGGGGCGCGGTGCACACGACGAAATCCGCCTCGAACGTCCCGCTCCCCGCGAAAACGGTCGCGCCGTCGCCGGCCTCGTATTCCACCCGTTCGACCGGGTGTCCGAGCCGGATGTCGAGCCCCTTGGCCAGCATCTTCGGGATTGCGTCGTAGCCCTGGGGCAGGATCACGTCGGCCCCGTCGAAGGTCTCATCCTCGTCGAAATAGAGCGCGGACAGGTCCTCCAGGGCGCCGCCCGTGTCGAACTCCGTGTAGGCGGACATCATCCATGCAAGCAACGGGTCCCCGGCGGCGGCCGGATCGACCTGCCGGATCGCCTGTGACAGTGCCAGGTCACGGTCGAGCGCCGCGTCGATGCGCGCATATATCGCCTCGAGCCGCCTTTGCGCGGCCAGGACCCTGGCGCGCGGTTGCGGCATGCCATCGGCGGAATGGACGGTGAAGCGTTCATCGTCCGTGACGAAGGTTGCCGCGCCGGCGCGTCTGGCGCCCTCGCGGACGGGCTTGCCAGGCGGGCCGGGGATCCATCCGGCGCCGGCCACGAACGGTGCGCCGAGGGAATGGCCGGCCGGGATCCGGCCGCCGACGCGGCCGGTTGCCTCCAGGACGATCACCT
>NZ_JBLXFR010000076.1:0-14567 GCF_048261845.1 Stappia sp. | reverse complement strand
CCGAGGACAGCATCTCCGGCTGTCTGGACACGGCGGCTCTGCCCGATCCGGACCTGATCATCCGCACCAGCGGCGAGCAGCGCCTGTCCAATTTCCTGCTCTGGCAGGCCGCCTATAGCGAGTTCTATTTCGCCGACCTGCACTGGCCGGATTTCGACGAATGCGCGCTGGACAGCGCCTTCGAGGCCTTCGCGGCGCGCGACCGCAGGTTTGGCGGGCTTTCGGCGAAAGTCGCCAGATGACGGACGGGGCCTCGGGGGGAGGCCGCCCCCGGGCCACCGAACTGAGGCTCCGGGTCATCTCGGCCCTGCTTCTTGCGCCTGCCGTTCTGCTTGCGACCTATGCCGGGGGCTGGCCCTTCGCCATCGGCGCGGCGCTGTGCGCCGCCATCCTGCTGCAGGAATGGGTCGTCATCGTCCGCGTGAACAGCGTGATTTCGACAGGCATTGCCGCGCTTGCCCTTGCCGGCGCGATGCTGGCGGTGGCCACGGGCCACGTGCAGGAAGCTCTCGGCCTGCTGCTGCTCTCCGCCGCGGGGCTGTTCGGCGCCGGGTGGTTGCTGGGCATGGCCGGCCTCCGCTGGCTCGCCGTCGGCGTGCTGTATGCCGGGCTGACCGGCGTGGTTCTCGTCGTCTTCCGGGCGGGTGAGGCCGGGTTCATCGTCATCCTGTTTCTCTTCGCCGTGGTCTGGGCGACCGACATTGCCGCCTATTTCGCCGGCCGGCGTCTCGGCGGGCCGAAACTGTGGGCGCGCGTGTCGCCCAAGAAGACCTGGAGCGGGGCGCTCGGCGGGTTTGGCGCCGCCGTGCTGGTGGGACTGGTCGCAGGGCTGCTGGCCGGCCGGGCGCCGCTGGCGGTCTGGCTGGTCGCCGCCGGGATCCTTTCGGTTTTCTCGCAGGCGGGCGACTTGCTGGAATCGGCCCTGAAGCGGCGCTTCGGGGTGAAGGATTCAGGGCGGATCATCCCCGGCCATGGCGGTGTCATGGACCGGGTCGACGGGCTCACCGGTGCCGGCGTGCTCGGATATCTGGTCGCGGTGGTGGCGAGCGGCGTTCTCTCCGATCCGGTCGCGGCGCTCCTGGGCATGCAGGGATACTGACAATTGACCGCCCTTGACGGCCATGACGAAGCGCCAGGCAGTGCGCGCGCGGATACCCGGCCCATGCGGCTGACGGTGCTCGGCGCCACCGGTTCGATCGGCACCTCGACCCTTGATCTGGTGGCCCGCGATCCGGAGCGTTTCGAGGTCGTCGCGGTGACCGCCAACGGCCGGGCGGAAGAGCTTGCCCGACTGGCCGTTCGCGTGCGGGCCCGCCACGCCGTGGTCGCCGACCCGGCCGCCCATGGCGCGCTCAAGGCAGCGCTTGCCGGGTCCGGCATCACGGTGGCCGCGGGGGCGCAGGCGGTTCGCGAGGCAGCGGCGCTGCCCGCCGACATGGTCGTTGCCGCGATCGTCGGGGCGGCGGGGCTGGAGCCGACGCTGGCCGCCGTTGCCCGGGGCACGACGATCGCCCTGGCCAACAAGGAATGCCTCGTCTGTGCGGGCGACCTGTTCATGCGGGCCGCGCGAGAGGCGTCGGCCACGATCCTGCCGGTCGATTCCGAACACAATGCCGTGTTCCAGGTGCTGGAGCGCGGCAATGTCGACCAGGTGGAGAAGCTGATCCTGACGGCGTCGGGCGGGCCGTTCCGCACCTGCACGCTGGAGGAGATGCGCACCGTCACGCCGGAGCAGGCCCTGCGCCATCCCAACTGGAGCATGGGCGCGCGGATCTCCATCGACAGCGCGACGATGATGAACAAGGGCTTCGAGATCATCGAGGCCCGCCACCTGTTTCCCTTGCGGCCCGACCAGATCGACGTGCTGGTGCATCCCCAGTCCGTGGTGCACGGCATGGTCCAGTACCGGGACGGGTCGCTTCTGGCGCAGCTCGGCGCTCCCGACATGCGCACGCCCATCGCCCACTGCCTCGCCTGGCCGGCACGCATGGGAACGCCGGCCGAACGCCTTGATCTTGCCGCATTGGGGACGCTCACCTTCGAGGCGCCCGATCCATTCCGGTTTCCGGCGTTGCGGCTCGCCCGCGAGGCGATGGCCGCCGGCACGGCCGCGACGGCGGCGCTCAATGCGGTCGACGAGGTGATGGTGGAGGCGTTCCTGGCGCGGCGCGCCGGGTATCTGGATATCGTGGCGACCGCCGAGCGGGTGCTGGAGCGCATGGGCGGCATGGCCGGTTTCGGCGAGATGACCTGTATCGACGATGTGTTCGCGGTGGATGAAACGGCCCGCCGCCTTGCCGGGGAAATCGCCGGGACAAGCCCTTGAACCGGGCGGACGGGAAGCGCGCAAACGCGGCAACCGGGCGCCAACGGGATGTTAACGCGCCGCGCGGACACTGGCCGGCGGCAATGGAGAGACAATGGAACTGATCGGATCGCTTTTCGGGTCGGTGGCGGGCTATGCCCTGCCGTTCCTGTTCGTGCTGACGGTGGTGGTGTTCTTTCACGAACTCGGCCACTTCCTGGTCGGCCGCTGGTGCGGCGTGCGGGTGAACGCGTTCTCCGTCGGCTTCGGCCCGGAACTCATCGGCCGGACCGACCGTCACGGCACGCGCTGGAAGCTGTCCGTCATTCCGCTTGGCGGTTATGTGAAGTTCGCCGGAGACGAGAACGAGGCGAGCGTCCCGGATCAGGAGGCGCTGCGCCGGATGAGCGCCGAGGAGCGCGCCGGCGCGTTCCAGACCAAGTCCGTCGCGCGCCGGGCTGCCATCGTGGCGGCCGGTCCGATTGCCAACTTCATCCTCGCCATCGTCATTTTCGCCGTTCTTTTCGGCCTCATGGGGCGCCCGGAGATTTCGCCGCGGGTCGACCAGGTGCAGCCCGACAGCGCGGCCGCGGAAGCGGGTCTTCAGGCCGGCGACCTCGTCGTTGCGATCGACGGCTCGACAATCGGCACCTTCGCCGAACTGCAGCGCACGATCAGCGTCAGCGCCGACATCCCGTTGCGGATGGAGCTGGACAGGGGCGGGGAGCGCGTCGAGGTGACGATCACCCCGAAGCGGCGCGAGATCACCGATCCTTTCGGCAACGTCCAGTCCGTCGGCCTGCTCGGCGTCAGCCGCAGCGCCAGGCCGGAGGACGTCATCACCCGCCGCTTTGGCCCGGTCGAGGCCGTTGTCGAGGGAAGCAAGGAAACATGGTTCGTCGTCACGCGGACGGCGGGTTATCTCGGCGGCATCCTGACCGGGCGCGAATCCGCCGACCAGCTCGGCGGTCCGATCCGGGTGGCGCAGATCTCGGGCCAGGTCGCGACACTCGGTTTCGGCGCGCTGCTCAATCTCACGGCCGTGCTGTCGGTCAGCATCGGGCTGTTGAACCTCCTGCCGATTCCGATGCTGGACGGCGGTCACCTGCTGTTCTACGCGGCGGAGGCCTTGCGGGGCAGGCCGCTCAGCGACCGTGCCCAGGAATACGGATTCCGGATCGGTATCGGCATCGTCCTGTTCCTGATGGTTTTCGCGACCTGGAACGATGTTCTGCACTTGAGTTCACTGTAGCCGGGGGAACGAGCGTGTCTCGACTGCAACGCTCCGGTATGAAACGGTTTTTGCAGGGTTTGGGCGGTTGCTTCCGCTTCAAAAGCCTGTAAAACGACTGACGGATATAGAGAATCTCGACCACCACATCCGTAGCGCCTGGCGCCGGAAAAACGTGTGGCGGAAAAACCGAAGGCGAAGCGTCTTTATGCAGCGTGTCCAGAACCTGACCAGAACAATCCTGGTAGCCGCCGTGATGAGCGGTGTCGCACCGATTCTGCCGGTGGCTTTCCCCGGCCTCGGTGCACCCGAGGCGGAAGCTGCGGTGGTCAGCCGGATTGATGTTCGCGGCAACACCCGCATCGATGCCTCGACCGTCGAGAGCTACCTGACGATCCGTCCGGGGCGTTCGTTCGGTCCCGCCGATATCGACGAGTCGCTGAAGACGCTGTTCGCGACCGGCCTGTTCGAGGATGTCGCCATCAACCAGCAGGGCGGCACGCTGGTCGTGACCGTCAGCGAGAATCCGATGGTCAACCGGATCTCGTTCGAGGGCAATCGCCGCCTCGACGACAAGACGCTGACCGGTGTCGTGCGGACCGAGGAGCGCTCGATGCTGACGCGCGCCAAGGTGCAGTCCGACGTCCAGAACGTGCTTGAGGCCTATCGCCGCTCCGGTCGCTACCGTGCCACCGTCGAGCCGAAGATCATCAGCCGTTCCAACAATCGCGTCGATCTCGTCTTCGAAATCAACGAGGGCGACCGCACCGGTATCGAGCGGATTACCTTCATCGGCAATTCCAAGTTCAGCGACGGCCGCCTGCGCGACGTGATCCGCACCCGCACCAGCGGTCTGCTCAGCTTCCTGCGCACGACAGACTCCTTCGATCCCGATCGTCTCGATGCGGACCAGGAGCTCCTGCGCCAGTTCTACTACCGCCACGGCTATGCCGACTTCCAGATCGTTTCGGCCGTTGCCGATCTCGATCGCGAGGAGAACGTGTTTTACGTGACCTTCACGGTGGACGAGGGCGAGCAGTATACATATGGCGAGATCGACCTTCAGACCTCGCTGAGCGATGTCGATCCCGAGGACCTGCGCCGCAAGCTGCGCACGTCGACGGGCGACACCTATTCCTCGCTCGATGTCGAGAAGTCGCTTGAGGACCTGACGCTGGATGTGTCCCGCCAGGGTTATGCCTTCGCGCAGATCCGTCCGCGTGCATCCCGCGACTACGAGAACCGCACGATCTCGCTGACCTATTTCATCGAGGAAGGTCCGCGCGTCTATATCGAGCGCATCAACGTTCGCGGCAACGACCGGACGCGTGAGTACGTGATCCGTCGCGAGTTCGACCTGGTCGAGGGCGATGCCTTCAACCGCGTCCTCATCGACAAGGCGGAGCGCCGCCTGAAGGACCTGCAGTTCTTCAAGAGCGTTCGCATCACGACCGCCCGTGGCAGCGCTCCGGACCGGATCGTCGTGAATGTCGATGTCGAGGAGCAGGCAACGGGTGAAATCGGCTTCGGTGTCGGTTACTCGACCTCCGACGGCGTCATTGGCGACATCACGCTGCAGGAGAAGAACTTCCTCGGCCGCGGTCAGTTCATTCGCGCCAAGGTCGGTGCGGGTACCTCGACGCAGGCTTACGAGTTTGCCTTCACCGAGCCGTATTTCCTCGGTCGCCGGATTGCGCTGTCGCTGGACGTGTATCGCCGGTCCTACGACCGCAACGACTACCGGAACTACGATATGCAGACGACCGGCGGTTCGATCGGTCTCGGTCTGCCGCTGCGCGATGACGAACTGCGCCTCAATCTGGTCTACCGGATTTTCGACCAGGATCTGACGCAGGACGCCAATACAACTCTCTCCAACGGTCTTCGCACGTCGCTGGGGCGCAATCTGACCTCGGCCATCGGCTACTCGCTGGTGTATGACACCCGCGACAGCCGGACCGATCCGCGCGATGGCTTTTTTGTATCGTTCGGTCAGGAAGTTGCCGGTCTTGGTGGCGATTCCCGCTATCTTTCGTCGAGCATCGATGCCCGCGCCTACAAGGAGATCCTTCCGGAGTGGGGTGTGATCGGTATCCTGCGCGCTGGCGCCGGCAATATCATGGGTCTCGGCCGCAGTCTGCGCGCCTCGGAGCAGTTCCAGCACAACGACAACTGGCTGCGCGGTTTCGAGATGCAGGGCATCGGCCCGCGTGACGCCATAACGGGCGACGCTCTTGGCGGCCGCTGGTATGTTCATGCCAATGCCGAGGCGGAATTCCCGATCCTCGGCCTGCCGAAGGAGCTTGGCCTTTCGGGTGCCGTGTTCACCGATTTCGGTGCGGTCTGGGATGCCGATCCGGCGATCATTCGTTGCGTCCAGACCTTGAACGGCTGCGGTGGCAACCAGGCAGCCGGAAATGTCAATTCCAACGACTTCGCGCCGCGTGTTTCCGCCGGTTTCGGTGTGAAATGGGCGTCGCCCTTCGGGCCGCTGCGTGCCGACTTCGCCTGGCCGATCATCAAGGAGCCGGGCGACCGGACCCAGCTGTTCCGCATCGGCGGTGGCACCCGCTTCTGATCCGGGCGGGCATTCGGAAATTCGAACCGGCCGCCGTGCATTCGGCGGCCGGATTCATTGTGGGAAGACGATGAGCGAACCCTTTTTCTTTGAGCCGTTCGCGCCCACGGGCGTTTCCGACATCGCGGACTGGGTCGGCGGGGACCTGCCACGTGGCGCGAGCGATACGAAGATAACCGCCGTGGGTCCGCTTGAGGATTCAGCGCCCGGTCAGCTTGTCTTCTTCGACAATCCGAAATATCTCCCCATGCTCGAGACGACCCGCGCCGCCGCTTGCCTGGTGGCGCGCAAGCATGCCGACAAGGTGCCGGAAGGGGTTGTCCCCATTGTCGTGGATCAGCCCTACAAGGCGTGGGGCCAGGTGCTCGCGCGGCTTTATCCGGACTCCATGCGCCCGACCTCGCTGGACGGATCGCAGGGCGTTTCCCCTCATGCGCGGATCGATCCCGCGGCCCGTATCGAGGCCGGTGCAATCGTCGAGGCCGGTGCGGTGATCGGCCCGGACGCCGAGATCGGTGCGGGGTCGCGCATCCATGCAAATGCGGTGATCGGTGCCGGCGTGCGCATCGGTCGGGACTGTTCGGTCGGCGCGAATGCCGTCCTGCAGCACACGCTGGTTGGCGACAGGGTGATTCTCCATTCGGGCGTTTGCAGCGGTCAGGACGGCTTCGGCTTTGCCATGGGGCCGGGCGGGCACAAGAAGGTTCCCCAGATCGGCCGGGTCATCATCCAGAACGATGTCGAGATCGGCGCCAACACGACCATCGACAGGGGCGCGAACCGGGACACGGTGATCGGCGAGGGCACCAAGATCGACAATCAGGTGCAGATCGGCCACAACGTGGTGATCGGTCGGCATTGCGTCCTGGTCTCGCAGGTCGGCATCTCCGGCAGTGCGACGCTTGAGGATTATGTTGCGATCGGCGGCCAGTCGGGTGTGCGCGGCCATGTCACCATCGGCATGGGCGCACAGATCGCCGCGGTCAGCGTGGTCGAGGCCGATGTGCCGGCCGGTGCCCGCTATGGCGGCGTGCCGGCAAAACCGGTCAAGGTGTGGTTCCGTGAGGTGATGACCCTTGCGAAGCTTGCCGAGCGCGGCCTCGGGCAGGGCACGCCAAAGGCGCACGACAAGGATTGAACTTGAGTGTTGGGGAAATGGATATGAGCGAAGGCGAGAAGAAGACGCTGGATAGCGCCGATATCATGCGGATCATGGAACTGCTTCCGCACCGCTATCCGTTCCTGATGGTTGACCGTATCGTCGACATGGATGGCGACAACTCGGCGGTCGGAATCAAGAACGTGTCGGCCAACGAGCCGCATTTCATGGGTCATTTTCCCAATCAGCCGGTCATGCCGGGCGTGCTGCTGATCGAGGGGATGGCGCAGACCGCCGGGGCGCTCTGTGTCCATTCGCGCGGCGATTCCGGGACGCCGAAGCTCGTCTATTTCATGACCATCGACAAGGTCAAGTTCCGCAAGCCGGTCCTGCCTGGCGACCAGGTTCGCTACCACATGACCAAGATTCGCAACCGCACGAACATCTGGAAGTTCGAGGGCGTGGCCATGGTCGACGATACCAAGGTCGCAGAGGCCGAGATCAGCGCCATGCTGGTCGATCATTGAGACGAGGCGGAATGACGTCCGGAATTCACCCAACGGCCATTGTCGAGGATGGCGCGGAAATCGGCAGCGATGTGCGGATCGGACCGTTCTGCCATGTCGGAGCGAACGTCGTGCTCGGCGACGGCGTCGAACTGAAGTCGCATGTCGCGGTTGCCGGTCGCACGCGCGTCGGTGCGCGCACCGTCGTGTTCCCTTTCGCGTCCGTCGGCCATCAGGCCCAGGACCTGAAGTACCGGGGCGAGGCGGCAAGCTTGAGCGTCGGCAGCGACTGCATCATCCGCGAGGGCGTCACGCTCAACCCGGGAACCGAGGGCGGCGGGCTGGAAACCGTGATCGGCGATCGCTGCGCGTTTCTCGCCAATTCCCATGTCGGTCACGATTCGCGGCTCGGCAACGGCGTGATCCTGTCCAACAACGTGATGATCGCCGGACATGTCACCGTCGGCGACAATGTCATCATGGGCGGCGGTGCCGCCGTCATCCAGTTCACCCGCATCGGCGACAACGCGTTTGTCGGCGGCCTGGCGGGTCTTGAGAACGACCTCATTCCCTTCGGCATGGTGATGGGCAACCGGGCCCGGCTGAACGGGCTGAACCTTGTCGGACTGAAGCGTCACGGTTTCGCGCGTGAGGACATCCACGCGCTGCGCAGCGCCTACAAGGATCTGTTCGAGGATGCGGAAGGCACCTTGCGGCAGCGGGCTGAAAAGGTCGCCGAGGCTTATTCCGGGGTCGCCCTGGTGCGCCGGGTGACGGACTTCATCCTGGCCGAAAGCGATCGCCGGTTCTGCACGCCGCCCTCGGAGGGTTGATCCATGAACGAGGCGTCGCCCGCGACGTCCGGGGAGGATACCCCGCTTGCCGTGATCTGCGGCGGCGGCCGGGTGCCTGTGGAAGTCATCGCGTCGGTGCGCGCCAGCGGGCGCCGGGTGGTTGCCGTTGCCATTCGCGGCGAGGCCGATGCCGGCGTCGAGGCGTTTGAGCCCGTTCATCTCGGCTGGGGCCAGATCGGCAAGCTTGCCTCCCATCTGCAGCGCGAGGGCGTGCGCGATGTCGTCATGATCGGCAGCGTCAGCAAGCGTCCCGAGATCCGCGAGATCGTCGGCGATCTGGGAACCATGCGCCGGCTTCCGAAAATCATTGCCTCGCTTGCCGGGGGTGACGATTCCATTCTCAAGAAGATCATCCGCCTGTTCGAGGAGGAGGGGTTTCGCATCGTCGGGGCTCATGAAGTCGCGCCGGCGCTGCTTGCCAGCCCGGGCAGCCTTGTCGGTGCGCCGCCGAAGGGCGACATGCTGCAGGACCTCAGGCTGGCCGCCCGCGCCGTTTCCGAGCTCGGCCGGCTGGATATCGGACAGGCTGCCGTGTGCCTTGGAGGGCGGATCATCGCGGTCGAGGGCGCGGAAGGCACCGATGCGATGCTGGAGCGTTGCCGTGACCTGCGGGCGCGGGGCCGGGTCAAGGGCAAGGGCGGGGTGCTGGTGAAATGCGCCAAGCCGGGCCAGGACCTGCGCGTCGACCTTCCCACGATCGGTCCCGACACGATTGAAAGGGCGGCGGAGGCCGGTCTGGCCGGGATCGGCATCGAGGCCGGGCGCGTGCTCATCGCGGACAGGCAGCGAACCGAGGCGGACGCGGCGCGTCAGGGTCTTTTCATCGTCGGCGTCGGACCGTCGGGGACACTGGCCGGTGACGAGCGGGGCGCGGCATGACCCGCGAGACCGGGCGGCCGCTGGTTGTCTACATGATCGTCGGCGAGGAATCGGGTGACCAGCTTGCCGCTCCCATGATGCAGTCGCTTCGGGCGCGCACGGGGGGCAATATCCGCTTCAAGGGCGTTGGCGGCGAGCGGATGGAGCGCGAGGGGCTTTCGAGCCTGTTTCCGATCGAGGACATCGCGGTGATGGGGCTGTCGGCCGTGCTGGCCCGCCTGCCGCTCATCGTCAAGCGGGTCTATCAGTCGGTCGACGATGTCGTTGCCGCCGATCCGGATCTTCTGGTCATCATCGACAGTCCGGACTTCACCCACAATGTCGCCAAGCGGGTGCGCAGGCGCGCCCCGCATATTCCCGTCGTCGGCTATGTCTCGCCCTCCGTATGGGCATGGCGGCCGGGTCGGGCGCGGCGCATGGCCGCTTATGTCGATCACCTGCTGGCGATCCTGCCCTTCGAGCCGGAGGTGCATCGGCGCCTCGGCGGGCCGCCAACAAGCTTTGTCGGTCATTCGATCATTCAGCGGGCCGGGGATTTCCGCCCTGGGCCCGGCGAGCGGAGCGATCCGTCAGGTGAGGGCGCGGCGCCCGTCCTGCTGGTGCTGCCCGGAAGCCGTCGCAGCGAGGTCACGCGCCTTCTCGCCGATTTCCGGGGCACCGTCGATCTCCTCAAGGAGGAGCGGCCGGACCTGCGCGTCCTGCTGCCCGCGGTTCCCCGTCTGCGGGCGCATATCGAGCAGGAGGTGGCGCATTGGCGGCATCCGCCGGAGATCGTCACCGGGGAGGCGGGCAAGCTGGCCGCCTTTCGCTGCGCGCATGCCGCGCTTGCGGCGTCGGGAACGGTGTCGCTGGAACTCGCCATCTCCGGCGTGCCGATGGCGATCGCCTACAAGCTCGACTGGTTCTACCGCCGGATCAAGGATCTGAACCGGTTCCTGCCGATTGCCAGCGTGACCTCGATGGTGCTGCCGAACATCATCCTGGGCGAGAATGTCGTCCCGGAGTTCCTCGACGACGACGCCAATCCGCAGGCGCTTGCCGGTGCGGTCCGACCGCTTCTTGTGGACAGCCCGCAGCGGCGCGCCCAGGTCGAGGCTTTCGCCAGGCTCGACGAGATGATGCGGCTTCCCTCCGGAGCGGCGCAGGCCGACGAGGCGGCGCGGGTCGCGCTTGAGGTCGTCGTGACACCGGACAATTCCGATAAAAATTCTGACTAATTTTCGAAGTTTCGACGTCGATCTTGCAGATATTGAGTCTGCCGGACGCAAAAACGGCGCCTTACGGCGCCGTTTCTCGTTTCGGTCCGGTTCCGGTCGAACGCGTCAGCGACGCTGGGAGACCGGGACGTAATCGCGCTGCGCCGCGCCCGTGTAGAGCTGGCGGGGGCGACCGATCTTCTGGGACGGGTCTTCCACCATCTCCTTCCACTGGGCAATCCAGCCGACGGTCCGGGCCAGCGCGAACAACACGGTGAACATGTTGGTCGGGAAGCCGAGCGCGCGCAGCGTGATGCCCGAATAGAAGTCGATATTCGGGTAGAGCTTCTTGGAGATGAAATACTCGTCATTGAGCGCGATCTTCTCGAGCTCCATGGCAACGTCGAGAAGCGGATCGTCGCGAATGCCGAGCTCGGCGAGCACTTCATGCGTGGTCTTCTGCATGATGCGCGCGCGCGGATCGTAG
This sequence comes from Stappia sp., assembly GCF_048261845.1. Taxonomy (GTDB): domain Bacteria; phylum Pseudomonadota; class Alphaproteobacteria; order Rhizobiales; family Stappiaceae; genus Stappia. The sequence continues at coordinate 3,432 of NZ_JBLXFR010000076.1, read as the reverse complement.
TTCTTGTAGACCCGGTGGCCGAAGCCCATCAGGCGGAACGGATCGTCCTTGTCCTTGGCGCGGGCGATGTATTCCGGGATGTTGTCGACGGACCCGATCTCGGCGAGCATGTTGAGTGCCGCCTCGTTGGCGCCGCCATGTGCCGGCCCCCAGAGACAGGCGATGCCGGCCGCGATGCAGGCGAACGGGTTGGCACCCGAGGAACCGGCAAGACGCACGGTCGAGGTCGAGGCGTTCTGCTCGTGATCGGCGTGCAGGATGAAGATCCGGTCCATGGCGCGGGCCAGAACCGGGTTCACCTTGTACTCCTCGCAAGGCACGGCAAAGCACATGTGCAGGAAGTTCGACGAGTAGTCGAGATCGTTGCGCGGATACACGAAGGGCTGGCCGACATGGTACTTGTAGGCCATCGCCGCGATGGTCGGCATCTTCGCGATCATGCGCAGCGAGGCCACCATCCGCTGGTGCGGATCCGAGATGTCGGTGCTGTCATGATAGAAGGCGGCCAGCGCGCCGACCGTTCCCACCATGATCGCCATCGGATGGGCGTCGCGGCGGAAGCCGGTGAAGAAGCGGCTCATCTGTTCGTGGATCATCGTGTGATAGGTCACGCGATTGACGAAGTCGTCCTTCTGGGCCTTGGTCGGCAGTTCGCCGTAGAGCAGAAGGTAGCAGCTCTCGAGGAAGTCGCCATGGTCGGCAAGCTGCTCGATCGGATAGCCGCGATACAGGAGCGTTCCGGCATCACCGTCGATATAGGTGATGGCGGATTCGCAAGAAGCGGTCGAGGTGAAGCCCGGATCGTAGGTGAAAGAACCGGTCTGGGCGTAGAGAGAGGCGATGTCGATGACATCGGGTCCGATGGAGCCCGGGCGCATGCCCAGATCCCATGACTTTTCGCCGATCGTCAGCTTTGCAGTCTTGTCGCTCATTCAGGCTACCCCCTTGATGAAGCAAGCGCCGTGCAATTGTCTGGCTGCTCCCCAGGAGAGGTCGGGAAGGGGGCCGGACACACGGCGGGAGGAAAGGTCGCAAGTTGCGTACCCCATTTGTCCGCTCCCCGCAAGCGCGGCCCCCTAGCGCTTTCGTCACAGGGTGACGACTCGTTCACCTTGAAACGGGGGACGTCGGGGAAGCGGGCCCGTCCTGCCGGCGGGCCGGTCCCGCAGGCTCGTGCAGGGCGGGCGCGGATGCCGGTTCAGCCGGAGAGCTGATCGGCGATGCGGGCGAGCGATTCCTCGCGGCCGAGAACGGCGAGAACGTCGAAGATGCCCGGCGAGGTGCCGCGACCGGTGAGGGCTGCCCGCAGCGGCTGGGCCGCCTTGCCGAGTTTCAGGTCGCTCTCTTCCGCATAGATCCGCACGGCTTCCTCGGTGCTTTCCACGCTCCATTCGGCCAGGGCCGACAGGCGCGGATGGAGGGCGGCCAGGATGTCGCGGGCGCCGTCGGCGGCAAGCAGCTTCTCCGCCTTCTCGTCAAGCGCGAGCGGGCGTGCGGCCCACAGATATTCGGCGCTGTCGACAAGCTCGACCAGCGTCTTGGCGCGGTCCCGGAGGCCCGGCAGGGCGGTGCGCAGGGCCGTTTCGTTTTCGGCGTTCCCCTGAAGCCATGCGCGCAGGCCGGCGCCGTTTTCCGCATGGGGCAGGAAGGCGAGCAGGTCCGCCATCAACGCGTCCGTCTCGGTGGCGCGCATGTAGTGGCCGTTGAGATTCTCCAGCTTCTTGAAGTCGAAGCGCGAGGGCGAACGCCCGATTGCGTCGAGGTCGAACCATTCGGTCATCTGGTCCGTCGAGAAGATCTCCTCGTCGCCATGGCTCCAGCCGAGGCGGGCGAGATAGTTGCGCATCGCGGCCGGCAGATAGCCCATGGCGCGATACGCTTCCGCGCCGAGCGCGCCATGACGCTTGGAGAGTTTCGCCCCGTCCGGTCCGTGGATGAGCGGGATATGCGCCATCACCGGCACATCCCAGCCGAGCGCCTTGTAGATCAGCGTCTGGCGGGCCGCATTGGTGAGATGGTCGTCGCCGCGAATGATGTGGGTGACGCCCATGTCATGGTCGTCAACGACGACGGCGAGCATGTAGGTCGGCGTTCCGTCCGAGCGCAGCAGGACGAGATCGTCGAGTTCCTTGTTGGCGAAGGTCACGCGGCCCTGGACGCGGTCCTCGATCACCGTCTCGCCATCGGTCGGCGCCTTCAGGCGGATCGCCGGCTTGACGCCCGCCGGCGCCTCGGACGGGTCGCGGTCGCGCCAGCGGCCGTCATAGCGCGGCGGCAGGTTGTTGGCGCGCTGCTCCTCGCGCATGGCGGTCAGCTCTTCGGGCGTGGCGTAGCAGCGATAGGCAAGACCGGCGGCGACAAGCTCTTCCGCGGCTTCCCGGTGACGGGCGGCACGGGCGAACTGGGAGATCGGCTCTCCCTCCCAGTCGAGGCCAAGCCAGGTCAGCCCGTCGAGAATGGCCGCGATCGCCGCGTCGGTCGAGCGCTCCCGATCCGTATCCTCGATGCGCAGCAGCATCTTGCCGCCAAAGCGCCGGGCATAGAGCCAGTTGAAGAGCGCGGTGCGTGCGCCGCCGATATGCAGGTAGCCGGTCGGCGAGGGAGCGAAACGCGTGACAACGGGTGCGGTCATCGGGAAGCCTCGTGGTCGATTGATCGGATGACGCGACAACCGGCCGTCTCCCTTGCGGAAAGAAAACCGTTTCGCGTATTGCGCGAGTACAGGTTGCAATGCAACGCTGCCATCCCGGCGCGGTTGGCGTCCGTGTAGCACAGGGGTGCGCTGCCACCAATGCCCCAGGCGGCGGCTGGTGGAATGCTGGGAGGAGCATGTGTCTGTTGCCGGCGACGGACGACCGGAAAGCGGGAAAGGCGCAACGATGGCGGCGGGGCAGGCGCAGCTTGCCGGCACAACGCCCGCCGGAGGTACGCTGCTGGCCGACTTCCTGAGCCGCCGAAAGGGCGGGCAACAAGCGGATGTCCGCCGGGCCCGGCTGCGCCCTGCGCTTGGCGCGGCGTTTCGCGCGGCGGTCCGTGAGGAGATCGAGCGCGGTCGCGGGCTGATCTGGGCGGCCTTCGTCTTTGCCGGCGGTATTGCCGTCTATTTCGCGCTTCCCGCCGAGCCGATGGCGTTGGCAACCGCCGGGGCTGCTTTGGTCGTGTGGCTCGCGTTCCTTGTTCAGGCCGGGCGTGGCCGCGAGGCAACGCCCCTGCTTGTCGTTGCCCTTCTCCTCTCCGGCATGGCGGCCGGCGCGACGAGGACCGCGCTTGTCGCCGCGCCGGTGCTCGACCGGGCCCGCAGCGCCACGGTCACCGGCCTTGTGGAGAGTGTGGAGCATCGTGAAAACGGCCTGCGGCTGGTGTTGCGGTTGCGCGAAATGAGCGGTGTCCGGCAAGACCGCATGCCGGCGCGCGTGCGGATCGCCCTTAAGG
>NZ_JBLXFR010000075.1:0-15245 GCF_048261845.1 Stappia sp. | reverse complement strand
TGAGATGACGGCGGAAGCCTTCCGGGGCACGATCCCGGGCAGGGTCGAGCGGATCGGCTGGGATGTCGGCCGGCAGACCGCGACCGGCGCGGACCCTGCCGCGCGCACCGATGCGCGCGTGGTGAAGGTCCGTGTGGCTATCGACCCGCAAGCCGTTTCCCGCGTGCGCCGGCTGACCAACCTGCAGGTCACCGCAAGGATCGTGACGGGGAACCGACCCGCCGGCGAAACGGGTCGCGAGCCGGATGACGCGGCGGACAAGAGGACGGGGAGCGGGACGCGATGACAGCGCTGCTGACCCGGCTGCTTGGCCGCTTGCCGATCGGCTGGCTGCAGCTCGTCCACAACAGGGGGCGGCTGGCGGCGGCGCTCTCGGGTGTCGCCTTCGCCAACGTTCTGATCTTCATGCAGCTCGGCTTTCTCGGGGCGCTGATCGAGAGCATCCGTCTGCCCTACACAATCCTCAACGCCGACATTCTGGTTTCGGCCTCGGATGCCAACACCCTGTTCGACGGTTCGCCCCTGCCGCGCAACCGGCTCTATCAGGCGCTCGCCGTCGACGGCGTCGCCTCGGCGACCAGTCTCTACTACGGCCGCATCGACTGGAAGCAGCCGGACGGCACCATCCGTACAATGGATGTCTTCGGCGTCGATCCGCAGGGCGGGGCCTTCGGCGAGCCGGCGCTGGCCAGGGCGAGCGCGGCCCTGATGCTGCCGGACGTGGCCTTGATCGACCGCAAGACCCGCAACGCGCCGCCGGGACTTTTCGACGACATCGAGGCGGGCAAGCCCTATCGTTTCGAGACGAAGGGACGCGAACTGACGGTCACCGGCACCTTCGCCATCGGCGGCGGGTTTTCCGCCGACGGCTATCTCGTCGTTTCCGACCAGACCTTCCTGCGCCTGTTTCCCGCGCGGCTTCCCGGCGCGCCGAATTTTGTGCTCGTGCGGCTTGCGCCGGGGGCCGGGCGGGAGGCCGTTATCGCGGACCTCAGGGCCAGCCTTCCCGCTTCCGACAGCGCGGTCTGGCCGATCGAGGAGGCGGCAGCCCGCGACCAACGCTTCCAGACGACGCAAAAGCCGGTCGGCGTCGTCTTCGGTTTCGGCGTCGTCATCGGCGTCCTGGTCGGCGTGATCATCGTCTACCAGGTGCTCTCCACCGACGTTGCCGACCACATCCGCGAATATGCGACCTTCAAGGCGATGGGCTATCCGCAGCGTTTCTTTCTCGGCATCGTCTTCGAGGAGGCGTTCATCCTGGCCCTGTTCGGTTTCGTGCCCGGTGTCCTGCTGGCGCTCGGCCTCTACGCGGCGGTTGCCGCCGGGACCGGCCTGCCGATCTTCATGCCGGCCGGACGACCGGTCTTCGTCTTCCTTGGAACGCTTGTGATGTGCGCGGTGTCCGGGGCCGTCGCCACGCGCCGCCTGGCACGCGCCAATCCGGCCGAGCTCTTTTGATCATGGACCAGGATCCCGATATCGCCATTCGCGTTGCCGGTCTGGGCCACTGGTTCGGCGAGGGCGAGGCGCGCAAGCAGGTGCTCTTCGACATCGATCTGGAAATCAGGCGCGGCGCGCTCGTCGTGCTGATGGGGGCGTCGGGATCGGGCAAGACCACCTTGCTGACGCTGATCGGTTGCCTGCGCCGGGTGGAGGCGGGTTCGATCAACCTGCTCGGGCACGAGCTCAATGGCGCGTCGGAGGCCGAACTCGTCCAGTGCCGGCGCGATCTCGGCTTCATCTTCCAGGCGCACAACCTGCATGAGAGCCTGACGGCGCTGCAGAACGTGCGCATGGGGCTGGACGTGCATGGCGCGCGGGTCGCGGGCGACTGGCGGGAGGCGGCGCGCCATGTGCTGGATCTCGTCGGCCTGTCGGAGAGGGTCGACTATCTGCCCGGCAACCTGTCGGGCGGGCAGAAGCAGCGTGTTGCCGTCGCCCGGGCGCTGGTCGGCAACCCGCCGGTGGTGCTTGCCGACGAGCCGACGGCGGCGCTCGACAAGGAGAGCGGATTTGCCGTCGTGGAGATGCTGCGCCAGCTCGGCCGCGAGCGCGGCACGACGACGCTGATGGTTACCCATGACAACCGCATCCTCGATCTTGCCGACCGCATCGTGCGGATGGAGGACGGCCGCATCGTCGAGGGATGAGGGAGGCTTTCAGATCTCGAAGTCGGGGATCTCGGCAACTGCGTCGCGCAGCTTTTCCGACCACATGCGCGACAGGTCCGCGAAATAGCGGTCGTCTTCGGAAATGCGTGTCTGCCGGTGCGCGGAGAAGCTGTCGGTGTTGTAGAGCAGCATGTCGATGGGCATGCCGACCGACAGGTTGGAACGCAGCGTCGAGTTGAACGACAGCAGCACCAGCTTCGCGGCCTGGCCAAGGCGCATGTCCGCCTGTGTCACCCGGTCGAGAATCGGCTTTCCGTATTTGTGCTCGCCGATCTGCAGGAACGGCGTGTCGGCCGAGGCCTCGATGAAATTGCCGGCCGAGTAGATCTGGAACAGGCGGGGTGCCTCCCCTTTGATCTGGCCTCCAAGCAGCATGGTGACGCTGAAGCTTTCGGAGTTGGCGGCAAGCGCGTCGCCGTCGATGGCGCGCACCTCGCGCACCGCGCTGCCGACGAGGCGGGCTGCCTGGAACATGGTGTCCACGCCGAACAGGGTCGGGCCGCCGGGCGCGTGGCTTGTCAGCCGTTCGGACAGCAGGCTGACCACCGACTGTGTCACGGCAAGATTGCCGGCGGACGCAAGGCAAAGGACACGGTCGCCAGGCTTTTCCCAGACATGCAGTTTCTTGAAGGTAGCAACGTTGTCGAGGCCGGCATTGGTGCGCGTGTCGGCGGCCATCACGAGGCCACGCTCAAGCTTCAGACCGACGCAATAGGTCATGAGAAGTCAGTCTCCAAACGGGGAGGGGGCAATTCTGCCCGACCCGTCCCCGACGCTTCGGGTCAGTGCCGAATCGATGTGATTTGACAGGTTCGGCTGCCCGCCGGCAACGCCAATCATTGCTGACTTTGCTGCGATTCCCGGAAAACCGCCACCTCGACATTCATGTTCTCACCGGACCCGCCTATGCGAATACCGCGTATCGGTGCCGCCGAACGTGAATCGAGGCCGGTGGTCAGCCGGATATAGCGGTCGGTGGGGCAGATCCCGTTGGACACGTCGAAGCCGACCCAGCCAAGCGTCGGCAGCAGGACCTCGGCCCATGCGTGATGGGCCTCCGAGTCCTGCGCGTCTTCCAGCAACATGTAGCCGGAGACATAGCGCGCCGGGAACCCCGCCGAACGGGCCGCCGCGATGAAGATGTGGGCATGGTCCTGGCACACGCCTTCCCCGGCATTCAGTGCGTCGATGGCGGGGGTGTGGACCTCGGTCACGCCGGTCCGGTAGGCGACCTTGTCACGGATCGCGTGCATCAGGTCGTGAAAGCCGGAAACGGCCTCGTCGTCGCTGCGCTCGGCCAGTGCGCCCAGTCGGCGGATCGCCGGATTGGCCTTCGTCAACGGCGTGAAACGCAGGAACACGACATCGGGAGGGCCGGGTGTCGCGCCGACGACGCCGGACCGGTCCTGGGTCTCCACCAGGCCTTCGACACTCACGGCCAGTTCGCTTGCCGGGTCGCGGTGACTGATCACATCGACCCTGTTGCCGAAGGCGTCGGTGTAGTGGGCCGAAGTCTCGTAGCCCGGCACGTCGATCCGCCAGGACAGGATTTTCTGCCCCGGGCTTGCCGGCGGCGTCAGGCGGAGCTGCTGAACCATATGCGCAAGCGGATGGTCGTAGCGGTATCGCGTGACATGCTTGACGTTCAGGCGCATTGCGCTTCGGTCTCCCTCGGTGTGTCCGTCCGGCTTTGCCGGCTGGTGCCCGGGTTCTTGCTGCTGTGTCCCGTGTTGGCGGGGCCTTGTCGCCCTAGGCGGGTTCAGGCGAAGTGGTAGTCGGCGGCGAGCTGCGCGCCAAACGCGTTGTTGCGGGCAATCATGTCGGACAGGAACTCATGCAGCCCGTTGACGAAGATCTGGTGCATGGTGCCGGCCTCGAGAAGCTCGTGCGTGCCACACGCCATGTCGTAGCTCATCGGCCTTTCGCCGTAGCGCTCTGTCAGTGCGCCAAGGCTTTCGGTGATCCAGTCGTAGCAATAGGCCAGCGAGCGCGGCATTTCCTTCCGCAGGATCAGGAACTCTGCGACGTTGAACGGGCGCACCTGCGCGTCCCTGTAGGCATGGCGATAGCTGCGATGCGCCGAGACGGATCGCAGGATCGTCGACCACTGGTAGCGGTCGAGATCGCCGCCCACCACTTCATTGTCGGGCAGCAGGATCCAGTATTTCACGTCGAGGATGCGGGCGGTGTTGTCGGCGCGCTCGATGAAGCAGCCGAATTGCGAGAAGTGGTAGCCCTCGTTGCGCATCAATGTGCCGAGCATGGCGCCGCGAAACAGCATCGAGCGCTGCTTGATCCATGAGAGGAAGCCCGGCAGCTTGTCGTCGGTCATGTGCTGCGGGCGCACCTCCATGAAATCGATATAGGTCGTGTTCAGGCTTTCCCACATCTCGCCGGTGATTGCGGTCCTGACCGAACGGGCATTGTTGCGCGCCGCCTCGATGCAGGAGCGCACCGAGGACGGATTGTCGGCGTCGAACAGCATGTGCGAGACGACGGCGCGTTTGGTCGGCTCGTCATGCTTGTCGAAGAAGGTGGCGTCGCAGCCGGCGCTGGTCAGGGTCGAGCGCCAGTCGTCGGCGGTATCCTGGCCAAGGCGCGGTGTCATGGCGATGCGATAGCCGACCTCCAGCAGGCGGGCCATGTTTTCTGCGCGCTCGTTGTAGCGCGAGGTCCAGAACAGGGAAGCGGCGGTACGGCCGAGCATGTCGTGTCAGTCCTCCAGAACCCAGGTGTCCTTGGTGCCGCCGCCCTGGCTGGAATTGACCACCAGGGAGCCTTTCTTCAGTGCCACGCGGGTCAGCCCGCCGGGCGTGATGCGCACCTTGTCGCCGACCAGCACATAGGGCCTGAGGTCGACATGGCGCGGGGCCAGTCCCGAGGCGACATGGGTGGGGCAGGCCGAGAGCGACAGGGTCGGCTGGGCGATATAATTGGCGGGGTTGGCCTTCAGGCGCTTGGCGAATTCGGCGATCTCGCGCTTGGAGGCGGTCGGGCCGATCAGCATGCCGTAACCGCCCGAGCCGTGCACTTCCTTGACCACCAGTTCCGGCAGCTTGTCGAGCACATAGGCAAGATCGTCGGCGCGCGAGCAGTTCCAGGTCGGCACGTTCTTCAGGATCGGCTTCTGGCCGGTGTAGAACTCGATGATGTCCGGAACATAGGCGTAGATCGCCTTGTCGTCGGCGATGCCCGTGCCCGGCGCGTTGCAGATCGTCACGTTGCCGGCCCGGTAGGCGTCGAACAGGCCCGGCACGCCGAGCATGCTGTCGGGGCGGAAGGTGAGGGGATCGAGGAAGGCGTCGTCGATGCGCCGGTAGATCACATGCACCTGCTGCGGCGAGCGGGTGGTGCGCATCCACACCTTGCCGTCCTCGACATAAAGGTCCCGCGCCTCGCACAGTTCGACGCCCATGCTGTCGGCGAGGAACGCGTGCTCGAAATAGGCGGAGTTGAAGATGCCGGGCGTCAGCACGCAGATCGTCGGGTCGCCGTCGCAGTTGTTCGGGGCGACGCTCTCCAGCGTTTCGTAAAGCAGGTCGGGGTACTGGTCGATCGGCGCCACCCGGTTCTGCTGGAACAGCTCGGGGAACATCCGCATCATCGTTTCCCGGTTCTCCAGCATGTAGGACACGCCGGACGGGGTGCGGGTGTTGTCCTCCAGTACGTAGAAGTCGTCCTCGCCGACCCGAACCAGGTCGGTGCCTATAATATGGGCATAGACCCGGCGCGCCGGAGCGAAGCCGATCATCTCGGGGAGGAAGGCCTCGTTCTGGACGATCAGTTCGGCGGGGATGCGGCCGGCGCGGATGATCTCCTGACGGTGGTAGATGTCATGCAGGAAGGCGTTGAGGGCGCGCACACGCTGGTCGATGCCGGCGGAGAGGAGGCGCCATTCGGCGGCCGATATCACCCGCGGGACGATGTCGAAGGGGATCAGCCGTTCGGTCGCCGCCGACGTGCCGTAGACGGCGAAGGTGATGCCCAGCCTGCGGAAGATCGTCTCCGCCTCGCGGGACTTCTTGCGCATCTCGGCGGGCGACATGCTGCCGAACCACTCGGCAAGGCGCCGGTAGGGCGTGCGCGGTTTGCCCTCGGCGGTCAGCATCTCGTTGAAAAACCCGTTCTCCCCCATGCTGCCTCGATCCCCTCGTTGCTCTTGTTGTCTTCCGCCGCTTTTCAAGCCGCTGAAACCGGTTCCGCAAGGTTGCACGCCTGCCGGAGCGGTTGAGCCGGACCGGTGACGCGGTTGTCACCATGCCGTTCGTCTGCATGGGTCATGTTTGCAAGTGCCGGTCTCTCCTTCCAAGTCCGAAATTGCGCCAGTGCCTGTCCAGGTTTTCACCTTGCGCGGGGCATCAACAACCTGATCTTTCAAATCCGAGCTTAACGGGTTGGCGGTCCGCGTCAAATGTGGCGAACTACGAAGGTGCCGGATCGTTGGAGGCGACTGCCCGGGGGCGGCTTGCGCGGAGCGAAAGAGGGCGGCTTCGCGGCGGAAGCCGTCCCCTGGTTCGAGATCGTGGCCGCGCGGCAGGGTTGTCCTAGAGCACGTCGCCGAACTCCACGGCAGCCGGCTCGATCAGGGCGAGAAAGGCAGCGCAGTCGGGATTGCCCTGCCAGCTGTTGCAGATCCGGATGGCGCTGTCCCGGCTGTTGGCGAAGGCGAGGTCGAGGAAGCTGCCGTCCTGGAGCCTGACGAGACGCTGGCCGTACCAGCCCTGCTGTCGGGAAAGGTGTTGCGCGACCATGCGCTCATGCGCCTTGCGCATCTCCTCTTCGCCCACTCCGGGTTTGAGACGGAAACGGCCGATTTCCAGACCCTCGCCCTCGGCCATGGAGACCGGAGGCCGGGTTTCAGCGATGAAATGCGCCATGCTGACGAGTTGGCTGATGCTGTCCCGAAACGCGGCGAAATCCGGAGACTCTCCGACAATGGCCGCCGCGTTGCGGGCGTCCTCGAGACTTGCCCAGGTGACGATGTCGACGCGCTCCGTTCTGTCCTGCGCTCCGCTGAGCGGCACCCAGCCGGCAAATCCGGCAAGGTTCCTGGCGCGATCGCGGGCGGCGCGCCGCTGGACGTCCGCTGTTTCGGGGTTGGAGACGCGATAGGTGACGACTTCCATGCATGATCCGTTCATGAGTTTCTCCTTGGTTGCAGGAGCCGCCATCTAAAGCGCCCATGCTGACACCTCCTGTCAGGGGTGTGGTCTAGGGTCACGTCATGAAGGTCTTCCGGCTTTTTGCACTTCTCGACCACCTGCGCAGCGCCGCCTCGCCGGTTTCCGCCGAGGCGCTGGCGCGCGCGCTCGACGTCTCGCCCCGCACGATCTACCGCGACATGGCAACGCTGCAGGCGATGGGTGCGCCGGTGCGCGGCGAGGCCGGGCTCGGCTATCAGCTTGAACGGGGGTACTTCCTGCCGCCGCTGCGGTTCGATGCGGATGAACTGGAGGCCGTCATGCTCGGCCTGCGTCTGGTCAGGGCGCGCGGTGACGGCGTCTTGCGGGCGGCTGCCGAACGGGCGTCGGGCAAGATCGGGGCAACGGCCGCCGGCGATGCCGGCAACCTGTTCCAGCACCTGCCGCTGCGTGCGGTCTCACGGCGCAAGGAGGGGGAGGAGATCGCCAACAGGTGGCTGCCGCTGCTGCGCGCGGCCATCCGGGAGCGGCGTCTTGTCGGTCTCGACTATGTGGATCTGGAGGGGCGGGGCAGCGCCCGCCAGGTTCGACCGCTCGGCCTGACGCTGTTCGACGAGGTCTGGCTGCTCACCGCCTGGTGCGAGAACCGGGCCGGGTTTCGCAATTTCCGTCTCGACCGCATCGCGGACGCGGCGGTGACCGGCGCGCGCTTTCGCCATGAAAGCGGCCGGCGGTTCCAGGACTATCTGGCGAGCCTGCGGGAGCCGGTCCCGGTCGGGGCCGGCGTTTCCGGCGATCAGTCGCGACTGAAGGGGCTGAACAGCGGCGTCTCGCAGATATAGCCGACAAGGCAGCGCGGAGCGTCGCGCGTCTGCTGCACTGCCGGGCGCACCACCTCCCAGTGATCGCAGAACTGCGGACCGGCGACGAAGCGCTGATAGGTGTGGCGACCGGTGGTCATCACCACGGCGCCGTGCCGCGCCACCAGCGACTGCGCCTGGGCGCAGCTCATGCGGCGCAGGTCCGGGCGCTGGGCCTCTGCCTGTCGCGGCAGGCTTGCGGTGAGGGCAAGGCCGGCCAGTGCGACGGCGATCAGCCGGATGCCTGCGCGACGTCGTCCGGGGCTGTCATTGTGGTCACGCTTGCGCATCGTCCTGGCCTGCATGATCGGATCTCCTTGGCTGTCGTCCTGCCGCGTCCCGCGCCGCAGGACGCAAAGTCTGCCGCGCCTTCGCGGCAAGGTGATGGCGGCGGAAGACGGCCGCCGCCTTCTTGAAGCAGATCAGTCCCGGTCCCAGTCGGGGGCGAAGTCCGGGTTGATGCCGCGGCCGTCCGGTCGGGCAAGGCCGCCGATCTTCGCCATTTCGTCGTCGGTCAGCTCGAAATCGAAGATCGAGGCATTCTCGGCGAGCCGGCCCGGGTTGGCGGTCTTGGGGATCGCGGCGACATTGTCCTGCTGCACCAGCCAGCGCAGGGCGACCTGCACTTCGCTCTTGCCGTGGCGCTTGCCGATGTCGCGCAGGAGCTGGGGTTCGGTGACGCGCCCCTTGGCCATCGGCGAATAGGCGGTGAGCGCCATGCCGGCGTCCTCGAGCGCCGCGCGAACGGTCTTCTGCGACAGGAACGGGTGATACTCGACCTGGTTCACGGCGAGGCGCCCGCCGGCAAGGTCCTGTGCCTCGCGCACCATGGAGGCGGTGAAGTTGGAGACGCCGATCGCCCGGGTCCAGCCGCGCTCGCGCAGTTCCACAAGGGCTTCGATCTGTTCCTTCAGCGGCACGCGCGGGTTGGGCCAGTGGATCAGGAAGAGGTCGACATGGTCCAGCCCGAGCCGGTCGAGGCTGTGCTCGCAGGACTTCAGCATCCTGTCCGGATCGAGGCTGTCGTGCCAGACCTTGGTGGTCAGGAAATAGCTGTCGCGCGACTGGCCGGCGGCACGCAGGCCGGCGCCGACATCCTTCTCGTTGGCATACATGGCGGCGGTGTCGACATGGCTCCAGCCGCTTTCAAGGGCGGCCCGCACCACGTCGCGGCAGATTTCGCCGGACAGCGGCCAGGTGCCAAGTCCGAGGGCAGGCATCTCGATGCCGCCGACGATCAGGTGTTTCATGGGGGAGGTCCTTCCCTTGAGATTGATGGCGGGCGCGATGACGCAGCGTAAAGAAAAGGCCCGGCCGGCGCCTGCGCCCGCCTTGAAGGGGGAGCGGGCACCGACCGGGCCATCGCCAGCGTGCTGTTGGCCCGCGGTCCGCCTCACATGGCGGGCGGGCCGGCAGGGGTTCAGTCGAGATCGGCGACCGTCGTCGCGATCTTCCCGACCAGGCCGTACTCGATCGCCTCGTCCGGGCCCATCCAGTAGTCGCGGTCGGTATCCTTCTCGATCCGCTCCATCGGCTGGCCCGTGGCGGCGGCGAAGAGATTGTTGAGGCGGTCGCGCATCTTCAGGATCTCGCGTGCCTGGATCTCGATGTCGCTGGCCTGGCCGCCGGCACCGCCGGACGGTTGATGCAGCAGGAAGCGGGTGTTCGGGGTGCAGTAACGGCGCTCCCTGGGCACCGAGATGTAGATCAGGGCACCGGCGCTCGCCACCCAGCCCATGCCGAGAATGCGGACTTCCGGGGCGATGAACTTGATCGTGTCGTGGATCATGTCGCCGGATTCGACGTGGCCGCCGGGAGAGGAGACGATCACGGTGATCGGGTCGTGCGAGACCTGCGCCATGGCCATCAGCCGGGCGCTGACGTCGCGGGCAAGCTCCTGGGTGATCGGCCCGGTGATCAACACCGTGCGCGCGTCGAACAGATGCTTGTCGACCTGGATGGACGGCGGCGTCTTGGTCTTGTCGTCGTCCTCGTCGTCGAGGCGGCTCGGCACATCGGTCGTCTTGTTTGTCATGTGCAAGATCTGCTCCTTGTGAAGACGGAATCGGCCGCGTGCGGCCCTGTCTCGAACCCCATACTTAGGCGATGCGCGCCCGCGCGGCAAAGGGGTTCTCGCAAGAAGGTTGCCGGACGGAGGCAGGGCGGGTGCCCGGGCTGTGGACGCCGGGGACAGACGCCGCGCGATACTGCGATGTTTCCCGCTCTCGCGCATCCGGCAATGTGTCGCTATAACCGGCAGATCGACGGACCGGACGCCGTTTCCGACACGATTATGAGTCCACGTCCCAGGGCCCTGCCCCAACAAACGGATGGCCATGACCACGCCCCGCGATGCGCTCGACCGCAAGCTGATCGCACTCCTGCAGATGAACGCCCGCATGCCGACCTCGGATCTTGCCCGGCGTCTGGGCGTGGCGCGCTCCACCGTGCATGAGCGCATTGCCAGGCTTGAGCGTTCGGGCGCGATCGCCGGCTACACCGCCGTGCTGGCGCGGCCGGCCACGGGCAGCGTGGTGCGCGCGCTGGTCATGCTGGCGGTGGAGCAGCAGCAGGTGCGCGAGACGCTGAAGCGGCTTGCGACCTTTCCCGAGATACGCACCTGCCTGACGATTGCCGGCGAGTTCGACATTTTCCTCGTTGTCGAGGCGCCGCAACTCGAGGACCTCGACGAGGCGCTTGACGAGATCGCCGTCGTGCCGGGCGTGCGCCGCTCGCAGTCCTCCATCGTGCTTGCCTCGAAGTTCGACCGCAGCCCGGCCAGCATGCCACCGCCGGGCTGAAGCCTGCCGGGGACGGGTCCCCGCCTTTTCCTCAACCGGCCGTGTCGCCGGCGTCCTTGCGGCGGATCTCGGCCGCCGCGACACACAGCGCCATGGCAAGGCAGAGCGTGCCGGAGAGCGAGCGGAAGGCGCCGAGATCGGCTTCCGCGACCTCGATCACCGTGCGCGCCGGCTGGATCAGCGGCGAGAACGGCGAATCCGTCACCGCCAGGACCGGAACGCCGCGTTCCGCCGCCGCGTTGGCGACTTCGACGGTCAGGGCGGTGTAGGGCGTGAAGCTGATCGCAACGACGAGATCGTCCGGGGTGGCGGCGAGCGCCTGCTCGGGGCCGAGCGAGGCGAGATTGTCGACCAGCACAGCCGCCATGCCGAGCTTCGACAGCGCATAGGCCATGTAGGCGCTGACCGGGAAGGCCCGCCGCTGGCCGATCAGGTAGATCACCCGGGCACGGGCCAGGGCGCGCGCGGCCTCGTCCATGGTGGCGGGGGAGAGCGTGTTGCGCAGCCGCAGCAGCGAGGCGACGGCCGTGTCGACGAAATCGCCGAACAGGGCATGGGCGCCTTGCGTCTCGCCGGCACGGCGGCGCAGCACCTCCAGCCGTTCGTCATAGTCGGGCCAGCGCTCGCGCAGCCGCGCCCGGAACACGTCCTGAAGCTCCGAGAACCCCTGGTAGCCGAGCGACTGGGCAAAGCGCACCAGCGTCGAGGGCTGTACGCCGGCCTGCTCGGCGATGACGGCGACCGTGCCGAAGGTGACATCGTCCGGCCGGGCGACGGCGAAGGCCGCCACCTGCGCCAGCCGTTTCGGCATGGCGGGCTTGCGCTCGATCAGCAGCGCCCGCAGCGCGTCATAGTCGCGCGGTGCCGCCGGGACATCGTCCTGTTCCTTGTCGTTGCCGACGCTCACCGTTCCGTCCCCCTTTTGCCTTCCGCTGCGTCCTGCGTGCGCCGAGGCGCGCCGAGGGCCGATTTCAGCTTGACACCCCGAAAGCAAAAATGGAATAAAAATTCCATATGATGTTTTTTGGAATGCATCATTCTGAAATTTCCGGATGCCGTGCGGGAGGAGCCGGCGTCCGGAAACCGGCGGCGGGGCGTGCTCGGGGCCGCAACACAATCATTGAACGGAGCCCCGTAAGGGGGACGATGGGAGGAAAGCACATGAAACGGTTCGTCACTCGCTTGCTCACGGCCGCGGCCGTTGTCGGATTTGCCGCCACTGCCGGCACCGCGCCGGCAATTGCAGAAGATATCAATATTATCGTGGTTAGCCATGGCCAGGCTTCCGATCCGTTCTGGTCGGTGGTCAAGAACGGCGTCGCCAAGGCCGGCGAGGACATGGGCGTCGCGGTCGACTACCGCGCGCCGGAAACCTTCGACATGGTGGCGATGTCGCAGCTGATCGATGCCGCGGTCAACCAGGAGCCGCACGGGCTGATCGTCTCGATCCCGGATGCGGATGCGCTGGGCGATTCGATCCGCAAGGCGGTGGCCGCCGGCATCCCGGTGATCTCGATGAATTCGGGTTCCGACGTTTCCGCCTCGCTGGGCGCGGCGCTTCATGTCGGCCAGGAAGAGTATGACGCCGGCAAGAAGGCGGGCGCGGCGCTCGCCGAAATGGGCGGCAAGAAGGGGCTCTGCGTCAATCACGAGGTCGGCAACGTGTCGCTCGACCAGCGCTGCCAGGGCTTTTCCGACGGCTTCGGCGGTTCGGTGACCGTCCTGCCGACGACCAACGACCCGGCCGAGATTCTCGCCAAGGTCAAGGCGGCGCTCGCCTCCGACGGGGATATCGACACGGTGATGGCGCTCGGCGCCTCGCTTGCCGGCGAGCCGTCCCTGCAGGCGGTCAAGGACAGCGGCATGCTCTCGCAGGTGAAGGTCGCGACCTTCGACCTTTCGGCCAATTTCCTGCAGGCCGTGGCCGATGGCGAGGCCGCCTTCGGCATCGACCAGCAGCAATACCTGCAGGGCTACCTGCCGGTCGTGTTCCTGGCCAATCATGCCCGCTACGGCCTGATGCCGGGCGGCAACGTGCCGTCTGGTCCGAACCTGATCACCCAGGAAAAGGCGGCGCAGGTGGTCGAGCTGTCCGCACAGGGCATCCGCTAGTCACCGAGGCCCGGCGGGGAGGGGAGATCCCTTCCCGCCGCCCGCTTCGTGCCGGAAAAACCGAACAGGTCATACCCGATGAGCGATGAACAGGCGGTCGTCTCTTCGCCCCAGGCGGCGGATGAGCGGCTGAGACGGACAACCGTGATGACGAAACTCCTGCGCCGGCCCGAGCTCGGCGCGCTCGCCGGCCTCGTGCTGGTGACGGGCTTCTTCATGCTGGTCGCCAATCCGGCGATGTTCTCGCTGGCCGGAGTGATGAACTTCATGGCGCCTGCCGCCCAGCTCGGCATCCTCGCCATCGGGGCGGCGCTGTTGATGGTTGGCGGCGAGTTCGACCTTTCGGTCGGCTCCATGGTGGCTTTCGCCGGGCTTGCCTTCGGCGTGGTGCTGGTCACCTGGGAGATGCCGCTCGTCGTGGCCATTGTCGCGACGCTCGCCTTTGCCGGCGGCATCGGCGCGCTCAACGGGCAGATCGTGCTGCGCACGGGGCTTCCCTCCTTCATCGTGACGCTTGCCTTCCTGTTCATCCTGCGCGGGTTGACGCTGGTCGGCCTGAAATGGGCGACCGGCGGGGCGACGCAGCTGCGCGGCGTCAAGGAAGCCGCCGATGACAGTCCGGTGCTGGAATTCTTCTCGGGCGAGGCGTTCGAGGGACTGTTCGCCTGGCTTGCCGCCAACGGCCATATCGACACGTTCCGCAACGGACTGCCCAAGGTCACCGGGGTCCCGGTGGAGATCCTGTGGTTCGCGGCGCTTGCGCTGGTTGCCACCTGGATCCTGCTGCGCACCAAGTTCGGCAACTGGATCTTCGCCGCCGGGGGCGATGCGAATGCCGCGCGCAATTCCGGCGTGCCGGTCACGCGGGTGAAGACGATCCTGTTCATGGCGACCGCCATGTGCGCCGCGCTGGTCGCCATCCTCACCGTCCTCGACGCCGGTTCGACCGATGCGCGGCGCGGTTTCCAGAAGGAGTTCGAGGCGATCATCGCGGCTGTCATCGGCGGCTGCCTGCTGACCGGCGGCTACGGTTCGGCGATCGGCGCCTTCTTCGGCGCGATCATCTTCGGCATGGTGCTGATCGGCCTCACCTATACCGGCATCGACCAGGACTGGTACCTGGTCTTCCTCGGCGGGATGCTGCTGATCGCGGTGCTGTTCAACAACTTCATCCGCAAACGCGCGACAGGGGAGCGCTGATCATGGGCAGCATCTCATCCGCGATCGCTTCCGCCGTGCCGCCCCTCATCGAGGTGCGTGACCTCGTCAAGCATTTCGGCTCCGTCATCGCGCTGGGCGGTGTCTCGATGAAGGTCCATGCCGGCGAGGTGCTCTGCCTGCTCGGCGACAACGGCGCCGGCAAGTCGACACTGATCAAGACGCTGTCGGGCGTGCACCGGCCGACCTCGGGCGATTTCGAGGTGGAGGGCCGGCCGGTCTCCTTCTCCAGCCCGCGCGATGCGCTCGATGCGGGCATCGCCACGGTCTACCAGGACCTTGCGATGATCCCGCTGATGTCGATCACCCGCAATTTCTTCATGGGGCGCGAGCCGCTGAAGGGGGTGGGGCCGTTCAAGTACATGGACATGGCCCATGCCGACGCCGTGACGCGCGAGGAGATGCATCGCATCGGCATCGACGTGCGCGATCCGCAACAGGCGGTCGGCACCCTGTCGGGCGGTGAGCGGCAATGCGTCGCCATCGCGCGCGCCGTCTATTTCGGGGCCAAGGTGCTGATCCTCGACGAGCCGACCTCGGCGCTCGGCGTCGCCCAGACCTCGATGGTGCTGAAATACATCAACCAGGTGCGGGCGAAGGGCCTCGGGGTGATCTTCATCACCCACAATGTCCGCCACGCCTATGCGGTCGGCGACCGTTTCACCGTGCTCAACCGGGGCAAGACGCTCGGCACCCACGGCAAGAGCGGGATCACCATCGACGAGTTGCAGAACCTGATGGCCGGCGGCAAGGAGTTGCAGGACCTGGGTGCGGAGCTCGGCGGCACGGTCTGAGGGCAGTCCAACCGGGCAGGCGCGGCGGGCCCCCTCCCACATCACGGGTTCCGCCAGACCGCGAAACTCGGCCGCGGGCTTGTCCGCGGCCGCTTTTTGTCGCGTTCCCCGGCGTTCCCGGCCGGGGGGCCGCGACGGTCTCCCGCTA
>NZ_JBLXFR010000074.1:0-15471 GCF_048261845.1 Stappia sp. | reverse complement strand
GAAGGTGCCGCGATGCGGCCGGTGGCCAGCAACCTGACGCCGTCGGGCGCGGCGCTCGAGGCGGCTTTCGTTTGGGGCGGGACCGGCGTCGACGGCCGGCCCGACTGCGATCCCCGCGTCAGCCTTGATCCGTTTCCCGGGGGAGCGTCCTCGGCGCGCCTTGCCGCGGCCTTTGCGCTTGTGCGTGCGGCGACGCCTCGGCGCCTGTCCGTACAGCAGCAGATGCTGGCCGCGGACGTGGCCGAGTGGCAGGCGTCGTTTCCGGGGCGCTACGGGGCCTGGGCGGGCCTGCGCGCGGGGGCTGTCGCCGCATCGCCTGCAGGTGCGTCGCCGCCGCTGTCCGCCAAGCTTTACCTGGAACTGCCCGAGCGGGCGCGCGAGGCGGCTTGCGCGCTGGAGCAGCGCCTTGCCGGTGCACCGCCCGTCCTTGGCGGGCGCGACATCCGCCCGACCATGCTCGGCCTCGATCCGCAAAATGGCGGCGTCGAGGTCTACTATCGCTGCGGCCGCCTGTTCCCCGGCGATCTCGACGCCTTGATGCGCCGGTTCCGTCTGCCGGAACGCTCCGGCGAGGTGGTCGCCCTCATTGAACGGCTGACCCGGCGCAGCGTCCGCTTCGAGCTTCCGTCCTGGGATGTGGGGTTTTCCGTCGCCTATGTGACGGGAGACGAGGATGCGCGGCTGTCGCCCGCCGTCTTCACCTTCTATTCCAACGCCGCCTCGCTGCTCGGGCCGGACGAGCGGGTGCGCTGCGCCTTGATGCGCGAGGGACGCGCGCGAGGCTGGGATCTTGGCCCTTACGCCGCGCTTCATGCGCGCGCCGTCGATCCTGGTCCGGGCGCATCTGCATCCGGCGCGCAAGGGGCGGGCGAGGCGCCGCTGCAACGGCACGGGCTTGTCGGTGCGGTGCTTCCCGCCGGTGGCGACATGCGCGTCACGGCGACCCTGGCGCTGCCGCGCATGACCGGTTGCGCGCGCCGTGAGGACGGAGGCGCACGCTCCGGCGTCCCGGGAACGGAAGGGGAAACGGACCGGGAAACGGACGGGGGAACGGATGGAGGCGGTCATGCCTGATCCCGCTCCGCTCCTCTCCTCGCTGCTTGCCCTGCAGGCGCCGGGCGGTGCCTTTCCCTCGCAGGTGGAGGGGGCATCGGGCACCGTTGCCGACGAGACCTGCTTCGTTACCGCGCAAGTGGCGCTGATCCTTGCCCGGATGTCCTCGGCGCCAGACAGTCCGGTTGTGTCCGGCGGACCGGTCGCGACGGGCAGGCTGGCGGAGGCGCTTCACCGGGCGCTGGATTTCGTCGGCTCTTGCGAAAGCCCGGACGTTCCCGGCGCCTTCCGCTTCTATCCCGCCGGCCTTGCGACGCCGCGCCTGCCGATCGAGCTTGCGGCCGATGCCGACGACACGGCGCTCGCCTGGATGGCGCTGGTCGCGGGCGGACGCCGCAGCCATGCCGAGGCGGGCGCGGCGCTGTTGCAGCTGTTGCCCCGTTTTGCCTGCGGCCCGGCCCGGCGCGGCGATCCGCCATTCGTTCGCGCGCCGCTGCTGCGAACCTGGGTCGGCGGCGGCGAGCCCGATCCGGTCGACCTGATCGTCAACATCAACATGGCAGCGGCGCTTGCCCTTTGCGCTCCCGCCTCGGATCCGGCCGTCGGCGAGGCGGCGGAGGCGATCGCCGCGCGGGTCGTTGCCGCGTTCGCCGGCCATGAGCCGGACCGCTCCCTACCGAGGGCATTTGCGCCCTATTACGCGAACCCGGCGGAGGCGGGCATCGCGCTGGAACGCGCGCTCGATTGCGGCGCGGCCGGGCTTGCACCGCTCGGCCCCCGGCTGCTGCCGCTTGCGGACCGCGACCGGGAGGCCGGCCGCCCCGCTTCCCGCCCGCTTTACTGCAACGCCCATGGCCGCCCGTTGTGGCGCGCGCCGGCGCTGCAGCTTGCCCGGCATGCGGCCGACACGCTTGCCCTTTCTTTCGACCAGCCCTTTTCACCACCCTCGATTTCGGGAGGCTCCCATGACTTTGATGCCCAGGTCCGTCCTTGCTGAACTGCCGGCCGGCGAGCGCCCGGCGGCGCGCGCCAGCACCAAGTACATGGAGACGTTCCAGCTCTCCAGGCCGGCGCTCGGCGGCACCGACATCGTCACCTATGCCAATCATTCGGGCGACCTCGACCTCTACACGATCGGCACGGCCGGCGAGATCTACCGGCTGCGTCGCGGCGAGGGGTCGGAGGCTCCCTACCAGGACACCGACCTGCATGTGCGCGGCCGGCAGCTCTTCCTCTACACGTCCGGGACCGAAGGCAGCGACACGCCGAACATCATGACGCTCGGGGACAACGGGCAGCTGTCGCTGGCCGAGTTCCAGGGAACGACCGGGACCTACTATCAGCGCGAGACGAAGCCGGCCAACGCGACGGAGACGATCCGCCAGTTCCGCGGCGTGCGCGGCATCACCGGCAATGTCTATGTCAATGTCATGCTCGACGTGCCGGGCGCCGACTATGGCCTGCTTGCCAACAATTTCTTCAAGCCGGGCACGGCCGAATGGGCGGGGCCCGTCTGGGCGCCGGTGTCCGGACCGGGGGGCACCCAGGCCCAGGTGAAGAGCATCGCCATGGTGTCGAACAGCACCGTGCAATCGGCGATCTTCGCCATCGGCAAGGACAACGCGATCCTGTTCAGCGAGACGAGCGACCGCACATCCGCGCTCAGGGCGCTCGGCACGAAGAAGGCGACGGCGCTGTCCGTCATCGTCGATGCCGCCGACAGGCTGAATGTCTTTGCCGTCGAACAGGGCACGGGCAAGCTCCTGTTGAAGAAGGAAAAGAAGTACCAGTCGGGCTCGCTGAAGCAATTCGACGACTGGATTTACGTCGACCCGTCGCAGAGCGTGCCGCTGACCGAGATCTACGCCTCGGTCACCTTCGACGACATGCTGCAGGTCTTCGGCATCGGTGCCGACGGGCGGCTGTGGCGCTCCGGTCAGGTGCCGGGCACCGGCCGGAACGCGGAGCCGGCCTGGAATGTGCTGTTCCCGCTCGGCAACGAGATCCCGACCGATCCGGGCTCGAAGGCGACGATCTTCACCGTCGGCCGCGACCAGTCCGGCTATGCGGAGGCCTACACGGTCTCTGCCGGCGGCGACCTCACCCGTTTCTGGCAGTCTCCGACCTCGCGCCAGTGGTTCGAGCAGCGGGTCGACCTCTTGCGCCAGGACAACGAGATGGTCCCGGTGGAAACCCATGCGCTGGAACTGGTGGTGCTCGACGAGGACGGCATGCCGCTCTCCTTCGCGCCCGTCTCCATCCAGGCCTCCTTCCTGGTCACGCTGTTTGTCGACGGGCGCTCCTACCGGTGCAGCCAGCTCAGCCGGGTCAAGGCGCAGACCGGCCCGGGCGGCAAGCTGGTGATCTACCAGCAGGCAACCGCGCTCGCCGCTGCGACGATCTACCTGGAAACGACAGGCACGCTTGCCGGCAGTCCCATGGTCGTGGAACCGAACCTGCAATTGCAGGAAAAGCTCTCGGGGCTCACCGTCGACGAGATCAAGAACGCCAAGGACGCTTCCGGAAATTACCTGCTGCCGGCCCAGTACCGGACCAACGACGATTACGCCCAGAGCCTGCAGCAGATCACCCGGGCATCAATGGAGATCGCCGACCAGCGCGAGGTGAAGGCGACGAAGGTTGCCTATCACACCGTGTCCCGGCGCATGGCGGCCCGTGGCTTCGATCCGCGCCTCAACCTGCACGCCATGTCCGGCACGGCCTGGTCCATCGATTTCACCTCGGGCTTCCCGCAATACCAGTCGATGACCCTGGCGGAGGTGTCGGAGTGGAAGACCGGCCGGCTCGCCGCCATGCGCGCGGCGGCCGCCAATGACGACGGCGCGGAGCTTGCCGGGTTCCTCGGCATCGACTGGGGCGATGTGTGGAACGGCATCAAGAACGCGGCGAATTTCGTCATCGACGGGCTCACCAAGATCGTCGTCGAGATCGTCGACGGCATCGGCCGGGTGCTGTTCGAGATCGCCGGCAAGGTGTTCGAGGCGATCATCGAGTTCGCCCAGCAGGCCTTCGATTTCGTGCAAGGGGTCTGGAACTGGCTGAAGGTCAAGCTGAAGCAGCTGTTCGAGTGGCTGGCGTTCCTGTTCAACCTTGCCGATTTCAAACGCGTGGCCGAGGCGGTGGAGCACAACACGCGGGTGATGCTCGACTTTACCGTCGACGGCGTCGAGCACGTCAAGACCATGGTCCTGTCAGGGATCGACACGCTGAAGGATTCTCTGAAAGCGGTCGTCGACGACATGATCGACGAGTTCAACAAGGAGGACAACCCGACCATTGCGCAGTTCTCGTCGCAACAGGAAATGACAGACGAGCAGGCCTACGAGATGGAGCACAACCTGTTCTCCAATGCCTATGAGCAAAACGGCGGCGAGGCGGACGAGCGCGGAGGCAGCACGGTCAGCCTGCTCAGCTCCAGCGCGTTGTCGAGTTCGCTCGACGGGCTGATAGCGATGATGGAGGACCTGGCCAACAACTTCCAGTTCGGCGACGGCAAGGAGGCCTTCAACGAGGCGCTCGGGTTCTTCACCGCGATCGGGGACAATCCGAACGACGCGCTCAACCTGTTGATGAGCGGCGTGATCAAGGTGATGGAGAGCGTGGCGCTCTTCGCCCTCGACGCTGCCAAGGGCGTGATCGCGACCCTGATGGACCTGATCAAGGAGGTGGTCGCTTCCTTCCGCAACGTGCTTTTCGCGGAGTGGGAGATCCCGGTCCTGTCGCAGCTCTACAAGTTCTTCACCGGCCACACCCTGTCGATCCGCGTCAGCCAGATCGCCTCCTGGCTGATCGCCATTCCCGCGACGTTGATCTACAAGCTCGCGACCGGCAAGGCGCCGTTCCCCGATCAGGCAGCGCTCGACGCCTACAAGAACTATGTCACCGTCGACTGGATGAAGTCGAAGTTCGGGATGACCACGCAGAAGCAAGTCGTCTTCGACAGCACGTCGGAGAAGGTGGTGGCGGGCTTCGCCCTCGGTGTCTATGCGGCGGCGATGGTGGTGCGCATCTTCACCGACGGGCTGACGGGGTTCCTGAGTTCGACCGGAGCGATACCCGACGAGGGCAGCAAGGTGCCGGCGGGCCTGAAGACCTACTCGGAGAGCTGGTCGCCGAAGGGGAAGAACCTTGCCGGTCTTGCGGGCGTTTTGATGCGCTACGTCACCACCTTCGCGACGACGCCCTGGCTGATCCGTCCCGGCACACCGGCGCCGAGCTGTCCTCCGGGCGATCCGGGCTTCTCCGGGGTCATCTGGATCTGCCAGCTCATTTGCGGACCGACGCGCGGGCTGGTGATCCTGGCCTTCCCGGGCGGCAAGGCGCGCACCTACACGGCGGAGCTGACCGTCACCCTTTGGGGCTTCGTCAACATCGCCATGGTGTCATGGAACTACGGGGCGAGTTCGAAGAAGGACAAGCTTGCCAAGCTCGGCCTGTCGCGGGCCCTGACCAACATCATTCCCGGGCAGGCAACGCGCTTCCTCTTCGTGCCGGATATCCAGGAGGCGCTCTACTACGTTCCGGCCATCGTTGGCGAGGCGCTGATCGTCGTCGGCAATCTCGGCTCGGCCGGCATCGCCGTGTGGGAACTGGTCGAGATCACCACGGCTGAGGATTGAGGCGAAAGGCGCTGCGGGAGAGGGGCCTGCCTCTTTCCCGGCGCCGGCCGCCTCGCGCTTGCGCCATACGGCCTGCCCGGCACCTCTCCCCATACATGGCCGTCACCCCGCACTCGGTCCGTCACCCCGGACGAGCATCGCGAGATCCGGGGTCCTTTGGTTTCCGGAGCGGGCGCGATGCGGGTATGGAGGCCGCGTGACGATCCGGCCCACCGGCGGCGCAGGGCTCCATACCTGCCGCATCCGGCAGGGGCCGTGACGCCTGCCGCGAACGGTGAGAGCCCTCGCGCCTGCCGGGGTTGCCAATGGATCCCGGCTCTCCGGCTTCGCCTGCGGCCGGGATGACGCGGAGTGTGCGGGGCATCGCCGGTGCCGACAAGACCGGCGGCGGGCGCGATGAACCGAAGCGGTCTCTGTGGTGACCGCGTTGCGCGTACGCAGGCTGTTGCCCGACACTCCGCCGCCGCCCCACCCTCAGGCCGTCACCCCGGACGAGCATCGCGAGATCCGGGGCCCATTGGCTTCCAGAGCGGGAACGACGGACGCGCGGCGGCCGCCTTCCTCAGGAAAGGTGTTCGCCGAAGAAGGCGAGAACACGCTCCTCGGCAAGCTTCGCCGCCGTCTCGTCGTAGCGCGGCGTCGTGTCGTTGTGGAAGCCGTGGTTGACGCCCGGATAGATGTGGGCCTCGTAGCTCTTGCCATGGGCCTTCAGTGCCGCCTCATAGGCCGGCCAGCCGGCATTGATGCGATCGTCTAGGGCGGCATAATGCAGTTGCAACGGCGCCTCGATCGCCGGCACGTCGTCGGCGGAGGCCTGGCGGCCGTAGAATGGCGCGCCGGCGGCAAGTTCCGGATAGGCGACCGCGATCGCGTTGACGACACCACCGCCATAGCAGAAGCCGACCGCGCCCACCTTGCCGGTGGCATCGTCGCGAGCCGCGAGATGTTCGAAGCCGGCGAAGAAGTCGTTGAGCAGCTTCGTCGCATCGACTGAACGTTGCAGCTCGCGGCCCTGGTCGTCATTGCCGGGATAGCCGCCGACGGAGGACAGCCCGTCCGGCGCCATCGCCATGAACCCGGCCTTGGCCATGCGCCGGGCGACGTCCTCGATATAGGGGTTGAGGCCGCGATTCTCATGAATGACCAGCACCGCGGGCAGTTTCTCGCTCACGCCGGCAGGGCGCACGAGATAGGCGTTCACCTCGCCATGGCCGTTGGGGGAGGGATAGGTGATGCGGCTTGTCTCGATCGCGGGATCGTCGGGCGCGACCTGTTGGGCCAGCGCGTAGTTCGGCGAGAGCTGCTGCAGCAGCGCCAGCGCGGTGACGCCGCCGACTGTGTATTTCGCGGCCCGGTCGAGGAATTCACGGCGGTCGATCCGGCCGTGCGCGTAGAAATCGTAGAGCTCGAGAAGCTCCTGGGGGAAGTCCTTTGCCGTCTTGCGTGCCGGTCGGGTCACGTCTGCGCTGCCGGCCGTTGTTCCAACGTCGTCCATGTCGTCCTCCATCCCGTGACCGTGTGATCACGCCAGTCGCCCCGCAGGCCATGCCTGCAGATTGTGACACGGACAGGCCACGTTCCAAAGCCATGAGCATGGTCAAATCGTGCGGGACTGAAGGCTCCCGGTTCAGATGACGGGCATGCGGGGAGAGGGCGACGGCCAAATGGCCGCCGTCAGACGTTGAAGGCGTCGGCCCATTCGGGATGCTTCTTGCGCTGGGCATTGACGAAGGGACAGAGCGGCATGATCCGGAAGCCGTCGGCGCGTGCGTCGGCGACAAGGCGCTCGACCAGCGCCAGTCCGACGCCCATGCCCCGGAAGGCGTCCGGCACGCCGGTATGGTCGGCGATCACGAGGGTTGGGCTCGCGACCGAGAAGGTCAGTTCCGCTTCCTCGGAATGGCCTTCGATGCGGGCGACGTAGCGGCCCTTGCTGTCGGTGCGCTCGACGTCGATGGTGATGGTGCCGGTCATGGTCGGTGTCTCCTCAGGTCCTGTGGCGCGGGCCCTTCACGCCAAGTCTGCCGCTGATCCTGTCAGCCGGGCAGGGGGCGGGGCAAGGGGCATTCATCGCTGTTGTGGAGATCGATGTGGGTCTTGACGGGTGCGAGACAATGACGCCCTTCAGAGCCACACCGTTTTCGATTGCTGAACGATCGGGTTCGGGCGAATTCGGCAATCTCGATAGAAATCCGATCAATTTTTTGCAAAATCCTGCCGGATATTGTCGCGATTTTCCGGGTCTGGAACACATCCGGCGCGCCCGCCAGGCGGGCGCGCCGGATCGCTGTCCCCGTCCCGCGCAAACGGGACGGGCAGGTTATTCCCGGTCTCGGCCGAGCTTCAGCCGTGCGATCAACCGATGGGCAGGTTGTCGTCGCGCTTCACCGCGATGACCGAGGAGCGGCCGAGCGTGCCGTCGCCGTCCGGGAACGGCGCCTTCGGATGCTGGATGCCGACGAACATCGTGCGGCGGTCGGCCGACCAGGTAAGGCCGGTGACTTCCGAGCCGTTCGGGCCGGTGAGGAAGCGCTCGATGCGCCCGGTCGCCGGATCGCCGGCGAGCATCTGGTTGTTGCCCTGCCCGGCGAAGTCGCCCTCGTTGTCGTCATCGCCGTCCGTCTGGATCCAGAGCAGGCCGGTGGTGTCGAACATCATCCCGTCAGGCGAGTTGAACATGTTGCCTTCGTTGACGTTTTCCGAGCCGGCATAGGCGTCTTCATGCACCGTCGGGTTGCCGGCCATGACGAACAGGTCCCAGGTGAAACCGGTCGCGGCATGGTCGTCCTCGGCCGGATACCAGCGCACGATCTGGCCGTATTTGTTCTCGGCGCGCGGGTTGGGGCCGCCGACCGGGGTCTCGTCGCCGCCGGCATTCGGCTTGACGCCGCGACGGGAGTTGTTGGTGAGCGCGCAATAGGCCTCGATGGAAACCGGGTTGACGGCAACCCATTCCGGCCTGTCCATGGTCGTGGCGCCGACTTTCGAGGCGGCAACGCGGGTGAGGATGGCGATCTCGGCGGCGGTCATGCCCGTCGCCTCGGGCGTCAGCGCGACCCATTCGCCGCTGCCGTCCTCGTCGAAGCGGGCGACGTGCAGAGTGCCTTCGTCGAGCAGCGTCGAGGTGTCGCCGCCGGGGGTATAGATGCCGGCGGAGACGAACTTGTAGAGGAACTCTCCCCGCTCGTCGTCACCCAGATAAACGACGACGCGGCCGTCGCGGGCAAGCGCCGTGGCGGCGTTTTCATGCTTGAAACGACCGAGGGCGGTGCGCTTGACCGGCGTCGAGGTCGGGTCGGCCGGGTCGATTTCAACGATGTAACCGGCGCGATACGGCTCGTTGGGATGCTTCGAGAGGTCGAACCGCTCGTCGAACTTCTCGTAGGAATAGACGCTCTTGGCATCGATGCCGTAGCGCTTGAAGTCCTCGGGAAGGGCAACGGCCTCGTCGGTCGAACCGAAATAGCCGTTGAAGTTTTCCTCGCAGGTCAGATAGGTGCCCCACGGGGTCTTGCCGGAGCCGCAATTGTTGAAGGTGCCGAGCGAGGAGGTGCCGGTCGGATCGGCTGCCGTCTTCAGCATGTCGTGGCCGGCGGCCGGGCCGGAGAGGCGCATTTCGGTGTTGTGGTCGATACGCCGGTTGAACGGGCTGTCGACGACGACCTTCCAGCCGTTCCCGTCTTCCGCCACTTCCATGACCGTGACGCCCTGCAGGTTCTGCAGCTTGCGCACGTCCCCGGCGCTCGCCGGCCTGCCGTCTTCGTTCTTCGGCAGGTTGAGCTTCGGATTGACGTATTCGTGGTTGACCGCGATCACCTGGCGATCGCCGATGACGAAGAGTTCCATGCCGTCGGTGTTTTCGCCGAAGACCCGGTTGGAGGTGGCGGCGTCGCCGCCCGTCTGATGGTCGAATTCGGCTGCGTCGGAGAACAGCGGGTCGCCCCAGCGTGCCAGGACCTGCCACGTGTAGCCTTCGGGTACATGGATGGTGAAGTCGGTCGCGATCGGGATCGGCTTGAAGGCAAAGCGCGAGGTTGCGGCCTCTGCCGAGACGGACGACATCAGGCTTCCCAGGCCGGTACCCAGGCCCATGGCTGCAGCGCCTGAGCCGTAAGCCAGAACGCCAAGAAACCCGCGGCGGGAGAGGGCTGCCTCGACGACCTTGTCGAAACCGGTCACCTCGGGCTCGGGCCTGCGGGCCTCATCGAATGCGTCGAAGGAAAAACCCTCGTAGTCGATATGCTGGCTGTCGTTGCGATCCATCGCTGGCACTCCCTCAATCCGACAAGAGACGAGACGGGCTGTCGCCGTCAACGCCTGTCCTAGACCGGCGAGGTCTCATGCATATGACGGAGCGCGCGGTTCGCCCACCGCCTGGACGGCCGGTCGGACAGGAACTGTCAAGCACCTGTCACATCGGACGCCTAACACTCCGGGATTGGCAAGTTCGCTATCGAATTCTGAGGGAAATCATGAAAATCACGGTGCTCGGCGCGCTTGCGGCTGCGCTTCTCGGCTCGACCGTCGCGGCCTCCGCCGATCCGGTGTTCAACCGGATCGCCTCCTTCCCGGTCAACACCAATCTGCCGGCCGATCTCGACCAGAAGACCGAGACCTCGGCGGAGATCATCGCGGCGACCGCCGACGGACAGATGCTGGTCTATTCCGACAGCCCGCTCGGTGCCATCGGCCTTGTCGACATCGCTGACGCCGCTGCGCCGAAGCCGGCAGGCATCGTGAAGCTCGACGGGGAACCGACCTCCGTCACGATACTCGGCGGCAAGGTGTTTGCCGGCGTCAACACGTCCGAGAGCTACACGACGCCTTCGGGCAAGCTCGCCGTGATCGACATTGCCACCAAGGCGGTGGAGACGTCCTGCGATCTCGGCGGCCAGCCGGATTCGGTGGCGCTCTCACCGGCCGGCGACCTTCTCGCCGTGGCGATCGAGAACGAGCGTGACGAGGACCTGAACGACGGCGCGCTGCCGCAGATGCCGGCGGGCAATCTCGTCATCCTGCCGATCCGGGACGGGCGGCCCGACTGCGCCGCCATGAAGGTGGTCGACCTGACCGGCCTCGCGGCGGTGGGCGGCGACGATCCGGAGCCGGAATTCGTCGACATCAACGCAGCCAATGAAATCGTCGTGACGCTGCAGGAGAACAACCACATCGCCGTCGTCGACGGCAATGCGGGCGAGGTCGTCTCGCATTTCTCCGCCGGCAGCGTCGATCTCGACAATGTCGACACACAGGAAGAGGGTGCCCTGACCTTCGACGGGACGCTTGCCGGCGTGGCGCGCGAACCCGACGCGGTCAAGTGGCTCGACGGAAACCGGTTCGTGAGCGCCAACGAGGGCGACTACAAGGGCGGTTCGCGCGGCTTCACCATCTTCTCGAAGAGCGGAGAGGTGCTGTACGAAAGCGGTCTCGACTTCGAGTACCGTGTCGCGACGGCCGGCCACTATCCCGAGGGGCGTTCGGGCAACAAGGGCGCCGAACCGGAAGGGCTCGAGGTCAAGCGGTTCGGCGACGAGACGCTGATCTTCGTGCTGTCCGAACGCGGCTCGGCCATCGGCGTCTATCGCGACACGGGCGGGGCACCCGAATTCCTCCAGTTGCTGCCGACAGCGCTGGCTCCCGAAGGGGCGGTCGCCATTCCCGGGCGCAACCTTCTGGCCGTGTCCAACGAGGCGGACCTCGTGAAGGAGACGGGCCTGCGCTCGCATGTGACGCTCTATGAGCGGGCTGAAGGGACGGCCTCCTATCCGATGATCGTCTCGAAGATGGATGATGCCGGCCGGCCGATCGGCTTCGGGGCCCTGTCGGGCCTTGCCGCCGATCCGGAAAATCCGGGCATTCTCTTTGCCGTCAGCGACAGCGCCTACGACATGCAGCCGTCGATCTTCCGCATCGACGCCACCCGGCATCCGGCCCGCATCACCGATGCGATCCGCGTGACACGCGCCGGGCAGCCGGCGCAGCTTATCGATCTCGAAGGGATCGTGGCCGACGGCAAGGGCGGCTTCTGGCTGGCGTCCGAAGGCAATGCGGAAAAGCTCGTTCCGCATGCGCTCTACAACGTCAACGGCAAGGGCGAGATCAAGAAGCAGATCGCCTTCCCGGCCGAGCTTCTCGCCCATGAGACCCGCTTCGGCGCCGAGGGTGTGACGCTGATCGGCGACACGCTGTGGATCGCCGTCCAGCGTCCCTGGAAGGACGACCCCAAGACGGCCGTGAAGCTCCTGGCCTACAACACCAAGACCAAGGAATGGGGCGCGGTGCGCTATCCGCTCGAGACGGCGGAAAGCGGCTGGGTAGGGCTTTCGGAGATCGTCGTGCACGGCGATCATGTCTACATCATCGAGCGCGACAACCAGATCGGCGACAATGCGAAGCTGAAGAAGCTCTTCCGGGTTGCTGTTTCCGAACTGGTGCCGGCCCCACTTGGCGGCGACCTGCCGACGGTCACGAAGGAAGAGGTGCGCGACTTCATCCCGGACCTGAAGGCGACGGGCGGCTATGTGGTCGACAAGATCGAGGGTTTCACGGTCGATGCCTCGGGCACCGGCTATGCGGTCACCGATAATGACGGCGTCGATGACAGCAACGGCGAGACGCTGTTCTTCTCCACCGGCAAGATGTGAGGCTTGTCGGGCGGGCCGTCGCGAGACGGATCGCCCCTTGCCGGAACACAAAAGAAACGGCCCGGGAGCGATCCCGGGCCGTTCGCGTTCAGCAAGGGCTTTCGGCGCGGCGCCGAATTCCGTTGTCCGTCAGCGGCGGAACACCATCATGGTGAAGAGGCCGAACGGACCGTGGCGGCTCTCGCGCTCAAGCACCATGGACGTGTTGGCAAGGACCGTTTCGCGCGGGAACAGGGGGTCCCAGCCAAGGTTTTCGGCGAAGCGGGCGAGAAAGCGCTCAATGGCGGCGAGCACACCGCTTTCGGAGGCGAAGTGGTTGACGATGATGACCGTGCCGCCCGGGCGCACGACACGTTCGAGCTCCTTCAGCACAGCCGTCGGATCCGGCACCACGCTGACCACATACATCACCGTGGCGACGTCGAAGCGGGCATCCTGGAAGTCCATCCGCGCCGCATCCATGGCCCGCAGGGCGGCGACGTTCTTCAGCTTCTTGCGGCGGATCCGGTCACGGGCCCGCGCCAGCATGGGCTTCGACAGATCGATGCCGGTGATCGACAGCGAGGGGTCGTAAAGCGGCAGCGAAAGGCCGGTGCCCACCCCGACCTCGACCAGCTCGCCCGAGTGCCGGTTCGCCTCCCTTGCCGCGGCGCGTTGGCCGGCGATCAGCGGTGCGGTGAACACCCAGTCATAGACCGGCGCCCAGCGGGCATAGGCGCTTTCGACCGGACTGGAGGGCGAGAACCCGTCCCGGTCACCGAGACCGAGGCGGCGCAGGAGCTTGTCGAACAGGCGGCGAATACGGCTGACTGGAAAGAACTCAACGGCCATCAGAGTGTTGCCACCACGCGTGCTTGTGTTGTCTCGGCGGCGCCAAGGCCGGCGCCGGAAGGAATGGTGCGGTCGATCCAGCCGCCGCCGAGTACCCGTCCGCCATCTCCGTCATCATCGAAGAAAACGCAGGCCTGGCCAGGTGCCACACCGGTCTCGCCGTCGACAAGGTCGAGCATGGCGACGCCGTCGACGAGCCGCAGGATGGCAGGCTTCGGCGGGCGGGTCGAGCGCACTTTGGCGTGCAATTCGAGGCCGGAGGTGGGGATGTCGGCAAGGCTGCCGGGTCCGATCCAGTTGACGTCGCGCAGCACGATTTCGCGGGTGCCGAGCGCTTCACGCGGGCCGACGATGACGCGGCGGGCTTCGGCATCGAGACGCACGACATAAAGCGGCTCGCCCGTGGCGATGCCGATGCCGCGGCGCTGCCCGATCGTGTAGTGGATGATGCCCTGATGGGTGCCGAGCACGCGGCCGTCGACATGCACGACATCGCCGGGCTCCGCGGCGTTCGGCTTCAGCCGCTCGATCACGTCGGCATACCTGCCCTGGGGCACGAAGCAGATGTCCTGGCTGTCCTGCTTCTCGGCAACGGAGAGGCCGAACTCCCGGGCAAGCTCGCGGGTTTCCGGCTTGGTCATGCCGCCAAGGGGAAAGCGGAGGAAATCGAGCTGGTCCGGCGTCGTGGCGAAGAGGAAATAGCTCTGGTCGCGGTCGAGGTCGACCGGACGGAACATCGCCCGGTGGCCGTCGACGAGGCGGGAGCGGACGTAGTGACCGGTCGCCAGCACGTCGGCACCGAGCGTGCGCGCGGTTTCCAGCAGGTCGGAGAACTTGACCGTCTGGTTGCAGGCGACGCAGGGGATCGGCGTCTCGCCTGCAATGTAGCTCTCGGCGAAACGCTCGATCACCTTCTCCCGGAAGCGGTCCTCGTAGTCGAGCACATAGTGGGGGATGCCAAGGCGCTCGGCCACCCGGCGCGCGTCCTGGATGTCCTGCCCGGCGCAGCACGCGCCGGCCCGATGCACGGCCTCGCCGTGATCGTAGAGCTGCAGCGTGACGCCGATGACGTCATAGCCCTCCCGCTTCATGAGCCCGGCCACGACGGAGGAATCGACACCGCCCGACATGGCGACGACGACACGCGTGTCCTGTGGCCGCTTCGGGATATCGAGACTGTTGAGCATGCCTGTCACCTTGCGGTCCTGTTTGCTTGCGGTGCCGGCCGACGGCCTGTCCGGCGGCGCGCTTTTGCGCCTGGTCGGCTGCTGGCTGATCCTGCCGTTGCGATATCCGGGTGTATCGTGTCCAACCCGTTGCCGGTTGGTCCTGCGACACCTTGCCGGCGCGCGGACGGTTTGCTGGGGGACGCGACCGGTCCCGTGTCTGGCAGCCCGCATCTGTTGCGCGCGACTATAGCGGATCGGCGGGGCAAAGGAAAAGGGTGTGCTGGAGACGATACGCGCCATGCAGTCCTCGCCCGGCAAAGCTTACCGGCCCCGGCAATGTTTACCCGGTATGTGAGAAATTGCCTGGCCGGGGACAAGGGGCGGCTCTTCCACATTCGCTGTTTTCCGCCATTTTTTCTGTTGGCCCGGCATTTGCTGACAAGATTGGCGGAAGAGTGGCCTGCGCGATCCGGATGACGGGGCAGGCGACAGTGAAATCGGAGAGACGCGTGATCCTCGCCAATCCAGTGTCCAGTTCCCCGGCAGGCGGGGCAGGCCTTGCCGGCCAGGTTGCCGGCGTGGCGACCGGCGCCGGGCTGATGGCCGGGACGTCGACGACATTCGCTCTCGATCTGGGTGCGGCGACCGCGGGCATGCGAACGACGGCCGGCGCCGAGGCGGTTTCCCGGGGTTCCGGCGCGCGTGGCGGCATTCCCGTTGCCGGCCTGCGCCAGCTGCATGTCGATGCGAGCATGCTGGTGCAGATGGATGCCGGAGCGGGGCTGCCGGCGACAGTGCCGGCCAACGGTTGGTCGGCCGGGACCGTCCGGACGGGCGAGGGCGCAACGGCGCAGCCGACGGGCGATCTCGGCGTGGAGGGCAGCATTGCGGACGCGGCGCCCGGCGTCGCGGACCAGACCGGCATCGCGGCGGGCACTGCGGGCATCCTTTCGGGCATGATCGCGGCAACCGGTCAGGCGTCGACCACCTTGAACAACACCCCGGCAGGAACGAGATTTTCCGCCGTCGTGTCGGCAGGGGCGGCGGTTGGCGCATCGAACGATCTGCCGGGAGCCGCGCAAGGCGGTGCATCCCAAGGTGGAACCGCCATCGGCGGATCCGGCGCAGCGGGTG
>NZ_JBLXFR010000073.1:0-15641 GCF_048261845.1 Stappia sp. | reverse complement strand
CGCGTGCGGCCCCGCCCCGGTGCGCAGCCCGCCCCCCCTCGCGCGCGCGCGCCGCCGAGGCCTCGTCGGCCGCATGGACGATCGCCAGCGGCGCATCCGCCTCGACGCTGTGTCCGATGCCGGCCAGATGCTGGAGGCCGACCGCAGGGTCGATCGTGTCGCTCGGGCGACGCCGCCCGCCGCCGAGCTCCACCACGGCAACGCCGATGGCGCGGGCATCGACCGCGACGACCGTACCGGGCGCATCGGGATAGACGGCCCGCTCGACGGGTGCCGCAGCCAGATAGGCATCTGCCTTTTCGAGGAAATCCGCCGGCCCGCCAAGGCCGCTCACCATGCGGGCGAAACGCTCAGCCGCCGCACCGCTGGCGAAAGCTTCGCGCATGCGCGCCGCCCCATCCTCGGCGGTTTCCGCGAGCCCGCCGATCACCAGCGCCTCGCCGCCAAGCGCCACGGTGACATCGAAGAGCCGGTTGTCGATCGCCTTGCCGGTCAGGAAGTCGACGGCGTTGCGCATCTCCAGCGCATTGCCGGCAGCAGAGGCAAGCGGTTCGTTCATGTCGGTGAGCAGCGCCGTCGTGCGGCAGCCGGCGCCGTTCGCCACCGTCACGAGGCTTTCGGCAAGCGCCCGCGCCTCCTCCATCGTCGCCATGAAGGCGCCCGTTCCCCATTTCACGTCAAGGATCAGGCCCTGCAATCCGGCGGCAAGCTTCTTCGACAGGATCGAGGCGGTGATGAGATCGAGGCTCTCCACCGTGCCGGTCACGTCGCGGATGGCGTAGAAGCGCTTGTCGGCGGGCGCAAGATCGGCGGTCTGGCCGATGATGGCGCACCCCGCCTCGCGCACCACCTTGCGGAACAGCGCGTTGTCCGGCTGGGTGGCATATCCCGGGATGCTGTCGAACTTGTCGAGCGTGCCGCCGGTATGGCCGAGGCCGCGCCCCGAGATCATCGGCACCGCCGCGCCGCAGGCGGCAAGGGCGGGCGCCAGCATCAGGGAGACATTGTCGCCGACACCGCCTGTCGAGTGCTTGTCGAGGACGGGCGCGGCGAGGTCCGACCAGTCGAGCACCGATCCGCTGTCGCGCATGGCAAGCGTCAGTGCGACGCGTTCGTCCAGCGTCAGCCCCTTGAAGAAGACGGCCATGGCGAGTGCCGCAACCTGGCCCTCGCTGACGCTCTCGTCGGCAAGACCCTTGACGAAGAAGGCGATTTCCTCGGCGCTCAGCGTGCCGCCGTCCCGCTTCCTGCGAATGAGCTCCTGTGCAAGCATCGTCTCAGTATCCTTGGCCGGTTGCGGCATCGCGCCCGTCGAGCGCGGCAAGCAACGCATCGAGCAGGCCGCTCGCGCCAAAGCGGAAATGCGCCGCCGACACCCAGTTGGCGCCCAGGAGCCGGTCGGCGAGCGCCAGATAGGCCGTCGCATCGCCGAGCGTGCGGATGCCGCCGGCCGGCTTGAACCCGACCTCCCGCCCGCCTTCGCGGCGCAGTTCCTCGATGACCGTCAGCATGATCTCGGCCGCCTCCAGCGTGGCGTTGACCTTGACCTTGCCGGTCGAGGTCTTGATGAAATCGGCGCCAGCGGCGATCGCGACGTTCGAGGCGGCATGGATCAGCAACGGGTCACCGATCTCGCCGGTCTCCAGGATCACCTTGAGCAGCGTCTCGCCGCAGACCGCCTTGACCCGGCGGACCTGCTCCTCGGCAAATCCCCGGCGCCCGGCAACGAAGGCCCGATAGGGCATGACGAGATCGATCTCGTAGGCACCGTCAGTGATCGCCGCCTTCGTCTCGGCGACGACGGCAAGCGTGTCGTCGCCGCCTTGCGGAAAGTTGACCACGGTTGCGACCCTGACGCCGGTTCCGGCCAGCAGGCTGGCCGCCTGCGCCACGAAGCGGGGCCAGATGCAGACGGCGGCAACGCTCCCGTGCGGCGTCACGGCGCGCGCGCACAGCGCATCGATGTCCGCCGTGGTGCAGGCATCGTCGAGATTGGTGAGATCGACCAGCGGCAGGGCGCGCCGGGCAACCTCTGCAGGTGTCATGTCAGTCATTTGCAAGGTCCTTCACGAAGCGGCGGATCAGCCGCTTCAGCGCGTCGACCGCCTTCAGCGCCGTCGACTTTGTTTCATCGTGCGACAGGCCGTGCGCCTGCATGCCCGCACCGTAATTGGTGATGGTCGAGATCGCGGCGACCCTCAGGCCCAGGTAGCGGGCAAGGATCACCTCCGGCACGGTCGACATGCCGACCGCATCGGCGCCGAGCGCCTTGGCCATGCGGATCTCGGCCGGCGTCTCGAAGGAGGGGCCGGAGAACCACATGTAGACGCCCTCGCCGAGCGGGATCCTCTCCTCCTCTGCCAGGGCCCGCAGCCGCGCCCTGAGGTCCTGGTCGTAGGCGGCGCTCATGTCGAGGAAACGCTTGTCGCTTTCCTCGCCGATCAGCGGGTTGAGTCCCGACCAGTTGATGTGGTCGGAGATCAGCATCGGCGTTCCGGGCGCGAATTCCTCGCGCAGGGACCCGGCCGCGTTGGTCAGCAGAACCGTGTCGCAGCCCAGTTCCTTCAGCGTCTCGACCGGCGTGCGCATCACGCCGGCGCCGCCGCCCTCGTAGTAATGGGCCCGCCCCGACAGCACGACAACCGGAACGCCGGCAAGCGTGCCGGCGACCAGTTCGCTGCCATGGGAGGAGACGGAGGACACCGGGAAGCCGGAGAGCTTCGAATACGGCACCCGCACCGCATCCTCGATCTCGTCAGCCAGTTGCCCCAGCCCGGAGCCAAGCACCATGCCGAGGCGATAGTGCCCCGGACGCGCCGCGCGCACCAGTTCCGCGCATTCCGGTCCGTAGCCGCTCATAGCTCTCTTTCCTCATCCTTCAGAACGAACCGCGCCGGAAGCAGTTCCGACAGTGTCAGGGTGCGGCGCAGTCCCTTTGTGTCGCACACATGCACCGGCGTTTCCTCTCCGGCAAACTCGGCAAGCCGCTGGCGGCAGCCGCCGCAGGGCGTGCACAGCGCCGCATCGGCGGTCACCACCACCTCGATGACATCACCCGGCCGGCCACCGGCGGAGACCATGGCACCCAGCGCGCTGGTTTCCGCGCACCAGCCTTCCGGGAAGCTTGCATTTTCCACATTGCAGCCGGCGAAAATGCGCCCGTCCCTGGTCAGAAGGGCGGCGCCCACGGCGAAACCGGAATAACGGGCATGGGCATTGGCCCGGGCCGCGACCGCGGCGGCGAAGAGATCATCGAAGCGGGACATGGGATCCTCGGTTTGCGCAGACCGTGCAGCCACAGGGCGCCGTCAGCCGCGTTCCTTCACATAGGCGACACCGCCGGCCCGGGGCGGCACCGCCTTGCCGATAAAGCCGGCAAGCAGGATGACGGTGAGAATATAGGGCAGTGCCTGGATCGCCTGCACCGGCACTTCCCCGATGCCCGGCACTTGCTGGCCCTGCAAGCGGATGGCGACGGCATCGAGAAAACCGAACAGCAGGCAGGCGAACATCACCGGCACAGGTTTCCACTTGGCGAAGATCAACGCGGCGAGCGCGATGAAGCCCTTGCCGGCGGTCATGTGGGAGATGAAGCCCGCCGACTGGGCGATGGCGAGATAGGAGCCCGCCAGACCGCACAGCACGCCGGTGCAGATCACCGCCCGGTAGCGCAGCCAGGCAACGGAGATACCGGCCGTGTCGACTGCGGCGGGGTTTTCGCCAACGGCGCGCAGGCGCAGCCCGAAACGCGTGCGGAACAGCACCCACCAGGAAAACGGCACGGCGAGAAAGGCCGCGTAGACAAGAATGTTGTGCCCCGACAGGAGTTCGGAATAAAGCCCACCCAGCACGGGCACATCGCGCAAGCTTTCGGCGAAGGGCCAGACGAGATTGGCGAAGCGGGCATCGCCCGAGACCGGCGGGGTGCGCCCCCCCTGGCTGAACCAGGCCTGCCCGAGCAGCGCGGTCAGACCCATGGCGAGGAAGTTGATGGCAACGCCCGAGACGATCTGGTTGCCGCGATGGGTGATGCAGGCAAAGCCGTGAACCAGGGCGAGCGCGACGGACAGGAGAATGCCCGCGGCAAGACCGAGCCAGGCGGATCCGGTCACGGCGGCGGCGGCGCCGGCGGCGAAGGCCGCGCCAAGCATCTTGCCCTCAAGGCCGATATCGAAAACGCCCGAGCGTTCCGAGTAAAGGCCCGCAAGGGCGGCGAGCAGCAGCGGCGTGGATAGCCTCACGGTGCTGTCGAGGATGAGGATCATGGTGTCGAACATGCGCGCGCTCCCTCTCAGGCCGGCCGGGCGGCAGGGGCGGACAGCACCCCGAAAACACGCAACAACGCGGGACGGAACATGTGTTCGAGCGCGCCGGCGAAGAGGATCACCAGTCCCTGGATGACGACGATCATGTCGCGGGTGATGGCCGGCATCTCGAACGCAAGTTCGGCGCCACCCTGGTAGAGCATGCCGAACAGGATCCCCGCAAAGACGATGCCGACCGGATGCGCCCGGCCCATCAGCGCCACGGCGATGCCGACGAAACCGTAGCCTGAAACGAACTCCATCAGCAGCCGGTGCTGCGATCCCATGATCTCGTTGATCGCCATCATGCCGGCAAGGCCGCCGGAGAGCAGCATGGTGATCACGGTGATGCGCACCGGCGAGATGCCGGCATAGACGGCCGCCGTCTGGTTGGCGCCGAAGGTACGGATCTCGTAGCCGAGCCGCGTGCGCCAGACGAGCACCCAGACGAAGAGACAGGCGGCGAGCGCCAGCAGGAAGGAGAAATTGACCGGGGCCGAGCCGAAATCGGTAAAGGGCAGGACGTCCTGGAGGAGCGGCAGGCGCCCGCCCTCCTCGAAGGTGCGGGTCTCCGGCTGCATCGAGCCGGGTTTCGACATGACGTTGACCAGCAGGTAGACCATCAGCGAGGCGGCGATGAAGTTGAACATGATGGTGGTGATGACCACGTGGCTGCCGCGCTTCGCCTGCAGCACCGCCGGAATGAAGGCCCAGGCCGCGCCGAAGGCGGCGGCCCCCGCCACGGCGACAGGCAGCGTCACCCACCAGGGCACGTAGCGGTCGAGGGCGAGACAGGCGAGCGCCACGCCGAGCCCGCCAAGATAGGCCTGCCCTTCCCCGCCGATATTGAACAGCCCCGCGTGGAACGCGATCGCCACGGCAAGCCCGGTGAAGATGAAGTTGGTGGCGTAGAACAGGGTGAAGCCGACGCCCTCGTTCCAGCCGAGTGACCCCCACACCAGAACCTTGACCGCCTCGATCGGGTTCTCGCCGATCAGCAGCACGACAAGGCCGGAGACGATGAAGGCCGCAGCGACATTGATGGCCGGCATCAGGACGTAGTCGGCCCAGCGCGGGAGTTGTCCTGCCGTCATTCCGCCGCCTCCTGTCCGGCCGCGCCGGCCATCAGCAGGCCCAGCTCGCTGTCCTCGGTTTCCGGCGTCCGCTCGCCGACCACCCGGCCGTCGAACATCACCAGCACCCGGTCGGCAAGCGCCCGGATCTCGTCCAGTTCGACGGAGACGAGCAGCACGCCCTTGCCGGCATCGCGCAGGGCCACCAGCCGCTTGTGAATGAACTCGATCGCGCCGATATCGACGCCGCGCGTCGGCTGGCCCACGAGAAGGATCACCGGATCGCGCTCTATCTCGCGGGCAAGCACGATCTTCTGCTGGTTGCCGCCAGAAAAATTGGCCGTCCTGAGCATGCATTCGGGCGGGCGGATGTCGTATTTCTCGATCTCCTCGCGGGCCGCCTTTCGGATCGCGTCGTAGTCGAGGAAAGCGCCCCGCCCATAGGCCGGGTCGTTGTGATAGCCAAGGATGGCGTTCTCGCATTCGGGAAAGCGCGTCACCAGCCCCATGCGATGCCGGTCCTCCGGCACATGGGCGAGGCCCAGACGGCGCATACGGGAGGCGTCCACCCCGGCGGCCGCGAGATCGACGCGGGTGCCGTCGACCGTAACCGACCCGGAGCGTACCCTGCGGATGCCGGCAATCGCCTCAAGCAATTGCGACTGGCCGTTGCCCGAAACGCCCGCGATGCCGACGATCTCGCCGGCGCGCACCTCGAGCGACACATCGCGCACGACGTCGACGCCCCGCCCGTCGCGCACGCTCAGTCCCTCGACCTGCAGCACCGGCCGGCCGGGCGTTGCCGGCCCCTTGGCCACTTCGAGCAGCACGCGACGGCCCACCATCAGCTCCGCCAGTTCGCCCATCGACGTCTTCTGCGTCTGCCGCGTGGCGACGATCTCGCCGCGGCGCATCACCGACACGTGGTCGGTCGCCGCCATGATCTCGCGCAGCTTGTGAGTGATGAGGAGAACCGTCTTGCCCTCGTCGCGCAGCACCCGGAGGATGCGGAAGAGATGGTCCGCCTCGGCCGGGGTCAACACGCCGGTGGGTTCGTCGAGGATCAGGATGTCGGCGCCGCGAAACAGCGCCTTGAGGATCTCCACACGCTGCTGCAGGCCAACGGGCAGGTCGCCGATCACCGCATCGGGATCAACCTTCAGGTCGTAGTCGGCGGCAAGGCGCCTGAGCTCGGCCCGCGCCCGCGACACGCCTCCTGCCAGAACCGGACCGCCTTCCGCGCCGAGGATGACGTTTTCCAGCACCGTGAAATTCTCCACCAGCATGAAGTGCTGGTGGACCATGCCGATGCCGAGCGCGATGGCGGCCTGACTGCCGGCGATCGAAACGGTCTTGCCGTCGACGCGGATCTCGCCGCCATCCGCATGGTAGAACCCGTAGAGGATCGACATCAGCGTCGACTTGCCGGCACCGTTTTCCCCGACGATCCCGTGGATCGAGCCTTTACGGACCTTGAGGTCGATGTTCTTGTTGGCGTGGACCGGGCCGAAACGCTTGTCGATGCCGACGAGCTCGATGGCAAGCTGTTCGCTCATAGCGGGCATTCCCCCTCGCTCGCCGCATCGTGAACCCGGATCCGGCCCTCGGTGATCGCCGCTTCGGCGGCACGGGCCGCCGCTTCCATGGCCGGTGTCACAAGGTCGCGGTTGTCGTCATCGATGACCCAGTCCATGCCGCCCTCGGCAAGGCCCAGAACCTGGACCCCGGCAGACCACGTGCCATCGCGCGCCTCGGAAAAATTGCGGTAAACCGCCACGTCGACGCGCTTGCGGACCGAGGTCAGCACCTTGCCCGGATGCAGGCCGTTCTGGTTGCTGTCGGTGCCGATGCCGAGCTTGCCGGCGTCCGCGACCGCCTGCAGCACGCCAATGCCCGTGCCGCCGGCCGCCTGGATCACCACGTCGGCGCCCCTGGCGATCTGCGAGCGTGCCAGTTCCGCGCCGCGCGCCGGATCGGCAAAGGCCGCGGGCGTGTCGCCGGCCATGTTGAACAGGACGCGTGTGTCCGCAGATACGGAGGCCGCGCCTTGCCGGTAGCCGCAGAGAAAACGCCGGATGATGGGTATGTCCATGCCGCCGACGAAGCCGATTGTGCCGGTCTCCGAGGCCATCGCCGCCAGCAGCCCGGCGATATAGGCGCCCTCATGTTCGCGGAAGACGACCGAGCGCACATTCGGCGCCTCGACCACCATGTCGACGATGGAGAAACGGGTCTCAGGATAGTCCTTCGCCGCCGCCGCGACGGCCGAAGCCTGGTTGAAACCGATGGCAACGACAGGCGACAGGCCTCGGGAGGCGAAGCTCCTCAGCGCCTGCAGGCTGTCGGCGTCGCGGGCGATCTCGAAGTCGCGATAGCTTTCGCCGGCCTCTTCCTTGAAACGTTCGGCACCGCGCCAGGCGGCCTCGTTGAAGGAGCCGTCGAAACGGCCGCCGACCGAATAGACCAGGGCCGGTTCGGCCACCGCCACCGATGACAGGACGGAGGCAAGGGCAAGGCCCGCAAGGAGGCAAGGAAAGCGCGTCATCGCCGGCGTCCCATGGTGCTTGTCGAAAGGAGCCGGGGCCGTGACGTGTCGCCACGGCCCCGATCCGGTTGGCCCGGTCAGTACGGGCAGTCTTCCGTCGCCATGTAGTCGTGGACGGCGATCTTGCCGGAGATGATGCCGGCCCGGGCCTCGTCGACCGCCGCCTTCATCTCGTCGGTGATCAGCGGCTCGTTGTTTTCATCGAGCGCCCAGTCGACACCGCCCTCGGCGAGGCCGAGCGTGTAGAAGCCCGAGGTCCAGTTGCCATCCTTGGCATCCGCGAAGGTTGTAGCGACGGCCACATCGACGCGCTTGAGCATCGAGGTCAGCACCTTGCCCGGATGAACGCCGTTCTGGTTGCTGTCCACGCCAATGCCCAGCGCGCCGGAATCGGCCGCCGCCTGCAGGACACCGAGGCCGGTGCCACCGGCAGCGTGATAGATCACGTCCGCGCCGCGGTCGATCTGCGACTTGGCCAGCTCGCCGCCCTTTACCGGGTCGTTCCAGGCAGCGCCCGTCGAGCCGGTCATGTTTTCGAAGATCTCGGCGTCGGCATTGGTTTCCTTGACGCCCTGCTTGTAGCCGCAGGCGAACTTGCGGATCAGCGGAACGTCCATGCCGCCGACGAAGCCGACCTTGCCGGTCTTCGATGCCATCGCGGCGAGCTTGCCGACGATGTAGGAGCCCTCATGCTCCTTGAACAGGATCGAGCGGACGTTCGGGAGGTCGACGACCATGTCGACGATGGCGAACTTGGTGTCGGGGAATTCCTTGGCGACCTTCTCCAGGGCATTGGCGTGGGAGAAGCCGATGGCGACCACCGGATTGGCGCCACGGCGCGCGAAGTTGCGCAGTGCCTGCTCACGCTGGCTGTCGTTCTGGATCTCGAAGTCCCGATAATCGATACCCGTGTCGGCCTTGAACTTCTCCGCGCCCGTATAGGCCGCTTCGTTGAAGGACTTGTCGAACTTGCCGCCAAGGTCATAGACCACCGCCGGCTGGAACTCCTGCGCCAGCGCCGTGCCGGACAGGAATGCCGCCGCGGCAGCGCCGAGAATGAAACGCTTCATCACCACACTCACCTCCACCTGTTGCTGCCCGCCGGCTTCATGCCGACCGGGCCTGTCTGGTCCCCTCCGCCGAGGCCAGGGCCCGGCCCAGGCTTTCATCGACGATCAGGTCCGTGATCAGCCCCGCGCGCAGGGCCGCGCGCGTTGCTTCAAGCTTGCCCGCACCGCCCGCCAGCGCCACCACGCGCGCACCGCGCACCGCCTCGAACGGCAAGCCGACGGCCTTTTCGCCGAGCTTGGCGGC
This sequence comes from Stappia sp., assembly GCF_048261845.1. Taxonomy (GTDB): domain Bacteria; phylum Pseudomonadota; class Alphaproteobacteria; order Rhizobiales; family Stappiaceae; genus Stappia. Next base: position 6,405 of record NZ_JBLXFR010000073.1, on the reverse strand, counting down.
GACAAGCCGCCCGTCCCGGCCGATGAAGCGGCCCATCAGGTCGCAGACCGCGCCGGTCGCGATCAGGTCCCGCTGCTCGTCGCGCGAGATCAGGTCGCGGCGGATCAGATGGCCGTCATCCTCGACCGACCCGATGCCGATGACGAAGAGATCGGATGCACGGGCACGCTCCAGCAGGGCCTGGACGCTGCGCTGGCCGAGGAACATGTCGCGCTCGGCCACGTCTTCGGCCAGATAGGGCACGGGCAGATAATAGCCTTCGCCCCCCGTTCGCTCGGCCAGTTGCTGGACCACGTCGAACGGATTGGCGGAGAGTTTGCGCGTCAAGGACCCCGAAATGGAGACGATGCCGAGATCCGGTCGCTGGATGCGCGGCATCAGGTCGATGGCCGCCTTGAGCGTGCGCCCCATCCCCACGCCCAGCTGGGACACTGCGGGGTTGGCGAGAAGATTTGCCAGATGCGGCCCGGCCACCTCGGCAATGGCGCGAATCTCGCTATCCGCATCATGGCCACCGATATCGGGCGCGATCAGGCATGACGCCAGGCCGTATTCTCCGGCAAGAGCGGCCTCGATCTCCAGGCAGTCCGACGGACGTCCGGCGATCTGGAAGCGGACGAGGCCTGTCTTCTGCGCATGGGCAATCAGGCGATGGACCTTGGCCGTGGAGATGCCCAGACGTGTGGCGATCTCGCCTTGCGTGGCGCCGCCCACAAACGACATCCACGCCGCGCGAATGGCCATGTCCGTGGTCCAGTCACCCTGCTGCATGATGGAGTTGTGTCTCCCGTCCGACGGCCACGGCGCAAGGGCGCGCATCTCTCGCGCGCACCTCGTCATGACCTGCCCCTCGCCTCCGGCTGAAAATTTCTTCAGCTCTTGAGATTTCTTTCAAGCGAGACTGCATGACCGCACCCGCAAGGTCAAGCATGTTGGCGCAAGATGGCAGTGCGGAAAAGGCACGAAAGGACGCTCACCCGGCAGATATTTCCGTAGAGGCAGGCAATTTCTGCCTGGTTTTTTTGCAATCCTGCACAGTTTGCCAAACAAAAGCGCAATTTCTCCTCAAGAAACGCCAGGAACCCCGTCAGGAAAAGATCGCATGGCGATCCGTTTAACCGGCTGATGAAAATCGGCAATCGGGAAGCGCACGGATTGCGTCTCGCCATCCGTGTTCCGAAAGCCGTCCCGGAAGGCCGGCATCAGGAGGTTACGCTGCGTCTGGCACGGCTCTTGCTCGATACTACCTATCGCCAGGGCGCCGGAAGGGGCTGCGGAAACGCAGTCTGGATCGAGGGAACGGACGCAAGATAAGGCATATCGCGAGGAACGTTGGACAAGGCAGGGGCCCTTCACCGGTTGAAGGAGGTTTCGACCATGCGTGTGCCAGTTCCCCATCCCCGGGCAGGGCGCTTCCTGCCGACCTTCGCCAAGGCTGCAAGCGTCGCTCTTACCCTCGCCGCCCTGACCGCCGCGTCGGCGGCGATCGCCGCGCCTGCCGGTGCGCCCGTGCTCTCCTACGGCTACGATCCGGATCGCGAGGTCGATGTCGAGCTCGTGCTTGCCGTGGACATTTCGCAGTCGATGGACCGCGACGAGCAGGAAGTGCAGCGGGCAGGTTATATCGCCGCGCTCACCTCACCCGAGGTTCTCGACGCGATCCGCTACGGCCCGACCGGGCGCATCGCCATCTCCTATCTGGAATGGGGCAGTATCGGCGAACAATTCGTCGTCGCGGACTGGTCGGTGATCAGCGACGCGGCCACGGCCGCCGCCTTCGCGGCCAAGATCGCCGAAGCGCCGTTGCGCCACAGCCAGCGCACGTCGATCTCTGCAGCCCTGACCCAGGCGGCGACCATGGTGTCGTCGAACGACTATGAAGGACTTCGCAAGGTCATCGACATGTCCGGCGACGGCCCCAACAACCAGGGCGGCAAGGTGACCCAGTTCCGCGACAAGGTAATTGCCGCCGGGATCACCATCAACGGCCTGCCGCTGATGATGAAATCCAAACGTGACGCATGGCAGACGATGATGAATCTCGACCACTATTACGAGGACTGCGTCATCGGCGGGCCGGGTCATTTCTCGATCCCGGTGCGCTCCAAGACGCAGTTCGGCGACGCCATCCGCATGAAGCTCGTGCTGGAGATCGCCGGCATCGCTCCTGCCCGGGCCAGCGTCATGAAGGCCGACGCGCGCCAGCCGATCAACTGCAGTCTCTACGACTGAAAGCGACGCCGGCTTTCGGGCCTCTCGCGTGGCCGATCCTGCGCCCGCCCCGGCGGGCGCGACCGGTCCCGTCCGCAAACTGCGGCTTTCAACCCGCCCCGGAAGCGGGTACATCCTGTCCATGGGCCCGCCCTGCGGCGTTCCCGGACCGTCCGCATGCAGCAAACAGGATCGACCGTTGACCGAACCGCGCCGCGACGCACCCGCCACAAGACCCTCGCTTGCCCTCGTCGCCCATGACGCGCGCAAGGACGACATGGTCGCCTTCGCCCGGGCGCATGAGGAAAAGCTTTCCTCCTACGACCTGGTGGCGACGGGAACGACCGGTGGGCGCATCATGGAGGCCTGCCCGTCCCTGAAGATCGAACGCCTCAAGAGCGGCCCGCTCGGCGGCGACCAGCAGATCGGCGCGATGATCGCGGAAGGCCGGTTGCAGGGACTGATCTTCCTCGTCGACCCGCTCTCGCCAATGCCGCATGATGTCGACGTCAAGGCCTTGATGCGGCTCGCGCTTGTCTACAACATTCCCATGGCGCTCAACCGTGCAACGGCGGAAATCCTGCTGCGCTCGGCCCGGCTCGCCGGCCTCGCCACCACCTCGACCACCCCGGAAATCACACCCCTGGTCTGATGACAGCGACCCTCACCGGCTTCCGCAATTTCCGTTTTCCCGTGCTGGTCGCCGATATAGGCGGCACCAATGCCCGCTTCGCCATGGTCAGCGATGCCCACGCGGAAACGCGCGTCTTCGGGTCGGTGGAGACCGGGGCCTATTCCGACCTTGCCGCGGCCATTGTCGACACGGTGCTCGACCATACCTCCCTCATGCCGCGCACGGCTGTGCTGGCCGTCGCCGGACCGGTGACCGGCGACCGAATTCCGATGACCAATGCCGACTGGGTGATCGAGCCGCGCGCGCTGATCGAGAAGCTCGGCCTGGAAAACGTTGTCGTTCTCAACGATTTCGAGGCACAGGCGCTGGCGCTCCCGGGGCTCGACGGGGACGGTATCCACCAGATCGGCGGGGGCACGGCACTGCCGCATCGCGCCAAGGTCGTGCTCGGCCCGGGCACCGGCCTTGGCGCCGCCGCCATGGTGCATGCCGCAGGCACCTGGGTGCCGATACCCGGCGAAGGCGGACATGTCGAACTCGGTCCGGTCTCCGAAGACGACTACCGCGTATGGCCGCATATCGAGCGGCTCGAGGGGCGCATCGGCGCCGAGCGCATCATCAGCGGCGCCGGCCTCCTGCGGCTGGCACGCGCCGTTGCCGCGCAGGCCGGAACCGAACGGCGCTTTGCCGCGCCGCGCGATGTGACGGAGGCTGCCGATGCCGGCGACGAGATCGGTCTGCGGACAATGGACATGTTCGTCAGGGCGCTCGGCCGGGTCGCCGGCGACCATGCGCTCACGTTCCTCGCCCGTGGCGGCGTCTTTCTCGGCGGTGGCATCCCGGGCCGGATCGACACCTATCTGGCGCATCCCGCCTTCCGCGCCGCCTTCGAGGCGAAAGCCCCGCATTCGGCACTGCTTGCCAGTATCCCGACTTTCCTGATCCGCCACGAAAACCCGGCCCTGGAAGGACTTGCCTCCTTTGCGCGCACGCCGACGCTGTTTGCCGTCGAGCTCGCCGGACGGCACTGGATGCGGGACGGCGCGCCGGCCGCCGAATGAACAGGCCGCACACGGGACAGCCGGTGCTGCCGATCGAGGCCGTCCTTCCCGAACTGCTCGACACCCTTGCCGCCAGTACCGCCTGCGTCCTCGTTGCCGAACCCGGCGCCGGCAAGACCACACGCGTACCGCTCGCCCTGCTCGACGCCCCGTGGCGCGGCGACGGCCGGATCATCGTGCTGGAACCGCGCCGTCTGGCCGCCCGTGCCGCCGCTGCGCGGATGGCATCGCTGCTTGGCGAGGACCTGGGCGAGACGGTCGGCCTGCGCGTCCGGCTGGAAACGCGCGTCTCGGCCCGAACCCGCATCGAGGTGGTAACCGAGGGCGTCTTCACCCGAATGATCCTCGACGATCCGGAGCTTTCCGGCATCGCCTGCATCCTCTTCGACGAATTCCACGAACGCTCGCTCGACGGCGACCTCGGCCTGGCGCTTGCCCTCGACACACAGGGCGCATTGCGCGAGGACCTGCGCATCGTGCTGATGTCGGCGACGATCGACGCGGCGCGGGTCGCCGACCATCTCGGCGGCGCACCCGTCATTCATTGCCTGGGGCGCAGCTTTCCGGTCGAGACCCGGTATCTTGGCCGCGATGCCGCCCGCCCGGTTGCCGACCAGGTCGCGGAGGCCGTGCGCCGCGCCCTGCGCGAGGAGAGCGGCTCGATCCTCGCCTTCCTGCCCGGACAGGGCGAAATCCGCCGCGCGGCCGACCTGCTTGACGGTTCGCTTGCCGCTAATGCCGACCTCGCCCCGCTCTACGGTGCCCTCTCCGGCGCGGAACAGGCGGCCGCGATCCGGCCGCCGGCACCCGGCCGGCGCAAGGTGGTGCTCGCCACGTCGATCGCCCAGACCTCGCTCACCATCGAAGGTGTTCGTGTCGTCATCGACAGCGGTCTCGCCCGCGTGCCGGCATTCGAGCCCGACACCGGCCTCACCCGGCTGGAAACCGTGCGCGTGTCTCGTGCCGCCGCCGACCAGCGCCGAGGCCGCGCGGGACGCGTGGAACCCGGTATCTGCTACCGGCTCTGGGACGAGGCACAGACAGCGTCCCTTGCACCGGACGACCGGCCGGAAATCCTCGAGGCCGACCTTTCCGGCTTCGCCCTCGACCTTGCCGCATGGGGTGTCGCGGACCCTTCCGCCCTGCGCTTTCCCGATGCCCCGCCCGGCCCGGCCTGGAACGAGGCGGTCGCGCTTCTGCAACGCCTCGAAGCGCTCGATGCGCAGGGCCGCCTGACCGAAACCGGCCGGCGGATGCGGGCATTGCCCGTCGCGCCCCGCATCGCCCACATGCTGGTGCTGGCGGGCAAGTCAAGCGAGGCTGCGCTGGCCGCCGGGATCGCGGCTCTCCTTTCGGAGCAGGGCCTGGGCGGGCGCTCGGTCGATCTGCGGCACCGGCTCGACACTTTCCTGCGCGCCCGCGATCCGCGCAGCCGCGCCGCACAGGGCCTGGCAAACCGTTGGCGCCGCCTTGCCGGAGGAGAGGGAGAACCCGAGCCGGCGACGGAAGATGCCGGACGTATCCTCGCCCTCGCCTACCCGGACCGGGTGGCGCAGGCGCAGGACGGGAAAGGCGGCTTTCGGATGGCCAATGGCCGCGGCGCCAGGATCGAGGAAACCGAGGCGCTGGCACGCGAGGCTTTTCTGGTCGTCGCCGAGCTCCAGGGGAGCGCCGCGCGCGGCCGCATCCTGCTTGCCGCTCCCCTCTCGCGGGAAGATATCGAGGAGCTGTTCGCTGCCCAGATCACGCAGGAGACGCAGGTCACCTGCGAAGGGTCCGGCACCGTGCGGGCGCGCCGCCTCAGGCGCTATCGCAAGCTCGTGCTGCGCGAAGACATCGAGCCCGCACCCGACCCGGACGCCGTGGCCGCCGCGCTTGCCGGGTTCGTGAAGGCGCGCGGCGTCGATATTCTGTCCTGGTCGAAGCCGCAGGTCGTCCTGAGATCACGCGTGACAACGCTGCGCAGGCTGCTGCCGGCGGACGAGGCGGCGGCCTGGCCGGACGTCTCGGACGCCGCGCTCACGGACAGTCTCGACGACTGGCTTGCGCCCTATCTCGCTGGAAAGCGCAGCGTCGGCGAGATCGGTGCGGAAACCCTCGGCAACGCGCTGGCAGCACTCTTGCCGCAACACCGGCTCAGCGAACTCGACAGGCTGCTGCCGAGCCATTTCACGGCACCTTCCGGTTCGCATGTGCCGATCGACTACGGCCGCGATGAAGGCCCGGTCCTGCCTGTCCGCGTGCAGGAGCTGTTCGGTCTCGACCGGCATCCGGCGATTGCCGGCGGACGGGTGCCGCTCATCCTGGAGCTGCTGTCGCCGGCACACCGGCCGATCCAGATCACCCGTGACCTGCCGGGGTTCTGGCGCGGCTCCTGGAACCAGGTGAAGGCGGAGATGAAGGGGCGCTACCCCAAGCACCCCTGGCCGGACGATCCGCTGTCGGCCCCGGCAACCGCCCGCGCCAAGCCGCGCAAGTAGCGCGGCTTGGCGCGGCAGG
>NZ_JBLXFR010000072.1:0-16095 GCF_048261845.1 Stappia sp. | reverse complement strand
CGCGGTCGACCAGCGTCACGCGCACATCCGCCAGCCGGGCGGCGAGGCAGAAGCCTGCCGTGCCGACGCCGGAGCCGAGATCGACCACATGGCCTTTCGTCCCGGCCGGGACGGCAGCCGCGAGGTAAACCGCGTCGAGGCCGGCGCGGTGCCGCCCGCGCGCGGGCTGGAGAAGCTGCACGAGGCCGCCGAGAAAGGCGTCCTTCGTGATGTCTTCGGTTGTCGCTGCCGGTCGGTCGGCCTGTTCGTTGCCGCCGGTCATGCGCCGGCGGCCCGCCCGTCCTTCAGGGCGGAGGGGTCGAGTTCGTGCTCGAGTCCGGCCGCGACCAAAAGGCGCACAGCCGCGCTCCGGTCTTCCTCCACCACCATCACGCGGCGTGCGATGGCTCCGATCGAGCCCTCCATCACGCTCATGTTGCCGTCGAGGACCAGGTGTCCGATCCCGGCGTCGCCGAGCAGCGCCTCGACAAAGGAAATCAGCACCATGTCGTTGGTGCGTAGCAGAGGAACCATGTACTCGATTTCCCGTCCGTGTTCGCGGTACCGCACCATACAAGACGAAAGCGGGTTTTGCGACATGGCGATGGCACCGGCGGATGTGTCGGGTCCGATGTCTTCAACAGTGCGTAGAGCGAAAGACGGCTTGCCGTGAGCAGGGGCGAGACCTATTGTCCCGGCGACACGTATCTGGAAAAGGTTGTTCAACGTGGGTGTGGTGGTTCCCTTGCGCGAAACCCGGTCCGAACCGGCGAGCATTCAGCATCTGGTCGACCTCACAGCCGGCGGCATGGAGGCTGTGAACCAGCTGATCCTGTCCAAGGCCGGATCCAACGTCGAACTCATTCCCGAGATCGCCCGGCACCTGATTTCCTCCGGCGGCAAGCGGCTCAGGCCGATGCTGACGCTGGCGATGGCGGACCTGTTCGGCTATCGCGGCGAGGGCCATGTCGGGCTCGCGGCCAGCGTCGAATTCATGCACACCGCGACACTCCTGCATGACGATGTCGTCGACGAGAGCGACATGCGCCGGGGCAAGCTCGCCGCGCGCAAGCTTTGGGGCAACCAGGCGAGCGTGCTTGTCGGCGACTACCTGCTCGGCCAGGCCTTCAAGATGATGGTCGATGTCGGCTCGCTCGAGGCCTTGCGGATACTGTCGAGCGCCTCGGCGGTGATCGCCGAGGGCGAGGTCATGCAGCTCGGGGCGGCGCAGGATCTGGGTACCAGCGAAGAGCGCTACATGCAGGTGATCGAGGCAAAGACGGCGGCGCTGTTTGCCGCCGCCGCCGAGGTCGGGCCGGTGATCGCCGAGGCGGGCGAGGCGGACAGGGCCGCCGCGCGCGGCTACGGAATGGCGCTGGGGCTCGCCTTCCAGCTGGTGGACGACGCGCTCGACTATGGCGGCTCGGCCGCGGATCTCGGCAAGGACACGGGCGATGACCTGCGCGAGGGCAAGATCACCCTGCCGGTCATTCTCGCCATTGCCCGCGGGCGCGAGGAAAACCGTGCCTTCTGGCAGCGTTGTCTCGAGGCGCGCGACGTCCGTGACGGCGACCTGGAAACCGCGATCGCGATCATGCACGAGACCGACGCGCTGGCCGATACGGTCGTGCGGGCGCGCTCTTTCGGCGAGGACGCGCTCACCGCGCTGGAACAGCTTCCGGCTGGTTCGCAGCGCGATGCGATGGCCGAAGCGGTCGAGTTCTGCATCGCGCGAGTCAAATAACGACAATTTTCGGCGCGATTTTTCGAAAAATTGCGCGAAACTTTATCGGGATTGCAGGCAAGAGGCCGCCCACACCGGGGCGGCCTTTTTCGTGGTGCGGCCGGGCCGTCATTCAGCCCATGCGCTCGGAGGCGTAGCTGCCCGGGCTCGCCGGGAAGACGACGGTCTTGTTGCCGTTTAGGAAGACGCGGCGATGGATATGCGCGTGAATGGCGCGGGCCAGCACCTGGCTCTCCACATCGCGGCCGAGCGAGACATAGTCGTCCGGCGATTGCGCATGGGTCACCCGCACGGTGTCCTGCTCGATGATCGGTCCCTCGTCGAGGTCGCTGGTGACGTAGTGCGAGGTCGCGCCGATCAGTTTCACGCCGCGCGCGAAGGCCTGCTTGTAGGGATTGGCGCCCTTGAAGCTCGGCAGGAACGAGTGGTGGATGTTGATGATGCGGCCGGCCATCTCCTCGCACATGCGCGTCGACAGCACCTGCATGTAGCGCGCCAGCACCACGAGTTCCGCGCCTGTCTCCTCGACGATTGCCATCTGGCGGGCCTCGGCCTCCGCCTTGTTGGCCTTCGTCACCTTGATGTAGTGGAACGGGATGTCGTGGTTGACCACCAGCTTCTGGTAGTCGAGGTGGTTGGAGATCACCCCGACAATGTCGATCGGCAGCGCGCCGATGCGCCAGCGATAGAGCAGGTCGTTGAGGCAATGGCCGAAGCGCGACACCATGATCAGGACTTTCATGCGCGCCTTCTCGTCATGGAACGCGAAGTCCATGCCGAGCGGTTCCGCGCGCGCGCCAAAACCGTCCGAGAGCTGTTCCAGCGTCGTGCCGGTCTCGCTGTTGAAACTGACGCGCATGAAGAAATTGCCGGTCTCGCGATCGTCGAACTGGGCGCTGTCGGTGATGTTGCAACCGTTCTCGGCCAGATAGGTCGAGATGGCTGCGACGATGCCGCGTGTCGAACGGCATGTGACGGTAAGGGCAAAGGCGCTCATGGAAACTTCCTGCTGGGCGAGGGCTTCGTTGCGGTGCCGGGTCGCGGACGAACCAATAGCCGGTCGTAACCAGTCTTGTCAGCATCGCCTCGCCCCGCCATTGCGAAAAGCGGCGCGCAGCGGCTGATTTGCGACGAGGATCAGTCGCCGGAAGGCGCGATGCTCCCGACCGGTGCGGCGATAACCCACCAGTGCGGGTGCCGCGCGCCGATCTCGTCCGCCAGCGCATGTGCCGCCGCGAGTGTCTCCAGGAGCGCGAAGCAGGTGGCACCCGATCCGGACATGCGGGCCAGCCGAACGCCGTCCTGCCGCCGGAGGAGGGCGAGCACATCGCCGATTTCAGGTGCGAGCGAGATCGCGGCGTCCTGAAGATCGTTGCGCGTCTCGCCAAGCCAGCCAACGAGATGATCGAAATCTGCAAAGCCAGTGTAGCCGGTCGGCGGCAAGGGAGGATTGTCGCGGCGGTCGAGGCGGGAGAAGACCGCCGGCGTCGGTACGGCGATGCCCGGATTGACGAGGAGGATGGCATGGGCGGGAAAACGCGCCAGCGGAGCGATTCTCTCTCCGATGCCGGTGACGAGCGCCGGGCGCGAGGCAAGGCACATGGGGATGTCGGCGCCCAGCTGCAGAGCCAGAGCCGCCAGCATGTCGAGATCCGGCGCGTCCGGCACCCGTCCGGTTCGCAGCTCGAAACCGAGCAGGAGGGCCGCGGCCGCATCGGCCGAACCGCCGCCGATGCCGGAGGCGACCGGGAGATCCTTTTCCAGGTGGAGCCGGTATCCCGCGGCCGGCGCGCCGAGGCGGGCATCGAGGGCGCGCAGCGCGCGCAGGGCGAGATTGTCCTCCCCGCCGGCATTGCTGCCAAGATCGGCGGCAAAGCGGCCGGCGGCGGTCAGGCCGGGGCCTGCAGCCGCATCACTGCCGGGCCGTGTCCCCGGCGTGAGGGTCAGCCGGTCGCCAAGCTCGGGGAAGGCGACAAGGCTTTCCAGGAGGTGGTAGCCATCCGCGCGCCGCCCCGTCACATGCAGGGCATAGTTCACCTTGGCCCGGGCCAGCCTGGCGGTTTCAACCCGTGCGTGGACGTTCTCCGCGCCGCTGGCGGTCATGGCCTGCGCGTCAGCCGCCGTTCTTCTTCGGCTCGGCATTGGCGGCAGGCGTTGCCGGCGCGTCGGTCAGGCCGTTCTGGATCTTGTCGAGGATCTTCGGCAATTCATCGGGCTCGGGTTCCAGGTCGCGGGCGTGATTCCACTGGAAGCGGGCCTCCAGCCGGCGACCCACCTTCCAGTAGGCATCGCCCAGGTGGTCGTTGATCACCGGATCCTGCGGACGCAGCTCGACCGCGCGTTCCAGCTCCGTGACCGCCTCCTCGAAGCGGCCGAGACGGTAATAGGCCCAGCCGAGACTGTCGACGATGTAGCCGTCCTTCGGCCGCAACTCGACGGCCTTGCGGATCATGTCGAGTGCCTCGGCGAGTTTCAGCCCCTGGTCGACGAGGGAGTAGCCGAGATAGTTGAGCACCAGCGGCTGTTCCGGAGACAGGGCCAGAGACTGCCGGAAATCGGCTTCTCCCTGGCCCCACTTCTTCAGTCGCTCGCGGCAGATGCCGCGGTAGTAGAAGAGCGTCCAGTGCTGGGCCTCGGGCGTCTCGATCGTGTCGATGCCCTTGGTGTAGGCCTCCTCGGCCTCGGCGAAGAGCTTGTGCGAGCGCAGCACGTTGCCGAGCGCCGTCACGGCATCGAGGTCGGAGGGGTCGCTCTCGACCAGGGCTTCCAGGTGCGCCCGTGATTCCTCAAGGTTCTCAAGGGCGTTGTAATTGAGCCCGACCTGGATCTCGGCGTTGCGCTTCAGCGGCGACGTTTCCGGCACGCCTTGCAGCACGGTGATCGAGCGCTCGTACTTGCCGAGCCGGTCGAACAGGCCGGCCAGTGCGACGGCCGCGACGTCGGCCCCGTTGTCGAGATGCAGGGAAAGCTGCAGGAAGACGGCGGCCAGTTCCTCGCCGCCATCGCGGCCGATCGCGGCGCCCAGGCCATACAGGACCTCCGCCGCACCCACTTGCGGGGTCTCGGCGATTCGCCCGATCGGTTCGGCGGTCTCGATCCGCTTGCGCGTGGCGACGATCACCGGGTGGTCGGGCAGGATGCGGTTGTAGTCGTCAAGAACCTTGAGGGCGGCATCCTTGTCGCCATTGGCGGCCAGCGAGCGGGCATAGGCATCGACGACGCGCAGGGCACCCCGGTCGGCCGTATAGGCCTCGCGGAAGTTCTCCAGCGCGTCCTTGCGCTGTCCGGCGTGATCCTGGATCAGCCCGGCGTGGTAGGTGACGAAGACGGTGTACCAGCTCGGCCCCTTGAGCCGCGAGACCGTCTCCAGCGCCTTGTCCGTTTCGCCCTTGCCGGCAAGCGCCCAGGCGGTAACGAGGCCGGAGGCGAGTTCGGCGAGCGGACCCCGGCCGCCATTGGCGAGCTTGTCGCCGGCGGCGGCAAAGCGGCCGGCGCGCAGGTCCTCGACGGCGAGCATCAGCCCGGCGACGAAATGATCGGACTGCTCGGTCTTCAGCCGTTCGGCAAGCTCCAGCGCATCGGCGAGGTCGCCATTGGCGAGCTTGAGCACGAAGGTGCGGTCAAGCAGGAAGGGGTTGCCCGGATCGACGACCAGGGCTTCGCCGAAAAAGGAGGCGGCATTGCCGAGGTCGTTGGTCTGGCCGGCGAGCCTGCCGGCCAGGTAGCTGCCGCTCAGGGTCAGAGGCAAGCCTTCCGCCGTCCCGGTTGTCTGCGGTTCGGCGTCCGCGCGAAGCGGTGCCATCGCGGCGGTGGCGAGCATCGAGCACAAGGCGACGCCGGCGAGCAGGGCCGTGCGGCGGAACGAATGGGCGAAACGGCTGTTCTTCATACGATTGGTCTTGCTGCCCCTGGTGCGACACGGGTCAATACGAGTCAGGATGCCCCGATTTTCCCTGTCAGGATGGCCTTATTGTGTCTGCGTCGCAAGCAGGCTGCGGCGACCGCCGGTGCCCGGCATCCGGCCGGCACGGTTCAGCGGTGCAACGGCCTGTCGCCGCGTCGAAATATGGTGCGCGGACCGGCCACGACAACGAGATGCAGGGCAAGGCGCGCAAAAAACCTTTGTTTCGTGCACTGCATCATTTAAGTGGGGTGGCATCCGGGGAGGGAGCAATCCTGCACGGAACGGAATGATCCGTGCGGCCGGCGGTCTTGCCGGCGACAGGCCTGCTCCGAAGAGGGGATATGCGCGGTATGACGAAATGGGTGTTCGGTTTCGGTGACGGTAACGCCGAAGGCACCGCCTCCATGAGGAACCTTTTGGGCGGCAAGGGAGCCAATCTGGCCGAGATGAGCAATCTCGGCCTGCCGGTGCCGCCGGGCTTCACCATCACGACCGAGGTCTGCACCTACTTCGACACGCATGACAAGACCTATCCGGACGGTCTGCGCGAGGAAGTCGACGCGGCGCTCGTGGAGATCGGCCGGATCACCGGACGGCGTTTCGGCGATGCCGGCAATCCGCTCCTGGTCTCGGTGCGCTCCGGCGCGCGCGTCTCGATGCCGGGCATGATGGACACGGTTCTCAACCTCGGCCTCAACGACGAGACGGTGCCGGCACTGGCGGAGGCGGCGGGAGACCCGCGTTTCGCCTATGACAGCTACCGCCGCTTCATCCAGATGTATTCCGACGTGGTGATGGGCCTCGACCACCATGCCTTCGAGGAGATCCTCGAGGACTACAAGAACGAGACCGGCCACGAGCTCGACACCGACCTGAGCGCCGATGACTGGCAGATCGTGATCGCCAGCTACAAGGCGCTGGTCGAGGAGGAACTGGGCACACCGTTCCCGCAGGATCCGCACGAGCAGCTCTGGGGCGCGATCAGCGCCGTCTTCCACTCTTGGGACAGTGCGCGCGCCATCACCTACCGGCGCCTGCACGACATTCCCAACGACTGGGGCACGGCGGTCAATGTCCAGGCCATGGTGTTTGGCAACATGGGTCAGGATTCGGCCACGGGCGTCGCGTTCACGCGCAATCCCTCGACCGGAGAGAAAGCGCTTTACGGCGAGTTCCTGGTCAACGCGCAGGGCGAGGATGTCGTCGCCGGCATCCGCACCCCCCAGGACCTCACCGAGGCCGCCCGCGTGGCGGCGGGCTCCGACGCCCCGTCGCTGGAACGCGTGATGCCGGCGGCCTTCGCCGAGTTCGTGGAGATCTGCGACCGTCTCGAGGCGCATTACCGGGACATGCAGGACCTGGAGTTCACGATCGAGCGCGGCAAGCTGTGGATGCTGCAGACGCGCTCCGGCAAGCGCACCGCAAAGGCGGCGCTGAAGATCGCCGCCGAAATGGCGGATGAGGGCCTGATCACCACCGAGGAAGCGGTGATGCGGGTCGATCCGGCCGCTCTCGACCAGCTCCTGCACCCGATGATCGACCCGGCCGCCACGCGCGACATCGTCGCCACCGGATTGCCGGCCTCGCCTGGTGCGGCATCCGGCGAGATCGTCTTTTCCTCCGACGATGCGGAAGAGGCGAAGGCGGCCGGACGCAAGGTGATCCTGGTGCGCGTCGAGACGAGCCCGGAAGACATTCACGGCATGCATGCCGCGGAAGGCATCCTGACGACGCGCGGCGGCATGACCAGCCATGCGGCGGTGGTGGCGCGCGGCATGGGCAAGCCCTGCGTGTCGGGCGCCGGCACGCTGCGCATCGATTATCGCTCCGGCACGCTCACCGTCGCCGGACGCAAGCTCGCCAAGGGTGACCGGATCACCATCGACGGCACCACCGGGCAGGTGCTGGTCGGCGAGGTGGCGATGCTGCAGCCGGAAATGTCGGGCGAGTTCTCCCGCCTGATGGAATGGGCGGACGCGCACCGGCGCATGGCGGTGCGCACCAATGCCGAGACACCGGCGGATGCGCGCGCGGCACGCGGCTTCGGTGCCGAAGGCATCGGACTGTGCCGCACCGAGCACATGTTCTTCGAGGGCGAGCGCATCGTCGCGGTGCGCGAGATGATCCTGTCGGAGAGCGAGCAGGGGCGGCGCGCGGCGCTGGACAAGCTGCTGCCGATGCAGCGCGGCGATTTCACCGAGCTGTTCGAGATCATGCAAGGGCTGCCGGTGACGATCCGCCTGCTCGATCCGCCGCTGCACGAGTTCCTGCCGCACAGCGAGGAGGAGATCGCCGAGGTCGCCGCCGTGATGGGCGTCGACAGCGAGGTGCTGCGGCAGCGGGCGCTCGACCTCAACGAGTTCAACCCGATGCTGGGGCATCGCGGCTGCCGGCTGCTGGTCACCTATCCCGAGATCGCGGAAATGCAGGCGCGCGCCATCTTCGAGGGCGCGGTTGCCGCCGGCAAGACGACGGGCGCGCCGGTGACGCCGGAAATCATGGTGCCGCTGGTCGGTGTCAAGGCCGAGCTCGACCTGGTGCGGGCGCGCATCGACGCGATGGCGAAGGCGGTGTCGCAGGAGACGGGCGTTGCCATCGACTATCAGGTCGGCACGATGATCGAGTTGCCGCGCGCCTGCCTGCGCGCCGGCGAGATCGCCGAGGCGGCCGAGTTCTTCTCCTTCGGCACCAACGACCTGACGCAGACGACCTTCGGCATCTCGCGCGACGACGCGGCCTCCTTCCTGGGGACCTACCAGCGTCTCGGGCTGGTCGAGCGCGATCCGTTCGTCTCGCTCGACCAGGAGGGCGTCGGCGAACTGGTGCGGATCGGCGCGGAACGCGGACGTGCGGCGCGTCCCGGCCTCAAGCTCGGCATTTGCGGCGAGCATGGCGGCGATCCGGCCTCGATCGAGTTCTGCGAGAGCGTCGGCCTCGACTATGTGTCCTGTTCGCCTTTCCGCGTGCCGATCGCCCGGCTGGCGGCGGCACAGGCGGCGCTGAAGGCGAAGGCCGGGGCCTGATCCGATGGCGGAACGCCGGCCAGCCAGCGTCGGGGAGCTGCGGGCCGGCGGCAAGGCGGCGCTGGCCCGGACGCTGTCGGCGGTGGAGACGCAGGGCGACAATGCCGCGTTCGCCGCGTTTCTCGACGAGGCGGCGAGGGCGGGGCGGGCCCATGTGCTCGGCCTCACCGGTCCGCCGGGCGTCGGCAAGTCGACGCTGACCAACGCGCTCATCCGCAGCTACCGGGAGCGCGGCGAGAGCGTCGGCGTCATTGCCGTCGACCCCTCGTCGCAACTCACCGGCGGGGCGCTGCTCGGCGACCGCACGCGGCTTGCGACCGACCCGGAGGACGCGGGCATCTTCGTGCGCTCGATGGCGGCGCGCGACCGGCTCGGCGGGCTCTCCGACCATGCGGTCGCCGGCATCGTGCTGATGCGCGCCGTGATGGACCGGGTGATCGTCGAATCCGTCGGCATCGGCCAGTCGGAGGCGGATGTCGCCCATGCGGTCGACACGCTCGCCCTGTGCATCCAGCCGGGCTCGGGCGACAGTCTGCAATTCATGAAAGCCGGCGTGATGGAACTGCCGGACCTCGTCTTCGTCACCAAGGCGGACATGGGCGCGCTGGCGCGGCGCGCGCGGGCCGATGTGGAAGGGGCGTTGTCGCTCGCCCGGCCGGCAGGCGCGGGGCCGTTGCCGCAGGTGCTGTCGCTCTCGGCAAGCACGGGCGAGGGGATCGCGGAGGCGGTGGCGGCCTGCGACGCACATGGCGCGCGGATGGCTTTGGAGGGTGGCCGGGAGCGCCGCCGCGAGGCCCAGCAGCGGCACTGGGTGGCGGACACGGTGCGCCGCCGGTTCGGCAGCCACGGGCTGCGGCTTTGCGACGTGGATCAGGCGCTGGCCGGGGCCGGCGGCGCCTTTGCGGCGATTGCCGGCATCGACCGTGACCTGCGGGCGCGGTTCGGGAGGGGACCGGAGCCGAGGTGAACAGCGCTCACGCGCTGAGCGAGATCATCGCGGGGGCGGCCGTGTCCTCGTCGCCGGCAAGCCGTCTCTCGGCCTCCAGGATCCGCTCCGGCGGGATGGGGCGCGAAAGATAGAACCCCTGCAGCCGGTCGCAATTGGTGCGCAGCAGGATCGCCGCCTGCTGGCGCGTCTCGATGCCTTCGGCGACGACCTTCATGCCGAGCGCCTCGCCCAGGTCGATGATCGTCGAGAGAATCGCATGCGCGTGCGGGGCGATCTCCAGGTCGGCGATGAAGGAACGGTCGATCTTCAGCGTGTTGAAAGGGAAGCGCCGCAGGTAGCTGAGGCTGGAATAGCCGACGCCGAAATCGTCGAGCGCCACGCGCACGCCCATCTTCTGGACCTGCGTCAGCACCTTGAGAATGTCGGTGTCGTTGTCGGCGAACACGGATTCCGTCACCTCGATCTCCAGGCGCGTGGGCTCGAAGGCGCAGGCCTCCAGCGTGTCGCGCAGGTCCTCGATGAAGCGGGGATGGCGGAACTGGGTCGGCGAGACGTTGACGGCCAGCCCCAGATGCGGCCATGCGGCAGCGTCCTGGCAGGCGCGGCGCAGCACGTAGAGGCCGAGATCGTTGATCAGGCCGATCTCCTCGGCGATCGGCACGAAGACCGCCGGGCTGATCGCGCCCATGTCCGGGTCCGTCCAGCGCAGCAGCGCCTCGACCGACAGAACCTTGGTGCCGTCGATGGTGGTTTGCGGCTGGTAGACGACGGTGAGCTTCTCGCGGGCAATCGCCTCGCGCAGCGCATGGGCGAGGTTCTCGCGCGTGCGCACATGCTCCTCCATGCCGATGTCGAAGAAGGCCCACCGGCCGCGTCCGCTGGCCTTGGCAGAGTACAGGGCGATGTCGGCCTTGCGCAGCAATTCGCCCATGGACAGGCTGTCCTCGGGGGCCGTCGCGGCGCCGACGCTGAGGCTGACATGAAGGTGTTGGCCGCCGATATACATGGGCACGGCAAAGCGATCCTGCATGCGTTTCAGGACCTGCTCGATGCGTTCGCGGGTATCGCAACCGGGCAGCAGCAGGGCGAATTCGTCGCCGCTGATGCGCGCAAGCGTCGCCTCTTCCGGCACCAGCACGCGCAACCGGCGCGCCGCCTCGCGGATCACCTCGTCGCCAGCGGCGTGTCCCAACGTGTCGTTGATGTCCTTGAAGTGGTCGAGATCGATGTAGATGACACCGATCGACTCCTTGCCGACTTCCCAATCCGCCAGTTCCTCGCGAAACCTCGCGGCGAAGAAGTCGCGATTGGCGAGACCGGTGAGGCTGTCATGCAGTGCCGCATGCTGGGCCCGCGCCTCGCTCTCGGCGAGACGGCGGGTGTTCTGCCGCGTGTAGAAGAGGACGAGGCCGGTGAGGCCGGCAATGGTCGCGGCCAGGAAGAACAGCACGGGCCCGACGCCTGAAAGGATCGCAGAGCCCGGGTTCTCCGCCGCCCAGGCGAGATAGCCGAGCGGCGCGGCGCGCGGGCTCTTCAGGACCATATAGGCGCCGCCGGTCGCTTTGCGCGGGTCGGGGACGCTGCGCAATCCATTGATGCCGGAACGCTCGGCAAGGGCCGCAAGGCGGGGCGGGTTGAGCTTCTTCAGGCTGACCAGCACGGCGGGCGGGCGGCGGGCGGAGAGGAACTGTTTCATCTCCGGACCGATCGCCGTCACCGAAACCATCGCCGGCTCTCCCTCGAACACCGCGAAGCCGGTCTCGTAGAGAGAGCGGGTGAAGCCGGTCTTCGGCCTTTCGACATAGTAGAGGCCGGAAGGAAGACGGGAGAAGCTGGCGATGAAGCGGGCGCGAGCACGCGCGACCAGCGGCTTGACGGTTTCCAGCAGGTGTTCGGCCTGTTCGGGCGCCTTGAGGCGGCCGCGCACGGAATTGTAGATCGGCTCGCCGCCGACGCTGACGATGACCGTCTGGTCATGACCGTGGTTGGAATAGAGCCATTGCCCGACATTCGCGTTGAGCCAGTCGGTGCTGAGGGTTTCGGGCCGGGCATAGAAGAAGGCCTGGTCCCAGACCGCGACGCCCTCCTGTTCCTTGGCGAGAAGCTCCAGCTGGAGCCCTGTGCTGCCGCGCAGAAGGTTGCGCTCGCTGTTCAGCGCGGCAATATCGGCCGACCGCGACGTGTAGGCAATCAGGCCAACGGACAACGCGATTGCAAGCAGAACCAGCCCCACGACGGGGAACAGGATCGCGTTTGCCAAACGTGCGCCGGTGTCCGTTTTTGCTGCCATTGGAGCCTCTTCCTGTTGGAGCAAACCTTGCACAAACGGTTTAACAAAAGCCCTCGAATGTTAGTTAACCGGCGTTCAGGAACCTGTCAGCCGCGCCATGATTCGCAAAGAGCAAAGAAACACGGACGCGGCGGACAATCGTTCTTGTGCGGACACTTGCGGCTCATCGGTCGCGATGCGCGTCAAACCCTCGCGTTGCGGCAAGATTGCGGGCATGTCGGGGCGTGAAGGTCCGCAGATTGACGGATTGCGGGAGGGCGCGCGTGGTATACATCCTTGCGGGGAACAGGCACGCGTCCGCGCTATCCGGAGCCCTTCTTAATGGACAATCGACCGACCGAAACGAGGTCCGATTTCGTCGAGAGCCGGACCTTCGAAGAGATTGCTCCGGGAGACAGCGCGGTGCTGCGGCGCAGTGTGGTGCAGCAGGATATCGACCTGCTCGCCGTGCTGTCCGGGGAGGCGATGCCGGTCTCGCTGGCGGGAACATCATCGCCGGGCTCCGCACCCGGCCCCCTTGCCGCGAGCCTGGTGGCGGTGCTTCTGGCAACGGAACTGCCGGGGCCGGGAACGGTGAGCCTGAGCCAGTCGCTCACGTTTCACGGAACGGTCGCCGCTGGCGATGTCCTGGATCTCTCGCTGACCGTCACGGCGTGCGATCCGGGAACCCGCGAGCTGGAGCTTGCCTGCGACCTGAGCACGGAGACGGGCCGGAAGGTGGCATCCGGAACCTTGCGCGTGCGCCCGCCGGAAAAGAAGGTTCGCCGTCACCGGCTGGAGCTTCCCGATATTCGCATGAGCCGGCACGAACGCTTCCGCGCCCTGATCGCGGAAGCGGTGTGCGTGACGCCGCCGGTTGTCGCTGTTGCCCATCCGTGCAGCGCAGCCGCCATCGCCGCCGCGGTCGAAGCGGCCGAGGCCGGCATCGTGACGCCCATACTCGTGGGACCGCGGGCGAAGATCGCACTGGCCGCCGAAGAGGCCGGGGTGATGCTCGACCGGTTCCGGCTTGTCGATGCGCCGCACAGCGATGCGGCGGCGGCCGAAGCGGTGGCCCTCGTCAGGCGCGGCGAGGCATCGTTGCTGATGAAAGGGTCGTTGCATACGGACGAGTTGCTCAGGGCGGTGCTTGCCCGGGACGGCGGTCTTCGGACCGAGCGGCGCCTGTCGCATGTCTATCTGATGGACGTGCCGAGCTATCCGCGGCCGCTGCTGATCACCGACGCGGCCGTCAATATCGAGCCGGATCTGGCGATCAAACGCGACATCATCCGGAACGCCGTCGACCTTGCCCGTGCCATGGGCATAGACGAGCCCAAAGTGGCGATCCTGTCGGCGGTGGAGACGGTCAATCCGAAACTGCGCTCGACACTGGACGCGGCGGCGCTGTGCAAGATGGCGGATCGCGGCCAGATCACCGGCGCGCTGGTCGAGGGGCCGCTCGCCTTCGACAATGCAATCAACCCGCAGGCGGCGCGGGAAAAGGGAATCCGCTCGCCGGTGGCCGGGGTCGCCGACATCCTCGTGGTGCCGGATCTGGAGGCCGGCAACATTCTGGCCAAGCAACTCACGTTCCTTGCGGGCGCAGATGCGGCTGGCGTCGTCCTGGGCGCGCGGGTGCCGATCATCCTCACCAGTCGTGCGGATGCCGAGCGCACGCGTCTGGCCTCCTGCGCGGTGGCGGCGAAGCTGGCACGGCTGGCCGCGGCGGCATACGGCAAGGGGACGGTGTGAGCGACGCCATCCTGACCCTCAATGCCGGATCGTCGAGCATCAAGCTGGCGATCTTCGATCTTGCCCCGGATGGCCGGTTGTCAAGCTGGCGACGCGGGGACCTTCGCGAGACCGGCGACGTGCAGCGGTTCCGGCTGCGCGACGCGGACGGCGCGGGCATCGCCGACGAGACATGGAACGTGACCGGGTTCGAGGCTTCGCTCTCGCGACTGACGACCCGTATCGGGAACGAACTTGCCGGGCGCAGGCTCGCGGGCATCGGTCATCGGGTCGTGCATGGCGGGGCGGGACACCGGATGCCGGAGCGCGTGACGCCGGACCTTCTGGACATGCTCGAGGAGCTTGCGGAACTGGCGCCACTGCACGTGCCGCACAACCTGGCGCCGATCCGGGCCATCGCCCGGGACCAGCCGGACATTCCCCAGGTTGTGTGTTTCGATACGGCGTTTCACCGGACGATGATGCCGGTGGCGCGACGCTTCGCCCTGCCGCGTTCCTACGAGGCTCGCGGAATTCGCCGCTACGGGTTTCACGGTCTTTCCTACGAATATATCGCCAGGCAACTCGCCGCGCTCTCGCCGCGGATACATGCCGGGCGGGTGATCGTGGCGCATCTGGGCAGCGGCGCAAGCATGTGCGCGATGCGAGGCGGGACGAGCGTCGACACGACGATGGGCTTCACCGCACTCGACGGGCTGGTGATGGGAACGCGATGCGGGACGCTCGATCCCGGCGCGCTCCTGCATGTGATGCGCCAGGACGGGCTCGATGTCGATGCGATGGAACGGCTGCTCTATACCCGGTCGGGGCTGCTTGGCATGTCCGGGATATCCAATGACATGCAGGTTCTGCTGGAGAGCCGGGAGACGGCCGCGAGCGAGGCGATCGACGTTTTCGTCTACCGGATCGTACGGGAGGTGGGGGCGCTTGCCAGCGTGCTCGGCGGGCTCGACGCTCTGGTCTTTACAGCCGGGATCGGCGAGAACTCGCCGGAAATCCGCGAGAGAACCTGCGGACAGCTCGGCTGGCTCGGGCTGGACCTGGACGCGGCGGCGAACCGTCGCGGCGCGGCGGTGATCTCGACACCCGAAAGCCGGGTGGAAGTGCGGGTGATCGCCACCGACGAAGAGGCGATGATCGCGGAGCATGTCCGCGATCTTCCAATGCTGGCCGGAGACCCGGTCCAGCCCGCTGGCCCCAACCGCTAGCGCGGGCGCGGAAGGGGGCCGGCGCCACGGCGCCGGGCCGCCTGTCGCCGGTGTCCGTCAGGCGACGGTGAGGGTCGCCGCCTTCAGGTCGTCGGACAGTTGCTCGGCATCCTTGCGCACCTGTTCGGAGGTTTCCGAGGCCACCTCCTTGCTGAAGCTTGCCGCCTTCAGGGCTTCGCGCGAATAGTCGTCGAAGGCCTGACTGCAGAAGGCGCTGCAGGTGGAGACGAACTCGTCCAGTTCGCGCGCCTGCATCAGGGTGTCGACGAGGCGGACGTCCTGTTCGATCCGGTGGCGGAAGAAGTCGAGCATCCCGACCTGCCAGTCGAGCGTTGCACGCAGCGCTTCGGACTGCATGCGCTGCGCGATCAGAAACGGGTTCGCATAGGCTGTCTCGAACGGCGCCAGCGATGCGTTGATCGCGTCGGCGGGTGTCCTGTTTCGGGCTTTTGCCATTGGTCTGCCTCCCTTGCTTTCGGTCTCCGCCGGTGGCGGGGCGTGGAAAGGCGGCCTTTCCGACCGCAGGCGAAGTCTAGACGCTGCATGTGTCAGAACGTTGATCGAGATCAACCGGACGCTGCGGCAGCGTGTCGCTTCACGGTCCCGGCGGGCTCAGATGAGTTGCAGGCCCTTGAAGCTCACATGCCCGTCGCGGCCGACGATGATGTGGTCGTGCAGGACGATGCCGAGCGGCTTGGCGATCTCGGCGATCTGGTTCGTCATCTGGATGTCGGCGCGCGAGGGCGTCGGGTCGCCGGAGGGGTGGTTGTGAACCAGCACGATGGCGCTTGCCGACAGTTCCAGCGCCCGCTTCATCACCTCGCGCGGATAGACCGGCGTGTGGTCGACGGTGCCGCGCTGCTGAACCTCGTCGGCGATCAGGGCATTCTTCTTGTCGAGGAAGAGGATGCGGAATTCCTCCCGGTCGGAATAGGCCATCGCCGTGCGGACATAGTCGAGCACGGCCGACCAGGAGGAGAGGATCTTCCTGCCGGTGACCTGGCCGCGCAGGAAGCGCTCGGCGACCGCATGGGCAAGCTTGAGTTCGTCGACGACCCGGTCGCCGACGCCGCGCACCTCCTTCAGCCGCGCGGGCGGCGCCGCCAGCACCTCGGCGAAGGAGCCGAACCGGGCGATCAGCGCCTTGGCGATGGGCTTTGTGTCGGCCCGCCTGATCGGCGAGAAGAGCAGCAGCTCGAGCAGCTCATAGTCCTGCAGGGCGGCATGCCCGCCCTCGCGAAAGCGCTGGCGCAGGCGGTCGCGG
>NZ_JBLXFR010000071.1:0-16129 GCF_048261845.1 Stappia sp. | reverse complement strand
GCGAGGCGGGGCTTGCGGCCGGTGCCTCTGCCTCGCTGCCAGCCGCGCTCGAGCATGTCCGCACGGTGCCCGCACGCGACGACGTGCCGCCGCGTGTGCTTGTCTGCGGGTCGCTCTATCTCGCCGGCGAGGTGCTGGCGCGCAACGGCATGAAGCCGGTCTGATTCTGGAGCCGGTGACGGCCGCAGCGCCTCACAGCTTCCTCAGTCGCACCTCGTCGATCGCATGCGTGTCAGCCTTGCGCAGGATCAGGTCGGCGCGCGGCCGGGTCGGCTGGATGTTCTCGTGCAGGTTGACCAGGTTGATCTCGCTCCACAGGCTCTCGGCGATTTCCAGGGCCTCCGTGTCGGAGACCTTGGAATACTTGTTGAAATAGGAGCCCGGATCGCGGAAGGCGGTCTCGCGCAGCCGCATGAAGCGCGACATGTACCAGTCGTGCAGCACGTCCTCGTCGGCATCGATATAGATCGAGAAATCGAAGAAATCAGAGACGAAGGGCACTTCCTTGCCGTCGCGCGGCAGGTTCGTCGTCTGCAGCACGTTGAGCCCCTCGAGAATGAGGATGTCCGGCCGGTCGACCGTCACATACTGGCCCGGCATCACGTCATAGTAGAAGTGGGAATAGACCGGCGCGGCCACATGCCGTCGTCCCGCCTTCAGGTCGGACAGGAATTTCAGCAGCGTTGCCCGGTCATAGCTTTCCGGAAAGCCCTTGCGCCGCATCAGCCCCTCGGCCTCCAGCACCGCGTTCGGATAGAGGAAGCCGTCGGTGGTGACGAGGTCGACCTTCGGGCTCGCCGGCCAGCGCGCCAGGAGCGCCTGCAGCAGGCGCGCGGTGGTCGACTTGCCCACCGCCACCGAGCCGGCGATGCCGATGATGAAGGGGTTCTTGACGTCGTTTGAGCCCAGGAACCGGCTCGTTGCGCGGTGCAACTGCTGGGTTGCCTCGACATAATAGGCAAGCAGCCTGGAAAGCGGCAGCAGGATCGATTCCACCTGGGCGATGGAAACCGGATCGTTGAGCGACTGCAGCCGCCGCACTTCCGCACCCGTCAGCGTCATCGGCGTGTCGGCCCTGAGCTTTGCCCATTCGGCCTCGGTGAACACCCGGTAGGGCGACAGATCGTCTTCGGCGACCCGGTTCAGACTGTGTTCCATCGTGATCAAGCTATCCCGATCCCGCCGGGCTCCCGACCCGTCCGGACCGACCGGCCCGGTCCGTTCATCGGACACGTCGCCGTCGATCGTCTTGTTTTCAGGCACCGCGCGCCGGATCCGGTCACCGGTCCGCGCGCGAGGCCTTTTCCTGCAGTCCGCTCTGCGCCGTGCGCCGCTCCAGTTCGTCCATCACCGCCGACAGCGGAACCTCGCGGGCGCGGAGCAGCACCAGGAGGTGATAGAGCAGGTCGGCCGCCTCGCCGGTAAGCCCGTCATTGTCGCCCATGACTGCGGCAATCGCCGCCTCGACCCCTTCCTCGCCGACCTTCTGGGCGATCTTCGGCACGCCCTTTTCAATCAGCTTGCGCGTATAGGAGCCGGGATCGTCGCCTGTCGCGCGCGCTTCGATAATGCGGTCCAGGTCGGAAAGAGTGAAGCCGGTCATTGGTCTGAAACTGTCTCTCTCGTGCGGGCGCGTATCAGGCGTCGAGCCGCATCGGGATGCCGGCGCGCGCCATGTGGGTCTTGGCTTCGCGGATCGTATGGGTCCCGAAATGGAAGATCGAGGCGGCGAGCACCGCCGTCGCGTGGCCCTCGCGCACGCCCTCGACGAGATGGTCGAGCGTGCCGACGCCGCCGGACGCGATCACCGGCACCGGCACCGCATCGGCAATGGCGCGCGTCAGCGCCAGGTTGAAGCCGAGCCGCGTTCCGTCGCGGTCCATCGAGGTGACAAGCAGTTCGCCCGCGCCAAGCTCGACCGCGGACTGCGCAAAGGCGACGGCGTCGATGCCGGTCGCCTCGCGACCGCCATGGGTGAAGATCTCGAAACGCTCCGGCTCGCCCGGCGCGTTGACCTGTTTGGCGTCGATGGAGACGACGATGCATTGCGCGCCGAATTTCTCCGCCGCCTCGCGGATGAAGTCCGGGTTCTTCACCGCCGCCGTGTTGATCGACACCTTGTCTGCGCCCGCCACCAGCAGCTTGCGGATATCCTCCACCTTGCGCACGCCGCCACCCACGGTGAGCGGCATGAAGCAGGCTTCCGCCGTGCGCCGGACCACGTCGAAGATCGTGTCGCGGTTCTCGTGGCTCGCGGTGATATCGAGGAAGCAGAGCTCGTCGGCGCCGGCCGCATCATAGGCCTTGGCAGCCTCCACGGGGTCGCCCGCATCCACCAGATTGACGAAATTCACGCCCTTGACGACGCGGCCGTCCTTGACGTCAAGACAGGGAATGACTCGTGCTTTCAACATCTTGGCAGGCTTTCCAGCGTATTTCGCAGGCGCAGCATACAGGCCCTTGCCCCCGGTGCAAAGTCGGGAAAGCTTTCAGAGACGCGCGGGCCGCGACCTCATCCCCCGGCGAGCACCCTCAAGGCCTCGGCCGGGTCGAGCCGCCCGTCATAGAGCGCCCGTCCCGAGATCGCGCCTTCGAGCCGTGCGCAATGCGGTTCCGCGAGCCGCCTGACATCGTCGATGGAGGCAAGCCCGCCGGAGGCGATCACCGGGATCGAGGTCGCCTCGGCCAGCGCCAGCGTCCCCTCCCAGTTGATGCCGGCCAGCACGCCGTCGCGGTCGATATCGGTGTAGATGATCGCGGCGACGCCCGCGTCCTCGAAGCGGCGCGCCAGGTCGATGGCGGAGAGTTCGGAGGTCTCCGCCCAGCCCTCGACCGCGACCTTGCCGCCGCGCGCGTCGATGCCGACGGCGACCTTGCCCGGAAAGGCCTTGCAGGCCGCCTTGACGAGGTCCGGATCGCGCACCGCGACCGTGCCCAGGATCACCCGGGCAATGCCCTTTTCCAGCCAGGCCTCCACATGGGCAAGGCTGCGGATGCCGCCGCCGAGCTGCACCGGGTTGGTCGTGGCGGCAAGGATCGCGTCGACCGCCCCCCCGTTGCGGCTTTCGCCGGCGAAGGCGCCGTCCAGGTCGACCACATGCAGATGGCTGAAACCCTGGTTCTGGAAGCTCAGCGCCTGGTCGGCCGGATCGTCGTTGAAGACGGTCGCCTGCGCCATGTCGCCGAGTTTCAGGCGCACGCACTGGCCGCCTTTCAGGTCGATGGCGGGAAAGAGAAAGGGCATTGTCTGTCCGTTCGGTGTTGGGGGGCGGGCGGCCCGCCGTCCGTGTCGTGCCGGGTCGAGCCTTACGGCGCCCAGTCGAGGAAGTTTGCGATCAGGGCAAGGCCGAGCCGCTGGCTCTTCTCCGGGTGGAACTGGGTCCCGACCATGTTGTCGCGGCTGACCACGGCGGTGATTTCCCCGCCATAGTCGGCGGTGGCGACGACATGCGCCGGGTCGGCCGCCTTGAGGTGATAGGAGTGGACGAAATAGGCGTGCAGGCCGTCGTCCCCCGTCTCGATGCCGGCAAACAGCGCGTGCTCGCGCGCCAGCCGGATCGTGTTCCAGCCCATATGCGGGATCTTCAGGCCGGGATCATCCGGCGTGATCGCGGTGACGTCGCCGGGGATCCAGCCAAAGCCCTGCGTGGTCTCGAACTCGAGCCCGCGCGCCGCCATCAGCTGCATGCCGACACAGATCCCGAAGAACGGCCTTGCCTTCGTCTCGACGGCCTCCAGCAGCGCCTCGCTCATGCCGTCGACGGCGGCAAGCCCGCGCCGGCAGTCGGCGAAGGCGCCGACGCCCGGCAGCACCACCTTGTCGGCGCGCGCCACCACGTCCGGATCGGCCGTCACCCGCACCTGCGGCTTGCGGGCGTGGGCATGGGCGGCCCGCTCGAACGCCTTTTGCGCCGAGCGCAGGTTGCCGGATCCGTAGTCGATGATGGCGATCAGCATGATGGGAGACGTCCGTGGCGGATGGGGAACGGTTCGGATGGGAGCATCAGCCCTGTGCCGGGCCGAGGCTGAGGCCGACGACGCGCTCGCCGCCGATCCTCGGCACCAGCCCGTGTGCGGGTGCCCGCGCCGGACGGGTGTCCGGTGCCTGGCCATGGGCAGAGGGCGCTTCGCCGGTGTTGGCCGGCTGGTCGCCCGCAGAGGCTGCCAGCCGCGAGAAGAAGCGTTGCTCGGCCTCGACCGCGTTGCGCGCCTCGATGGCGGCGACCTGTCGCCAGCCGCGCCGTTCCAGGGTCCAGCGGCGCAGGCCGTTCGCATGCAGCGCGAAGAACAGGGCGAAGAGGACGGCGCCAATGCCGGGCACCGGCCCGCCGGCGAGCCGCGTGGCGGCCTCCAGCAGCAGGCCGGCGACCAGATAGGCGACCAGAACCAGCCACAGGCGGCGCACCAGCAGCCAGGGCAGCGAGAAGAACAGTGCCGGCCAGCAGAAGCCGTCCTTGATGAAAGTTGTGCGGTCGAGATCGCCAAGGCGCATGGCCTCGAGTCGCGCACCGGGCGGGATCAGCACCATGTAGAGCGACATCGCGTCCTCCTTGGCCGTGGCGGCTGGCGGCGTCAGCCGCCGAGCTGGCCCTTGGTCGAGGGCACCCGGCCCGCCTGGCGCGGGTCCGGCTCGATCGCCTTGCGCAGCGCCCGTGCCACCGCCTTGAAGCAGGTCTCGGCGATGTGGTGGCAGTTGGTGCCTGCGAGATTTGCGATGTGCAGCGTGATCCCGGCATTCATCGCGAAGGCACGGAAGAATTCCTCGAACAGTTCCGTGTCGAAGTCGCCCACCTTGTCGCGCGGAAAAGTGACGTCCCAGACCAGGAACGGCCGGCCGGAGACATCGAGCGCGCAGCGCGTCAGCGCCTCGTCCATGGCCAGGTGACAGTCCGCGTAACGGGTGATGCCGGTCATGTCGCCGAGCGCCTTTTTCAGCGCCTGTCCGAGCGCGATGCCGACATCCTCCGCCGTGTGGTGGAAGTCGATATGCGTGTCGCCCGTCGCCTTGACCGTGATGTCGATCAGCGAGTGCCGGGCCAGCTGCTCCAGCATGTGATCGAGAAAGCCGATACCGGTCTGCACCGCATAGGCGCCGGTTCCGTCGAGGGCGACGGTGACGCTGATGTCGGTTTCCCTGGTCGTGCGCGAGATCGTCGCGTTGCGCATGGGCGGCCATGTCCTTCGGTTCGCGCCGGCCCCGCAAGGGGCGCCGGCCAAGACTGCTCGGGCAGCCCCGCCTTGTAACAGGAGGCTTGTCGCAAGGAAATACCGCGCATTGCCCCGTTCTGGCCATTTGGCCGCTGCTTGGGTATGAGGAGAAAAAGCAGACTTCAACCGCAACCGGGAGACCGCCCCGCCATGCAGCCGGACTTTCAGATCGAGACAGCCGAACGTATCCCGTCGCGTTTCGCGCCCGCTTCCGCACGCGACCGCCTGATGGTCGGTCTCGATGTTCCCACGATCGAGGAAGCGCGCGCCATCGTCGAGCGGACGAAGGGCGCGGTCGGCACCTACAAGATCGGCATGCAGCTGCAATTCGCCGGCGGTCTGGCCTTTGCCGAAGAACTTGCGCGCGAGGGCCACAGCATCTTTCTCGACGTCAAGCTGCTCGACATCGACAACACGGTGATGAAGGGGGTGGAGAACATCGCCCGCATGGGCATGCGCTTCGTCACCATCCATGCCTATCCCAAGGCGATGCGTGCCGCTGTCGCAGGACTTGAGGCGGTGGGCGGCGATCTCTGCCTGCTCGGCGTCACCGTGCTGACCTCGATGGACGAGGACGACCTGCATGATGCGGGCTATGCCGGCAGCGTCGAGGATCTCGTGCGGGTGCGCGCCGCCGACGCGCGGGTGTCCGGCATGGGCGGCATCGTCTGCTCGCCGCACGAGGTCGGCGCCCTGCGCGAGGCGGTCGGCCCCTCGCTGGTGACGGTGACGCCGGGCATCCGGCCCGCCGGCTCCGAGGCGGGCGACCAGAAGCGCATCATGACACCGGGCGATGCGATCCGCGCCGGCGCCGATTACATCGTCGTCGCCCGGCCGGTGGTGCAGGCGCCCGATCCGCGCGCCGCCGCCGAGGCGATCGTCGCGGAGATCGACGCGGCTCTCTGACGAACGGACCGGGCCGGCGCGCGGACCGGCCTCAGCCGATGGCGGCGGCGAGGTGGTCTATTGCCGCCTGCAGCCCGCCGCGCCCGTGCGGGATCTTCAGCGCGGCAAGCCCCAGCTCCATCGCGCCCAGCGTGCCGAGCACCATCGGCGCGTTGACATGGCCCATATGGCCGATACGGAAACCCTGGCCGGCAATTTCGCCGATCGTGCCGCCAATGGTCACGCCGCAGGTCTCCTGGCAGAAGGTCTTCAGCGCCTTCGGGTCGAAACCGGGGGTGCGCATCACCGTCACCGAATCGGAGCGCTCCCTGGGGTCGAGGATGTTGAACTCCATCGCCCCGCCCTCGGCCCAGACCTCAAGGCAGGCGCGCACCGCCCCGGCCAGCAGCGCATGGCGCCGGTGTGCGGCTGCAAGGCCCTCGCCGAGCAGGATGTCGAGCGCCTGCCGGAACGCGTAGAGCAGGTGCTCGGGCGGCGTGCCGCAGTATTTCTGATAGTGCTCGGAGCCCTGCCGGAAGGTCCAGTCCCAGTAGAACGTGACGAGATCGGCGCTCTCATGGGCTGCCATCGCCCTGGCGCCGGCGGCGACAAAGGCAAGCCCCGGCGGTGTCATCAGGCCCTTTTGCGCGCCCGTCACGGTCAGGTCGACGCCCCAGGCATCCATCTCGAAGGGAACGCAGCCGAGCGAGGCGATCGTGTCGACCATGAACAGCGCCCCGTGACCGGCCGCATCGATCGCCTTCCGCAGCGCCGGAATGTCGTTGATCACGCCCGAGGCGGTGTCGACCTGCACCACCAGCACCGCCTTGATCTCGCCGGCGGTGTCCGCGGCCAGTCGCGCCGTCACCGCCTGCGGATCGACCGCACGGCGCCAGTCGCCGGCGAGCACCTCGACCGTGAGGCCGAGCTTCGTCGCCATCTCGCCCCAGCCGCGGGCGAAGCGGCCCGAATCGAGCACCAGCACCATCTCGCCGCGCGACAGCGTGTTGGAAAGCGCCGCTTCCCAGGCGCCATGCCCGTTGGCGGCATAGATGAACGGCGTTCCGTCCGTGCCGAACACGGTCTTCAGGTCCGCAAGACAGGTGTCGGTGACGTCGAGAAGCGCCCCGTCGTAAATGTCGATGGCCGGCCGGTGCATGGCCCTGAGCACCTCGTCCGGCACGTTGGTCGGGCCGGGGATCATCAGGAATTCGCGGCCTTTGGCGAGCGTCATGGGAACCTCTGGGCAGCTCTTGGGGAGGACCGGCGATGCGCGATCCGGCGCATGCCGGTCATGGGAAGCTGTGAGCCTGAGCGAAATCTCAGACCACGTTCTTTTCCAACACCGGACGGTTTTGCGCAATGCGCGAGAAGCTGAAGGGTGCAAGATCGAGCGTCCGGTAGCGCCCGTGGACGACCAGTTCCGCCATGCCGCGACCGACCGCCGGTGCCTGCTGCAGCCCGTGCCCGGAAAAGCCGGTGCACAGGAAAAGGCCCGGAACCGCCTCGACCGGGCCGAGAATGGCGTTGTGGTCGAAGAGATTCATGTCGTAGTGCCCGGCCCAGGCCTGGCCCGGGCGGATTGCCTCGAAAGCCGGTACGCGGGTCGCCAGCACCGGCCAGAGATAGTCGTCGAAGAACTCGTGCTCGACGTCGAAGTCGCCGCTTTCCGGATCGCGCTCCTCGGGCGGCGCCGAGCCGCACAGGAAGCCGGTCCCTTCCGGGCGCACATAGGTGCCGCTCGGATCGATGAGAAGCGGACAACCGGCGACCGTCTCGCGGCAGGTGAAGGTGAAGATCATCCGCTTGCGGCTTTCGACCGGCAGGGCGACGCCGAGCTGGCCGGCAAGGCGTGCCGCTCCGCTGGCGCCGGCGGCGTTGACCAGTATCCCGCAGGAGATTTCCTCGCCGCTGGAAAGCGTCAGGCGGAAACCCTCGCCCTCGCGCGCCATCCCCTCACGCGCCGCCCCCTCACGCGCCGCCATTGTCACCTCGCCCGCTTCGTAAGGCACGCCGAGCGCCCGCGCCTTCTTGCGGAAGGCCTGCATCAACCCGTAGCCGTCGAACCAGCCCTCGCCCGTGCGCCCCCAGCAGCCGGCGGCGATGTCCTCGACGTTCAGCCAGGGAAACCGTGCGGCAAGCTCATGCGGCTCCAGGAAGGCGATATCGGCGCCCATGCGCGTCTGCAGGGCGTGGTTTTCCTCCAGGATCGACCGCTTGTCCGGCGTCGCCAGGAACAGGTAACCGCCCTCGTGCAGGTCGATCGCCGGGCGTGTGTCGCCGGTGGCAAGCCGCGTGCCGATCTCGCGCAGGAACTCGATTCCGTAGAGCGATATGGCGATGTTGGTCGGGTCGGAGAACTGCTGGCGGATCGAGGCGGCCGACAGCGCCGAGGCGCAGGCCCGGTAGGACGGGTCCTTCTCGATGACCAGCACGGAGCCGGAAAAGTCCGGATCGAGCGCCAGGTGGCAGGCGATGGAGGAACCCATCACCGCACCGCCGACGATCACGACATCAAAAGTCCTGGCGGTCACGTTCGAACGCGTCCTGTCGAAAGCGGGTGGTGCCTCGTGTCCCTCGTCGCGACGGCGCGGCCCGCAAGGGGCCGCGCCGGGCGCGTGCGATCAGAAGAACGCCTGCAGGCCGGTCTGGGCGCGGCCGAGGATCAGCGCATGGACGTCATGCGTGCCCTCGTAGGTGTTGACCGTCTCCAGGTTCTGGGAGTGCCGCATCACGTGATACTCCTCCTGGATGCCGTTGCCGCCATGCATGTCGCGGGCCTGGCGGGCGATGTCCAGCGCCTTGCCGCAATTGTTGCGCTTGACGATGGAGATCATCTCGGGCGCCACGCGGCCCTCGTCGAACAGCCGGCCGACGCGCAGGGACCCCTGCAGGCCGAGCGCGATTTCGGTCTGCATGTCGGCGAGCTTCTTCTGGAACAGCTGCGTCTGCGCCAGCGGCCGGTTGAACTGCTTGCGCTCCAGCCCGTAGTTGCGCGCCCGGTGCCAGCAGTCCTCGGCCGCGCCCAGCGCGCCCCAGGAAATGCCGTAGCGGGCCCGGTTGAGGCAGCCGAACGGCCCCTTCAGGCCGGACACGTTGGGCAGCAGCGCGTCCTCGCCGACCTCGACACTGTCCATCACGATCTCGCCGGTGACGGAGGCGCGAAGCGACAGCTTGCCGCCGATCTTCGGCGCCGACAGGCCCTTCATGCCCTTGTCCAGCACGAAGCCGCGGATCGCCCCGTCATGGGCCTCCGACTTCGCCCAGACGACGAAGACATCGGCGATCGGCGAGTTGGAGATCCACATCTTGGATCCCTTCAGCCGGTAGCCGCCGTCGATCTTCTCGGCGCGGGTGCGCATGCCGCCGGGATCGGAGCCGGCATCCGGCTCGGTCAGGCCGAAACAGCCGACGAACTCGCCCGAGGCGAGCTTCGGCAGGTACTTGCGGCGCTGCTCCTCGCTGCCATAGGCATAGATCGGATACATGACCAGCGACGACTGCACCGAGTTCATCGAGCGGAAGCCGCTGTCGACGCGCTCGATCTCGCGCGCCACCAGCCCGTAGGCGACATAGGACGCGCCGGCGCAGCCATAGTCTTCCGGCAGGGTCACGCCGATCAGGCCGAGCTCGCCCATCTCGTTGAAGATCTCGCGGTGGGTGCGCTCCTGGCCATAGGCCTCGATCACGCGCGGCATCAGCTTTTCCTGGGCGTAGGCGCGGGCCGTCTCCATGATGAGGATCTCGTCCTCGTTGAGCTGGTCGCGCAGCAGGAACGGGTCGTCCCATGCGAACCGGCCGCCTCCGGTCGGATCGGATTTCGGCTTGGTTGCGGCCTGTGCGGTCATGTTCTGTCTCCTTCTGGCGGGGCTGGCCTGCGGGGCGCGGGAGCGCGCCGCCACTGTGCCGTTCCAGGCCATAAAGCCCGGTTTTCCGCCCCGGGCCGGTGTTGATCGTGAGGCCGAAGTGTCCGGCCTGTGCAGGCTTGCGCAAAGTGATATGTTGTCCCGACTTCATGAGCGAATGGAATAGGTTTTGAAACGCGGTTTCGTTCCCCACGCCGACAGCCTGATCGCCTTCGAATGCGCGGCCCGCCATGGCAGCTTCACCCGCGCCGCCGAGGAACTGCACCTGACCCAGGGCGCGGTATCCAAGCAGGTGCGCCATCTGGAGGTGCGTCTGGGTGTCGAACTGTTCAAGCGGGTGCGCCAGCGCATCGTCCTGACCGATGCCGGCCGGCTCTATCTGCACGATGTGCGCGGTGCGCTGGAAAGCCTCACCGCCGCCACCCGCCAGGTGATGTCCTTTGCCGGCAACGAGGATGTGCTCAACCTGGCGACCCTGCCGTCCTTCGGCACCCACTGGCTGGCGCCGCGCCTCGCCGGCTTCATTGCCGCCCACCCGTCCGCCAGCTTCAACATCGCGGTGCGCCTGAGGCCCTTCGACTTCGCCAAGGAGCCCTTCGACGCGGCGATCCATTATGGCGACCCGGTCTGGGCCGGCGCGGTGGCCGAACCGCTGTTCCGCGAGGAAGTGGTCGCGGTGTCATCGCCGTCCTTCCGCGCCCGCCACCGCATTGCCGGCCCGGCCGATCTCGCCGGCCTGACCCGGTTGCACCAGTCGACCCGGCCGCTTGCGTGGCGGCAATGGTTCGAGGAGGCCGGCGTCGACACGGATCTTGCCTTCCAGGGTCCTCGCTTCGAGCAGTTCGTGATGATGGCGGAGGCGGCTGCCAACGACCTGGGCGCGGCTCTCGTGCCCCGTTTCTTCGTCTCGGAGGATCTGGCGAGCGGACGTCTGGTGCAGCTTTTCGACACTGTGCTCAGACTGCCGTCGGCCTATCACCTGGTCTATCCGGAGAACCGGGGCCTGCGTCCGGTGGCGGCGCGCTTCCGGGACTGGCTGCTCGCCGAGGCGGCCTCCGGCAATGGCGACAGGGCCTGGCTTCCGGGCTGAGGCGGGCGTCGGAAGGTCGCTGTCAAGGCATTGAATTCAAGGGCAGTCCTGCAGGCTTCCCCGGACAGGGGCGCCCCCGGGCCTTGCCTCTTTCGCCAGAGCGGGATCGCGCCTGTTTCGCGGCTTTCCGATGCAGGGAAAAAAATCGGGTTTGCATCCCGCGCGAATCCTGCTGGTATCGGATTGTCTTCGTAAAGGAGATGCGGCGGTCCTGACCGTGGGGTTTCCCCCCTCCCTCCCTGCGGTCAGGACCATTTTTCCCCGCGGCCGCGTCCATCCTGCAAGACGTTCCAGGCTCCGGTCATGTCACGCCGCACGCACACCGTCACCCGCAGCTGACGGCCTTTCTGCCGGCGACCGTGACGCGGACCCGTGTCACGCCCCTGTTCATGAACCTCAGTTCCCGCGCCGCACGCCGCGAGACGTCGATCACCCGGCCGCGCACGAACGGGCCGCGGTCGACGATGGTCACCGTGACCGAACGGCCATTGGCGAGGTTCTCCACGGTGACCCGCGTTCCGAAGGCCAGTTTGCGGTGGGCGGCCGTCATCTTCTCCGGGTCGGCCATGACCCCGCTCGCCGTGCGGCCGCGCAGCTGATACCACGACGCCTTGCCACATTCGGCCGCCGCCACTGCCGGCATCGCCGCGACGGAAATTGCTGCAATTACGTATAGGCAAGGCTTGCGAATCATTTCACGCCACTCATACTTCGCTTCTTGATAGTTTTTCGGAGCGCGTCTCTACGGCTCCGTCAATTGACGAGTCTATTGGGGCATGATCGTTTTTTATGACCTTGTTAAGGCGGGGGGCGGGTCCCCTGCGTATCCTTCGGGGCTTTGCTTTGGGCGCCAGGTACACGGCGCCGACGCCATTCGCGGCGGAAGTCCGCGATGAGCGACAAGGGCAAGGGGGGCGGCGCGACAGGATCGGGCGAGTGGGTCGGCAACCTTCATGCCGCGATCATTGCCGCGTCCCGGGACCCGATCTACTTCTGTTCGCCCGACTACGTCATCCGCGAGGCAAACGAGCCCTATGCCGCCATCGGCGGCTATACGCGCGAGGAGACGATTGGCCGCACGGTTCAGGAGGTGGCCGGCGCACAGGCCTTCGAGCATCGCCGGCCCTATCTGGCCAAGGCGCTGGCCGGCGAGCCCGCGGTCCTGCAGGACTGGATGAACGTGCCGGGAGCCGGCCGCAGGTTCTTCGACGTCCGTTATCAGCCTGTCCATGACGGTGACGGCACGCTTCTGGGGGTCGCAGCCTTTGGCCGCGACATCACCGACCTGAAGCAGGCCGAGGAGGTCCTGCGCCTTTACGAGAGCGTCATCAACCAGATGTCGGACCGTCTCTCGATCATCGACAGGTCCTTCCGCTACATCCTCACCAACGAGAGCAATGCCCGCTGGCACGGCCGTCCCCGCGACACGTTCCGGGGGGTGCCGCTGATCGGAATGGTCGGCGAGGAGCGCTTCCGGGCGGAGATCCGGCCAAGTCTCGAGCGGTGCCTTGCCGGCGAGACGGTCGAGTATCACTACGACGACAATGCGCCGGACGGATCCACGGTGGTCATGGGCGCCCGGCTCGAGCCGTTCCGCAATGCAGCCGGCGAGATCGAGGCGGCCGTCGTCACCTTGCGCGACGTCACCGAGACCCGGCGGCTGTCCGACAGGCTGGAACGGCTGACCCTGCAGGACGACCTGACCGGCATTGCCAACCGCCGCGCCTTCGAGAAGTGGCTGGAGCAGCGCGTTGCCGCCTTTCGCGGTGGCGAGATCCCCGGTTTCAGCGTCGTTTTCATCGACCTCGACGGTTTCAAGCTGGTCAATGACAGCGCCGGGCACGGCGCCGGCGACCGCTTCCTGCAGGATATCGCCCGCATCCTCGTGCAATTCGCCGGCGAGGATGTGCGCGTGGCGCGCATCGGCGGCGACGAGTTCGGTCTTGTCATCGACACCGATGACGGGGTCGCCGCCCACGCGATCTGCAACCGCCTTCTCTCCGCCTTCGAGGCTCATCGCTTCGGTTGGGAGGGCATGACCTTCCGCAGCAGCGCCAGTGTCGGACTTGCGACGATCGCGCCGCTTGCCGGAGATCGCGGCGCCGACAGGCACGAACAGGCGATCACCGTCGGGCGGGTGCTGCAATGGGCCGATTTCGCCTGCATGCAGGCCAAGGCCGCCGGAGGCCAGAGGATCGTCGCCCATGATGGCGCGGACCGTTCCGGAGAAGACCGCAAGGTGGAGATGCGCCATCTGCTGGCGGTGGAGAAGGCGATCGCCGAGGACGGCTTCCTGCTCCACCAGATGACGCTCGTCGACCTGGCCACCGGTTCGCCCGCGATGTGCGAGGTCCTGCCCCGGCTCGCCGCCGCCGATGGCGGCCTGCACGGACCCTCGATGATCCGTGCGACGGCCGAGCGGCACGGGCTGATGCGGGCGGTCGACCGGTTTGTCCTGTCCGCCGTTCTGGACCGGCTGGAGAGCCCCGGCCCGGGCCCCGGCATCCCGGTCTGCATGGACCTGTCGGCGGAATCGCTGCACAGCCCGGTCTTCGCGCGCCTGCTGCTGGACCGGCTGGAGCGTCAGGCCTCGACCGCGCTGCTGCTCGTCTTCGAAGTGTCCGAGAGTGCGCTCGCCCGGCTCAAGCCGGAGGCCTGGAGCCTGCTGTCCGACCTGCGCGACCGGGGCTGCCGGGTCACGCTTGACCATTTCGGCCGGGGGTTCGCGTCCTTCACCCAGTTGCGCGCCAATGCCTTCGACCTGATCAAGATCGACAGGGTTCTGACCGCCGGGCTCGCCAGCGACCCCGTCAAGCGGGCTGCGGTGTCCGGCATCGTCGGCCTTGCCGAGGCGCTCGGCCTGCCGACGGCGGCCGAATACGTGACCGAGCCGCTGCATCTCGGCATCCTGCGGGACCTCGGTGTGACCTATGCGCAGGGGCACGCGGTTGCCCCGCCGCAGGCCTGGATCTGACCGGTCCTGCCTTGATCAGTCGGCCGCCATCCACTGGGCATCGGCGGGAAAGCGACGTCTGGCCTCCTGCTCCGCCAGGTCGGCTGCGTGAGTCTCTCCGGCGGCCCTGAGGGCCGCGATCCGCTCCCGCCAGAACCCCTTGAGCCAGCGTTTGGGCAGTGACCGTGCGGCCGGGCTCGCATCGATCGCGGCCTGTGCCCGGGCAAGTTCTCCGGCCGCCTCCGCCGGCGCGCCGATATCGGCGAGCGCGCGCGCGATCTCCAGCCCGTAGCCGGGATTGCGGGCGCGGTAGGGATCGTGCCGCGCCGCCGCGAGGGTGTCCGGAGCGATCAGGCCGCGCGCCCGGGCCTCCGCGAAACCGGCGAAACGGGCAAGGTCCGCATCCGTGTCGGCTGCGATCAGGCCGCGTTCGCTGCAAAGGGCCGCAAGATCCCGGTCGAAACCGGCGATCAGCTTGCGGGCGATGTTGAGCGTGTAGAGATGGTCGTGGCTGGCATGCGGCGAGGCGAGGCGCAGAACGCGGACCGTTTCCGGAAGCGGCCTGCCCGAAAGCGCCACTGCGCCGCCCGCATCGACCGGGTCGAAGACGCCGAAGACCAGCGTGGCGGCCACCTTGCGGCACGCGGCAAGCATGCCGGCGAGATCGGGGGCTGTCGCCATTGCCGGCGCGAAGACCCGCGCGCTCTGGCTGCCCGGCCGGCCGAGCACCAGTTCCGGACCGAAGGCAAAGGCCGCGCCGTCCTCGCGTCTCAGGGCTGTGGCCAGCGCGCCATGTGCGCCCTTGGAGGCGCCGTAATAGGTGATCCGCCCTGGCCGCGCCGCCTCGATGGCGCGCGCGATTTCGCGGTCGATGGCCGCCTCGCAGCCCAGATACCAGACCGGGTCCGGACAATTGAGGAACAGGCAGGCATGCCGGGTGTTGGCGAAAAGCCGCTCCAGGCCGAAACGCCCGTCGGCGACGCGAACCTGCGAGAAGACGACGACAAGGATGCCGCCATTCGCACTGTCCCTCGCCCGGCGGTGGCGGAAGCGCAGCCCGCTTGCAGGGTCCTCGCCCTCCTCGGGTGCCGGGGTCATCGTTTCAGATCTCCGGCCCGATCCAGAACTCGGCTCGGGTCGCCTTGCGCGGCTTGCGGGCCTCGGCAATATGGGCGGTGTCCGGATCGAGCGCGGCGAAGGCCTCGTACTGGGTCAGGAACACCGCGCCGTTCAGGTGCTTGAGGAAATCCGTGCGCTGCAGCCGGTCCATCACCGGCCCCTTCACCTCGGAGAGATGGAAGCCGACGCCGGCATCCAGCAGCCGCCGGTTGATTTCCTCGAGGCTCTCCAGCGCCGAGGCGTCGATCTCGTTCACCGCCGGGCACATCAGCACCACATGCCTGAGCGCCGGCCGTTCGGCGACGAGTTCGGTCAGCCGGTCCTCCAGAAACCGGCTGTTGGCGAAGAAAAGGCTCTCGTCGACCCGCACGGAAAGCACCGTCTCGCCGGTGATCACCTTGTGCCGGTTGACGTTCCGGAAATGCTCGGTGCCGGGCACGATGCCGACGATCGCCATGTGCGGACGCGAGTTGCGGTAGAGATAAAGCGCCAGCGACACGGCAACGCCGGTGACGACGCCGGTTTCCACACCGAAGCCGAGCGTCACCAGGATGGTGCCGGCCATCGCCGTGAAATCGCTGCGCGAATAGGCATGCACCCGGACGAGCGCCTTGAAGTCGACCAGCGACAGCACCGCGACGATGATCGTCGCCGCAAGCGTTGCCTGCGGCAGGCTGGCGATCAGCGGTGTCAGGAAGAGGGTCGCCATCGCGATGCCGATGGCGGTGAAGGCGCCGGCGGGGGGCGTGGCCGCGCCTGCGGCGAAATTCACCACGGAGCGGGCAAAGCCCCCGGTCACCGGGTAGCCGCCGGACAGGCCCGAGGCGAGATTGGCCGCGCCCAGTCCGATCAGTTCCTGGTCGGGAACGATGCGCTGGCGCTTCTTCGCCGCCAGCGTCTGCGCCACCGAGACGGATTCGACGAAACCGATCGCCGAGATCAGCAGTGCCGGGCCGGCAAGCTGCGACCACAGCGAAGGGTCGAATGCCGGCAGCGCCGGCACCGGCA